>JAWXCI010000001.1:0-90521 GCA_034408895.1 Flavobacteriales bacterium
GCCATTTAACCCTGAGTAGTTCGTGCCGGTCACAGTAGCACCCATCCTCAGATACCCGTTGTTACAAATGCTTACGTTGTTATACACTGTTCCATTGTAAGTGAATGGAAAACCTATTGCCACGTTAAGCACTGTGTTGTCATCCGGCACGACACCCGTGCCTGAGGGCGTGAACCAATGCTGAGTTCCCCCGGCAATAACAGTGTAGGGACCTACAGATTGTGCAAAAGAGTAGGTGGCAACTTGTGCAAACACTGCATTGGTCATAAAGAAAAACGCAATGGCAACCATTGCGCGCATAGGGCGGAAGCCACTACCCGAGCGGCTTCTCGCAAAAGAATAAATTTTTTGCATACTTGATTTGATTTGGAATTGGTTAATTAAAAAAATTGATAGTTTGTTGTTAAGCCAGGGTTTTGGAATCTGGCCTTTAAAGTTTGACGAAAGTAAACAAGTTAGGATGCCTCGAATGACAAATTTTTTTACAATGCTTTTTTGGGCGGGCAGAAGTTTACAAGAGGTTGCAAAAATTTTGCAGCAACTAAGGGACGAAGGAAATAGTGACAGCAAGAAGCACTCCCTCTTGCTCCGTCTATGCTTTTCGGGACAATGTCTTTTCAGCAATACTCATTTGATTAGGTTAAGGGCAGCGAGGTTGTTCTGGTCTAACTTCTTCACTTCCTTCATGCTTCAAGTTTTTAAAACATGTATGTTGAATAGGGCAGCCTCCAGCACAACCTGCATCACACCTCTAATTTCGCCCACCATCTAAAAAGAAGAATGAAAACCATCGGCATAATAGGAGGAGGATTTGCGGGTATGATGACTGCCGTGCAGCTTCTGTGGCATGCGCGCTGTCCCCTTCACATCATCATCATCAACCCAAAAAAAACCATGGCGCGGGGCACTGCTTACAGCCCCTATTCCCAGGGCCACCTGCTAAATGTGAGTACCGAAAAAATGAGTGCCTTTGCCACGCATCCGCATCATTTTTTGGATTGGGTAATGAAACGCGATGCGCATAGGGGGAAGGACACCGCGCTGGTAGCTCAATCATTTTTGCCACGTTATATGTATGGAGAATATCTCGCGCAGATATGGACCGATGCCCAACCTGCGGCATCGTCCGCTGCAATGAGTGTCCAGCACATTGATGGACTGGCAACCGACCTGGAGTGTAAGGCTCATCAAATGTTTATTTTGTTGGATGATGGAAAAAAAATGGCGGTTGACTATTGCGTTATTGCCTCCGGCAATCATGTTCCCGGCAATCCAATCATAAAAAATGCATCTTTTTTTGAGAGTAATAAATATTTCCGCAATCCGTGGAAAGTGGAATCGGTTACCGGTGTTGATGCCTCGAGGCCTGTGCTCATTATCGGCAACGGACTCACCATGGTGGACACTGTTATTGGATTGCTCGAACACGGATTTCATGGCGGGATATTTTCGATTTCGCCCAATGGCTTCAACATACTTCCGCACCGCCACAGCGGGTTGAAGTATGAGAAATTTCTGGAAGAACTGCAAGATGATTTTTCGCTGGGCCAGATAGTATCGCTGGTAAACAAGCATGTGAAAGCAGTGAGGCATTATGGTATTTCGGCCGAGCCTGTTATTGATTCGTTGAGGCCGCACACCCAGCGCTTATGGCAAAAACTTACCGCACAGGAGAGAAAACTTTTTATGGCCAGGCTCCGCCACCTTTGGGGAGTGGCGCGCCACCGCATTCCGCTCCACATTCACGACCGGTTGCAACAATTGCGGCTGGATGAAAAGCTGCACATAGTTGCCGGGAAATTGATGAACATCGAGGAAAAAAACAATATCGTAAGTGTGGAATACCTGGACAAGAAACTGGGTGCAATAATGACCCTCAATGTGTCGCGCGTGATAAACTGCACAGGCCCCCAAACGGATATAACAAAACTTGAAAACACTTTTCTTTCAAGATGTATGGAAAAGGGTATGGTGATGCAGGACGAATTGAAACTGGGTATCCGTACCAACACAAGGACTTATGAAGTGCTGGATAAAAAGGGAGAACGACAAAACAATCTTTTTACCCTCGGTTCAAACCTTAAAGGAGAATTGTGGGAGAGCACCGCGGTGAGCGAGTTGCGCGTGCAGGCGGAACAACTTGCGAAAATTATACTTTCAAGAATGGCGAAGTAGAAACAAGAACAAACAATTTCAATCCATTCCCGCAGGGACTATGGTTTATGGACAACTCGTTCCAAACAAGGCCATGAATAAAAGAAGGTCTCCGGTGTTTATCGGACCATTGTCATCAAGATCGAAATTGCCACAAGAATTGCTGCACCCGAATTGCGCCATGAAGAGGAGAAGATCGCTGGTATTTATCACACCGTTGTCATCAAAATCGCCTGCGCAATAATCCTGAAGTTCTTCCTCGGGGTCAATCAGCATGTTGCAGTTGTTGTCTATTGCTTCGGCAGTGCCGGGCGCTCCCGGATGCACATCGTTGCGCCCGTCATCACAATCAGTATCATCCAAAACAAAACCGGATACAGGTGGAGTGCAAAAAGATGAGCTGACGGAAGGGTCTCCAAATCCATCTCCATCATTATCCATAAAATAAAGAATGGGTGGAAAGCATGAACCATCATTCACCTCTGCCATTGCATCGAAGTTGCAGGCAGCAACATCGGTGCATCCGCCTCGCAGGTGGTCAATGAAAATAGTTTGGGCCAGGTGCTGTGGGTCCGTTCCGTTGGCCGCACGGTACTGCAGATTGAGTGATATAGTGATGTCATCATCAGCAGTGATTTGTGCTATGAGCACACGACCCATTGTATCGGGAAATGCCAATGGTTCGCTTCCCGGAAAAACAAACCAACTGCCCCCATACTGATCGTTGATCAACAACGATTCCCCACTTTCAAATGAAGAAGGATTCACCCCGATAGTTTCCACACCATTCGGTCCGCTTTGTGGACCCACACTTACCCACGAATCATATTCCAGTTCGGGGAACGAATTAAAAAGTGAAGCGTTGATTCCATCAGAAGTGAAAGCTCCAAGCGGATGCTGGAAAAATGTTCCCGTTGTGACGATAGATAAAGGAGTAACATCTTTTCCGAATAATGCCGTGAGCTGATCCCCCGCCATAGCGAAGTGGGCGTAAACCCGATAGGTGTTGAAATAGTTTGATGACGAATTGTATGCAACAAGTTCCCCTGTGATGCCAGTGTAACTGGGTGCGGGGTAAATGCACGAACCATCATTTAGGGTGGCAGCAGCATCGAAATTGGAAGCAAAGGCATCATTGCATCCGGGATCACCACCGTTAATGTTGAGCGTAATTCCAGTGGCCTGAAAGAGAGTATTTGCAGCATCGCGCCAAGTAAAATTCATAAGCATGGCCACATCATTGTTGGTTGTGAATTGTGCAATGAGCACGCGGCCAGCCACCGGAAAATTTTGTGCACTGCCAGCCAGCGTAGTTATCTGCCCGCCTGCTGCATCTGCTTCTGAAATGCTTCCACCCATTTCAAAAGCTGCGAAGTCTAGGCCTAAAGTCACCATCATGTTTGCCGTTACATCTTGTAAACCGATGGTGAACCACGAGTCATAAACCAGATCGGGGAAGAAAGCATAAAACGCTGGATTGATAGTGAGTGAAGTAGGACCACCAAAACCATTTTGGTAAAATGTGCCGGATGGAATCACTTGCAAAGGAGTGATGTTGTTCCCATAAATTGCCGTGAGTTGGTCGGAGGCATTACTAAATTCCGCATATATCCGAACGGTCACATTTCCGTTTATGGCGTCATAAGCAATGTAATCATAACTAAGGCCTGTGAAAGAGGCCGAGGCATTTACAGATGCAATACACAATATCAAAGCAAAAATTCTAGGGTGCATGGAACGGAAATGAGGGATTGAATGTAAATAAGTGGGGCGTGAATAACTGTAACGAATGAGATAACCAAAATCATTTCCCTGATGGTGCCGTTGCCTCTCTCATGGTCAACACATACTTCAGGATTTTGGATTCAGTCACTTCATCAATTTTTGCTCTGCCCGCCATTTCAGGCACTATGGTGTGCCACTCCATTTCGGTGCGCGATTCCGGTTTCTTCAGCGGATGGCATTTGTCGCAATGGGTTTCGTAAAGCATCTTTCCTTCGTTCACTTCTGATAAGGTAAGTCCCGGAAAAGTCTTTTGACCGCGATCAGCATCCACCTGGGTTGGTACAAGTAGTTTGGGACTGCACGACATGATCAATGCAAGCATAAAAAGAATTACAATAGTTTTCATAGTGAAAATTTTTATCCGGCAAAAATGAACGATCGGTAGTCAAAAGCAAAACGCGTGGTCAGGCTTTCACAGGATTCTGAAAAAATCATTTGCCTCGCACAATTCAAATAGGGATATTCGCGCTCTTAACAATCATCTCCAAATTTTTTTACGATGAGAAAAATTTTATCCCTGGTTTTTATTTTCAGTGCGCTATTGGCATCAGCCCAAATCGAATTTCAATCGTTCAGTTCGTCTGTATTTGTAACCAATGTACTCAGGTACGATGTCGAAGTTGAAACGAATGAAAGTGTAATGGGCTACGTGGAGTGGAATCGGCTGGACAGCGAAAACAATGTAGTAGAAAGTTATCATTCCAATCTTGAAGGCCCATCCGTCTTGCTCGCATTCCAGTTGATAGGTTTTGTGCAGAATACAGTTTATCAGTGGCGTGTGGTGGCCTGGAATGATTTCAATTGTGCAACCAGCGATTGGCAGCTATTGACCACAGGCATGCTTCCTCCCGATGTGGGTACCATAACTAATGTGTATACCACCACACCCGGCCTGCAGGGTTATTACATGACTAACACAGTAAGCACTCCCGACAAAACTCTCCAGATGTTTAACCGCCAGGGTGAAGTGGTTTGGTACGATTGGCATGCCGGTGCAGATGGCGTTGGCATACAACAAAACTGCGAAATGTGGGACATTACCGATGATGGCAACACCCTCACGCTGGAATGTCACCGCATGGAAGAACGCGACTTGCTGGGTAACATCATTGCAGCGGTTGATTTCACAGGCACGCCCTATGAAGAATTTTTCTTTCATCACGATGTAATAAAAAACGTAGCAGGAAATTATGTGGCCATTGCTGCAGAGGTGCGGCTTTATGATTTTTCATCCATTGGTGGAGTGGTGGATCAGCAGGTAATTGGCGAAGGCCTCATGGAATTCGATGAGCTGGGCAATATGATTTGGGAATGGTGGTCGCTCGATTATTTCGATCCGGTGGCTTTGAATGCAAGCAATCAAAATGCATTCTTCACTCCGCTATTTGGCGCCTCAGCCATCAACTGGCAACATTGCAATGCCGTGAAGCAGGATTATGACGGCAACTATTTGATCTCGTTCAAGGAAAGAAATCAACTATACAAAATTGATTACAACACAGGAGATATTATCTGGAGCATTAGTGGAAACAATCCTACCATTCCTCTTCAGAACGACGCAGGATTTGCTGAACAGCACGATATCAATCGCCAAAATCTCGAAGATGAAAAGTACATGGTATTCGACAACCTGGGTGATGGTGTGCACAGTCGCCTTGTGGAATTCTCGATTTCCTATTACGAAGAACCCACGGCATACAAAACCTGGGAATATATTATTGATGACAGCATTGCCAGCGGCATATTGGGCTCGGCAAGAAAACTGCTAAATGGTAACCGTTTCGGTGTTTGTGGAGCTCCCGGAGCACTTCCTGCCAACAAAGGTCACATCATAGAAGTGACAGAAGATGGAGAAGTGGTATGGCACGCCAAACAAAGTTCATGGGTTTATCGCGCATACTATTATGATGAACTCTGGCAAGAGCAGGACGTCAACCTGGACCTCGAACCCATTGTTGCATGTACGGGACAATCACAAGTACTTAACACAACCGATACACCAATTTACTTTTTCGGAGACAACGTTACCGATGGAGAATTTTTTACCTGGGGCCCCGGCAACTATCAGGTGTATTACAAATACGGCTGGATAACCGACACCCTATTCATCACTGTGCCTGCTCCAGTTCTTGCCAACCTTCAAACCAATGACGCCCTGTGTGCCGATGAATGCAATGGCTCTGCTTCTGTAACCATTCCCAATGGAACTATTGACTGGGGAGAACTTGAACCCAACGACCTGTGCCCCGGTCCTTATCAGGTAAGTGTAACCGATGAAAACGGATGCACCATTGCTTATGATTTTGAAATTAGCGAACCTGATACACTAAACTGCCCTGTAGAAGTAATTAACGTAACCAACGGTGGTGATGGTGAATTGTGTGTGGAAGCTGAAGGAGGAACCCAGGACTATTCCATTGACTGGGACTCCGGTCAAGATGATTTGTGTATTGACGAATTGGAAGAGGGCACTTATGCTTTCACCCTTACTGATGCCAACGGCTGCATATGTGTTGGCGAAGCAGAAGTAAACGTGGCAGTTTCTGAAATGGAAAACAAATTCGGCATTCAACTTTATCCTAACCCTACAGAGGATGAGGTAAGGCTGAGTGGAGACTTTGCAACATTCGGATTGAAAAAAATTGAGGTGATTGACTTCACTGGAAAGATGGTGATGGAAGATACTTCTCCTCCCATGAGCCATCCCGCTATCAACCTTTCAGGGTTGGTGGCTGGACACTACACTTTGCGCATCACCGGCCTTAATGATACACAAATTGAATTGAGAGTGGTGAAACAATAACGGAAATTCCTTCTGAGTACTGGACACCCCTCAGGGGTTCATACCCGTTAGGGGTGTCCAGTGGGATTGAGAGCCCTTCGTCCAAATGCTGGAGCGAAGGGTTTTTTTTTGAAACCCTGTGCACAACTTTTCGGAAACTTTAACCGCGGCACGACAGTAGATAGTCAACGAAAAATTGAACTTCGCACAATTAAGTTGAAAGTTGCAAGTTCAAAGTAGTAATCTAAAATCATTCATGACAGTACGACTTATTGTTATTGCCGTTTCCCTTTTTGCATTCTCTATCCGGGTAGATGCACAACGCATCGAAAAATTTACACACGAGCCGGAAATTTTTCTCGACCAGTTGATCGAACTTTTCAACGACAGCAAAAAGGGAATGGGAAAAGAATTTGTCGAGCAGCAGTTTGCCCCTGTCTGGATTGATCAACAAGTTTACAACCTCCAGCAACAGGAAATGATTTACGAAACGGCTGACCAGTTGCTGAAGAACAAAGCCAAGACTTATCCCGATTTCCATAACCTCCTAAGCATCCTCATTGCATTTCCTACAGCCGGAAAAACGGAACTCGATCTTTTGAAATGGAATGAAATCCTGCTCAGGATGATGAACGACAAGAAGCAAAAAAAATACTTCCCCGATCTTCTTGAAACCACCGCACTGCTCTATCGCGATAAAACATTTTACGAAACCGAAGGCATATCATGGAAAAGCACTAGTCCCGGGTTCTCGTTTGAATTTGATACCACCCTGCGTGTAGTATTTCCAGCCCTTGACCTCAAGTGCTACACCAAAGGCGACAGTTCCATCATCCACAAAACAAGCGGAGTTTACTATCCGGGTGAAGACAGGTGGACTGGGACAGGAGGAAAAGTGACATGGGTGCGAGCGGGCTTCGATCCGGAAAAAACGTTTGCCGAAGTGAAGGATTACAAAATCCGGTTGAGGGCTTCTACTTACGATATGGATTCAGTGGTATTCTACAACGAATTTTTCGACACACCGCTTATAGGAAAACTCACCGATAAAATTCTTGCAGGCAAAACAGAAGACAATGCCACTTACCCGCGCTTCGATTCCTATTACAAAAGATTGCAGATCAAAAACATTGTTCCATCAGTAGATTACGATGGAGGATTTACCATGGCAGGTAACCGCCTAGCAGGAAGTGGCACACTGGAAGCCCCCGCTATAATCACCATCTTCCGCGAAGGAAAACCTTTTATGCGCGCCCGAAGCCTCGAGTTTTCTATTGAACCAAAACGTATTACATCATCCCATTCCACTATTACATTTTATGTGGATAAAGATTCCATCTTTCATCCTGACCTCAACCTGAAGTTCGAAAAGGAAACGAGGCAACTTATTCTTCTTCGGCTTGAAGAAGGAATTTCGAAAGCCCCGTTCCAAAATTCATATCACCATATTGATATGTACTTCGAAGCATTGTACTGGAACATTGACGACCCGCTTATTGAAATGGGTTCTATCCTCGGCAGCACTCAACACTATGCCGCATTCGAAAGCAACGAATACTTCAAGAAAAAAAGATTCGATGCCATGATGGGGCTGGACTTCGACCACCCGCTTTACCAGATAAAATCCTTCATGAAAAAGACAGGAAGCAACGAGTTCTCTGCTTCCGATCTGGCCTACTTCCTCAACCACAGCGAGCAGCAATGGCACCCCATGTTGATTGATCTCAACAACAAAGGCTTTATCCGTTACGACATCAACACACACTGGATAACCATGCTGGACAAGGCCAGTGCCTATCTGGAAAACAACAGTGGCAAACGCGATTACGATGTACTGCAATTCAACTCTGAGGTACAACAAGGAAACAACGCACAACTAAGCTTGCTCAATTATGATCTGCTGGTGAAAGGAGTGGAGCGATTTAATGTGAGCGACTCGCAAAAGGTGACCTGCTACCCTGAACGAGGTGAAGTGATTCTGAAAAAAAACCGCGACTTCAAATTTGGTGGAAGAGTGTTTGCGGGTAACTTCGAGTTCCTCGGCAAAGAATACTATTTCAATTTTCCTGACTTCAGGTTGGATTTATTACAGGTGGATTCTTGCCGCATTTATGTGGAAGATGAAACCAGCAGAATGGAGGATGGCTCATTTGAAAAACGAAGAGTGAAAAGTGTGCTGCGCGACATTGCCGGCAACATCAAGATTGATGCACCTACCAACAAAGGAGGCTATCATTCTAAAACCTATCCGCAATATCCCATTTTCAGTTGCACGAAGCTGAGCTACGTGTATTGGGAAGATCCTCGAATACAAAAAGGCGTTTACAAGAAGGACAAATTTTACTACCAGGTACTTCCCTTCACTATTGACTCACTTGACAATTTCTCCAAGAAAGATTTAAAATTCAACGGAACGCTTGTAAGTGGCGGAATTTTTCCAGACATCGAAGAGCCGCTGGTGCTCATGGAGGATTATTCACTCGGTTTCAAACGCGCCACCGGTGATGCAGGTTTGCCAGCCTATGGTGGCAAGTCGAGAATTACGGCCGATCTTCAACTCGACTTTTCTGGTTTGAAAGGAGGTGGCGAATTGGAGTACCTCACCAGCCATTCATCCTCCGATGAATTTATTTTTTTCCCTGACAGCACACGGGGCAAAACAAAATCATTTATCAATCGGGAACAAAGCGGCAAAGCCGAAGTGCCCACTGCCGTGTGCGACACGGTGGACCTGGCGTATTTCCCTTATCAAGATCGCCTTGATGCAACCAGTATTGACACACCCATTGATTTCTTTGAGAAAGAAGCCACACTTGCCGGAACACTTTCGCTTGCACCAAAAGGAATGAAAGGAAAAGGCGAAATGGAATTTAACGGGGCCACACTTTCATCGCTTGCTTTCAACTACAAACGAAGAAAAATTTTGGCTGATACCAGCGCCTTCCAGCTTGCTGCATTGGAAGGTGGAACACTGGCATTCAAAACCAATAATGTAAACTCAAATGTGGATTTCGATTTGCGAAAAGGCGAGTTTAAATCCAACAGTGGAGAAACAAAAATTGAACTTCCGCAAAACCAATACATCTGTTTTATGGACCAGTTTACATGGTACATGGATAAGGCTGAGATGGATCTCACCTCAACAAGGCAAGCGAAAGATGACTTCGTTATTGATACCAGCGAAGACCAGACAAATTCAAACTTCTTTTCTGTAGCCGCTGGTCAGGACTCACTCAACTTTCTTTCATCCAAAGCGAAATACGATTTGAAAAAATCGTTGCTCACCTGCGATAAAGTCAAATACATAGCAGTGGCCGATTCTAAAATTACGCCCGATAGCGGAAGGGTTTATGTGGAGAAGTATGCTGAAATGCGACCGCTTCAGCAGGCGCAGGTGCTGAGCAACTACGTTACACAATACCATAAAATCTTCAATGCGAATCTCCAGATTTTCGGCCGGAAGAAATATACCGGAAAGGGTGACTATGCGTTTATTGATGAAAACAAGAAGGAGCAAATAATCCACTTCGATGAGTTGAAAGTGGACACCACATTGCAGACCATCGGCTTCGGAAAAATTAAAGAGGAAGATGGATTTTTCCTCTCGCCTGCATTCGAATTTTTTGGTGATTTTGAAATGACCGCGAACCAAAAGCCTTTGACGTTTGATGGAGGTGTGCGCATACTCCACAATTGCCCCATGCTGGAACGCCACTTCTTCGAATTCCGCGCGCCCATCAGTCCAGAAGAAATTTACATACCCGTGGACACCGCCATGCGCAGCACTGAAAGCCTCAAGGTCGGAGCAGGTGTAATGATGACCGAAGATTCACCTATGGACGTTTATCCCGCCTTCTTATCGCCAAAACCTGACCCACAGGATAAGGCGTTGATTGAAGCCTTCGGGTTCCTTTACTGGGACAAAACCGCACGCAAATATTTTATCGGGTCAAAAGAAAAAATCAAACAACCAAAACTTGCAGGAAATCTTGTGAGTCTCCATGCCGATGGTTGCGAGTTGAATGGCGATGGCCAGATCAATTTCAATGTAGACATTGGGCTGATAAAATTTCAGCCGGTGGGAACAGTAAAATACAATCCTGCCAACAGCGATGTAACCGCACAGGGCACATGCCTGATCAACTTCCCGTTTGATGAAGGTGCTGTAAAACGCATCTACGAACAAATAGAATTGTGGCCCAATCTCCAACCCATTGACATCACCAAAACACAATATGAAAAAGGATTGATAGAAGTGATGGGTACTGAAAAATCGGACAAGCTGATTTCAGAACTGAACCTGGGCGGACAATTGAAAAAAGTGCCGGAAGAACTACAGAAAACTTTTTACCTGGCCGATGTAAAATTTTTCTGGAATGCCGTTGAAGAAACATGGCAGAGCCAGGGGCCAATTGGAATTGCGAATATGGACAAGAAACAATTGTTTCGCTACGTAAAAGGAAAAATTGAGATTGAAAGAAAACGCTCAGCCGATGTGTTGCGCATCTATCTGGAACTGGACCCTGCCAACTGGTATTACTTCGAATACAAAATAGGTGTAATGAGCGTGAGCACCAGCGACCAGGAGTTGGTGAAAATTCTCACTGATGTAAAGGATGACAAGAAAAAGTTCGAAGAGAATAATGTAAAATTCATGTGGGCGCTCATGGCCAACAAAAAGAAGCGCGATGATTTTATTTCGCGGTTCACTGAGTTTGATTGATCATGGAAAAAAATTATGAGTTCGAGGTTTCAATTCTCATACAACGGACCTTTCCAAACTCCCCGTCCAAATGTCCCTACAAAAATTTCTCTTGTTTTGTAATTGATGTCAAGACTATTGATAAAAGTTCCAGGCAATCCATCGAGAAGGGTCCATGAAGTTTCGCCCGCCTTGCGCGTAAACACACCGCTGTTGCTTCCCAGATAAATCCTGCGTTCACTTCCCCGCTGCAAAATTGCACTTCCCACCAGTGCACTGCCCAGGTTGGTTGTTTCATCCTTGTAAGTGAATCCATCAAAATACCACAACTTGCCGGAAAAATCGGATGTGGCAAACAAGAGCCAGAAATGCCATGGTGAATCTGGGTCGGCAATTATGCCGGAAATCCATCCGCGTTGAGGAATGTCCGCCACTTTTTCCCAGATGATGAGTTCTGGTTTGATCTCATTCACGTTGAAGGTTCGCCATATTTCCGGCTGTAGGCTATCATCCGTCAACACATAGAGGTACATCACACCGGGATGTTCATAGCAATGATAGAAACGATAAACATTTTTGAGGTTCTCCCCGAATTTTTTCACTTCGAAAATTATTTCCCAGTTGACGCCCAGATCGGTTGAACGCACAAGACTTGAGCCGGCACAGTAAATTGTATTGTACTTGGTGGGGTGCATTTTTATCCATGTATGCCACTCCGTTTTTGTTCCTGATGGACTTGCTGCAGATTCAAAATCTTTTCCATTTACACTCTTATCAAGGCTTCCGTTTTGTTTGGTGGCGAACATGATGTCCGGATTCTCCGGGTGGATAATGGTTTCGAAACCATCGCCCCAACTCACATGGTACCACTTGTTGTCTTTCAAGAGATTCCCGCCCACATCGTATCCGCCATAGAGCACCTGGGGTTCTTCCGTTTGTGCCACGGAAAGACCAAACACATTGGCCGCACCTATTCCATTGTCGCGGTTTAGCCAATGCAATCCACCATCGTAGCTGAGGCTCACACCACCATCATGCGCAGCCCACACTGTTTTTCCGTCTGGTGAAAATTCGAAGTGGTGTACATCATCGTGCATCTGTCCTTTGTCCGATTTCAAAAAAGTTTGGCCACCATCATGACTATAATAAACCGGCTGCACGTTGGTGGTAAGCACGTGGTCCGCATCAATAGGCGAAACTGTAATGGCACGCGCACGGGTAGTGATAAGGTTGTTCATGTCCTTCTTAAGTGAACGGACAAATTCCCACTTGTTTGTAGTGAGGTTGAATTTCTGGAAAGTGCCTTCCCCGGCAGGGCTTTGTGTGATGCCTTCGCTGCATGTCACCCCTGCGAAAACATAATTGGGATCATCGGTCGATAGCTCGATGCTGAGCCTAAGAAATTTGTAGCGGTCTTTTTCTTCATATTCGGGAAGCGGAAGAGTGCTCCACAATGCCCCACTGTTTTCGCTCATCATGAATTTGCTACCGGAGGCAAATACTTTAAAATTTTCCCTTTGTCCGAAGAATTTTTTATTGCCGGGTACAAATTCAATATCATAAAAATATCCATCCGAAATTTTTACCCATTTGATTTTATCTGCCGGTGCTCGTCCGTTTTCTGTCGCGAACAAACCAAGACTTGACGCCACCACTATAAAATTGAAATCATCGGGGGAAGCTGCCACCTTGCCTATGTAGGAATAGTTATTATCGCCAAACGGAAGTGTGGCACCATGAATTTTACCGTTGATGTTTTCCCAGTTTCGGCCCTCATCTTTGGTGCGCCACACTCCGTTGGTGTACATAAACACATCATCACCATCGCCTGTGGCCAATACCCACTGTTTTTTCTTTTTCGTATTGATGGTGACAGATGATGCACCGGAAATGGGCAGCCTGTCCGTTCCTCCCTCTAACCAAAATTCTCCTTCATTGCGCGAGTACCAAAGTCCACCAGTGGGTGAGCAGGCCCACACCCAATTCCTTTTTTTCGGATGTACTAGAAAAAAATTCATGCGCCCGGTACCGTTACCGCGCCCTATTGCATAAGTCGGAATGGCTCTGCCACCTGGATTCAATTCCTGCGGCTGAACGGCAGGCCCCACAAATTGCCACGGCCACTCGCGCTCGTTTGCACTGTATGATGTCAGTATGGAAGATGATCTAAGTTTTTGTATTGAGTCTGTCTCAAATGGCCGCCACAAATACACTGGAGATTGTTTGCCGTATGGTTGAGGTTCACCCACTTCGATTTGTGCGTCTGCTTTCATCACAAAAGTCATGAACAACAATGCAATAGAAGACTTCAACAGGGTGCGAAAGACAGAAGGCATAAAGTGAAAGCAGTTTTGTTGCGGGGCTAAAAATGGGGAATCGCAATCTTATAGGATTTTGAAACCTAGGTTTGAGTACCGCTAAGCTCTTTTTCAGCGCTTTTTCAATCCTTCTATCGGGAATCACCCACATTACCTCAACCACAACAACAAAACGAAGGATACCAGTGGGTAGAAAAAGCCACAGCAATGGCAATGAGATAAATACCGAGCGATGCATAACCATTTTTTTCCTGCTTCTTCAAGGCTTCAGTAAGTGGTGTGCCTTTGGCATGTTGTTTCATCACCGCTTGTTGCAGGAAGGAATATGCAAAACCGCACATCAATAGATTCACTGCATAGATTACGATAGGCCATTGCGATAAAAAATTCTCACCCATCCAACCTGTATTAATGGGAACGAGGGAAAGCCAGAAGAGCAAGTGCATGTTGGACCAGATAATGGCACTGTTCACATGACGCACCGTGTGCAACAAATGATGATGATTTCCCCAGTAGATTCCCACTAAAACGAAACTAAGCACATAGCTGGCAAGCACAGGAAAAAGAGGAATGAGGTCATGAAGTCCGCTGCCATGCGGCATCTTTATTTCCAATACCATTATGGTGATGATGATGGCCAGCACACCGTCACTGAATGCTTCAAGTCGCGATTTAGTCACAAGGATTTTGTTTTGGGATGAATTAAGTCCCATCCCAATACTACAGCGTTACAGAGCGGCTATAGCAATCCTCGGAGTAGTGCTCTACTCCTTAAAGAACTTTCCCGTAAATGATTTTCCGCCTGCATCGGTGAATCGGCAGAAATAAATTCCGCTTGAAATTCCTGAAAGACTGAGGGAAAATTTTCCTCCCGAAGTGGTTCCTTCAGTTATTAACTGTCCGGTGAGGTCATGAACTTCCACATGTGTTCCTTGCGAAGATTCGTTTAACTGTAGTGTTGAAGTTTGCGGAGAGAAGTTGAAAATGATATCCTGCACATGAACCTCTGATTCAACATTTACTGAAGCGTTGCACAATATCACTTCCTCATAAAGCACTTCTTTGGTTTGTGTTCCGGTTACTGTTACGCTACCGTCAGGGCAGATGCAATAAACCAGCGGATAATAATTCACCTCCCAGTTGTTTAGCAATACGGTTCGTTCTGCACCCTCGGGATTGAACACCGGGTAAGAAATTCCAGCCAGCCAATTGCCTTGTGTGTTTCCGCTTACGCCTTGAAGTTCGTTTAATCCATTGCCAGCGTCCACCTCAATACCAAGTACTATCACATCCTGCGATTCAGAACCGGAGATTCCATGTTGCAGAAACAGGTTTTCGATATGCTCCTGAAGGTGGTAGCTCCAGCAAGAGGGACAATGAGCTGCCCAGAAATCTATGAAGACAATTTTGCCTTCATTCAGGTAATTGTAAAGTTGGTGCGTGTTGCCATCAATATCCTGAAGCGTAAAGTCAGGTGCTATGCTGCCATCAGTTAGTTGGGCGTTAAGAATTGTGGTTGCTAACAACATGAATGCGAGTAATAGATTTTTCATTTTTTGATTTATAATTGTAATGTTTCGCTAAAGTAGTCGCAACTGATTTCTAATCCTGACAACATTGGGGCAGATTTCTTTTCGTGCAGAATTTTTGAACCTCACGTTAATTCACAACTATAACTTCGCTTCATGCAGCAAACAGGGCTTGGCGTTAAAACTGATGTGGTTCGTGATTGGGTCCAACTATACGCTGACAGTATGTTTTCCTGGGCACTTCACAAAACATCGAGTCGCGAAACGGCCGAGGATATTGTGCAAGAAACTTTTCTTGCCGTTATTCAATCGTACGATAAATTTGAAAACCGCAGCCATCCAAAAACGTGGCTTTTTGCGATACTAAATAACAAGATTACCGACTATCACCGCAACATGCTCAAAAACCCAACATTGAAACATAAGGAGCACGGTGAAAAGAGGAGGATTGAATTGTTCGATACACTGTTCAACAAATATGGCGAGTGGGCAGATGCCCCTTACCCCAGCGAATGGGATGAAAGAAAGCACTTGTTGGATGATGAAAATTTTGTGCGAACATTTCAGCTCTGCATGGCCAATCTTCCCTCAGTTTGGAATTCTGCCTTGCATCTAAAGTACACAGAAGAAAAAAGCGGTGAAGTGATTTGTCAGGAATTACAAATCACTCCGTCCAATTTCTGGCAGATAATTCATCGGGCAAAACTGCAATTGAGAAAATGCCTGGAAACCAAGTGGTTTTCGAAATAGTGACATGAAAAAATATCTAGTACATGCCGTAGTACTTTCCTGTAAGAAAGCCACTGAACTGTTGGACAAACAGTCTTTGTTTGAATTGAGGTGGCTTGAACGCACACAACTTCGATGGCACAAATCGATTTGTAATTCCTGCAAGCGTTACGAAAAACAATCGGCACTCATTGACCATATTCTGCGGAATGCGTTGTACAACCCTGAAGATATCAATATTCCCATTGTAAGAAATGAGGAATTGGAAAAGAAAATTTTATCGAGGTTGTGAATTCGCACGATGGCAATTGAATCTGCGGAGGTTCATCTATCAGAAATTTTCCCTAAAAAAAATCGCCATGCGAAGGTGCATGGCGATGATTATTTTGCTTGATGGATTAGTTGCGACTAAACCGTGGCAGTGGCCACATTTTTTTCTTCCACAATTTGTTTTGCTTTCCTGCGCGCCTGCCAGTTGCGGATGTCCACAACGATTGGCGATGCAATGAACAGCGTTGAGTAACTTCCACTTATCACCCCTATAATCATTGCAAAAGTGAACCCGCGGATGTCATCGCTTCCAAAAATGAACATTACAAGAAGCGTGAGTAACACTGTCATTGAAGTGTTAATGGAACGCCCCAATGTGCTGTTTAAGGCATCATTGATAATGGCTTTCGGTTCGGCATTTTTTCGGTTGCGCATGTACTCGCGGATTCGGTCGAAGATTACCACAGTGTCATTGATGGAGAAACCGATTACGGTAAGAATAGCACCAACAAATGCCTGGTTTACTTCGAGAGAAAAGGGTACAATTCCGTTGAGCAGGGTGAAGGCTGCGACCACGACCAGTGCATCGTGCGCAAGGGCCGCAATGGCGCCCACCGCATAGTCCCACATGCGGAATCGAATAAATATGTAGATACCTACCAGCAGCAATCCCACGATGGTTGCCCACAATGCTTCCCTCCGGAAATCATCCGTCATGGTGGGGTCCACTCTATAGGTTTCGTTTATTTTGTAGGGTACGCCTGCTTTGGCAATGGCCTCATTGGCCTTGGCCTGAACCAGTGAGTCAGCATCAGCAACTTCGCTGCTCACCATGTAGTTGGTGATGATTTTATAATCCTTTCCGGTGTTGTCAATGCTCTGAACTGTATTGGACGAAGCCTGGCCGTTTTCCACCAGCACCTCGGCAAATGCACCGCGAAGAACATCAACTTCAACCGGCTGGTCGAATGCTACCTTGAAAGAAGTTCCACCCACAAAGTCAACACCCCAGTTAAAGGCTGGCTGGCGCACGAACATGGAAATAATTCCGGCACCTACGATGACCAATGACACCATGTAGAACATTTTTCGCTTGCCTACAAAATCGAAGTTCACATTGGTGAACCAGTTCTTGGTAATCTTACTGGAGAAGGTGATGGGGCGCTTGCTTTCAAGCCTGCGATAAAGAATCAAACGCGCTACCACAATGGCCGTGAAGAGTGTGGTGAAGATACCAATGATGAGTGTGGTGGCGAATCCCTTGATGGGGCCTGTACCCACGATGAACAAGACGATACCAGTGAGGAGTGTGGTTACGTTTCCATCAATGATGGCGGAGATTGCTTTTATGAAACCATCGCGCATGGCGGCCTGTATGCCTTTGCCCAGGCGCAATTCTTCTTTCACACGCTCATAGATAAGTACGTTAGCATCCACTGCCATACCCATGGTGAGAACGATACCGGCAATACCCGGCAGCGTGAGCGAACCGTGCACCGCTATGAGTGCTCCCATCATGAAAAACAAGTTGGTGATGAGCGCCACATTGGCTGCAAGTCCTGCCCATGCGTAATAGAAAATCATGTATGCAAGAATCACCACAAATGCGATAACAAATGACCATATACCTGCCTTGATGTTGGCTTCGCCAAGAGTTGGTCCAACGGTTACTTCATCAATAATGGTTATGCGAGCAGGAATGGAACCGGCCTTTAAAAGATTGCTTAGGTCAGTGGCTTCATCCAGCTGTTCCCGAATGGGGCCTTGGCCGAAGGTGATGCGCGATTCACCGTCAGTAATTGGTTCAGAAACGTTGGGTGCGCTGTACACCAATCCATCCATAACCACGGCAATAGGACGTTTGTTGTCGGCTGATGCTTTCTCCGTCATACTTCGCCAAATTGGAGTTCCAGTCTCAGAATCCATGGTCATATTTACAACTGCCTGCCCGTCCTGTACATTGCTCTCAGCGCTTTCAATCGATTTGCCATCCAATGGTGCAATACCTTTCAATGACGGATCTTTGATTGCGTAAAGTGATGCACGTCCGCCTTGTGGTTTTGCTCCCCACAACAAGCGAAGGTCTTTGGGAAATTTGGCTTTGGCCTGAGGCATGGCTAACATGCGGTTCACATCGGACGTGTCACTCACTTTGGCTGTTGCCACGAGGCATTGGTCAACTCCTGACATGCGATCCATGTTGAGCATAGGAGACAACTTGTTGATAAGGGGAAGTTTCTTTTTCTCTTCTTCGCTCAGTTCTTCATTGGGTGCATCCGTTGGGGATGTGGAAGAGGTGTCAACAGCAGATGTAGTATCCACATCGGATTTTGCGAGCTGGGTAGAATCTTTTTTGGCAACACTGGTGCTGTCGGATAAGAGCGCAGTGGAAGTTGTATCCTTAGAAGTGGTATCAACCACGAACAATTCCGGGTAGAATGTTTTTGCTATTGTGTCGTTCACGCCTTGCCACAGTTGAACCAGTTCCGAACTCTTGTAGGTTTCCCAGAATTCAAGGTTAGCAGTGCTTTTTAGTTTTCCACGTATGTATTCGCGGTCATCCACGCCAGGAAGGTCAACAATAATTCTTCCGGTGAGGGTCTGTTTGGCCACGTTGGCTTGGGACACACCCAAATTGTCCACTCTTTTCTTAATAACGTTTTCGGTATTGCTTATGGCATTGTCTGCCTCAACCGCGAGAACATCAAACACTTCCTTATCAGTAGCGTTCATTGGGAAAAGCCCACTGCTCTTGCTCAGGCTGAATATCCGCCAAAGCGGGAAACCTGCATTCTGATTTTTCCAGGCCTGTTCGAACAGATTCACGTAACTGCCGCTCGACCTCTTCTGCATTTCCCGAGCTTCCTTGATGGCATTTGTAAAATTCTTGTCGTCAGTATAATCACTCATACCCATGAACAGGTCTGCAATAGATACTTCGAGGGTAACACTCATCCCGCCTTTAAGATCAAGACCCAGGTTGAGTTGATCTTTTTTTACAGACTTGTAAGTGTTGCCAAGGATGGGGTAAACCTTTGCATCTGCACTGTCGCGCAGAATACGTTTTGTCAGCACGTCTTTGGCTGAATCCTGCTGAGCTGGGTTCCATCCGTAAATGGTCGCCAATGAATCCACTTGTAGCTGAGCTGTTGCTCCTGCACTTTTTTCGAAACGGTTCGCTACCAGCCCTAATGAAAAACAATAGAGCGTTGTGATGGCAAGTAGAACCACGAAAAACCACAGTATTCCTTTATTCCGCATGAATCAAATAATTTGGTTGAGACTGAATTTTTTTTCAGGGCGGCAAATATAGAAAGACGTAACCATCGTGAAAGTGCGCGATTTCATCATTCCAAAGTAAAGCCGAATATCATAATGTTTTTCATTAGACCATTACATGCTGCACTTTACAGCATGCAAAGAGGGGTCACTGTTTGTTGCATGTTTTTTCACCCCATGTCGCTGGAGTAAGGCAGAATGAAAATTTCATTGAAATTTTTTCGGCAGGGACCACTCTTAGAAATTCAGAAGGCTAAGAGCAATCGGACATTAGGAAACCAACAGGAAAGTTGAAAAAATATGAATAATTGAAGTCAATAGACAGAAGTCTCGTATATTTGGACAAAATTCCACCGATGAAGAAAGCGTCAGGCATCAAAAACAAAACCCGAAGAACACCATATACACAAGTACAACAAGTTACAGGGAAAGTGGAAGATCCGGTTACACCCTATCAAACCAATCCAATAAATAACATAGATACGATGAATAAATGGGAGAATTTTTTTTCGCAAACCAATAAAGGAGTTGGCATATCAGAAGTAGAGAAACTGGTGGAGGCTGGCCCCTTTCGTTCAGAGTTTTTTGCCACCGCTCTTGATTTTTCAACGAAAACACTGGAGCGTTATAAGCAAGACCACAAACGCCTCAACCCAAATGACAGTGAACTAGTTCTGAAATGGAAAAAACTCTACGAGAAAGGATTTGAATCTTTCGGTAGTTACGAGTCTTTTGGCCGATGGCTTCAAAAACCAGCTTATGGTTTCAATGGAATTGCACCTATGGAAATAATGAAAACAAGCAGTGGTGTGGATTTACTTATTGAAGAACTTGTGCGCATTGATTGGGGTCAATTGTCTTAAGCCACATGGTCGTTTACCACATAGTAAGAGAACAATATCGCAATAGGTTGATTCCTCCTTTGATGAACAACCGTTGGAATTCTGACAAACACAGTGTTCTTTACACTTCGTGGTGCAGGTCGCTGGCTTGCCTGGAGATTCTTGTTCACAAATCGGGAGAGGCTTTGCTTCAGAATTATTGTACCGTTCTTCTTTCCTTACCAGCAAATGTGAGTTTGGAAGAAGTGAAAATGAGTGACCTGGCCAAAGCATGGTACAGAGTGGGCGATGAATCTTGCCGTAGATTTGGGGAAGAATGGGCGCATCAACAAAGATCCTGTGTGTTGAAAGTTCCCAGCAGTGTCGTGCATGGGGAATTCAATTTTCTCATTAATACCAATCACCCGGAGTTTCAAAAAATAAAATTGCTCGGTCCGGAGTCCTTTCTGTTTGATAAGAGGTTGATGCGGTTCAACTAAACTGATGCAATTTAGAATCTATTCTGTCGTGGATACAATGAATTCAAAGGAAAAGAGGCTCCGGAGGTTGGAGTCAGATACTCATCCGAAACTTCAACTCATCATCAATAGCATCTAGAAAATCCTCGGTGGTGAGGTAATGCGATTCATTGGTGTTGTCTCCGTGAATGCACACCGCGAGGTCTTTGGTCATCTTGCCGCTTTCCACCAATTCAACACAAGTAGATTCCAGTGTTTTTGCAAAACGAATCAGTTCATCATTGCCATCCAGTTTTCCTCGAAAGGCAAGACCTTGTGTCCAAGCATAAATGGAAGCAATAGGATTGGTAGACGTTTTCTTTCCTTGCTGATGTTGACGGTAGTGTCGTGTCACTGTTCCGTGTGCAGCTTCAGCTTCCATGGTTTTTCCATCTGGTGTAACCAATGCGGATGTCATAAGACCGAGCGAACCGAACCCTTGAGCAACGATATCGCTCTGTACATCGCCATCGTAATTCTTGCAGGCCCACACAAACCCTCCTTCGCTCTTAAGGGAAAATGCAACCATGTCATCAATCAAACGATGTTCGTAGCTGATGCCCGCAGTTTCAAATTTTTCCTTGTATTCCTTCTCGTGCACTTCTTCAAAAATGTCTTTGAATCTTCCATCATAAGCTTTCAGGATTGTGTTCTTCGATGAGAAGTAGAGGTTCCAGTTGCGCATCAATGCCTGGTTGAAACATGAACGAGCAAAACCGTAGATGCTTTCATCGGTGTTGTACATGCTCAAGGCCACGCCATCACCTTCGAAGTTGTACACTTCCCATGTTTTGGTTTCACCGTCACCACTTGGAGTGAAAGTCATGGTGAGTTTTCCTTTTCCTTTTATAGTTGTGTCCGTTGCACGGTATTGGTCACCAAACGCATGACGACCTATGTTGATTGGTTTTGTCCAACCGGGTACAAGGCGAGGAATGTTTTTACAAACGATGGGTTCACGAAAAACAGTTCCACCGATAATGTTGCGGATAGTTCCATTGGGACTCTTCCACATTTTCTTCAGCCCAAATTCTTTCACGCGGTCTTCATCGGGAGTAATGGTTGCGCACTTCACAGCAACGTTGTATTTGAGTGTTGCCTCGGCTGCTTCTACGGTTACTTTATCGTCAGTCTTGTCGCGATTTTCCATTCCTAAATCGAAATACTTTATATCAAGTTCGAGATAAGGATGTATGAGTTTGTCCTTAATAAAGGCCCAAATGATGCGGGTCATTTCGTCCCCGTCCATTTCTACTATTGGGTTGGCTACTTTGATTTTAGACATGAGTAAACAATTGAAGATTGAGAGTTTCAGATTGAAAATTGAATACTGGAATTATTCAATTTTCAACTTCAATAAAAAATTTGATTATTGCGCATGTTCTCTTGTTGAGAAAAAGAATGCTCCTTCAATTACTGCGTTGTCGTCACTATCGCTTCCATGAACTGCATTGGCTGCAATGCTTGTTGCAAACATCCTGCGTATGGTTCCTTCCGCAGCTTTCTGCGGGTCGGTAGCACCAATCAGGTTGCGGAAGGATTCCACTGCATTTTCTTTTTTAAGAATTGCTGCCACGATGGGGCCACTTGTCATGTAGTCCACGAGCTCACCAAAGAAGGAACGTTCTTTATGAATTGCATAAAACTGTTCAGCCTCCGCTCTCGTCAGCCGGGTCCATTTCAATGCACGAATTGCGAATCCGTCCTGGATGATTTTGTCAAGAATTTTTCCGGTATGCCCCGAGCCTGTGGCATCGGGTTTAATCATGGTGAATGTTCTGTTGGTTGCCATATTTCTGTTGATCTATTTTTTTTTGTGGCGGCAAAACTAAACTGTTCCCATGGCAGGTAAAGCGACACGTTTGTTTCATTTGCACTTCAGTCATCACCAAAATGATAAAAATTGAAACTGACCGATTGGTTCTTCGCGAATGGAACACCAATGATGCTAAGTTTCTGTTCCAGCTAAACATCGATCCGGGAAGTGACACGCTTCACCGGAGATGCTGCTTTTGATTCCGTTCAATCTGCTCAACGTTTCATCCAAGAGTATGACCATTTCACCCGATTCGGTTATGGCCGTTGGCTTATGGAGCTTAAATCATCAGGCGAGCCTGTAGGTCGGTGAGGCCTGAAAATCAATTTGAAGAACTTGGAATCATTGACCTCGGCTTTCGTGTTCTGAAACCGCAACGTGGAAAGCGATATGCTAAAGAAGCGGCAGCGTGAACTCTTCAATTTGGTTTTGAATAATTGAAACTGGAAAAAATTCATGCTCGGGTTGCCATTGGTAATTCAGCATTGGAACGGCTGATTCAAAAGCTGGGAAAGCACTTTGAAAAGGTGGAACGATGCGATCATAATCCTGCCGTTGGTGTGTACTCATTCGACTCAATGGCTTGCTGTAAAGGCTTGATTGTCTAGCTTTGCAGCTCTAACAAAAAATTCATTTTTCCATGACCGCTACAATGCCACAGTTTTTCACCTCAGCCGATGCCATGAAGCTCGAAGATCGCTTCGGTGCACATAATTACCATCCTATTCCGGTTGTGTTGGATAGGGGAGAGGGCGTGTTCGTTTGGGACATTGAGGGCAAACGTTATTATGATTTTCTTTCTTCTTATTCGGCAGTGAACCAAGGTCATTGTCATCCAAAAATTGTGAAGGCGCTCATGAAACAGGCCCAAAAACTCACGCTCACATCACGCGCTTTTTACAACAGTGCTTTGGGTGAATATGAAAGATTCATTACACGATTATTCGGTTACGATAAGGTGCTGCCGATGAACAGCGGTGCTGAAGGCGTAGAGACGGCCATCAAACTTTGTCGCAAATGGGCGTACGAGAAAAAGAAAATTGCAGATGGCAATGCGAAAATCATTGTATGCGAACAAAACTTCCACGGTCGCACCACTACCATCATTTCGTTTTCTACCGATCCCGATTCTGTTGGACATTATGGTCCTTATACTCCAGGCTTTGTGAAAATTCCTTTCAATAATCTGAATTCGCTTCGACTTGCACTGGAAGATGCAGATGTTGCTGGATTTCTTGTTGAACCAATACAAGGCGAGGCTGGTGTGATTGTTCCATCCGATGGTTATCTCAGCGGAGCATTTGAATTGTGCAAGTCAAAAAACGTTCTTTTCATAGCTGATGAAATCCAAACCGGAATTGCACGCACCGGAAAAATGCTCGCGTGTGATCATGAAAATGTACATCCTGATATTTTGATTTTAGGCAAAGCTCTGAGCGGTGGTGTTTATCCGGTTTCGGCCGTGTTATGCAGCGATGAAATCATGATGTGCATAAAGCCGGGCGAACACGGAAGTACGTTCGGTGGAAATCCATTGGCAGCTAAAGTGGCCATCGCATCACTTGAAGTTGTTCAGGAAGAAGCTCTTGCGGAGAATGCAGAGCGACTTGGAATAATCTTTCGCAAAGCGATGAATGAATTGATTTCGAAAACCAAACTCATCACTCTCGTTCGCGGAAAAGGATTGCTCAATGCCATCGTAATCAACGATACTCCGGAAAGTAAAACTGCATGGAACCTTTGTCTTAAACTTGCAGAAAACGGATTGCTTGCAAAGCCCACTCATGGCAACATCATTCGTTTTGCACCACCGCTGGTGATGACGGAAGAACAGTTGATGGAATGCACTTCCATTATCGAAAAGACAGTGTTGGAATTCGGTCAATAGTTGCTGAAAAATCCTTCAGAAGAACCAAAAAGGGTCGTTGCACAACAAGTGGCGGCCTTTTTCATTTCATGACTTGAACAACGAAGTCACAAACTCGAAACGATTGAACACCTGCAAGTCTCCAATCTTTTCACCAACACCAATGTACTTAACCGGAATCTGGAACTGGTCGCTGATACCGATAACTACTCCGCCTTTTGCTGTGCCGTCTATTTTAGTGATGGCAAGCGCGCTCACTTCCGTTGCTGCGGTAAATTGCTTGGCCTGTTCAAATGCGTTTTGCCCGGTGGAACCATCCAGCACAAGGAGAACTTCGTGTGGTGCACCGGGAATCACTTTTTCCATCACACGTTTGATTTTTGTGAGTTCATTCATCAACCCGATTTTGTTGTGAAGCCTCCCTGCCGTGTCAATCAAAACCACATCTGTGTTCTGGGCCACTGCACTTTGTAGTGTATCGAAAGCTACGGATGCCGGGTCGGCACCCATGCCCTGCGACACTATGGAAGCCCCTGCTCGTTTACTCCAAATGGTCAACTGTTCAACAGCAGCAGCGCGAAAAGTATCAGCTGCTCCGAGCATCACATTCTTTCCTTCCGATTTCAATTGATGTGCAAGTTTTCCGATGGTAGTGGTCTTGCCAACACCATTCACACCAACGACCATTATAACGTAAGGTGTTGAAATTTTTGGAATGAAAACCTCTTCACCCTCTTCTCCTTCATGGGCCTTTAAAAGCGTACTGATTTCTTCTTTCAATATTGCATTGAGTTCATCAGTACCCATGAATTTATCACGCGCTACGCGCTCTTCAATCTTGCGGATAATTTTCAATGTGGTCTCTACACCCACATCACTTGATATGAGGACTTCTTCAAGATTGTCCAGCACTTCTTCGTCCACCTTGCTCTTGCCCGCAATGGCTTTGGTGAGGCGTGCGAAAAAACCGGAACGTGTTTTTTCCAATCCCGCATCGAGGGATTCTTTCTTCGCAGGACTAAATAATTTTTTAAGGAAGCTCACGAAATGAACAGGTAGATTTATTTCGATCGCTGCACATCAGCGAATCGGGGCGGTGAAAATACCCGCATGAGAAAATTTGCTATTGGCAGTTGAGGAATGTGTAATTCCAGCTTGGAGGAATTGCGGGGTAATTGAAACCCGGTCGATAAATACGATAGACCACTCGATCAATGTATTCGCCTTCGGGAATGAGGCCTTCGAAAAAATCATCGGGAACAATGGTGAGGCGGAAGAAGCCCGGCATGCCTGGCACTTCTTTCATATTAAGTTCCGGTGTAATGGTGACAAGGTCTGATGAAACATACGCATGTGGTTGGTTTGTGTTGGTCACGGCACTCAGGTAGATGTAGCAATCCTCCGGCCCCATGTTCTGGAGCCCTGTAATGGTTTCCTGGTTGTTGTCGTAAGTGAAAGAAATGAAGTCATCACTTTTTGCCAGCGCAGGGAAAATGCAGAATATATCGTCACACAACTTAGGAATGATGTCAACGTGGAAGTCTTCGGACTTGGCTTCTCCAACCGCATCATCAGCAAATGCATTTCCGTCTTTCAGTTTTGCGAGACATGAAATGCCTTCCGCAAAAAATTCAGGGCCATCGGCAGCATAAAATTCTGTTGGTATGAAAGTGATGGAGTAGAGCAGGTCGCCTTCATGAGTCAACAACAACGCTTCGTTACTTCCACTCCAGTTTCCATTGCCGACCACCGGTTCAGTGGGCATCCAAGACCATAAGTAAACACTGTCTTGTTCTTCGGGGTGCGCTGTGAGGATGGCTTTGAGGCCGTTGTTCTGCAAACCATCCGTACTTTGTGACATGTCAATGTAGAGTGTCAATTCCTCGCTGGCATCAGTTGGGGAGGGCTGCACGTAAATGGTTTGTGTGTTCAACACTGCATAAGCTGAAGTGAGGAATAAAAGCGAAAGAAGTTTTTTCATTTTGTGAGTCTTGATTAGCAATTACCAATCTTCAATTTGCAATTTTCATTAATCAAAGCATGTCAGTTCGCTCGTGTGAATTGGAATTTGTAAATGACTGTTTCGGTAATGTTGCCTGCACCGTCATCGCAATCGCGCGAAAGTTCCAGCTTCATTTGTGTATCAAACTCACGCACCGTGCTGCCAAGGTCGAACTGTAATGTATCGGTTGCTGAGTAGAGCATGAGGTAGGAAGGATATTCCACATTATCAAGTCCCCATGTTCCTGCATCACCGAAGTAGTTTTTGCCGGGGCCATCAATAGCGGTGTAAGTCATTCCTGCAAGATTGAATTCGATGGTTAGAGGTTCTACACCGTCCACCACGTAGAACTCACTGAGGTCGCGTTCCTCTTTCACCGGGTTGTTGACATCGAGTTGCGAGAACTGCGAAATTTTCCATGTGCCTGCGATGCCTTTCAGCTTATCGAAAGGCTCTCCAAGTTCACCTTCGATTTCAGGTTTGCATCCTGCGTAAAGAATGGCGAGCGCGAGAAGTGTTAGTGTGTATTTCATTTTTTAAAATTCATGTCTTTACAGTTGTAAATTCTAAACTACCAATCATCAATCTACAATTACTGCTGGCATCCTCCCTCTTCATTAAAAACAAACTGCACTCCAGTGCCCTCGCTGTTTGGGAATTGGATAGCCATTCCGGGGCAATTCCATGGTGCATCGCGCACAGTGATGTCTTCGCCCATTGCACCCATTCGCTTCAGTTGATCCTGCCACAATCCTTCACAAACAGTTTCTTTCCGAAACTCATCTCGCGCGGCTTGTTTCACTTCTTCAAAAGTAGCGTCAGTAGGAAGGTTGTTAATGCCTTCACCAAACGCCCGATCGCGAATATCATTTATATCAGCGATTGCAATTTCTTTCTGATCCGTCAATTGAGCAAGTGATTCGGCACGAATGAGTTTCATGTGGGTGAGACGGAGAACGGGTACTGAGAAGAAATAAGTCTGCTCATCGTCATTTCCAAATCGCAGCACCTGGTATTGTCCGCTTTCATCCAGTATCCATTCGCTGATGCGATTGTCGGCAGGATTCAGGTTGATAAAATTCCAGAAGTCATCACTAAGACCAAGTTGTGCACCAGCGGTAGCCGGCCAGTAATTATCTCGGAAGTTTTCGTTGCGAACATCAACGATTGATTCTTCCAGGCTGTAATAGGAAACAACACCAAAGATGGTTTCGGGGTTAGATTGAAATTGAAGCACACTGTCCATGGCGTGATAAGAATCGAGTGATGGCTCAAGTGAAAATGCACCTGAATTGATCACTTGATCCGCATAAAAAAATGCACCGGAATAATCCCATTTCTGGAATGAAACGTATGTGAGCAGAGCCTGTGCTGCATTTCTTGTTGCATACACGTCATTGGATGCAGGCAAATTATTTTCTGCAAAGACAAGATCGTCTACAATAAAATCATAACTCTCTTTCACTGTGCTACGCGGCAATGGTTCCTGTTTGGGCTCGGTGCGCAGAACAATTCCAAGGTGTGAATTGTCAGCGGTATAACCCCACGGCTGCGCCCACAATTTCAGCACCCACCAATGGCACAATCCACGAATAAAACGCGCTTCGGCTTCCATGCGTGTTCGTTCACTTTCACCCAGTCCTTCAATCAAATCGAAATTAGCGAGCAGCGTGTTGCAGCGATACACCGCCCGGTACAAATCGGTGTACACATTGTTTGTAGTGGTATTGAAAAAAGTGACTTCGCGATCATAAACTGCAGTGAGTTCAAGATGATTCAACGGTTGATCAAGATTGTTACTCAGCAACTCGGCAATATTTTGAACGCGCCCATCGAAAATGTTTCCAAGCACATCGTAGCACGAATTCAACAGGCGTTGCATGTCTTCTGGTGTTTTCAAGGCATCCTCGCTGAGGATTACACCATCAGGTTCGTGCTCTAGCCACTTCTTGCATGAAGGAAGAAATGCAACCGTAGCGAAGAGTATGATCAGGGCAAGATATTTTTTCATTGTTCCGTTCAATTAAAAAGTGAGATTGATGCTAAGGTTGTAACTTTTTTCCTGTGGCGGTGTGAGGTAGGTGACATTGGGAGAAAGATTGCGATCCTGTGCATTTTCAAAATCACGTACAAGTTCAGGATCAAGACCCGGGAAATTTGTAATTGTAAAGAGGTTTGTAATTGCAACCGAAGCGCGAATGGATTTGATGGATGATTGTGGCTTCATGGTAAAGTTGTAGCCGACAGAAATGTTTTTGAGCCGGAGGTAATCAGCATCGTATATGAAAAGGCTAGTGTTCCACCACGGAAATCCACTGGGCAAACTGTAAGTGGTTTCATCTAGCGTGAGGCGAGGAAAAGTGACATCATCATCCCCCGGTTGTTGCCAGCGATCGAAAATTTCACCGCGCATGTTCCAGTCGGTAACCACGCCCATCTGCCGCTTGCCCGATGAGTCAAAAATTTTGGCACCCAAGCTGAATGTTGCAAGCACATTCAAATCCCATCCTTTATAAGTGAAATTGTTTGTGATTCCACCATAAACATCCGGCAAACCATCGCCCACGTATTTACGCTGACTGTTGTCGTATTCGTAAGTCTCGTTGCCATTGAGATCAATGTAAACAGGCAATCCGTTTTCAGAATCTACGTGAGAGAATTCCATCAGGTAAAATGACCCAATCGGTTTTCCGGTGATCACGCGGCTATCGTTTGTTCCGCCACTCACTGCATCGGGAGTGTAGTCGCCAATGCTCACAAGTTCGTTGTAGTTGCGAGCAATATTGAAGTCGGTTTTCCATTTGAATGCGCGGTCAATGTTGAAACTGGTGACGGACAACTCGATGCCCTGATTCAGAATTTCGGCCACGTTGTCCCAGTACCCAGTGAAACCTGTTGAAGCCGGTACACTCACATTCATCAACACATCTTTACTGTATTTGCGGTAGCCTGAAAATTCGAGTTGCAGAGTATTTTCCCAAAGGCGTATTTCGATGCTGGCATCCAGTGTTGAACTTGTCTCCCATTTCAAATCGGGGTTCGGAAGTTTGATAGGATAGATGATGGGTTCACCGTTGTAGGTAATGCCATTGTCATTGGGTGAAAAAGTCCCGTATTGTGCATCGCCCGGCACATCGGCATTACCGGTCTTGCCCCAGCCCGCACGAAGTTTCAGGAAGCTGATGGTTTTATTTTCTTTGAGGAAATCCTCATCAGAAATGATCCAGCCGGCAGAGAGTGCAGGAAAGAATCCGAACTTGCTGTTTTCACCGAACTTGCTTGAACCATCGCTGCGTGCCACTGCCTGCAGGAAGTATTTGTTTTTGTAAGAATAATTGATGCGGCTGAATGAACTTACAAATGTCCAGGTCTCTGGTGAAGCGGTGAATACCCTTTTGTCTGTCGAGTCGGTCTCGTAGTTGTTTTCATAAGTAGGACTGTTCACGAAGTAATACTCGATTCGGTCATATCGTTCGGTATGCGATCGCTGCGTTTCTCCACCAACAAGAAGTGTGACGACATGATCTTCTTTGAATGTTTTTGTGTAATCGGCAGTGGCAGATACGTTCCAATTATTCACCCATGCGGGATTCAATTCAGCATTGTTGAAGAGTTCACTTGGGTTGAGCATCTCGGGGTAGAACTGGTAATTGCGGATGTCCATATAATCATAACCACCGGTAAGTTTCAAGTTGAGATCAGTGACCGGTGTATAGATAAGTGACAGTCCGCCAATCACGCGATTTTCAATCGTACGCCAGGGCCTGCGCTCACGGTAGTTCACAGGATTTGAGTAGCCATTATTCCACAGATAGTATCCACCATAATCCCTGCTGTCATCGTACACCGGATAGTAGGGCAGGGCAGTGCTCATGGCTTCACCAAGACCGCCACTCCAGGCAGCATCCACGCGCTTGTTTATGCCGGTGCTTGTGGCCAATGAAGATTGCAGTTTGAGTTTGTCAGAAATGTTCCAGTCGAAATTTATTCTATCACTGTATCGCTCATAATAATTTCCAATCAGGTACGATCCATTGTGGTCATAAGAGATGCCGGCATAGAGTGCAATTTTGTTGTTCGAATAGGCTGCACCAAAACTGTACAAATGTTTTATACCTACACCTGTTGTTTCATCCACCCAATCGGTGTTGGTTTTTAATGCTTGCTTGAAAGCAGCTTCACGTGTTTCGGGAGCATCGCTTTCAGATGAAAGTCCCGGCAACCAAACGTAGCCAGTGCCTCCATCGTTCTCCCATGCTTCTTGTCTTACGGCAAGATATTCTTCTGTACTCAGCATATTGGGACGTGTGGCGGCAATACCAAATCCGAGTCGCGTTGAGAAATCGAATTTCCAGCCTTTTGCTTTTCCGCGCTTTGTGGTGATAAGCACCACTCCATTAGCCCCGCGTGATCCGTAGATTCCGGTGGCTGCTGCATCTTTCAAAATCTGAACACTTTCAATATCATTCGGGTTGATGCTTGCAAGCGGGTTGTTATTCATCGCTCCACTGTTACCCCGCAGAAATTGGTTTTGTGTAATAGGAATTCCGTCCACAACATAAAGTGGATCACCGCCTGCCGATATTGATGCAATACCACGAATACGGATAATGGAACTGCTTCCGGAAAGCCCTGAGCCTTGCGAAACCTGCACGCCCGCAGCCTGTCCCTGCAATGCTGCCTCGAAACTTGGAACAGGAAACTGTGTGAGTTTTCGTCCGTCCACTGTTTCAATGCTTCCGGTAACATCGCGTTTGCGCTGCACACCATATCCCACCACCACAATGTCATCAAGGTCGGTCACTTCGTTCACCAACTTTACATTGAGTGACACGATTTCACCTGCTGCAAGTGTGACTTGTTTGGTTTGAGTTTTTGAGCCAGTGATGGTGAAATCGATGGTATGAATTCCTGCTGAAAGCACAAGTGTGTATTTGCCATCCACATCCGTGAACACTCCCCGCTCGCCTGCGCGCACCGCGACACCGGGAACGGTTTCATTATTTTCATCGGTCACCGTGCCGGTTACTGTTTGCCCTATGAGAATATTAACTCCAGGAATCAAAAGTGTGATAAAAAGGGTGTAGAGTTTCTTCATGTTTGAGTTGGCGTTTGGTTTTTAGTTCATAGAATTCTCCGTAGTGTTCTGTGGGGCTTCGCCACTCGCGCTTCGAAATCTTTTACTTCATATCAAAGCCCACGAACTATGACCTATGAACCACGAACTAGTAGTTGCAAACATAGAAGAAATTCGTAGGGTGTGTAAAAAGTACACTAAGGGGTAAGAAATTGAGAATTTGAGTCCGATAATTATCGGAAGGAGAACTGAGAATAGTTTTGAAAGTGCGAACAATAAATTACGTGATGCAGTTCCGATGGGTAATTCATAATTCATTATTCGGGACTATAGCTTCTCCAAACCCACATCCCAACAACAATTGCATCTCGGCCTGATCCAACACTTTTTCAACGACAAGCAGGTCCATACAATAAACGCAACTTGTGCTGTAGTCATCGGATAGGTCAAGATGAATTAAGCTGCTCAACGGTTCAATTACACATGCTTCCATCATCACCATTCGCCCAAGTTCCATGTCGTAAGTGGAAATGATTTTTTTTCCCGGAAACCCTTCTTTCATTTCCAGGAATGCCGGATAGCGCAGCAATGGTTTATCAGAATGCCCTGTGTAAGCCACCACAAAATGCGGATAGATTTTATGACTATGGGCAATGCCCTGCTCAATGAAAAATAATGAAAGCTCATGAAGCTTTTGTCGAAGTTCATGCCCGTTTGTATTTTCAATCAGGTAGTTTGACATGCTGCTCCACTTGTGGTTGTGGTCCAGCCATTCAAAGTTTCCAAAACCGAGTTTGTAATCGAACAGGGTTGTGTGATCCAGAATATATCCTGGATAGTACCAGCGAAGCCCTGAGGTTTGCGCCATCTCAATTTCTTTCAGGATCGTATAGATGCCAAGACTGAAGGACAAGTAGTCCGGATGATGTAAGCAGAGCAAACTCGCTAAAGCAAATTCACCCATATCAAAAAAACTTACAGCCACCAGTTTTTCACCATCGTAAACTGAAACTTGCTGCGTGGGGTAAATGGATGCATCGAATCCGTCATGAAAAATTTCGCTTAGTGAATTATGAATAAATCCACGAAAACGTTTTTTCTGCATTTGATAAAGCGCCTCGGCTTCTGCTGTGATTCGCGCTTTGCCGATCGTTACAAAAAAGCATGAGTCGTTTTTGCGCAGCAGTTTTTTGTGATGTCTCCGAAATGAAAAATCTTCAAGCGGCAACCTGATGTTAACCACCGAGTGCACGTCTTCATCCATACACACCATGTCCATTTTATACATGAGTGATGAGCCGCGGAACCAACCCTGCATCAGGTATTGATCATAGCCAGCGGGCGACAGTTGATTAGGTATTCGGGTTTGAACTAGCACAGTCCAAATCTAAACTTTCCAACCGTGCCAATCAGTAATTGCCTGCTAGAATGCAATGCCGTTGATGGCTACCACTTCGTGAAGGCCAATGCGTTGGCCACAGGTGGTGTAGAGAAATTCCTCACCGCTCTCGCGCTTGAGATGTTCAATTGCAGAAGGCAATTCCATAAGGCAGGATCCTTTCCGGTAAAGAATAAAATGTTTTTGTGCGTTCATTTTTTTATTGTCTTGGAGAGTACAAAAAGAACTCTGTGCTATGAAATGAGAGTTAACTACATCTCAAGTTTGAGTTAGCAATGGAGTATGATAGCCAAATTCTCAAAACATTGCACCGAACGCAAAATGATATAGAATTCAATTTCATGATCCCTGAATCTTTGACCCGTTTTAAAATCAACCCAAATGAAAAACATAGTGATGGATGGTATCGCAGCAGGAGCAATCATCCTTGCTGGCCAGTTGATGATTACAATAGATTTTCAATGGGTGAACAAAGGACAGGAGAAGCAATCCCAACATTTACAGCCCTCCAGTGCTATCGAAACTTCACACGAAACAAAAGCTTATTCGCTCAATGGCTACTATATTTTTATGTGAAAAACGTTGGTAATTGATTAATTGGTAAACTGAAAAACAAGAACAGCAACATCTGCCCGGTCCGCTCTGGTTCCGGGCTTGCTGTTTCATACAGGATCATGGTTGGCTCTACTTTTGCCGCGTCAACTTCAAATCTCCGCATCTTACCAGATGAAAAAAATCTCCGCAACAATCGCAGTTATCATTCTTTGTATTGTCCTTTCCTCTTTTTCATTTCATCATCATCATGCGGCCACATCACCGCGGCAAGGTTTCAAGCCGGATTACGCACTTTATGACCAGGTTTTGCAGAAATACGTGAGCGATGATGGAAAGGTGAACTACAAAGGCCTAAAAGAAGACAGTGATTTCAGAATTGTACTGGAGAGCATTGCACTAATGCACCCTACTGCACGTTGGACAAGAGATGAACAAAAATGTTTCTGGATAAATGCCTACAACATGTTTGTGCTTAAGCTCGTGTGTGACAACTACCCATTAAAATCCATCAATGAAATTCCTAACGCCATGGATTCAAATTACGTAAAGATCGGCATCAATTATTATTCCCTGAACCGGATCCGAAATGAATTCCTTCTTGAGAAATTCAACGATGCCAGGATACTTTTTTCATTGAGTGATGCATCTGTTTCCTGCCCTCCGCTTTTCAATCATGCTTTCAAGCCGGAAGACCTCGAAAAAACATTGAACACGGTTACGCGCAGGTTTGTGAATGACAAGAGATACAATTCCATCAACTCCAACGCTCCAAAACTTTCAAAGGTTTTCCAATTGTACTTCGGGGATCTTGCTATGAACGAAACACTGGTAGCCTTCATCAACAGTTATTCTGATGTGCAGGTGGATGCAAAAGCAACCATCGAATACCAGGTTTACGATTGGAGCCTCAACAGTAAATAGTAATCGCTCAAAGTCCTAAACACCTGCCCTTGCGATTCTGTTGAAACAACGCATTGAATCAATTTCTTCATCTTTCCTTTCCTGAACCACGTCTCAAACGTGAGATATTCGCGCCCGAAATTTTTCCCCAATGAACAAAGTACACAACTTCAGTGCAGGGCCAAGCATTCTGCCTCGTGAAGTAATTGAACAAGCCGCGCAAGCGGTTCTGGAATTTGATGGTATGGGTCTGTCTCTCATCGAAGTTTCTCATCGCTCAAAAAATTTCGAGGCGGTGATGGATGAAGCAAGAAATCTTGTGAAAGAAATTCTGGGGCTTCCGGCAAACTACGAGGTGCTCTTTCTCCAGGGCGGTGCCACACTTGGTTTCACCACTATTGCCATGAACCTCATGCGCGAAAACGGGAAGGCAGCTTATTTGAATACCGGAGTGTGGGCCAGCAGCGCAATAAAGGAAGCGAAGATGATTGGCAATGTGGAAGTGATAGCAGATTCATCAGACAAAAACCACTCTTACGTCCCCAAGAATTTTACCATTCCTACTGATGCGGACTACCTCCACTTTACATCGAACAATACGATTTACGGAACACAATTCCAGGAATTTCCGAAGTCGCCCATACCACTGGTGTGCGATATGAGTTCCGATATTTTTTCCAAACAATTCAACGCAAGTGATTTTACACTTATCTATGCAGGTGCTCAGAAAAATATGGGGCCGGCAGGAGCCGTGGTGTACATCATGGATAAAGATGCGCTTGGAAAATCAGGAAGAAAAATTCCGACCTACCTCAACCTCCAGGCGCATATTGAAAAAGATTCCATGTACAACACTCCATCAGTTTTTGCCGTTTACACCTGCATGTTGACTCTTCGCTGGATAAAGGCAATGGGTGGATTGAAAGGAATGGAAGCCCGCAACCGTGCGAAGAAGGATTGCTTTTACAATGAACTCGATCGCAATCCACTTTTCCACGGACACTCTGCACCGGAAGATCGCTCTTGGATGAATGCGACTTACCGCTTGAATGACGATTCGCAGTCAATTGAGTTTGACAAAATGTGGAAAGCAGCTGCCATCACCGGCATTGCGGGGCATCGCAGCGTAGGCGGATATCGCGCATCGCTCTATAATGCTCTGCCAATTGAAAGTGTGCAGGTGCTGGTGGATGTGATGAAAGAATTTGAACGAATCAAAGGATAGTCACCCTTATTTCAAACACAAATGAAAATTCTCGCCAACGATGGCATTGATGCATCAGGAAAAAAAGCACTCGAGGAATCAGGCTTTATTGTTATTACTGAAAAAGTTTCGCAGGAAAAACTTGCAGAAGCAATCAACCGCGAAGGCTACATCGGACTGCTCGTTCGAAGCGCCACGGTTGCACGGAAGGAATTCATTGATGCCTGCCCTAACCTGCGCTTCATTGGTCGAGGGGGTGTGGGCATTGACAACATAGATGCGGAATACGCGCGAAGCAAAGGCGTCCAGGTTTTCAATACTCCGGGTTCCAGCAGCCAGGCCGTGGCGGAACTTGTGATGTCCTACATGTTTGCAGCAGCGCGTGGTCTTTATGATTCGGGCAGGAACATGCCCACCAATGGCACCACAGAATTTGAAACGCTCAAGAGGAAATACTCTAAAGGATTTGAATTGCGGGGCAAAACACTTGGCATAATTGGCTTTGGTCGTATCGGGCGTTCACTTGCTGCTTATGCCGCGGGTTGTGGAATGAGCGTAATTTTCAACGACAACCATTTTCGCGAAGACCAGGCTGTGGCCATCAACATCGGGAACATTTCCAATGCAAGCATGGTAGTTCCCAGAAAAAGTTTTGCTGACCTTCTTGCACAATCCGATTTCATTTCACTGCACGTCCCGAAACAACCTGATGGTTCAGCGGTGATAACATCCAGTGAATTTTCTCGGATGAAAAAAGGAGTGGTCATCATCAACACTGCACGCGGTGGTGTGGTGGATGAAAAGGCATTGATTGAAAACCTGGATTCAGGACAAGTGCGTGTTGTGGCACTCGATGTTTTTGTGGGAGAACCCAAACCCAATGAAGAATTACTCAGGCATCCCGGGGTCATTTCAACACCGCACATCGGTGCATCTACGCTGGAAGCGCAGGAACGCATCGGTCTCGAAATAGCGGAGCGCGTGTGTGAAATCATGGGAATAAAACTCTTATGATTGTTTTCATCCTGTCCAGCGAATGAAAATCATTCCGTTCAAAGCGGTGAGGCCAACGCGTGACAAAGTTCATCTTGTAGCCTCGCGCTCCTACGTCACTTACACCACGAGACAACTGCGCGAAAAACTTCATCACAATCCCTATTCATTTCTTCACATCATCCATCCTGACCTCGGTGCCAAGAAGTTGCATAAACTTGAGAACAATTCTTCGCGCTTCGAGTTGGTGAGAAAAAAATACCTTGAGTTTGTTGCCGAGGGAATTCTGCGGAGAGATGACAAGCCTTGCTTTTATCTCTACCGGCAAACAAAAAACTATCATGCTTTCACAGGATTGATTGCGGGAGTTTCGCTTGGTGATTACCTCGATGGAAAAATCAAGGTTCACGAACAAACACTTTCTAAACGCGAAACTATTTTTACAGAATACCTGGAAGTGACCGGCATTAATGCCGAGCCGGTGTTGCTCACTCACCAACATTCGCCTGCACTTGAAAAAATATTTTCCAACTATCTCTCCATGCCTGCCGAGTATGATTTCACTCAAACCACTAGGGCAAGGCACCAGTTGTGGCCAATAGAAAATGAGAAGGACATTCAAGCCATCACTTCATTGTTCAGGAATGTCAGTTCGTTTTACATAGGTGATGGGCACCACCGAATGGCGAGCAGTGTGCGGCTTATGAAACTACAACAGAAAAAATCATCCCCCATAAATGACAACGTAAACCACTGCATGGCTTTTTTGCTGGATGAAAATGATGTGCGAATTTTTGAATTCAATAGGTTAATAAAAGACCTGAATGGAATGAGTGAAAAACAGTTTGTGGAAAGACTCTCGGAGAATTTTCTGGTGACAGAACAAAAGTCAGAATTCAAACCAATGGAGAAAGGGGAATTCAGTTTGTACCTGCCGAAGCGTTGGTTCAAACTGTCCGTCAGAAAGCAAAAGAAAAATGTGATTGACTCACAACTCCTGACTGACCTTGTGCTCTCGCCCATTCTTTCCATCCACGACTTGCGCACTGATAAACGCATTAGATTTATGGAGGGTCCTAAAGGTTTGACCGGATTGAAACATGCAGTTGACCGCGGGAAATTTGCAGCAGCGTTTTGTCTTGCACCCATTACTATGGAGGAAATGAAACGCGTGGCAGATTCAGGAAAATTCATGCCCCCGAAGTCCACATGGATTGAACCCAAACTGCGGAGCGGGATGGTGGTGTGCGAGTTAACATAGTTCCATTGAGTATTAGCCTGAACATAGAAAACATCAGTAAGCAACTTCCAGATGGAGTCAAACTCATAGCAGTCTCAAAAACCCATCCTGTGGAAACTATTCTTGAAGCCTACAACGCTGGCCAGAAAGTTTTTGGGGAAAACAGGGTTCAGGAATTGGTGGCCAAGTACGAGGCGTTACCAAAGGATATCGAATGGCATCTCATCGGTCACCTGCAATCCAATAAGGTGAAATTTATTGCACCTTTTGTAAGCTTGATTCATTCTGTGGACAGCCTCGCGCTTTTGAAAGAGATAAACAAGTACGCTGCTCAAAGCAATCGCGTATTGGATTGTTTGCTCCAGGTTTTTATAGCGAAAGAAGAAACAAAATTCGGACTGGATGAAGATGAACTTTACGGAATTTGTAACTCACATCACGTTGCCGAAATGAAAAACATCCGCGTTCGCGGATTGATGGGAATGGCAACCAATACGAACAATGAAACGGTTGTGCGCAGCGAATTTCGTTACCTGAAAAATCTTTTCGGGCGAGTGAAATTGAAGTTTTTTGCTGAACAACAATTCTTCAGTGAGATTTCTATGGGCATGACCAGCGACTGGAAAATTGCCGTGGAAGAAGGCAGCACAATGGTGAGGATTGGTTCAGCAATTTTTGGACAACGCTGATGGTCATTTCTGGTGCAACGAATTCATTAAAACACAAAGCCGATTTTCACTCCTGAGATAATGAAGTAGCCAACATAAGGTTCGAATGCGTTGTAGTTATAATCGTCATAATATGGAAGAATTACCTGCGGGTCTTGCTTCTCTTCTCCGGAATTGAAAATTGTCCCAAGGTGCATGTCAAGTGCAATTCTCTCCTTGAATATCGCCTGAAACCCAACACCCACTGCCGCCCCGAAAGTGTCTTTATCTTTTTCCAGCCAGGAACTGGCCCCGAGCTCGTCATATTCATACCAACTCGCTGTCATGTGCTGATAGCGAAATAGCGTGAGCAGGTAAAATCCTTCGGGTGCAGGATGTTTCTCCTGGAGATAAAAGCGGTACTCAGGTGAAACAGCAATGCGATCCAGCAAGTCTGCATTGAACATTTCTGTGGCATCACAATAAAGAAAACTGATTCCAAGTGTGGAGTTGTTATTCAAGACTCTTTCAAAAGAAATAATTCCGGTGCGGGCAATGGGAGAGTGCAAGTCAATTTTCAGTAGGTTTTTTTGCGCATATAGGTTTAACGTCAGAAGCGTGATTGAAAGCAGCACACAAATATTTTTTTTCATGTTTTCTTATTTCTCTGTTGGGTTAGCGCAAATTGCGGCCATAAATTGTTCAAAGTGATTGCAAGGATACCATGTCAAAAAAGTTTCACCTGATTTATTTACTTATTGCCCCTCTGCTGTGGGCGTTTAGCTGGTTCGTGTCGCAGCGCGTTGTGCCACGCGCTCAAGCCATAGGCACAGGCGAAATTGAAGCAGTGGATCCTAAAATGAGTTGGATGTATGCCTCAATACTTACGGGTGTATACCTGCTTGGGTGGTTCGTTATCCGCGATTTGTACCGGAAAAAAAAGTGATGGGATCATCACATCATTCTCGGATCTTCGGTCTGTATTCCGAATTAATCAGCCCATCATCATCTCGAAAAAAATCCCGATATTTATTGGGGACGGGACTTCCCACACGATTGGCGTGGTCAGCATCAGCAATTGGTCATATCATCTACTCCCCAGCGTTAAGATCGTCCATCGTCACGTCAGCACATCCACACATCGTCACATCAAAACGTTTAAAAGCGTTCCCGCTTTCAATTCCGTTTCAGCCCATTCTTTATCGGGGTTGCTGGCTGCGGTTATTCCTCCACCCACGTGCAGTTCGAAATGATTATCAAAAACCTGCATGCACCGGAGGTTCACAAAGTAGAGCGCCTCGCGAGTTTTCTTGTTGGTAATCCCCAAATATCCTGTGTAGAGTCTTCGCTGGTGCTGCTCGTTTTTAAGAATGAATTTTTTTGCAGCATTGCGTGGCAAGCCGCACACCGCTGGCGTGGGGTGCAGAATTTTGAGCAACGATTTTTCACCCAATGAAGTGGTAAATTCAATTTCGGTTTTCAGGTGAACCATTGCTCCCGACTTTACTTCAGCAGTTTCAGCAACCGAAATTTTATTCACCCCTTTTTTCTTTAGTGCCGATGTAATAAAATCAGTAACCAGTTTTTGTTCGTGCAATAGTTTTTCATCCCACTCTATTTTTTTAGAAGATTTTCTTCTACCGGTGCCTGCGGGTTGAGTGCCTGCCAACGAAACAGTTCGGTATGTATTTCCTTTTTTTAGAAGCAGAAGTTCCGGAGACACACCCATCCAGGTACCATATTCCGGGTGTTTGAGACAATGGATAAGGGAGTTCGGGTGCTGCCGGCATAAATCATCAAAGGTTTTTCCTAACACCAAATCTTTTTTTCGCTTTACCCGCTTCACACGAGCCAACACCACTTTCTCCAGTTCACCTTTCTTTATTCTTTCAATAGCGAGTTCAACATTTTTCTTGTGCCTAGCTTTGGTGGTAGTTGTTTGAGGTTGGTTAGTGAAATTTTTGCCGGATGGATGGAACATGAGCTCAAAAGCACCATCGAACAGTCCCTTTTTTGTTGGAAGAAACCAACGGCATTCATCTTCATCGCTCATACTAACGGGCAATCGGAGAATGGCGAAGTGCGGTAGGGATCGCATTGAAAACTCAACATCGGCAGTGATCGATTCGCGAACAGTCATCCTTACCTTTTTACCAGAACAGTGAGTCTCGAAATGGCAATCAGGACATCTTGTTCATCCACAATTTCTATGCTCCACACATGCGTGCTTTTTCCCTGGTGAATGATTTTGGCCTTGCCAGTAACCACACCGCTGCGCTTTGCTTTCAGGTGGTTGATGTTCAATTCAACTCCAACAGTTATTCCGCCTTCATTATGAACCAAAAAATGCGAACCATAGCTGCCAAGTGTTTCGGCAAGTGCCGCACTTGCACCACCATGCAGCAAGCCATAGGGTTGATGTGTGCGGTGGTCCACAGGCATGGTAGCTTCCAAATATCCTGTTTCCATTTTAATGAATTCGATACCAAGCGAACCCATAAGCGTGGTAGGTTTCACCGAATTGGCAATTTTCACAGGGTCGTCCATAGTGAGGCCGAAAGTATTTTAATCTTATGGCAAAATAAATTTTACAATCCGGATAAAGAAGAAATTTGCATCCAAAATTTTCCTGCTTGAATAATTACCGCATCCTTCTTGTTGAAGACGAAAAAAATCTGGCTGATACCATAAGGCTGAATCTTGTAATGGAAAACTATACGGTGGTTCACGCTGCCGATGGGCCGGAAGCTTTGGAGAAATTTCGCTGCCAGGCTTTCGACCTATGTATTATGGACATCATGATTCCTGTAATTGATGGGCTGGCAGTGTGCGAGACCATCCGGCTGGAAGGCAACACTACACCTGTGCTGTTTCTATCCGCAAAAAGCAGTGGCAAGGAAAGAGTGGAGGGTTTGAAAATTGGCGGGGACGATTATCTGACAAAACCTTTCAATCTTGAAGAACTTCTGCTTCGCATTGGCAAACTAATACAACGCAGGGGAGAGGAGGGCAAGAAATCGTTGGCCGACCTCGACACGTATTCTTTCGGACCGAACCAAATCCATTTCCTCACTTATACCATACGTGGGAAAAACGGCAAGGAACAGGTCATCACCAAAAAAGAAATTATGCTCCTGAAGTTGCTGGTGCAGCGGCAGGGCGAAGTGGTGAGCCGCGAAGAAATTCTTGAAAAAATTTGGGGGTACGATGTATTTCCCAGCACCCGCACTATTGATAACTACGTGCTGGCTTTCCGCAAGTACTTCGAACCGGACACCAGGCAACCCCGGTACTTCCATTCCGTCAGAAGTGTAGGATACCGGTTTGTGTCCGGGGATTAGAAAAAAGTTTCTTACCACCCAAGGCAACCCACCGAATGTCCACCGTCTTTAAGGCGGTTACGCAGTCTTCCAGGACTGCGTTGGTTTCAAAATTTTCCTTGCAGGTTTACAGAAAGGGACTCGAAAGAGTCCTTTTTTGTTTTAGTGACTTTCGAAAGTGCCAGGATCTGCACTCAATCCATTGGCACATACACCAGCTTCTTCATCTCAAAAAACTCTCCTTCAAAATCCTTGGACAAATCAAAAACCTGCACCCCTTTTCTCATCGCCCTGAGTTCTTCGCGTAAATCACCACCTTTCAAACAAATCATTCCATTGGGCATTGCATTGATATGATTGATACTGATTTTACGGTAGCACCATCTCACTAAATCCGGCAACGGGGCAACAGCACGACTTACCACAAAATCAAACTTTCCATTGATATCCTCGGCACGGCCATGAAGCGTTTTGATGTTTTGTAATTGCAGAGCATCGGCAATTTCATTTACAACTTTAATTTTTTTGCCAATTGAATCTACGAGCATAAAACGCACCTGCGGTTGAACAATGGCTAGCGGGATTCCAGGAAAACCGCCACCAGTGCCAATATCCAGGATGTGAGATCCGGGTTGAAACAGAAGGAATTTGTGGATGGCTAAACTGTGGAGCACATGCTTCTCATAAAGCGAATCAATGTCCTTGCGGGAAATGACATTGATTTTCGAATTCCAGTCAGCGTAAAGCGATTGAAGTTGGGTGAACTGTTCACGTTGCAGTTCAGAAAGCTTAGGGAAATGATCGAAGATGATTTCAACCGAATCTGGCATTGTCCCTTGCTTATTGCCTTTTGCTCTTTGAATTAATAATTCTCCTTCGTGTTTCTCATCATCTGGAAAAGAAATTCCCTCGCGCGGAAGAGTTGTGCTTTTACAGTCCCCAGCGGCAGTTCCATCAATTTGGCAATTTCCTCGTAAGCCAGTTCATCGAAGTACCGAAGCTCAACTAGTTTTTTGTACCGGGGCTTGAGTTTGTCCACAATGTCGCGCATCTTTTTTATTCGTTCTTCCTTTTCAAGCGCTTCGGCCGGATCGAGTATGGCATCTTTAATATTGATTTCGATTACATCGCCATCAGGTGTTTGAAAACCGTGGTCGAGGGAAAGTGCGCGAATTTTTTTCTTGCGAATCCAGTCAATACAATTGTTCGAAGCAATTTTGAACAGCCAGGTAGAGAAGGCGAATTGAGGGGTGTATTGCTCCAGCCTGCGAAATGCTTTTCCGAATGCTTCGATGGTTAAGTCATCTGCATCGTCCCTGTTGTTCACCATTTTTAGCAGCATGAAATAAATAGGCTCGCGATAGCGCTGCATTAGTTCAGCATAAGCTTTCTGGTCTCCGCTGGTGAGGGCGCGCTGCACAAGTTTGAAATCGTGGCGGCCTTTATCGGAAAGGTGTGGGGCTAGTTCCATTTCTGTGGTTTAAGTACCAGGTTGGAGGCGTAGAGCCACACCTGGATAAAAATCAGTTGTAATTCGAGCAGTGGTGCATACCAAAGCAAGTCCTGTTGGTTCATGCGCTTGGATGCCCGGTGCAAAATAGCAATCTGCGTAGCATAGCGAATAAAAAGCATGGCTGCCAGCACCAACATCATTCTTTGCATAGCCATGCTTCCGGCAAATCCGGCAAGCATCATAACAAAACTGAGTGGCCACAGGGCCAGCAGTTTTTTGTGAAGTGGCCGATAGCGCGGTGCAGTAGTGAAATGTCTGCGTTTCTGGGTGAACCATGATCCCCATGTTTTTTTCGGTTCTGAAATGGTATGACTTAAGGGTGATAGCTGCACCACTGTATTTCTATCGTTGGCGGCATGGTTCACAAAGAGGTCATCATCGCCACTGGCCAGGTGGTAGTGCGCTCGAAATCCTCCCATCCTGAAAAAAAGTTCTTTGTTGTATGCAAGGTTTCTTCCCACACCCATGTAGGGAATGCCGGCTTTCGCAAAACCGAAATATTGCATCCCGATCATCCATGCATCGAACCGGATAAGTTGGTTGAGCAATCCTTTATGCTTTGCGTAAGGGCTGAATCCAAGAACAATTTGTTTTTTTTCACCGAGAGCCCCGGTCATTTTTCGCAGCCATTGGTTGGATGCCGGAATACAATCCGCATCGGTCAAAAGAATGAGGTCATGCTTTGCTGCTTTGATGCCCAGCGTAAGTGCAAATTTTTTCCCTCCCATGCTTTGTTTCTCTTCATCAAGATTTACCACATGAAGGTTGGAATACTTTAGGGAGAGTGCTTTCAGTACGGTTTGGGTATCGTCCCACGAACTATCGTTTACCACCACCACTTCAAAATTTTTGTAGTCCTGGTTCATGATGTGGGGGAGATGTTCCATCAGGCTGCGTTCTTCGTTTTTCGCACTGATGACTACGGAAACGGGAGGTTCATGACTTGTAGAAATTTTCCTGTCGCGGTGTCTCGAAACACGCAGCAGGAAGTAGAGCCAGTAAAACATTTGTATAAGCCAGGCAGTGGTGAAGAGTGCCAGCCAGAAAATGGATAAGGAGTCCCACTGCAAAAAATTCTCTAACATCAGTATTCAGAAAAAGGCGGGCAAAAGTATTTGTGCATGGCAGGGCGCAGAAAACAAAAGACCGCAGAGGGCGGTCTAGTTATTCACATGTTCTGTTTGAATCAGCGAAAAATTTGCAAGCGGCTGGTGTGCGTTCCCAACTCATCAATAAGCTCGACCATGTATTGGCCAATTGTTAGTGATGATGCATCAATGCAAAACGATGTTCCCCCAAATGGGAAAACTGAAATTACCCTTCCTGTCATGTCAGATATTTTCAAGATGTGATTGCCTTTTGTGTGTGTTTGGATGCTCACAAAATCCTGGGCCGGGTTGGGGAACATTTCAAAAGATGAAGAAGAAAAATCTTCCAAACTCACTGCCACCTCCACGCAAAAGCTGGTGGATTCAATAGCCCCGAACTCTGCGCCTTCGGCCAGCATATTTCCTTCGTTATCTAACAACTGGTAATTGCCTACACCCCAGAAGCAGCATATTCCATCATTGGCACTATCGAATAGGGTTAATGTGTAGCAACCTGTGGGCAAACAATAGGTCTCAATCATCAGTTGGCTTTGTGCCAAATAAGGACCGCCTGAGTATAGTATGTTAAGGTCTTCATCCCTTATTATCCAAGTGGTTTCTTCCGGATAGTCATCAGTAAGGAGATTAAGTGTAACATCCGTAACGTTTTCAGCAAATGCATTGAAGTCAACGAGCAAAGCATCATTCCCAGCGTTTTCATCGGCCACATCATTAGGGTTGGTAACCCACACTTCAAATGTGTTGTTTCCATCTTGCAGCATTTGGGTGGGCAGGTTTATGTCATCGGTTTGGTATTGGTCAAGATTTCCTGTCCAGTCTATTGTTTCTTCGCTACCGGAGTTCAGTTGATAATGAATGGTTGCTGATGTCAACGTTTCCACTCCGTAGTTGCGAAGAGTGATGGTGGGCGAAACTGCATTACCGCAAATGGTTGCAGAAATTCCTTCGATATCTGAAAGCCCTGCATCATTGTTCGCAGCCACAAACCCCGTTGGCCAACCATTCAGAATTTCAACTCCTGTGTTTCCCGGATCCAGCCACTCGCGCAAGCGGGTGGATGCTGTTGACCCGTTATCCCAACTCACACCAAAACGACCGTAGTAATCGAAGAGGCCGTTGTTGATGGTGCCTGCACAAGCAGAAGCACCACCATACAATTGACCGATGATTCTGTGATCCTGATTAAAGAGTGGCGAGCCAGATGAGCCACCTTCTGTTACTCCGAGTTCCCAGTTGTCCACGTACCACACATCGGCACCGGCCTGGTAACTATGGTAAGGTGCATCTTCATCAAAACAAATTTTCTTGACATCGCCAGATGGGTGATGAATGCCTGTTGCCGAGTCTACCGCATCTTCATCATCGCTGTTATCCCATCCTGCAAATTGCACTTCCCAATTTTCCGGTGGAGTTTCATCCAGAAGAAGCAAACCGAAATCGCTGTCGCCATTGCTTGCTTTTAAATCTGAACCTGAAAGGGCATCAGTTGTGGGGCCGGTGCTTCCTGTGCAATCATTGTTTTCATGGTTGAAATAGAACACCCAATTTGTTTCGCCTCCAAGGCAATGGTTGGCGGTAAGGAAATAAGGAGTGCCATCGTTGGCGGTGTTGTTTACCAACGCACCTGTGCACACCGCCCAGCCACCATCGGTGATAAGCGCCACCGATTGGTTTTCCACTTGCCAGTCGTCTGCCTCCGGGCAATTTACATTGATATTGCATGCACCGCTGTTGCCAAATGGCCCCCGAGCCTGATCAGCATTCACCTCATTTAGTTTCGATGTGAGGCCACGGTAGCCATGAATGATTTCACCGATGCGCAGTTGGCCATAATCTGTAGCATCCATTGCAATGCGATATTCTACTACGATGCGATCGGAGTTGATCATGCCCACTGCCAGTTCGCCATGTTCTTTATTGTTGAGGTGGTTGATGGCACCGCGGTACACGGTGCGCGCATCATCCCAGATATAAACATTTCCACCTTTGGGAATACGGAACTCGCTAAAGAAAAGGCTGATGGATATTGCTCCGGGACATGCGATACCCAATTGCCACACCGCCAGATTTTCGTCAGGGTAGAAATTCCATGCACCTGAGTTTTCGATGGAATAATCTGTGGGATGTTCCACACCAAAACGGTAAGGTGCTTCTTTAAATTGATCAGTTACTGCGTCTTCAGCAGCAAGTTGTACACGATCAATCGCTGAGGTTTCTATGAAAGGAATATCGGTTGATAGATGTTTATCTGCCCAGTTGAGCGGCTCGCCACCGTGGTTGAGTTGTGCATACGTTCCAGCGGTGCACAGGGTGAACATTGTCATTGCAAGTAAATTCTTCATCATAAAATTGTTGCTGATTTTTTCCAGATACAAATAAAACGTGAGATGCACTACCGGGGTTGCGGTAATTGTGGAAATATCAAACAAAGGGTGGTGGGATTTCAAATGGATGGATTCCCCTTCCCGAAGAATCGGGGGAGGATGTGCGGGTTTGGAGACTTCTTAAAAGACCGCATGATTCAGCGACCGTAGGCAAATTTCAGCAATGGCCAGTTTTGTTTTGTTTGTGTAGAAAACCCAATATGCTTAATAGCTGACCATGGAATCATTTGCAACAATGCACTCTCTGCACTTTGACTATAAATTTTCAAGAGGAAGTCATTCTGGTAATTAAGTTCGTGTGATGGATCTATCGCCATCATTTTATCAGCTAAATAGAAAATGTTAATACTGTATCCATCCTTTGGGCTGAAGAAGTATTCCACTCTTTCTCTGACCATGAACGGCTCTAGATGAGTTATCCAGAAGCCTTTGATGTTTATGCCGCTTGCCATATATAATAGGTATAATTCGTTTCGCTAATCAGGGCACGCGCAGCGCTCACCTTCAATTCTTAATTCCCTTACTACCCCTTCACCACTTTATAATGCACCGTATCTCCACTCGCATTCTTTATTATCATAAACGGTGTTAGGTCTGACCATCCCCGGCTTAATGCTGTGACATTAGTTAATGAGGTGCCTTCGGCAATGGTGATCCAGGTGGTGGGTTCGCCTGTGGTGGTGTCGCTGAAGTCTATCTGGTAAGGGAGTATGGGGTCGCCAAAGACGCTGAATATATGGGTGCTCTGTATTTCCGGGAAATCCGGATTCGCGTTGAGGCCTGGGCCCAGGTCGTCCTCTCGGATATTGCCGCTGCCATTGGCGCTATCATATATTATATAGTTATTGTATTTGGTTTCGTTTTCGTCATCGTATTTATCTTTGCCGAAAGATGCCAGGCGCACGAGTCCACTTGTTTTTCTGCGATACTCATTGTCATTTTCTTTAATAATCAAAAGTAAGATTCACATATTCCTCCGGTACTGCCCGCCCACTTCGAACATGGCCTGCGGTAATTCGCCAAGGGAACAAGTCTTTACTGCTTCCATGAATTCGGCAAACATGTTTTGGTTGTGCTTCATCGTTTCTGTGTCGAATCGAAACTTCTCATGCCGGTCTTCATCGCTCTCATTTTCTTCTTAGGGTTTCTCCGGGTGTCCCAAATAATGATTACCTGAACCATTTCATCCTTCACGCGGTAGATCATCAGATTGTGTTTTGTCACCAGCACTTCATAACAACCACTCGTAATGGAAGCCCTTGATGAAAATGGCTTTTGAGCAATTCGCTTAATGGTAGTGAATGTCTTTTTCAGAAAGTCATCAACTACATGTGGCGACCAATTCGCTTCCAGGTATTTAACTACTTCGAAGAAGCCTTGCTTCGCTTTTGGCGACCAGACGACTTTGTATTCCATCGTTGATTTGCTTCATTAAAAACTTCTTCATTAGAAATGAATTTTCCTGCATCTAACTGAGCTATGCTTTGCTTGAAGTCTGATTTTATCTTGTCGGGGATTTCATCCCATAAGGTAGCCAGGTTACCATCCAGAAATTTCTCAATCTGATTCAGCATTTTGGGATTGCTGATGTGTAAGAGCCTTCTGCTTAACTCCACTTGTTTTTCTGCGATACTCATTGTCATTTTCTTTAATAATGAAAAGTAAGATTCACATATTCCTCCGGTACTGCCCACCCACTTCGAACATGGCCTGCGTCAATTCGCCAAGCGAACAAGACTTTACTGCTTCCATCAATTCGGCAAACATGTTTTGGTTTTGGATGGCGGCTTGTTGAACGCGCTTCAGTGCCTCGGCAGATTGTGTTGCGTTCGCAGCTTGCAGGTTCTTCAACATGCTTATCTGGTATTCCTTTTCTTCTTCGGTGGCACGTATCACCTCTTTGGGAAGTATGGTGGGCGAACCTTTGGATGAAAGGAATGTGTTCACACCGATAATCGGAAAGCGGCCATCGTGTTTCAGTGTTTCGTAGTACAAACTTTCTTCCTGGATTTTACTTCGCTGATACATGGTTTCCATGGCGCCCAACACTCCACCGCGTTCGGTTATCCTGTCGAACTCACTCAACACAGCCGCTTCCACCAGGTCGGTCAACTCATCAATGATGAATGAACCCTGCAATGGGTTTTCATTTTTGGCAAGACCTAATTCTTTGTTGATGATGAGTTGAATGGCCATTGCTCTGCGCACGCTTTCTTCGGTTGGAGTAGTGATGGCTTCATCGTATGCATTCGTGTGCAGCGAATTGCAGTTGTCGTAAATCGCATACAGCGCTTGCAATGTTGTGCGGATGTCGTTGAAGTCGATCTCTTGTGCATGCAGTGAGCGACCACTTGTTTGGATGTGGTACTTCAACATCTGAGCGCGTGCATTTGCACCATATTTTTTTGCCAAGGCCTTGCTCCATATCCTGCGCGCCACTCTTCCAATCACTGCGTATTCCGGGTCTATTCCATTGCTGAAGAAGAACGAAAGGTTCGGCCCAAACTCGTTGATATCCATACCACGCGAGAGGTAATACTCCACGTAGGTGAAGCCATTCGAAAGCGTGAATGCAAGTTGTGTAATGGGGTTCGCACCGGCCTCCGCAATGTGATAGCCGCTGATAGAAACCGAATAAAAGTTGCGCACTTTTTTCTCGATGAAATACTCCTGCACATCACCCATAAGGCGCAGCGCAAACTCAGTAGAGAAAATGCACGTGTTCTGCGCCTGGTCTTCTTTCAAAATGTCGGCCTGTACCGTGCCGCGCACTTGCGAAAGTGTGTAGGCTTTTATTTTTTCGTAAACATCTTTTGGTAAAACTTCTTCACCGGTGATGCCAATAAGCATTAAGCCGAGGCTATCATTTCCTTCAGGAAGATTTGAGTATTGGGTATTGGGTATTGAGATAGGAGAATCAGCGGATTGATATTTCGGTCGTTGAAGTCCATTGTCATCATACTTTGATTTCAGTTTCTTCTCCACTTCCTTTTCCAACTTATTCTCTTTGATGTGTTTCTCGCATTGCTGGTCAATGGCGGCATTCATGAAGAACGCAAGCAGCATAGGAGCAGGGCCGTTGATGGTCATGCTCACAGAAGTCTTCGCATCAGCGAGGTCGAAACCGGAATACAATTTCTTCGCATCATCAAGACAACAAATGGAAACACCGCTGTTGCCCACTTTACCATAGATGTCCGGACGATGGTCAGGGTCGTTGCCGTAAAGTGTCACGCTGTCGAAGGCAGTTGACAAACGTTTAGCGGGCAATCCATGACTGACGTAATGAAAACGTTTGTTGGTTCTTTCCGGGCCGCCTTCACCGGCAAACATCCTTGCGGGGTCTTCGCCTTCACGCTTGAATGGATAGAGACCGGCAGTGTATGGAAATTCTCCCGGCACATTTTCTTGAAGAACCCAATTCAAAATATCTCCCCAACTGCGGTAAGATGGTGTGACCACCTTAGGAATCATTTGGTGCGAAAGACTTTCGGTATGGGTCTGGATTCGCACTTCTTTATCGCGCACCATGAATTTGTACTCAGCGTTTTTGTAGAGCGCACGTTTCGCATTCCATGTAGAAATGATTTCCCAATTGTGCGGGTCGAGGTCGAGTTTTATTCTGTCGAAGGAGGATTTGAGAATGGAAAGTGCTTCGTCATCTTTCTTGTTTGCACTTTCTTCAATCAGTGTGATGGAAGAATTGAGTGCGTAAAGTTTGTCTGCAATGATGGCTTGTTCATTTGCCCACTTGTCATAAGCACGATTGTTCTCGCTTATCTCGCTCAAGTAGCGTGTCCGGTTTGGTGGGATGATGAAAATCTTTTCGCTCATCTCGTTGGTGTGGAAGAAAGCTGATTTCAAATCTGCGCCTGTCTTTTCAGCAATTTGATGGATGAGTTTGATGTAGAGTTCGTTGGTTCCCGGGTCGTTGAATTGTGAGGCAATGGTGCCAACAACAGGCAGCGAATCATCCTCAGCGTCCCACAATTGATGATTGCGTTTGTATTGTTTGCGCACATCCCGCAATGCATCCTGCGAACCGCGCTTGTCGAATTTGTTTATTGCAACTACATCTGCGAAGTCGAGCATATCAATCTTCTCCAATTGTGTGGCTGCACCAAACTCCGGAGTCATTATGTATAAGGCCACATCGCTGTGGTCCATTATTTCTGTGTCGCTTTGTCCAATGCCGGAAGTTTCAAGAATGATTAAATCAAACTTCGCTGCTTTGAGAATGGCGACTGCTTCTGCAACATGTTTTGATAAAGCAAGATTGCTTTGACGCGTTGCCAGCGAACGCATGTAAACTCTTGGATTGCGAATCGAGTTCATGCGAATTCTGTCGCCCAATAATGCTCCGCCCGTTTTGCGTTTAGATGGATCAACGGAAATGATTCCAATGTTTTTATCAGGAAAATCAAGTAAGAATCTTCGCACGATTTCATCTACCATCGAAGACTTTCCTGAACCACCGGTTCCGGTAATTCCGAGGACAGGTATTACCTCACCCCGGCCCTCTCCAAAGGCGAGGGAGCGCTTTGCAGCGATGTCCTGAATTTTCTTCAACTCATCTTTGTGCTGTTCGGGATAATTTTCTGCTGCTGAAATCAATCGTGCAATGGAGCCGTGGTCGTTCGCGCTGAGGTGTCCCACTTCACCATTCAATTGATAACCTGTTGGCACATCACTCTTTTGAACAAGGTCATTTATCATTCCCTGCAATCCCATTGCGCGACCATCATCAGGATGATAAATGCGCGCGATGCCATAGTTCTGAAGTTCTTCTATTTCGGAAGGAAGAATTGTTCCTCCTCCTCCTCCAAAAATCTTGATATGACTTGCGCCTTTTTCTTTCAGCAAATCATACATGTATTTGAAATACTCTGTGTGCCCGCCTTGATAGGATGTGATGGCAATGGCTTGTGCATCTTCTTGAATGGCGCAGTTCACCACTTCTTCCACACTGCGGTCGTGGCCGAGGTGGATTACTTCGCAACCTGTGCTTTGTATAATTCTGCGCATGATGTTGATGGCTGCATCATGCCCATCGAACAGCGAGGCGGCTGTTACAATGCGGACTTTGTTTTTGGGGCTGTAAGGGGTTTGGACTTGCATGGGTTTCCAATGAATTATTGAACAAATATTATCCGGTCATCTGAGACAATTTTTCAAGCAACTTTTCTGCGTTTTGTCTGAGCGTCTTCAAGGCTCCACTTCAAGGTATAGTAATCGTAATATGTCTGCAAATTGAGCCAGTACAATGCACTTATTTCAAGAGCATGTTCCAGCTTGATTGCTGTGATTGCTGTAATGTTTCGTTTGCCGGAAATGATTTCGCTTAGTACCGTTGGCGATAAGCCCATTAATTCTGCAACGTACTTTTTTGTCAAACCACGGTACACGATTTCTTCAGCTAAAAACTCGCCCGGGTGAGTGACTTCAGTTGGTGTTATTTCGTTTGCTGTTTTCATTTTTAGTGGTAATCTGTTAGTTCTACTATTTCAATTGACACTTCTGATGGATTCAATTTTGTGAAGCAAATTCTGAATTGTTTGTTCACTCTTACTGACCATTGACCTTTTCTGTCACCTTTCAATTTTTCAAGATTCAGGGAATTGATTTTTGCTATTGTTTCAAAATCCGGTGCTGCCAGAAACTGTCTGATTCTTTTCTTGTATTTACTCACTACATCCTCTGCAATTTTGAATTTGAACACGCATTGATTGATTTCCAATTCATACAACTCCCGTACTTTTTTGTTTTCAAAGCGAACAATCATACTTCACAAAAGTAGTGAATGTGGTATTTGAGAATTCAACATCAAGGTTGTAGATGGTGTGCTCTGTTTCATTCGCTGTTTTCATGTCAACGGATTTATGCGTTTGATGAACAATGCGAAGCTAGATTTTAGGAGCGGGAGAAAGCGGGTAGGGGAGTGAGAGGTTTGAAGTCGGGAGACTTCTTAAAGGAACTGCCGCGAACGTTAGTAATATCGTAATGCTTAAGTTGGAGAAAAAATTGTCCTTTGTGAAATAGTCGCTTATGTATTTCAGTTTTCCTTCCTGCAATGTATCTTCATCAAATGTGAACAGGCCAAACCACAACCGCCAATTCCAGATGAGCCAGACTATGATCAGAGTTCCAAAAAACGGATTGCCGAATTTGGATTTGATGTAATCCTTTGTTGAGTCCCACACTTCAGATACCATAGAATACTTGTTTAAGGTTCCGCTCACACTCTTCCCCCACAGAAAGGGAATCGCAAGTCGCATATTTAAGCCGACAACAATACAATACTGCGCAGCAGTGGCAGTAAAAGAATGGAGAAATCAGCACTGCGTATATTCTCTCCGCGGAAACCTCGGTGGGTTTTATTCAATCTTAGCCAAACCAATTTCATAACATTACACAACGGGAATGCACAGAATGTATTCAGAATCTTGCTTCAATTTTGCCCCATAAAAAATTAAACAATGAAAACAACATTATTTACAATCTCATTGGTGGCCATTGTGTTCAATGTGTCATCACAAAAGAAAACTGACGTACCAGCTAATGTGAAATCTGCTTTCACATCGGCTTATCCTGAAGCGAAATCGGCATCGTGGGAAATGGAAGACGCGATGTACGAGGCGGAGTGGAAACAATATGGAATTGAAACTTCGGTTTTGTACAACGCCTCCGCTGCACTGGTTCAAACAGAAACTGAAATTCCCGTTTCAGAATTGCCGGCAAAAGTTTCTGACTATGTGAAGCAAAGCCTTGGCGGAAAAAAAATATCGGAGGCCACACGCATTGTGGCTGCTACCCGCGCCATCACATTCGAAGCAGAAGTAGGCAAAGTGGATTACATTTTTGACGCTGATGGAAATCTACTCAGGCGTGAAGCCGAAGAAGAAGAAGATGATGATGACGATGAAAATGGCGAGGAAGACTAGGCGTTAGCTGTTGCCAGTAAAAACAAACCCCGTCATGCAATTGCGTTGACGGGGTTTCTTTTTTTTGACAGGTTGATTTGTCGTTACTCTGTTGGCATTTTTCCAAACCAAAGTGTTTTCCCATTTTTGGTTTCACCAAAGAATGCGATTGAATTTTGTGTGTCAATCGGCAGAAAAGGAAAGCCATTATTAAGGTAGTATTTCTCCTGGCCAAAAGGAACAAAATCACCAATGGTTGCTGCCGTCAAATTGACTTTTCCCACGTTGGGGTACAGTAGAACTTTGTACGTCATGTTGCTGAGTTCCTTGTCTTCACGAACACCTTTCACTTCGCCCACTAACCAGTAAACTCCTTTTCCATCATTGCTAAGAATCAAATCCTGATAGCAGGGAGTAGACTTCGCCAATTGGTTATTTTCCTCGCGATGAATCCCATATTGAGCTTTCAAGTCGCCCTTGCCAGAGAAATGAAACATGATGGGGTCCGTGAAATCGCGTGAGCCGTCCTGGTTCTTCTTGAAGTTTTGTCCCATGATGAAAATTTCTTCACCCTGTGCAATTACGATCCCTGCTGAGCGGAATTTTTTGCCTTTGTAAGCCGGTACTTTTTTCTGAGTTGGTCCTGCCTGCGCCTTGGTTTCAAATTCATCAATAGAAGGAGCGCTGATCCATTGCAAACCATTGCTGTTCAGTTTGGCAATCTGGAATGACTCCCATTTCATTTCATCAGTGGCAGTTCCGGGTGGAATCACTTCGTCCGCATATTTATCATCAGCTTTTGCAGGCCCATATATATAGGTGTAGCCATCTACGGTGTTTATGCTGTTTACAGCCCAGATTGCATTTGGTGTGGGCAATGGTGAGCGTTGCATGATGTTGGCATCGTTGGCCACGCGAACGTAGGTGTAATTTTTCGGATCAGGATCAGCAAGTTTTTTTAATCCGGATCCACCCATCGGTGCAAATACAAGAGCGAGATCGCTACTGGAAATATCATCCGACTCATCTTCAGAATTGTCTTCTTTCGAAACGATGAACCTGCTGAGCAATTGTTGAGGATGGTCGAAATTAAAATTCTGAGTATTGGTTACGTCCAGGTCTTTGTTGATGATGAGAGCTGAGAAGTTCTTGCGAAACGCATTTGCATCCGCACCTTTTTTCATTCCAGCCTTTTCGCCCACTATCACCAGCACTTCACCTGTTTGGTCATTCTCCGCCTTAGCCCACAGGAAGTATTTGTTGCCTTCATCATTTTTCGGTTTCACCTTTTCCAGAAGTTTCACGGTTTTATCGTAGCCGCCCCAGAACCAACTCCATTTGTAGGTGATGAGCTTCTTTCTCAGCACAAGCGTGCCCACCAGGTTCGCTTCCACGCTGATAGCTTCCACCTGGTATTCTTCGCCCTTGTAGCGAAACCACTTGTACTTGGCGTGTGCCTTTTCGAATTCCAGTTCATCAGTTATCAGGTTTTTGAAATTAAAATCAAGATCAAATTGGTAAGTTTCAAATTTCACCATGCGATCATTTGACTTGGTGACATACGTGAGCTCGAGAAGATCCTTTGGCTCATCAATGTTGATGTTTCCGAGAAATCCCCGATTGGCTTTTCCAGTAATCTCATAAGTGTTTTCTACAGAAAGAGACTGACCGGACAGGAGGGCATGGTTCAGCAACAAAAGCGTTGCAGCAATCATTACTAAAAAAAATTGTTTTTTCATTTCGCTTTGGATTTAAAATTATTGGGGCAAAGAAACCAAAGTATGTAGTGAAGGAATTCGGGTGAATACCGTATTTTGAATTCAACTTGATGCCTTTTTAGTTGTGGCACTTGCGAAGTTGAGAATGGACGAATTCTCCGGACTCATCCATGTAATTTCCTCATCACGCCTCCACCAGGTGAGCTGGCGTTTGGAGTAGTTGCGGGTGTGCTGCTTTATTTTTTCGATGGCATCGGGTAGCGAACACTTGCCTTCGAAGTACTCAAATAATTCTTTGTAGCCAACGGTGTTCAATGAGTTGAAATGGCGAAATGGAAAAAGTGATGTTGCCTCCTGCTCCAATCCCGCATCCATCATTTCATTTACACGCGCATCAATTTTTTGGTATAACAAATCGCGAGGCACATCCAATCCAATTTTCAAAATTCGAAATGGCCGCTTTGCTTTTTGCCTGCTGCGAAGGGTTGAATACTTCTGCCCCGTCAGTTCGATTACTTCCAACGCGCGCATAAGACGGGAAGGATTTGCTGTATCCACCTGGCCGAAGTATTCTGCATCGCGCAGTTCCAGTTCCTTTTGCAGCGATTCGATTCCATTTTTTTCCAGTTCATGTGCCCATTTCATTTTCAACTGAATGTCAGAAGGCAAATCATCCATCCCATTCAGTAACGATTGAATGTATAGACCAGAACCACCGGCACAAATCACCACATCATGTGTTGAGAAAAGATGTTCGAGCAACCGAAGGGCATCATGTTCGAACGTGCCGGAACTGTAATGTCCGTGTATGGAAATGAAAGCAATGAAGTGATGCCTCACAGCCTGAAGTTGTTCTTGTGATGGACGAGCAACACCAATATTTAGTTCGCGAAAAAACTGGCGCGAATCAGCAGAAAGTATTTCGGTGGAAAAATGACGGGCTAGTTCTATAGCAACAGAAGTTTTTCCCGATGCAGTGGGCCCAAGGACCACAATGAGCGTTTTGTTTTCTGTCTCCGACAATTTTCAATTTCAATAGTCATCCTTCTCACTAATGCTTCCCCCCAATTCATCTTCATCGAATTGTACATCATCATTGCCCAGATCATTCTCATCATCGTCATCAGGGGCGTTCAACTCATCAAACTCTTCTTCGGAAAACTCGCTGCCATACAAATCCATCTCTTTCGAATCCTGCGATGGGGCATCACCGAAAGCCATAGCCACACGAGGGTAAATGGTGGAAGGTTTGTCTTTCTTCACCTCCACCAACTCGATGTAAAAGCACCACATGCGCATAAAATCATACACGTATAAAATCTTCTCCGATGGTTTGGACACCATGTCGCCCAGTTTTGTGCTCTTCATGCTGGTGGCCACACTTCCTTCCTCCTTCGATCCCATTTCCGTCAACGGAATTTCAAGACCCTTTTCCCAACTTTCGTTGCTCATGTAGAAGGAGGCCATTTCGCCACTTTCGAAATCGAACGCATCAAGAATTGAGTTATGGAATACCTCGAATGAAGAGTCTGTTTCAACTTCAATATCACGGAATACATCCTGTTCTGCGTCTATTACCACCCGGAATTTGAAAATGTTGATACCGGTATTTTTTTTAGCCATTGATGAGGGGAAATAATTGGCCGCCAAAACTAATCGCGCCTTTATTTACCAGACAAAATCCTCCGGCTCTGCAGTTTTCTTTGAAGTCAAAATTCCACATAGGAACAAGTCGAACCGAATGAAATGCTGCTGGAATCCAGTGTCGCCAAACAGCCTGCTTTTACTTATTCCGTATCCCAGCACCGCCTCCACATGAAGACCTTGCAATTTGCCGGGAGTTTTATACCCGAGCGCCATTCCGATATCGTAACTCATTCCGGTGTCAACTTCAGTGGAGGGCGAATCGAACTGGAAACCGGTAGGGTTGGGCGTAATGCCATGTTGTGTAATTTCCTTCAACAATCTGGCCCGGCCAAAACCACTGGCAAAAAATCCCAGTGGTGATTTTTCGCCAAAGATTCCGAAGTAATGCCGCGCTTCGGGCATGAGTCCCAAGCCAGTCAACGAATAGCCCGATATAGAACTGTTTTGTGTAGAAAGTTCATCCTGTGCGTAGCGCCCAACTTCCAGATTTAGTGAAAAAGAGAAGCGTGACGAATCGAAAGCGAGTTCATAGCCAACTCCTCCTATCGGCCTGTTGGTGGCAACAAAAGTTGCGTTGAATTTTACTGTATGAACTTGTGTTGAAACTTGAGAAAGAAAACTTAGGGCAAAACAAATGGTAAGAAAATGTTTCATGGTGTGGTTAATAAGAATGTTTAAGCAGTGGTAAAAATAAAGAAGGTTTGGGCATGTGCCGATATGTAGCTGCTGAGTGAAACGAAGTCTCGATTCTTCTTCGGAATGCTGATTTGACGACATCGGATGTCTGATGGCATTGTCTCATATCTGATAGTACATCCCGATAACTACCGTAACTCACATCACGTCTCCTCATTAGGTTTGCGCACTTTTTTCAGAAACAAAATAAAAATGATTGACACAAGAATTATTAAAGGAGTGATTGCAGCTGGCATGATTGCACTTGCTGTTTGGCTGTTTACCGAAGGTGAAATTCTTTGGGGGATTATAGTTTCGCTGGCAGCTATTGTGGCTTCGTTTCTTGTGTTCCGCAGCATTCGCATCATTCGGGCGATGTTCGCATTACGCAGCCAAAAAATGGATAAAGCACGCAAGTATCTCGACCAAATCAATCCCGCGCATTTGTGGAAGAGACAACAGGGGTACTACTATCTTCTAATGGGAACGGCCAATGCCGACAAAAACAGTTTTGCTCAAAGCGAGAAATACTTTAAGCAAGCCCTTAGTTCAGGTTTGCGCTATGATCATGATAAGGCAATGGTCTTCATGAACCTCTCTGTGCTCACCGCCAACAAAAGGAAAAAAAGGGAAGCCATAAACCTGCTCAATGAAGCTAAAAAGTACGATACGAAGGGAATGATGAAGGACCAATTGAAACAGGTGAGCAAAATGATCAATCAGATTTAAACTCACCCACCTTCACTCCTGAATCTATCTGAATTTTCTGTAGCCGGGAAAGAAGTTCGAGACTTTTCCTGTGAACATCCTTGTTCATGGTCTGGAAATGCTGTTCCAGTTGCTCTGAATCTGTTGCGAAATTGTGTGCATCCAGTTTTAACAACTGGTAGTTCAGCTCATCAGTAGCTTCTTTAATAATGCGATTCACTTCATCGGAATGTTGCGACTGGTTAACCAGGAAATGAAATCCCTGTTCAATCACATCGTTGAGCATAGTGTGTACTGCAAGTCGAACGCTTTCCCTGTTGGTGGTCATTTATCAGAAAGTTTATATCAAGGTTGGGGCAAGATAGGAACGTTCGCGTTTCCCAATCCAATAAAAATCTTTATGGGTTGCAATCAGTAGTTCAAAAGTTGAAAAAGTTTGTCCTCCAGCCTGTCGTTGGCAAGGAAATTATTTTCAAGTTCTGCCGCAAATGGAATAGGTGTATCCAGGCTTGCGCAGCGCATAACCGGTGCATCGAGGTGTGCAAAACAATTTTCAGAAATGAGCGCGGCTATCTCACCACCAATACCACCGGTGAGTGAGTCTTCATGCAGCACCAAAACACGGCCTGTCTTTTTCGCTGAAGCATAAATCGTTTCCATGTCGAGTGGAGCAAGCGTTCTCAAGTCAATGAGGTCGGCACTTACTTCTTTGTTTTCATCCAGGTGTTTAATTGCCCAGTGAACTCCTAATCCATAGGTCACGATGGTCACATCTTTTCCTTCACGCAGCAAGTTGGCAACACCGAATGGAATGGTGTAAAAATCATCGGGCACAGGACCGCTCACACTTCGATAAAGTGCTTTGTGTTCAAAAAACATTACAGGGTTGGGGTCTTCGAAACTCTGGCATAAAAGGCCTTTGGCATCATATGGAAATGCGGGGTAGGCAATCTTCAACCCGGGAGTATGAAAAAACCAGGCTTCATTGCTTTGGCTGTGGAATGGACCGGCAGCTACACTTGCCCCCGTAGGCATGCGCACCACAACATCGGCATTTTCCTTCCAGCGATAATTCAGTTTTGCAAGGTTGTTTATTATCTGGTTAAAGCCGCAGGTTACAAAATCGGCAAACTGCATTTCCACCATTGCTTTCCATCCTTTTATAGAAAGGCCAAGTGCGGCTCCCAAAATTGCGCTTTCGCAAAGAGGAGTATTTCGCACACGATCCTTTCCAAATTCTTCCACCATTCCTTCTGTCACTTTAAAAACTCCACCGTACTCAGCAATGTCTTGTCCCATCAACACAAGATGGGGATGTCGCTGCATACTTTGCCGAAGTCCATCACTGATTGCATCAATCATCCTTCTCTCAGATTTTCGTTCGGTATCTGGTGAAATGATTTTGTTGTCAAACGGTTTAAATACATCCGCTGTTTCTTTATGGGTTGATGGAATAATCAAGGGTTGTTCGAATGTGCTTTTCAATGCATTGTTTATTTCCAACTTCATTCCGCTGCGGATGTTCAACACGCTCTCATCGTGCAGCACTCCTTGTTCCAATAACCAGTATTCAAAATTGTTCACCGGGTCTTTTTTCTCCCATTGTGGGATGAGTCCTTCGGGATAATATTTTGTGCCACTGGCCTCTTCGTGGCCGCGCAGTCGGAAGGTCATAAACTCAAGAATAACAGGCCGGGGATTTTCGCCAATGCTTTCAGCCACTCTTTTTACCGTGTTGAAAACTTCGATGATGTTGTTGCCGTCCAGTTGAATTGCATCGGCCTGCGGCATTCCGTATCCTATGGCTTTATCAATAAATTGTGCGCAACGAAATTGCTCGCGGCTGGGTGTGCTCAGTCCCCATGCGTTGTTTTCTATTCCGAAAATTACAGGCAAATCCCATACTGTGGCCACGTTCAACGCTTCGTGAAAATCGCCTTCGCTCGCACCACCATCACCACAAAAAACCAATGTGGCTTTCTTTTCATTTCCAAGTTTTGATGCCAGTGCGATGCCATCGGCAATGCCGAGTTGAGGTCCCAGGTGCGAAATCATACCCACCAGGTGATGCTCTTTCGTTCCGAAATGAAATGACCTGTCGCGCCCATTGGTGAAACCATTTTCTTTTCCCTGGAATTGCGCGAAAAGTTTTTCGAGGGGGAGATTTCGTGATGTAAAAATTCCGAGATTGCGGTGCATAGGAAGTATGTACTCATCCGCCTTCATAGCCAGCCCTGCACCCACACTTATGGCTTCCTGACCAAAGCCGCTAAACCATTTGGAAATTTTTCCCTGCCGCAACAGGCTCAACATCTTTTCCTCAATGAGCCTCGGCATGAGTATGGAGCGATACAACGTGATAAGTTCGTCATTGCTCAAGCCTGACCTCTTGAATTGGATAACAGATTTAGACAATGTGGGCATGAGCGGCTGATAAATTTTTGGTCGCCAAAAGTAGCCGGACAGTAAATGGAAAAAATTCGCTGGCCTGATACTTTTGTCCGCAGTGCCGCGCATTGTTGAAAAATCACTCAGCCCTGAAACCGCTACCGACCGGGAAGCCATTAGTGCCGCCTTAGCAGCGGAGGCAATGGTATTTTCCGATTTTAGAATTCTTAAGCGAAGCGTGGATTCTAGGCAGCGTGAAGTGAAAATAAACATGCGCATTGAACTATTCAGCGCTGGTGAAAAAATTTCTTCGCGAATTCAAGATAGAATTTTTCCTGATGTGCAGTATGGTTATCCGGTGCTCGTTGTGGGTGCCGGTCCAGCCGGGCTATTTGCAGCGTTGAAATTGATTGAACTGGGATTGAAGCCGGTGGTGATCGAGCGTGGTGTTGATGTTCGTGCACGCAGGCACGACATAGCGGCCATTCATAAACATCATATCGTAAATCCCGATTCCAATTACTGTTTCGGGGAAGGGGGAGCAGGAACTTTTAGCGATGGAAAACTTTACACACGTTCTACCAAACGCGGTGATGTGAATTCAATCCTGGAAACTTTCGTGCAGTTTGGTGCTGATGAAAGCATACTCAGCGATGCTCATCCGCATATTGGCACGAATAAACTTCCCAAAATTGTAACCTCACTTCGCGAACAAATAATAAAGAGTGGGGGAGAGGTGAGGTTCAATTCGCGCCTTGTTGACTTTTCTGTGGATGAAAAAAATTTCATCCACTCTGTTTTTCTACAGGATGAAAATGATGCGATGCATGAAATGAAATGCTGGCAAGTGGTGCTGGCCACCGGTCATTCGGCCCGCGATATTTTTCATCTTCTCGAGCACAAAAAAATTGCTATTGAATTTAAGCCGTTTGCCCTGGGTGTGCGGGTGGAGCATCTACAAGCCTTGATTGACCGCGCTCAATACCATTGCGAAACACGCAGCGAATTTCTTCCTCCGTCATCTTATCAACTCGTTCACCAATCAGGAAATAGAAATGCATTCAGTTTTTGTATGTGCCCAGGTGGCATCATTGCTCCCTGCGCCACCTCACCGGGCGAAGTAGTTACTAATGGCTGGTCGCCTTCCAAAAGAAATAACCCATGGGCCAACAGCGGAATTGTGGTTCCCGTCAATTGGGATGATATACCCGCAGTCCATCCGTTAGGCGCACTTGCGGGAATTGAATTCCAGAAATCGGTCGAAAAGAAATGCTGGGAAGCGGCTGGAAGCACCCAAACAATTCCTGCCCAGCGCATGATTGATTTTGTGGAGGGGAAACTTTCTGCAACACTTCCGGAATGTTCCTACCAGCCCGGCTTGGCCAGTGTGAGGCTGGATGAATTACTTCCATCATTTATTGTTGAAACACTTCGCGAAGCGTTGGTGAGTTTCGGAAAAAAAATAAAGGGATACTATACTAATGAGGCAGTACTTGTAGCACCGGAGTCGCGCACTTCATCACCGGTAAGAATTCCGCGCGACAAAGAATTTTTGCATCATCCCCAGATTCACAATTTATTCCCCTGTGGCGAGGGCGCAGGTTATGCCGGGGGTATTGTAAGTGCTGCCATTGATGGCGAGCGTGTTTCTGCGGCTGTTGCAAGACAAGTTCGTGAATGTGCTGAACCCAAAGAGTGTTGAACAATACAGCTTGAAAATTTGGCAAAAAAACCAGTGAGCCATGCAAACTAAAACCTCTACTTTTACGTTTTGTGGAAAATAGAACTGCAAGCATCATACAGTCTAAATTAGAAACCAATATGCCGTCAACCATGAATTCAACATTTCGGAGCCATGCAATAGTCCGGGGAGTTCTTGCCATTCTCTTCTCCTTTGCTGTTAGTTCATTAACAGCTCAGAAGGCTGATGAGGCCAAATTCTACGGCCAGATTGTGGACGCAGCGACCGAAAAAAGACTAGAAGACCTTACTGTCCAGATTTTAAAGGATGGCCAGCTTCACGATACTTATAAAGTGGAGGGATCGGGCAAATACGATTTCTATGTCCCACTGGGGTTTACTTACGATCTCAAGTTCACCAAGGATGGCTATACTTCAAAATTTGTCCGCATTGATACGCGGAATATCCCACAGGAAGACCGCACCGGAGGCTTTGATGTTACCGTGGATATGAGTCTCTTCAAAAATGTGGAAGGCTTTAATGATAATATTCTCAAGGAACCCATTGGCAAGGCGGATTTCGACCCCATCAAAAACTCCATTGCCTGGGATTTCGATTACACGGAACGCATGCAGGATAAAATTGCAGCGGAGTTTGAACGGCTGAAAAATCTGGCAGGCAATCTCGATAAACTCAAGAAGGAGTTTGATGACCTGATTCTTAAAGGCGACCAGAAAATGATGGAAAAGAAATACGGTGAAGCGGTGGATAAATACGAAGCAGCCCTAAGAATATTTCCTGAGGACCCACCAGCCTTGATAAAGTATGCCGATGCTAAAAAGAAGTTCGATGAAGAAATGGCGAACAAGGATAGCGAGGCGAAATACCAGAAACTTCTAGCCGATGGAGAGAAATATCTGAAAGCCAAAAACTACAATGATGCAAAAAAGAATTATCAGGACGCATCGAACATGAAACCGGGGGAACGCCTTCCTAAAGATAAACTCGCTGAGATAGAAAAACTGCTTGCAGGCCTGGCCAATAAGGAGAAGTATGATGAAATTATTGCTGATGCGGATTCCAAATTCAACAACAAGGATTATGCGGTGAGCATTGAAAAATATCGCGTAGCATCTGGCTTTATGCCCAATGAAATTTATCCAAAGGAACAAATAACCAAAGCCCAGATTGAACTCGACAAAATGCTTTTGGAAGCTGGAAAGAAAGCTGAACTTGAAAAACGGTACAACGACCTTATCACTATTGGCGAACGCAACATGAAGGACAAAACTTATGACGCGGCAAGAAACAATTTTACTGAAGCCTCCGGGTTGAAACCGGATGAACAATTGCCAATAGACAGGGTAGCTGAAATTGACGAAATTTTAGCCGATCTTGCAGCGAAAGAAGAGGGCGATCGTGCAAGCAACGAAGCCAATGCGGAGAAAGAAAGAATAGATAAAGAGTATCAGCGGCACATTGACCAAGGCAATACTCTTTTCGACCTGGAGAAATTGCAGGAAGCCAAAACAGAATATGAAGCAGCACTTGGGCTCAAGTCCAACGAAAAATATCCCAAAACACGAATTACCAGAATTGATGAAATGCTTGCCGACATCGGCAATAAGTCTTCCAACGACCTGGCCGAAGCAAACAGGCTGAAAGAAGAAGAAAAGAAAAAGCAGGAAGAAGCCTTGAAAGCGAAGTTCAGTGAACAAGAGCGCCTGGCTGAAGAAGAACGGTTGGCACGACTCGACAAGGAAAGGCTCGCGGAAGAAGAACTTGCTGCTGACAAAAGAAGGGAAGAAGAGGAGGCTGAACGATTGCGCAGCCAGTTCGAAAGCAACGTGGACCGGGCTAAGGAAGATGAAGTGGAGAAATACTACCGTGATGCCCGCATCAGTGGAGAACAAGCCAAGAACGTGGATGTAGAGGAAAAGAAAAAGCGGACGGAATACTTCCACTCCTCTCATGTTGAAGAATCGGAAAATCAACGAATTGATAATTGGGATAAAGCCGAAGGACAAAAACAGGGCACCGCTGCACTGAGTGCCAACGCGAATTCAGGCGAGAAACTTGCCGCACAATCTGACGAGGTAAATAACAAGAAGGATGCTATGACTCGCATCCAGCGCCAGGGCGATATTCTCAATACACGCAGCGCCCTGCAAACCCAAGAAGATAAAGCGGAGGCACTGGCCGACAACCAGGAGTTTGTGCAACGCTCCGATAATGCGCGCGGTGTCGCTTTGGAAAATGCAGAAACGAAAAAAGACAACAATAAAAAACTTTTACAGGACGACCGCAAACGGCAAATGAGTGAGCGGAAGGTCAATGAAAAACAAGAACGTGTAGCAGCCAACAAAGAATCTTTTGAGAAGAAGGGCGATGCACAGCGGCAGAACAATGAATACAACGTGAACAAAGAAAAAACCGATCAGTTGAGCCTGGCCGACAACGGGGAAGAATCCCGGAAGAAGAGCGAAGAAAAAATTGAGGAAAAAAAGGAAGATGTGATGAAGCATACCGGTGACCTGAGTGCAGCAGCAACTGAAAGGCAGGCGGGCGCTGTGGGCGATGTACAGGAGAAAAAGGATCGTTTGCTGCAAGTAGCGGAAGAAAAGAAGATAATTGTGCTCGACAATGAAATGGACGTGATGGCTAAAAAGGATTCGCACCAGCTTTTTATTGGTGATAAAAACCGCAAAGCCGATGCCCGCAGTTATGAAAAACGCGATGAACTTTTCGACAAGGACAAGGGAGGATTAAAGGATGCTGACGATTACATGATGCGCCCCGGAAGCGAATCCATTCCCGAAGGTATCTCGGAAAACTCTTATCAGTTGGGAAATAAAATCGTGATTGAACGTACTCTTAAAATAGGCAACAAAGTGGACTATTACCGCAAGGTGGTTTCAAAAACCGGCATCTTCTATTTCAAGAACGATAAGGCCATTACCGAAAGAACGTGGGATGATGAAACCCTGTTCAACAAGTGAGGTGCAAAATAATTTCTGTAATTTGTGAAGAGGATTATCATCATCAACGGCCCTAACCTCAACCTTCTTGGTACCCGCGAGCCGGAGGTTTACGGCAACCAGTCTTTTGAAAATTATCTTCAATCTCTTAAAGAAAAATTTCCCGCAGAGCAGTTGGAGTATTTCCAAAACAATGTGGAAGGCGAAATAATCAACAAACTGCACGAAGCGGGCATGGATGCTCATGGTATCATAATAAATCCGGGTGGATACAGCCACACTTCTGTGGCCATTGCCGATGCAATAGAAGCCATCAAGACTCCCGTGGTGGAAGTGCACATTTCCAATGTTCACGCCCGTGAAGATTTCAGGCAGGTACTCCTTACAGCAAGAAATTGCCGTGGTGTTATTTCAGGATTGGGCTTGATGGGGTATGAAGCAGCTATCAGGTATTTGCTAAAGAATTATGAATTGACGATTGACGAATTACGCACAAACCGTAATTCAACTTACACACTTTATGTCACAGTGTCTCGTAATTATGCGCTGCCCTCTGCCTATTGCCAATTGCTTTTTGCACTTTCCCACTGTTCATAATTCCTTGAATATCTCTATATATCACTTTCACGGGGCGTTGATTGGAAAAGTAGTTTTGAGCCATTCAAAAAAGTGTTACGCTGTTCACTGATATTGTTTGTGGTCGTATTGCCTCTTTGTGCAATTGCATCCTCACCTTCATACCACAGCAATGTTGAAGCAGCGCGGGACACCAGCGGTCTGGGCAATCAGTTTCACCGACCTATAATGGTCAACTTTCTTCAACCGGCATCCCCAAATGAAATCAGCGAGTTCAACCAATTTTCCTCTTCGCTCATTTCATTTTACTTGGACCAAAACATGGAACTGCAATCCAGCGAAATCAGGTTCACCAAAGTTCCGGATGAAATCATGGATGAACTGGTTAGCCTTGTAAACGGTTCGGTAAGTTTTTTTAATCACCAAAGTCGCCAACCTTTCCAGGGATTTTCTACCAAACTTATGGGCACACTGCACAAGTTGAATGGGCGCACGGTGGATGCTTCTGCTTTTGGAAAACCGAAGTTGCTCGATGAACGCACCCTGAACAACGCGTTTCTTGAAAACTGTAAACTTGAAATCAGGAATGTGCTGTTACCAGAGGTGAAAGAATTTGCTGAAAAAAATCTGTTGGTGCATGTGAGTGCCGATGCGGCCATGATGGACGAGGCCACATTGAATGATGTGATGGAAGAAATGTTTGATCCCGATACCACGCTGGAGCCACTGCCCATCCGCTTGAGCGAAGACTCGTATGCCATGCTTACGGCACCCGACAGGTCCACGCTTACACATCCTGACAAAATGAAAGGGCCGGTGTGGGATTATGATTTTGCCCAAAAGATTTTCCATCAACTGGAAAAACAGAATTTGAAACTGGACAATATGCAGGTGCAGATAGACGAGATGAAGGCCGACCAGATAAGGATGTGGCAGCAGCGGCAAGATGAAACCAACACGGTATTGCAAAAACAAATTGATGATTTGCGCAGCATGATGGTAGAACTGGTCAACCATTTCAGCGATGAACCCGCGGCTGTTCTACCCGATGCCACGGCCAACAATTTACCTGCACCTCCACCGGCACCCATTGCCAACTTGCCATCAGGCATTGACGTGTTTTTCACAAAAAGTTCGGTGGTACTCAATGCCGCATCGGTGCTTATGATAAATGAGGTTGTGGACATTCTTGCACGCAACCCACGGCTGGACATTATTGTGACTGGCCATGCTGACCGCACCGGTAGCGAAGTACAAAATCTTTTGCTCTCGCAACAACGCGCCAACGCTGTAAAAAAATTCTTTACCCAAAGCGGCCTTGACCAGGCACGGTTCATCACCAAATACGTAGGGCAGCGCGGTTCAAATACTGAAAGCGCAAACGACCGCAAGGTGACTATCGAGTTTATTCAGAGGTAGAGTTGCACTCACGCGCGAGTGGGGAGTGCGGACTACTTAGGAGTGAACAATAAAAACTTCAACTCCTTCACAATTTCAAATTGTTTGTCGGCTGAAAACAGTGCAACGTCTTTTTTAATGGATGTCGCGGCAACAATCGAATCCATAGGTTTGAGGTTGTATGTCATCCGCAACTGAAGCGCAATGTCAAGAATGGATTGGTCAACAGGCACCACTTGGTAGTTTGTCAATAGTTGCGAAATGATTTGCTGCTGGGGCTTGCTGAGGTATTTGCCCGAACACAACTCCAGTTCCACTATGGATGAAACGATATTGTCCGGCCGCTCTACGATGGCACGCAGTTGTTTTGTGCCGTTGAAATAATAGATGAGGATATTGGTATCCAGCACCAGGCTTTTATTACTCATCGCGCAACTGCCTTTGAAGTGCCACAGGGTCGCCAGCAAATTTCACCTTGCCGAAGTATTTTGACCAATCAATCTTTTTCTTGAATGCCCTGCCTGACTTGCCTGAATTGAGGGCCTCAATTTTTTTCTCAATTTCTTTCGATGAATCGTAAGGTGTAATAACCATAACCATGATTGCGATTTTGGTTTCAAAAGTAGAGGGGACTAGTTCTACTCAAACCGCCACTTTTAATTTTTTCTTGGTCTGAAGCCAATCTGAAAACTCCTGCGATACACTGTCCACTGCTTCTACCGACTGCAAAAACCAATTGTTTTCAGTGGTTCGTGTGAAGAGCGTAAAATCCTGTGCGCCTTCTTTGCCCTTGAACAACTCCCTTACGCTGCTGTCGAACTGTGAGAAAATATTGGTCTCGCCTATGTTTTGTATTGCCTGAGGACTTAAATCTTCCCGGGAAGTTTCAAAGCTGTTGTCTGCCCAAAAATTGCCTGATTGTTTTTTATGCCTGGTCCTGGCGAAAGGAGTTGCTGCTGTTGCACGAAACTAATTGAGTGAGAATTTTTTTTCAGATTGTTGTATTCTGGCGTTTCGTCCGAATTGAAAAGATAACTGGCGTTTGTATCAATAGTATCAAAAGCCTGTGTTCGTCTTAAGAGAATATTCAGGTTGTTCAAGAAATTCTTGATAACGGGATTCGGTTGCTTGAACTTTATTGATAGATCATGAACCATGAATTTTATAAAAGTTGTAAATCCATGATTTTGATTAAGCCGTTCTCCTTCCACCACATGTTTAAACAACAAAGAGCCAGCGAGTTTGGTTAATAAAATAGGTAGTGCAACAGTTGGCCACATAAATCCACCGACAAGAAAAAAAGTGATGGGTTGTAGTGATCAACAGTTCATCAGCGTCACAATCACGCTTATGGCGTGGAACTTGGTTTCCAATAATGCATCTTGCCAACCGAAATCGAATGAATAGTTTTCAAAATTTCATCACACACAAAAACACAAACACCCGATTGAGACATCCGGCATTCCATTACATCGTTGCGCTATTTATGGTTTTTATGGGCGCAGAAACTTTTTCCCAAATCACTATTTATGGAACAGCGCGCGATGAAAACGACCAGGCCATTCCCAACACCTACATCATAAACAAGCGCAGCGAAGCCGGAAGCTTCGGAAATCCCAACGGCACTTTTGCCGCCACTTGTTTGAAGAATGATACTGTCATGATTGGTGCATTGGGGTTTATGCCGCGCTATGTGTGCATGAAAGATTCACTGGATAAACCCGCCTACACCTTCACTATTTATCTCGATCGCAAGTACGAGCAATTGGCGGCAGTGCAGGTGTTCGCCCCGCGCGATTTGGATCAGATAAGGGAAGACATAGAAAAATTGGGTTACAATAAAAACGATTTTATGTTGAGCGGAATCAATGCGGCAGAAAGTCCCATCACTTTTCTCTACCAACAATTTTCCCGCACCGAAAGGTCAAAACGACTAGTGGCCGAAATGGAGAATGCCGACCGCAAGCGCGAGCTCCTCAAAGAACTTTTCCGCATCTACGTGGACTGGGAAATCATAGCTCTAAACGATAGCGACTTCGATGCGTTTATTGACTACATCAACATAAGTGATGAATACATGAAGTCCGCTTCACAATATGATTTCCTGGTGTATGTAAAAGAAAGATTTTCTGATTACAAGATCTGGAAACGCGGTCAACACCTGGACGATGGAGACTATAATTATGATAAGGATTGAGAGAGTGGGCAGGCAGCAGTAGGCAATGCTCATCCTTGAGTGACATGTCATTCCAACCGTGTGTTAGCATTATACGGGAGGAAAGGGTGGAAACTGTTGTGGGTAAATGCGGTTGGTCTCTGCGCAAAGCAACCTGATAAAGCTCGGGCGGATTCCACTTTCCCCATCGCACAATCCCCACGCACCTTGGAATGTCAGTTTTCGAAGGATGCCTATTGCTAATTGCCCACTGCCAACTGCCTGCTGCTAACTCTTCCAACGGCATCACTCAATTCCAGCACATACACACCACGGGACAATCCTTCCAATGAAATGACAAGTGGGTTGGAAGAAATTTTTTGAGAAAAGATTTCTCGTCCCGCTTCATCTAACAAGCTGAGTTGTTCAAATTGTTTTTCCGTTGGCCATGCTACTTCAATAAAATCTTTTGCAGGGTTGGGGTGGATGGTGATGATGTTGTTGTTCGAAAGCTCACTTACGCTTTCTAAATAGTCAATCACAAAATCGGCTTCCGCGGTGCATCCCAATGAGTCGGTAATGATTACGCTGTAGAATCCTGCGGCCAGTCCGGTTATGGTAGAAGTGTCTGTCACATCGTTGCTCCACTCTACAGTATAAGGAGGAGTGCCACCTTCCACCGATAGCGAAGCCGTTCCGTTTTCCCCGTTCTCATATTGCCCTGTGGTGTCAAGATCAAACTGAAGAGCCGAGGGTTCCTGAATTTCAAACTCAACCAGTGTTGAACACAAGTTCAAATCAGCCACCAACACTTGATAATTTCCTGCGGCAAGCTGAGCAGGGTTGTAGCCCATCCAGTCCTCGGCATATTCTGGAGTTCCACCTGTTGTCATCACAGATGCTGTACCTGACGATTCACCATTGCACAATGCGTCCGTGGCAACTGCTTCCGTCCATAATGAATCGGGTTGAGTAATGATGGCATTACCGGAAAAGGAACAACCATCGGTGGTAGTTCCCACAAAAGAATAAACTCCGGCAGCCATATTCGTAACCGCTGTTGAAGTGCTGTCGTTGCTCCACACCACAGTGTCAACCTCTCCATTGCTCAACATAAATTCTGCGGAGCCTGTGGCATCACCATAACATAAAACATTTTGTGATTCCACTACTGGAGCAGGTGCAGGCAACACACTAACCACTATTTCGTTCGATGTGTTTTCAATACCAAATTCATCAGTAACCTCCACGGAATAAGTGCCGGGCTGGTTCACGGATATAAAGGCAGTGGTTTCGCCTGTGCTCCACAAGTAGTTTTGATAAACACCGGCATAAAGGGACATACTTCCTTCCGGACAAATCTCGGGGCCTCCATTGGTAATGAGGTCGAATGGAACAATGGAAGTACTGCCTTGTATCAGTTCCAGGTTTTGGTTCAACTCAACGTTGTACCAGGTTTCCTCAACACCATCGGGCCAAAGCACCACCAGCGAATCCACTTCAGCAGTGCTCCCTAGTCCGAAAATTTCTTTGCGCGAATTCTGGCCAATACAATTCTCGCCTGAAACAGTAAATCGCACATATTCATTTCCTCCGGCATAGCAGGTAATCCAAGAGCCGATAGCTTCATAGTTGGAGGTGGTGCCCTGCAGAGTTACTGAAAGATAATTATTGTCGCCACCTTCATTGAGCCAGAAAACGGAGGGATAGGGATCGTTGTTGTTCGTGAGGTAATCGAAATAACCATCGTTGTTGCAATCGCCCATTGTCACTGTTATGGTGGGAGAAATATCGCTCGTAGTGCCAGTGTCTTCGTTGCCGGGAGTAAAGGTGTCGTCATGTTGGTTAATGAACCATTTGTTTTCATATGGCCCCCATAAACCAATGGTAGTGCCCACAAACAGGTCGTGCCAGGTGTCGTTGTCGTAATCCAGCCAAAGGGCACCCCAGCAAATAGCATAGACGGAAACACCCGCTTCAACGGCTATGTTTTCAAACAGACCATCGTTGTTTTTCAGCAACACGTTTCCGGTTTGATCGCTGCTCACAAAAATGTCGAGGTCGCCATCGTTGTCGTAGTCATCCACCGTTCCGCTCATGGGGCCTCCGGTATCGGGGCCGGTGTTGGTCTCATAAGTAACGTTGGTAAAAGTTCCGTTTCCGTTGTTGCGAAACAGTTCAGTATTCCATGCATCGCGGTCAATCACGAGGAACAGATCGCTCCATCCGTCTTTATCATAATCCAAAAATACGGGCTGGAAACAAGGACGGGGGCCAAGTGCCAGTCCAACTCCAATTGTGTTTTCCGTAAATGTTCCGTTGCCGTTGTTATGATAAAATTTGCTTTCGTATTCGAAGCCGGGATTTTGGTCAGGGTTGTAGAATTCGGCAATGTAGAGGTCAAGAAAACTGTCCTTGTCCACATCGGCCCAGGCCGCTCCGAAGTAATGATAATAACCGGGATCAATTCCTGAAATATCGGCTACTTCCACAAAGTTGAGGTTGCCATTATTTCTCCAAAGGCGCGTGGGAAACATGTCATGGGTAATGAGCAAATCGGCATCGTGGTCATTGTCATAATCACCCCACAACACCATTTTTACCTGGCCATGATCAATGTTGATAATGCCGAGGTCCACTTCGATAAAAGATCCATTGTTGTTGAGGTAAAACAGCACATCATCCGCACCGTTGCCGAGGGTGAGATCGTCCCATCCGTCATTATTAAAATCATAGAACGAACATCCGCTGCCGTCATAAGTGCCAGTGGCTACGTTGTATATTCCAAACTCATCAGTCATGTTGATGAACTGCGCACCCGCATTCATCCATAAAGTGGATGTGGCAAGAAAAAAGAGGCGGTAGAATTTCACGGTTGTTCTCATGGTTCTGCAATGTTAGTCATGAATAATTACTACGCGGCCCCTCCAAACTATTAGCTGTTGATCCATGATCAGAAGATGATAAACGCCCTCATGCAATTGCTCTACATCGAGTTGTACTTCGTTTCCATCAATAGCAGATTGCTCAATGACCTGCCTTCCCCACACATCTTCCAACAAAACATGAGTACGTGCAATTGAACTGATGCCTGAAATAGTGAAATGATGCGATGCAGGATTGGGGTAGATGATTATAGGGCTGCCGGTGTTCTCCGTTGTTCCAATTATGAAATCGACCTGAACAGTGTCATCCCATAAGCAACCGTTGGCATCAACAACCTCTACGGAATAAAGTCCAGCAATCAGATCTGTGATCAGCATCGAATCCATTGTTCCGCTGCTCCAGAGAATAGAGTAGGGGGGAGTGCCGCCTTCCATTTCCAAGGTGGCAGTTCCCAAGTCTCCATCTTCATATTGTGCTGTGGATACAAGAGTTCCTGAAAGTTCCTGAGGTTCATCAATTTCATAAGTGGCGAAAAGAAAACAGTCGTTGCTATCGGTCACTGCCACGTTGTAAATGCCGGCAGCAAGTGCTTCGGGATTTTGTCCCTGCCAATCGTATTGATAAGGAGGCGTTCCTCCGATGCCGGTGATTTCGGCTGTGCCTGTGGGGTCATCATAACAGAGGGCATCAGTAATTGTGATGCCATATTCCAATGGCTGGGGTTCATCAATTTCAAGTTCACCTGAAAGACTGCAACCTTCATTCGTTACGAGTTGATAGGAAAATAAACCAGGCCACAGTTCCGCAATGCTGTTGGAGGTAGAATCATTACTCCATAGGATTTCTTCAATACTTCCTTCGCTCAAAGCAATGGATGCTGAACCATCATTCAACCCAAAACAACTAACAGCGGTAGAATCTTCAAGCACGGACGGTAGTTGCATTATCTCCACCAAAACTGTGTCAGTGGATTGTGTATATCCATATTGATTGATGATGGAGGCGAAGTATAGCCCTGCTTCTTGCACCACGAGGGTTTGTAAAGTGTCACCTGTGCTCCACAAGTAACTGGAAGCAGGGCCTGCATCCAATGCAGTGCTGTCTCCAGGACACAGCGTCAGGTCATTGTAAGAAAGAGCGACCACAATACTGGAGAATAACGGTTCCACATAATGGGTGAATGTGTTGGCGGGCAGGTTGTAAAACATTTGTTCGATTCCGCTTGGCCATATAAGATGCAGAGAGTCCACCACTTCATATTGCGCCAGGCCGAAGATTTCTTTTTCTGAATTTTGACACATATAGTTTTCGCCACAGTGGGTGTAGCGTAGGTACTTGTTGCCTTCGCACCATATTTCTATCCATGTTCCTATTCCATCGCGGTTGGATATTGTTCCTTCCACCGTTACTCCATAGAAGTTGTTGGTGCCTCCATCATTTTGCCGAAGCTGGCTGAAACTGGGCGATGCGTTGTTGTTGATGTAGTCATAATATCCATCCTGGTTCATGTCGCCCATGGCACTGGTGTAAGCGGCTTTCACATTGCCCAAAAGGCCGGCAGCCTGGGTGCCATCGGAAAATGTTCCGTCCCCGTTGTTGATGTAGAAATGACTTTGCTGCTCCAGGCTGAATCCTGTTCCAAGGGTTCCAATAAATAAATCTTGCCAGGTGTTGTTGTCGTAATCCAGCCAAAGCGATCCCCAAGCCACGGTAGTTTCATCATAAAGATTAACTCCTGTATCCACCCCCACATCTTCAAAAGTTCCGTCTCCAAGATTATTGAGTAGGAAGTTTTGGTTGTAGGTGTTGGTAATGAAAATATCTATGTCGTCATCGTTGTCATAATCTTCCATGCCAATGGACATGGCATCGAGGTACACACCTGCACCACTGGTTTCGGTCACGTTTTCAAATGTGCCATCACCATTGTTGTGGTAGAGGTAGTTGCGGTAAACTACTTTGTCGTTGATCACATAAATGTCTTGCCAGCCATCGCGGTCATAGTCAATAAAAGCGGGCATGAATGAAGCCTGCACATTGAAGCAGGTGGAGCAGGGCAGTTCGATACCACTAGCCAATGTCACATCAGTAAACGTTCCGTCACCGTTGTTGTGATAAAGGATATTGTAATACAGCGGTTCAGGGTTAAGAGTGTGGTTGTGGTATTTGCACACAAAAAAATCCAGAAAGCCATCGCGATCATAATCGCCAGCGGCTGCTCCCATGTGACGGGGGAGGATTTCCTGGGCAATGCCTGCCTCCATGGTAACTTCTGTAAAATCCATATCACCATCGTTGCGGTAGAGTCTAATAGGAACATAGGCTATGGTGTAAAGAAAATCTTTGTCGCCATCGTTGTCATAATCAAACCACAGAGGCATTTTACCATCCACATTAGATGAAAGGGCTGGATTGAAACTGGGAAAGATCTGGCTATAGCTACCTCCGTTGTTCACATAGAATTTAGGGAGTGAATTTTTTGCGGCAAAGGTGATATCGTCCCAACCATCATCATTAAAATCAACAAACGAACAACCGCTACCATGAAAAGGATTGTTGCTGGTTGCACTTATGCCATTCTGGGTAGTGACATCAATAAACTGCGCTTGAGGTTGGATGCAATGCAAAAGCAGAAATGCGAAAATGAAATTTTTGATACGTGAGGATTTCAAAGTAGGATAAGTTTTGGTGTTGTGAAAAAAAGAATATTGTTAGCGGTGACTAAAGTAAGGACGAAGACTTGAGACAGGAGATGTGAAAGGAGAGACACGAAACCGCAGAAGTGAGCACCGGAAACTATCGGAACTGAACACATGAGCAAAGTCCTCAATGAAAAATATTACTATACATAACGTGAATTACAGTAGAAATTGAAATATTTTGATTGTTGGCCAGATCATCCAATCAAGGCCAAAAACATTTAGGAAGAACCTCTAATTGACTTGGACCCACAGGTTAACATTGTGCCCCATAACAAAACGAGTGCTGCTCGGTGATTGAGTTCATGAAGGATGGTCGAATTGTGGTCCGGCTTGAAACAATATGAATGACTAAAATGAGTTCCGGCATTATAAAAATCCTGTCGAATGCAAACCGTGTTTTCCGAACAAATCCATAAAGTTTCTATTGCCCTGCTCATTCTCCTGTTCATTTTGACGTCATGCAAAAAGGAATTCATACCCAAACCTGTGGGCTATTTTCGCATTGCTTTGCCCGCACACAATTATGCTCTTTATGAATCCAGTTGTCCCTTCAACATGGAAGTTCCCGTTTATTCTGATGTTGAAATTTATCGGGAAACACAGGCAGGGGATTCTTGCTGGTTCAATCTGGTCTATCCAAAGTTCAGGGCAAAAATTCATTTCACTTATTTGCCTGTACAAGGAAATCTGGACGTGCTGCAGGCCGAAACTTATGAGTTCGCTATGAAGCATGAAATGAAAGCCGATGCCATTATTCGCACACCTTTTCGGGTTGGTAACCGAGAAGTATTCGGGCAGTTATACGACCTTAAAGGTGAAGCTGCATCGCAATGCCAGTTTTATATCACGGACAGTACTTCAAACTTTATCCGCGCTGCTCTCTACTTCGAAGTGAGGCCCAATCCAGATTCCATTGCGCCTGTGCTGGCATTTATCCGCGAAGACATTATTCATATTACACAAACCATTGAGTGGCGATGAACCTGGTTGTTGACGCAGGAAATTCTTTTACGAAACTCGCCCTTTTTTCTTCAGGAGAATTGATACGGATGGCGGTCTTGGCTTGCGATGAAGTGAAAGGCCAACTGAAATCATGGATGGATGAATACGAAGTCAAAAGTTGTATCGTTTCAAGTGTGAGAGAAAGCGATTCATCACTCAAAGAAGATCTTGGTAATTTCTTCCCCATTCATTTTCTCTCAGCCCAAACGAAAGTGCCCATTATTATCAATTACGAAAATCCCGATTCACTTGGCAGCGACAGGATTGCAAATGCAGTGGCTTGTGAAAAAGAATTTACCGGCAAGAGTTGCCTCGTGGTGGACTGTGGCACATGTATTACATACACCACGGTTTCTCGGCACACTCTAACCGGAGGAGCCATCAGTCCGGGAATTGACATGCGTTTTAAATCGCTTGAACACTATACGGGAAAGCTTCCATTGGTTGAACGTACTGAAAGTTTCGCACTGCTGGGAACATCCACTGAGTCATCCATCCGGAGTGGTGTGTTGATTGGAATTATCAATGAAGTACGTGGAATGATTGAGGAGTTCAGTAGCATAACGGACGACCTGCACGTCATAATCACCGGTGGTGATTTGCTTTTGTTTGAGCAACACATCAAAAGCCGCATTTTTGCGCGCCCAAATTTTACCCTTTACGGATTGAATGAAATACTTGAAATACAATAGCACGAAGCCTGGAGAGCGAAAACCGGAGACCGGAAACCGGAGACCAATAGTGAGGCTTATGCTTCCTATCAAATTTATTGCAGTGTTCGTGATTGTGTTGTGTTGTCTGGTTGCTACACCCCAAAGTAATCCGCAGTCGCCTTACTCCCGTTTCGGGGTAGGAACATTGCAAGAACCCGGCAACGTGAACAGCGTGGGCTTGGGTGGAATAACGACCGTGATGGACGACCGCTTTAGTGTCAACCTCAGCAACCCGGCAACGTACAGCCGACTTGTACGAACAGGTTTACAGGTAAGTGCTAAAGGTTCCATGTTGACCGTCTCCAATGGTGAAAGGGAGAATAAACTCAACGGATCGCAACTCCACGAAGTGGCTTTCGGATTTACCAAACCTGGAAGCAAATGGGGGTTTGCACTTGGACTGTCACCTTACAGTTCCAGCGGCTACGCACTCACTGACGAACAAACGATTCCAGATATTGGTAATGTCACTTATACTTATGATGGCGAGGGTGGAATCAACCGCGCTATTGCCGGAGCATCGCGGGTTTTTTATTTCAAGAAAAAAGACATTGTTGACACATGCGTGACCCTGCATCCATCCATCGCTATTGGGGCCAACCTCAATTATTATTTCGGCTCATTGAAGCAAACCCGCAAAGTGATATTCAATGATGTGACTTACGCGCACAGCAGAATTTCCAACACCACATCTCTTTATGCCTTAGGCGGTGATGCAGGAATTCATGTTTCACTTCCGTTATCCATTCAACGAAAAGATTGCTCTGTCATAAAGCGCAGCACTCGGTTGTTATTGGGTGCTGATTATTCATTGGCGACATCGCTCAATGCAAAATTTAGCGAACTCACGGAATCATTCTATTATTTCACTGCGTTGGAAGTGGTAATCGATACTTCTGCGTTTGCGGAAAATGTAGAAGGAAGCCTCACATTACCACAACGCATTTCGCTTGGAGCAGGTTGGTCATGGTTCTCTAAAGGCTTCGGTACTCTGTTTATTGGTGGCGAATACCGCATGCAGGACTGGACTAAACACCTGGCGATATTCGAGGGAATTCCGGTTGCAAACAACCTACAGAGAGCCAGCACCATATCAGTGGGTGCTGAATTTAATTCCGACAATGTCGAGAAGTTCTTTGGTCGTTTGTCCTATCGTGTGGGGTGGCGCAATTCCAAAACTTACTTGATGCTAAATGATAATCAGATCGCACAACAGGCCATTACATTTGGAACGTCCATACCGCTGCTGTGGTCCAAATCTTTCAGCCGCCTGAACCTGGCAGTGGAAACTGGAAGTGGTGGAACAACCGATAACAATTTGCTGAAAGAAAATTTCGTCAACTTTTATGTAGGCTTTACGTTTTCACCTTTCTTCAAAACCGATGAGTGGTTTGTTTATCGGAAGTATGATTGATGAGCGAAACTTTATGTCTCAGTGGCCTCGCCCAAACTGAGCGGGGCCACTAAGGCAAAAAGAAAGAAAAGCTGCACGAAGAATAAAACTATCTCCGATTAATTCTTGACGATAAGGCGCTGGGTACTTCCTGCTTTGATGGTGTAAACACCGGCTGCTATTCCTGAAACATCAACGGTGCGCGAAACGGAAGGAGCAAAAATGAATTCAGCCACGATTCTTCCCGCCATGTCTTCCATTACTATGCTTCCAATCGGTTGACCGCAGGAAAAATTCAATTCGCTCTCCAAAGGATTAGGATAGATGGAAATTGATGATTCATCATTTTCATCCAGCCCCACAAAAATTATTTCAAAAGAAAACGTTGGGGAGAACTGGCTATCACCGCACTCGTTGCTTGCCTGCACCCTCCAGTAGTAAGTACCCACTGGAATATCGAACAGAGGATCGTAACTGGTTCCGGTCACGGTTTGCTCATCAATCATGTTAGTGAATGCATTATCCCCGGCAAGTTGAAAAAAATAAGTGGTGGCATTGGTCTGTTCATTCCAGGTAAAAATAATTTCGTCCGCCTCCAGGAAATCAGTTTCATTGGCAGGTGTTATGGGTGTTGGCTGTGCAGCAGCATCGGCTGCCACACTAATATGCAGAGGCACTTCATATTGCTCTCCGAAATCAGTAACGAGTAACAAATTGAAATCGTAAGAACCTGAAAAAAGTGCAAGAAGGCCAGTGAGGGTGACAGCGATTTCCTGCGGTTCCGTTATGGTTGCACCCGCCACTTGTACTTCGGGCGGAAGACCTTCCAGTGAAAGCGTGAGAGGAAATGCAAGTTCAGCATTGATGTCGAGTAGGAAGTTGATTCCATCAGACCCGCAAATTTCCCAACTCTCCTGATCGGCAACAATCATCCTGGGTTGAAGAATAAAAAAGCCATTGTACATATCCGTGGCGAGTATTATTCCACTTGGAAGAAACGGGTAGTTGCTCCATGTTCCCTGAAATTGTGCAATGCTGTTCGATGGTAATACATCAAAGAATGCGATTTCGGAAAGCACTTCGTCCTCCACATGCACAGCATCGAGAATGCGAACACCGCTGGTGTAGTTGCTTTCATAAACAAATTGATCTTCGATGTACAGGTTATGATCAATGGATGAAAGATCACTTTGGTACACACCCAAGTGCACCACGTTGTCGAGATCCTGCACATCAAAAATGTGGGTGCGTTGGTTCACATCAAAATCCAACTCATCTAATTCATCATCCACCAGAAAGTATTTCTTGTCCTTAGTGAACCAACCCTGGTGGCAGTAACCATTTCCTTGGTAACCGTTTATTGAAATAGCAAAACAATCTGACTTATCCGTGCAGTCCACCACGGTGAGTTCGTCTTCGTTGCAGGCCATTACGATTTCTTTTCCGCTGTGGTCCATGTCTGGCCCATCATACAACACAGCGTGGCAATCGTGGGTGTAACCATCATCTTCGAAACTGCCAGCAATAACGGGGTTGAGAGGGTCGCTGATGTCCACGATGAAAAGTCCACCGTTGTAATAATAAGTTCCGTTGCAGTATGCATAGCCTGTTGCTTCATTGATGTCAATGGTGTGGCAATGACCGAAACCAGCGTAGTGAGTTGTTTCATCAAAAACCACAGGCGGGTTGACCACTGCATCCAATTGGAGAAGATCGAAAACCTGGAGGCCGTGCCCCGATTTTTCGCTCACCACAAAAGCGTAGTTCATGTAATCTTCCACATCGCGCCATAGGCTGTAATCATCACTGCCACCATCCACATAGTGAGGCGGAAGTATTCCCATGTAAACTGGATTAGTTGGATCGGAAACATCAACAAACGCGCATCCATTATTGCATCCCACCAATGCGTATTCTTTTCCGGTGTTGGGCGATTTCCATCCCCAAATGTCGTTGGTGTTATCTCCCCCACCAATGTCGTCCAATGGAACTTTGGCCATTAGGTCAACAAGATTGCAGGGGTAAGTTCCCGCCATGCCATCCACACATGGGATTTGAAGTTGAGCAGAAAGTGAAATGGTGAAACAAAATGTTACAAGTAAAAAATTCTTCATTGCTTTATTGATTGTTTGATTGAAACGAATGTTGAACCCCGATAGCTATCGGGATGACGATTGAAACGATGTTGTAAATTGAAGGTTGTTCGCGCAGTTGTTTGGAAAGATTGACTGTTGCTGGAGCTTGTGTTCTTGCACTACCAGCGGAAGTAAACCCTGCCCTACCCGATGTTTGTTTTTCTGTTCTTTGTTTTTGCGAAAAAATTTCAAGGGTTGTGGTTAATGTCTTTCCATGTTTTTCGGGGATAGCTCTCGAATTGATGTCAAGGAGTAGTGCGTTTTCTTTTGAATTCATGGCGGGCGAATGTAGTGGCCGGCTTACGAATTATGTGCATACTGTTTCGTATTGATGCATTGATGAATTATCCATTTTCAGGATGATGCTTTCCTCATTTACTTCAATAAATGTGTGGTAATTTTTTAGGGCGAAGTGCATTGCAGCGGATACAGACCACCTCATTTCGCAACGATTGAACTCTCTTAGCACTGTCGTAAAAAAACAGTGAGCATAACGATTGGCAACACTGGAAACGATACATGAATTTCAGGGAAGAGCAAAGTCACTCCGAAACGTCAAAACCAAAACCCAAGTGCTGTTGTGAAAAATGCATTCGGATTCGAAGGCTTTCCTTCCAGACTGAATATCTTGTCATTGCCTTCCATGCCACGAGCCTCAATTCTCCACATTGCATTTACAGAAATGACCACATCCAGGGTCAGTGAGTATGCCAGCGGTGTAAATGCAGCTGAAATGAGTCGGGCGATGCATCCCCTATGAATGTGGAACTGTTGAGGGTGAAGTTTTTGTTGGGTTAGAGAAGAAGAATTTTTGTTGTGGGAAATGTGAGTGGCAAACTCCTCAAAGGAACACACAAGATGCAACGGACCGAAGCGTGCTCATGAATTGCGCAACTCTCACTAATGCCATTTAGAAAATAATAATGAATGAGTATTAGCATCTGGAATCAATCAAATCACTCATAATCACGCGCAATTGTGGACTCTCAGAGATTATGATACAATAAGAGTATTTTCGCCAAACATTAATAATTCATTAAAGCATAAAAACATGACTGGTTCCATTAAAAAAAAGACCGAAAAAGGATTCGGGTTCATCAAAACTGAAGGCTCTGACAAAGATTTATTCTTTCACAGCAACGCGCTGGTAGGAATTTCCTTTGATGACCTTCAAGAAGGTGACAATGTAAATTTTGATTTGGAGGACTCTCCAAAAGGAAAGAACGCTGTAAACGTGAAAAGAGCGTAACATCTGTTCTTTCTTCTAAGAAACAAACTCTCTGCTCTGCCGGGAGTTTTTTTTTGACACCATTTTGAGGAAGCGTTGTTTCTCCTGATGGTCGGAATGCGACAGGAGCTCGCCTGAATCACTTTGTAATAATGCTCCAACGGCAGCAACACTTGTTTGTGGTTTTTGTGGCGCCACACTTTTTCAATCACACTTTCAAGTTAACGAGCTATGTTAGCTCTCGTTGCGAAAGTGTGGTTGGGAGAACACGCTGATAATAATTTCGGTAGTAAGCATGTGGTGCAGAATTATTTTATTCACACCATCCAGGCTCTACTCCCCAAGCAATGCTTTCATCTTTGATGCCTGCTCAGTTTTCTCTAGTCTGGTGTAGGCTTCTTTTAATGAGCGGATAGTGATTTTGTCTGTTGGATCAGCTTTGTGGGCAGCTTCCAAATGCGGCATTGACTTCTCGAATTCTACCGTTGCCTTCGAAACACAATCATTGTATTCGGCTGACCTCGATGGAGGAATTTCGTCACATTGTTTATCTTGTTCTACTCCGCGGTTGAAATAAGTTGCACCAAGGTTGAACAATGCATCAAAATAATTTGCCTTGATGGCAATGGCTGCTTTGTATTCCTTTTCTGCTTCAGGAATCTTGCTCAGGTTTTCGTAAACAGTGCCCAGGGCGAAATGAAGTAATTCATTTTGCGGGTCTTGTTCTATGGCTGTTCGCAGGTTGCCTTCTGCTTCTGCAAATTTGTTTTCATGCAGGTAGATATTAATTTCCTCTAGCAGCAGGTCTTTCTCTCTTGGATACAACACGCGAGCATCACTCAATATTTTCAAAGCCCCAGCAGTGTTCCCTGCTTTCTGTTCAATTTGCGAAGCAAACAGGAAAACTTCCGGCACGTTGTACCCAATTACTCCGCATCGCAGATAGCTGGCAACTGCCTTGTCTTTTATGTTGGCTTTGTCATAACACAATGCAGTATTGTAGACGGATAGCGAATCCACTATTTCGAACATTGTGCTTATTTCGATAGCCCGTTCAAAATGTATTGCAGCATTCAGGAAATCATTGTTGTTATACTTCTCTATGCCGCTGTTGTTTGACAGGATGAGCAACTGCTCGCACTTAGCGCGATTGTCCATGTAATTGAAATTGTCCGTGTCCATTTCCATGGCTTTTCTGAAAGATTCAACTGCGAGCGCAATGGCCTCCGGGTGGGTTTTGGAAAGTACCGGATCTTTGGCAACATTGAGGTATATATCACCTCGATAGCGCCATGTCTTTTCCTTGGCAATAGCCTTGGGATCGCTCATCGCTTTTTCGATGTAAAGCATGGCGTCTTCGTACTTGCCATCTTCATTGGCATTGAATGCACTGGTTACATCAGGCTGCGCGAAGGCAGTTGCTGCGAGGATGATTGCTGCGAACAGGAACAGAATTTTCTTCATTACTTATGTTGTTGTTTTAGGTTCAAAAATATTTTTTGCGAGCCCCCATTGGCAAGCTACATGCCAAGGACGTTTTGTCTCCTCCCGAAGCATTGGGACAAAGACGCAAAGGATTCACATTGTTGAATCAATTATTCCTTGTCACTTTCTCCTGAATTTTCCGGGTCTGATGAATCAGTATTGTCGTTTGAGGCATCATCCGGGGCATTGTCTTGTGGAAGATCTGGTGATACTATGCCGTCCACGATTGGTTCTTCGTCATCTTCATGAAGAACGCTGCACACGGCTGCTATTTCATCGCCAGTGCGGAGGTTGATGAGGCGAACGCCCTGTGTATTTCGGCCCATCACGCGGAGATCTTCCACCTTTAGGCGGATGGTGATACCGCTCTTGTTTATGATCATAAAATCATGTTCAGTATCTACAGCAAGGATTGAGATAAGGCTGCCGGTTTTTTCAGTGATGTTGATGGTTTTAACACCTTTACCTCCACGGTTAGTAATGCGGTAATCTTCCACTGAACTGCGCTTGCCGTAGCCTTGTTCAGATACAACAAGAATATCGTTATCCGGCTTGTCAATACAAACCATACCAATGAGTTCGTCTTTGGCACTGCCAAGTCTTACGCCTTTTACCCCCTGGGCATTGCGACCTACGGCTCGTACTGTTTCTTCGTTGAAGCGGATGGCTTTGCCTTCTCTGGTGGCCATTATTACTTCGTTGCTTCCGTTGGTAAGGCGGGCAGCAAGCAGTTCGTCACCATCCACAATGGTTACTGCATTTATACCATTGCTGCGCGGGCGGCTATAGGCTTCGAGCAAGGTTTTTTTGATAAGGCCTTTTTTGGTACACAGGATTACGTAGTTGCTCTTTGCGTACTCCACTTTCATTAAATCTCCGGTGGGTATATAGGCCAGTACTTTATCATCCTGCTCTATCTGAATAAGGTTTTGAATGGCACGGCCTTTAGAGGCTTTGGCGCCTTCGGGCACTTCGAACACGCGCATCCAAAAGCAGCGGCCCTTGCGTGTAAAGATGAGGAGCCAGTCGTGGTTGGATGCTGTAAATATGTACTCTACAAAATCTTCTTGCCGGGCTACGGTTCCTTTGGAGCCAACCCCTCCCCTGTTCTGGCTGCGGAATTCTGTCAGGTTGGTGCGCTTGATGTAGCCGGCATGTGTGATGGTGATCACCACATTATCATCCGGTATCATATCTTCAATACTAAGGTCGGCACTGGAAAATTCGATGGTGCTTCTGCGCTCGTCACCGTATTTATCGCGCAGCATTTTGAGTTCATCCTTAATGATGCCCATAAGCAGGGTTTCGCTGCCAAGGATTTCAAGAAGCTTCGCGATAAGCAGCATGAGTTCGGCATGTTCCTCGCGGATTTTATCGCGTTCCAACCCAGTCAGGCGCTGCAAGCGCATGTCGAGGATGGCGCGTGCCTGGATTTCACTCAAGGTGAAATTGCTCATCAAGCCTTCCCGCGCTTCGTCTGGTGTTTGGGATGCGCGAATGAGTTTGATTACCTCTTCGATATTATCAAGGGCAATGAGGAGGCCTTCCAGAATGTGGGCACGTTCTCTCGCTTTCTTGAGTTCGAATTGGGTTCTGCGGGTTACTACTTCGTGGCGGTGGTTTACGTAATGGCGTATAATGTCTTTGAGGTTGAGAACGACCGGACGGCCATCTACAAGGGCGATGTTGTTTATTGAAAATGATGTCTGTAAGGATGTGTGCTTATAGAGATTGTTAAGTACAACATTTGGAATAGCATCCTTCCTTATTTCGTAGATGATGCGGATGCCTTCGCGGGAACTGAGGTCGGTGATGTTGGAGATGCCATCCAGTTTTCCTTCCTTTATCATAATGTCCTGCCGGGTTTGCATTTCGGCTTTATTCACCTGGTAAGGTACTTCGGTCACTATGATGCACTCCCTCCCTCCTACTTCCTCAAAATGTGTTCTGGCGCGCATTACCACGCGACCACGACCAGTTTCGTAAGCGGACTTGATCCCCTCAATCCCGTGGATAACTCCGCCTGTAGGAAAGTCCGGGGCTTTGATGAATTGCATCAATCCCTCTGTTGTGATCTCAGGGTTTTCGATGTATGCGATAATGCCTTCACAAACTTCGAAAAGGTTGTGGGGCGCCATGTTGGTGGCCATTCCCACAGCAATTCCACTCACTCCGTTGATCAGGAGGTTAGGGACTTTGCCGGGCATCACTTTTGGTTCTTCCAGCGAATCGTCAAAATTGGGCTGGAAGTCCACGGTTTCTTTGTCCAGGTCTTCCAAAAGTTCTTCCGCAATTTTGCGAAGGCGGGCTTCGGTGTATCGCATGGCTGCGGGCGGATCAGCATCCATGGAGCCGAAGTTTCCCTGACCATCTACCAAAGGATAACGGAGGCTCCAGTCCTGGGCCATGCGCACCATGGTGTCGTAAACGGATGAGTCGCCATGGGGATGGTATTTACCCATGACTTCGCCCACGATACGAGCGGATTTTTTGTGGGGGCGGTTGCTGAGTACTCCCAGTTCCAACATGCCGTACAGGACTCTGCGGTGCACGGGTTTGAAACCATCGCGCACATCGGGTAGTGCGCGGGATACGATGACGGACATTGAATAATCAATGTACGCGGTTTTCATTTCGTTCTCGATGTTGATGTCTATGATTCTTTCGCCTTCAGCCATTTAGTAGATATGAGATAATGAGATGTGAGACTTAGTTCAGTGCTCCGTGGCCACCACGCCTCCTGCCCCAAAAGGGAGGTTGCGCGCGTGACGTTACACGGATGGAATGGATTTACACGGATTTGATGGATTTTTTACGGAGCGCGAATGTAGATGAAATGCAATGAAAATGAAAGTGAATTTTTGAACAAAAAATGCACTGTGTGCAGTAGGCGGTTGGCAGTAGTGTATTGGTGTTATTTCAAGAAGGGCAAATGGAAAATGATGAAGGTTTGATGTTGAAATGACGATTGACTTGCCGATAGCTATTGGGAATAGGAGTGAAATGATCGTTGGTATTTGTGAATCAACATAAAGTTGGGGGCAATTCCAGACAGTCAAAAAAAAAGTTCCCATGTAAGTAATAGGAACTTTTTTGGCCGGCTGCTGATCTCATTTCACCAGAATGTTATGTTCCGGTGATAAGCTGATTAGTGTGCCAGAAGTTTTTTTGTGGAATGCCTCGTTTCATTCCGCTTAAGAAGCAAGTGGCAATTTTCCTTCTATAGTGCCTTTGCCGAACTACATAAATCACCAGATGTTTTACATAAGTCACACATCAGCCAACTTACAGACGAAAAGGTGATAAGTCATGCTACTTTTCGCCCTGAAACCAGTTGCCGGGTCGAGATGAAAACGTTCAAAACCATTAAGCCTGCTCATAAGCAGGACTGCCTCTCGCCCATCCCTTCTACCCTTGTAAAAAATCATGAAGAGTGACAAAACTCGTAGTTGCAAAGTAGGAAAAAATGAAACCAACATCTTCAAATAATAAGAAATCTTCCACCGGGAAAGAAAGCAGCACAGGTTCCTTATCTGCTAACAAGCTCACCAAGTCCGCCAATACATTTCCAGTAGTTGGCATTGGTGCATCGGCTGGTGGATTAGATGCTACCGCCACGCTTCGCAGCGCACGAGGCATGGCGGATGTGAATGTAAAAGTAAAAGGAAATAGAGAGAGTGCAGGACGCACCGATTTTCAAAAAACGACTGACGATATTATGCTCAGCCGATACTCACCTGCCGGGGTGGTGGTAAACGAGGCAATGGATATTGTGCATTTCCATGGCAAAACCGACAATTACCTCGAGCAAGCAGAAGGCAAGCCCAGCCATAATTTATTAAAGATGGCTAAGGATGGGTTGGCTTATGAACTGCGCGATATTCTGCACAAAGCAAAAAAGGAAAATAAAACCTTATCGAAAGAAAATATTCCGATAGAGATAAATGGCGACAAGCACACCATTTCCATAGAAGCCATTCCATTGCCCGATGCCATCGAGCCGCATTTTTTGGTATTGTTTCATGAAAAAGAAGCAGGCGCTGCGCAGTCAACAGAGGGCAGTAAACTGTCAGCACCAGGCAGTAAACAGTCGGCAAAGCAAAAAAATGATGACAAGGGTTTACGCGTTGCTCGTTTAGAAAAAGAACTGGAGCATTCCCGTGAGGATATGCGCAGCATTACCCAAGCGCAGGAGGCCACGAACGAAGAACTGCAGAGCGCTAATGAAGAACTATTGACCGGCAGTGAAGAATTGCAAAGCCTGAACGAAGAACTGGAAACCCACAAAGAAGAATTGCAAACTACCAACGAGGTGTTGATGGTGATAAACCAGGAAATGCACGGGCTGAACGAAGAAATTACCGAAGCAAGAAATTATGCTGAAACTATAATCGCCACGCTGCGTGACCCGTTGCTGGTATTGGATAAACACATGCGGGTGATAACCGCCAACCTCAGTTTTTACAAAGCCTTTCAGGTGAATGAAAAAGAAACCGAAGGCAAATTGATTTATGAACTTGGCAACCAGCAGTGGGACATTCCTGAACTCAAAATGCTGCTGAAAAATTTATTGCCCCTCAACCAAGGTTTTAACGACTTTGAAGTCAAATTTAATTTCCCCAACATTGGGCAGCGCATCATGCTGCTGAACGCAAGCGAAATAATAAGAGAAAAGGGGGCTGAAAAATCAATACTCATTTCCTTTGGTGATGTTACCCAACAAAAAGAAACACAATCATTGCTGGAATACCGCAAGGCATTATTAGAAGCACATAACGATGCCAGTGCCGATGGCCTTCTGCTGGTGGATTCCAAAGGAAAAATTCTTACCTACAACCAACGGTTTATTGAAATCTGGAATATGCCACAGCACATTGTGGATGAAAAAAATGACGAAGCTGCCCTTGCCTTTGCCATGCAACAGTTGGTGGATCCCCAAAAATTTATTAAAAAGGTAAAGCACCTGTATGCAAGTTCTAAAGTAATAAGCGTGGATGAGCTTGAATTTAGAGACGGAAAAATTATAGAGCGGCATGGCTACCCGGTAATAGCGGCTGATGGCGCATATTATGCCTGGAGCTGGACATTCCGCGATATTACCGAGGCCCGAAACGCAGATAGAGCAATTCGCGAGAGCGAACAAAACTTCCGGCAGCTCGCTGATTTAATGCCAGAAAAAGTGACCAACACTGATGCTGAAGGCAACGTAACTTATTTTAATCAAAACTGGTTGGACTATACCGGCTTGTCTTTGAAAGAATTGAAAAATGGCGGATGGGAAAAAAGCATCCACCGGGAAGATGCTAAGTTGAAGAAACCCCGCTGGAAAAAAGCGTTGAATGAAGGTATTTCCATGGAAACCGAAGAGCGCTTATTAAATAAAGAAGGAAAATACCGGTGGCACCACACCCGCACGTCACCAGTAAAAGATGGCACTGGCAAAATAACAAAGTGGATAAGCGCCACCACCGAAATACAGGAGCAGAGACAACTGCGAGAGGCATTGGAAAAAGAAGTGGCCGACCGCACCGCTGAACTTGCGGAGGCCCACCAAATGCAGGTAGAAAGAAATTTCGAACTTAAAGCGACAAATTCCGAACTGGAGGCATTTGCGTATTTGGCCAGTCATGATTTGCAGGAACCATTGCGCAAAATCCAAACCTTTGTAGGGCGCATTTTGGAAACGGAAAAGAACCTGGGCGTTACAAGCAATGATTATTTCCAGCGTGTGCGGCAATCGGCCTATCGCATGCAGGTGCTTATCGAAAATTTGCTTGCCTTCTCCCGTATCAATGCCGGTGAACGCAAGTTTGAGTCAACCGATCTCAAGTTAATTCTGGATGATGTAAAAGTGGAACTCAAGGAAGATATTGATGAAAAACAAGTAACTTTCGATGACAACCAACTCGGCTTTTGCGATACTATCCACTTCCAATTCCGACAGATTTTGCAAAACCTGATAACCAATTCCATCAAATTTTCAAGACCCGGGCACCCACCCCACATCATGATAAAAAGCCGCATTATTCCCCACCTTCCCGATAGTATTCCGCTGGAGGTGAGGGCCGCCATTCCTCCGCTGGAGGGCAGGGGGGCAGGCAGGGGGGCATGGTGCCACATCAGTTTCAGCGATAATGGAATAGGCTTCGAAGCCGAATATAAAGACCGTATTTTTGAAGTGTTCCAGCGCCTCCACAGCCGAGATGATTATCCCGGCACGGGAATAGGCCTGGCAAGTGTGAAAAAAATGGTGGAAAATCACTACGGTATCATAACCGCATCCGGACAATTGAACAAAGGCGCTACATTCGACATCTTTCTACCAGAGAAAAATTAATGTGTTGAAAAGTTGAATTGTAGCATCGAAACAACAAAACAACAACGCACCAAATCGCCAATACAACCTATACCCATATGAATATCCCGATAGAAATTGGGACACCAAATCCATGAATCAACCAACGACTAACACAACACCACAATGAACAACCCCCACCTACATATTTTACTGGCCGATGATGATGAAAGCGACCGCCTGCTTTTTACTGAAGCGTTCCGGGCAATGAAACTAAGAACTGAAGTGCATACGGTGAATGACGGTGTGCAACTTATGGCCTGGCTCAACCGCGAAGATGTGACTCTGCCACACCTGATTTTTCTTGACTTAAATATGCCACGCAAAAACGGGCTGGAATGCCTTAAAGAAATAAGAAGCAACAAAGCCCTCTCAACTATTTCCATTGCCATTTATTCTACCTCGGCATCTGAAAAAGATATTTCGGACACCTTTATTAATGGTGCCAACGTCTATATCAAAAAGCCTACTGATTTCGCAATTTTGAAGAAAGTGTTGACCCAGGCCGTGATGGCCACCTACTATTATCAGGAGCCACCCTTTAACCGGGATAATTTCTTGCTCCGGATTGATGGAGTGCCAGAAAACACTAGGAAAACGCAATAATCTATGCCGTATGCGCGGAACACTGCGTATGCCCATCCAACACACGTTTTGTCCCATCCCCCCCCTTCCTTTTGGTATGAGGGGGAAGCTTGCTCAACACACATTTTGTCCCATCCCTCCCCTTCCAACACACGTTTTGTCCCATCCCTCCCCTTCCCAAAGGGAAGGGCATACGCAGAGTTCCGAACATACGCAGTGTTCCGCGTATACGCAGTGTTCGGGGCATACGCAGAGTTCCGCGCATACGTATTCCCTTCCC
>JAWXCI010000002.1:0-26466 GCA_034408895.1 Flavobacteriales bacterium
AAAAAATACTTGAAGCGGGACGAAATGCACTGGAAGCAAAAGTGCTGGTGATGGGAGCTACATTCAAAGAGAACGTGAGCGATGTGCGCAATTCCAAAATCGTTGATGTAATTCGCGAACTGGAATCGTTTAGCGTTGCAGTGGAGGTGGTGGATGCCCATGCCGATAGTGATGAACTGATGCACGAGTACGGCTTCGGGCTGTTGAAAGAACCACAGAAAAATGCCTACGATGCAGTTGTTATAGGAGTCTCACACAAAGAGTACAAACATTTTGACGAGAAGTATTTCAAGTCATTGCTGAAAGATGGAAAGGGTGCGCTGATTGATGTGAAGGGATTGTACAGGCACAAGATCAAAGACCTCAGTTATTGGTCGCTTTAGTAATTGACCCCGATGCATCGGAATTTCTCTCGCTCTTCAATGGACAAGTAGAATGAAATTCGGATTTGCCATGAACCATGAACTGAATTGAACTAAAATGAAAATCCTCATAACAGGCGGAGCAGGTTTTATCGGTTCTCATTTGGTGAGGATGATGGTGCACAAGTATCCGCACTACAGGATTTTTAACCTCGACAAACTTTCTTATGCAGGTAACCTCGCCAATCTTTCCGATCTTGGTAATGCACCCAACTATCAATTCATAAAGGGAGACATCACCGACAAACCATTTCTCAAACATATTTTTGATGAACATCATTTTGATGCTGTAATACATCTCGCTGCGGAAAGTCATGTAGATAGGAGCATAACCGGCCCCGATGCATTTGTGCAAACCAACGTGGTGGGAACTGCCAACCTTCTTTCTATTGCTACCGAAAGCTGGAACGAAAATTTTTCGGGAAAACTTTTCTACCACATTTCCACCGATGAAGTATTTGGTTCGTTGGGCAGCGAAGGAAAATTTTCTGAAACCACTACCTACGCTCCGCGAAGTCCTTATAGTGCAAGCAAAGCGTCAAGCGATCATCTGGTACGAGCTTTTCATCACACGTACAATCTTCCGGTGGTTATCAGCAATTGCAGCAACAATTTCGGCACCCACCAGTTTCCCGAAAAACTGATCCCGCTCATGATTAACAACATCAAAAACAAAAAGCCGCTTCCTGTTTATGGCAAAGGAGAAAACGTGCGTGACTGGTTGTGGGTGCAGGATCATTGCAACGCAATGGATTTAATTCTTCATAAAGGAATAGTGGGTGAGACGTACTGCATTGGTGGAGACAATGAATGGAAAAACATTGATCTTGTAAAACTGGTTAGCCGGTTGGTGGATGAAAAACTGGATCGCACCACAGGTGAAAGCGAAAAACTGATCAGCTTCATTACAGACAGGAAGGGCCACGATGCGCGGTACGCCATTGATTCATCGAAACTGAAAAATAATTTGGGATGGAAACCTTCTGCATCATTTGAAAAGCAATTGGATCACACTATTGATTGGTACCTGGAGAATACCGGCTGGCTCCGTGATGTAACCAGTGGTGAATACCAGAACTATTATTCAAAACATTACACCACTCGATAGACGCAACTCCTCTATTGGATTCCAAAGAACAGCGCAAGTATGTCCGTCATCAAAAAATTATTTTCACTTTCCCGCAAGCAAGAGTTGCAACCAGTCGATTTCTCTTTGGTAGCAACCGACATGCACAGTCATTTGATACCGGCAATAGATGATGGCGCTGTAACAATGGAGGATTCATTGCGGTTGATCAAGTCCATGCACGCGATGGGCTACCGCAAGTTCATAACCACTCCGCACATATTCTCAGGTGTCCACGACAATTCGCCACAAACCATTTTGCCGGGGCTGGAAAAAGTGCGTGACGAAATCAGGCGCCAAAACCTCGACATAGAAATTTATGCAGCAGCGGAATATTATCTCGATGAACAATTTGAGGAATTGATAAAAAGGAATGAATTACTGACGTTCGGAAATAATTATGTGCTGTTCGAAATTTCGTTTCTTGCAGAACCACAAAGCCTTGGCCGTGCAGTTTTCAATATGCAGTTAAACGGCTACCGACCTATACTGGCACACCCTGAGCGTTACGAATTCTGGCACACTGAATTTTCGAAATACGAATCGCTTTATGAAAAAGGAGTATTGCTTCAACTCAATACCAATTGTCTCACCGGCCACTACGGTCCTGCGGTAAAAAAAATGAGTGAACGACTGATTGATGCCGGACTTATTTCATTGGTCGGCTCGGATTGTCATCATGACGGGCACATACAGCTAATGCAACAAGTACGCACCAATGCCCATTTGCACAAACTAATAAATTCAGGCAAACTCATCAACCCATTGCTCTGAACAATGATACAGGATAGGGGAAATAAAGTTCCTGGCTGGGTTAGCTTTTTCAACGTTTCGGAATACCACGCGTTCATCAAAATAGTTGAAGCGTATTTCTATAACCGGAATACTCCGATAAGAATTGAAGGTGGTGTTGTTCATGCCACGCATCCTGTGCATGGCGAGCAGAGCCTGGGCCTCGGCAATATTTCGCAATCTTGTCGCCAGAGTCCGCAATCAAAATGGCCGCTATTGATAAAAGAACATTTCGGTTCCATGACGGAGGCTTACCAGGCGCACCACGACCTCATGGCTCAAATTGAAAACCTGGACTATGCCATGAAATTTTTGTGTGTGCGCGTTTATCACATATCGCATTTTGAACAAGTGGGAGTGGCAACTTGCATAACACGGGAACTCGCTGATGATCTTCTTGAAGTGTTGGTTTTCGATTTTCCATCGAGCGTACAAAATGTGGTGCGCGCACTTTCGGACAAATGGAATTTTCCAGAGCAGGAATTGTTTGAAATCGGGTTAATGAATGCTTCAGCCAAATACCAATACCGCATATCAAAACAGCCTATACGCGATGAACAATTGTGGTTTGTAACAGGCGAACATTTTTTTACAGCCAACATTGCTCTTGAATTGAATAAGTACCCGCAACTGGTAGGTATTCATGGTTCGCTGGTTATTCTTCCTAACCGCCATGCAGCGCTTTTTTATCCTATAGAAAGCATCAAACTTGTGGAAGCTATCACTGCCCTTATACCGGTAGCAATGTCCATGTATCGTGCAGGGCCAGGCTCACTAAGCGACCAGCTTTACCTGTACAGAAATAATAAATTTACACGGCTCCCTTATACCATGACGGATCAGATTGAATTTTTTCCGCCAGAGGAATTTGCTACGTTACTCAAAGTGCTGGTTCCGGGTATTGTTGATGAAGAATGAAAATCATTCACCGGTTTCAGCAAGTTTAATTTTCAATCCTTCCAGGGCATCATTCAATTTTATCTGACAACCCAACCTTGAATTCGGCTTTACAAAGAAGGCCTGGTCGAGCATGGCTTCCTCGTCTGGCGATTTTTCCTGCAAGTTGTGATCTGAAAGAACATAAACATGGCATGATGCACACATGGCCATTCCGCCACAGGTTCCCTCAACCGGCAATTCATAACTCCTGCACAGTTCCATCACGTTCATGCCGATGTCAGTGGGTGCTTCCAATTGGTGTGGAGTGCCCTCCCGGTCAATAACTGTTATGTTGATGATGTGATCCATGAATTTAGTCGGCAGTAAGAAGTGGCAGTAGGCGACAGTCAGCAGTTGGAAGTTTGTGGTTGCAGGAAATGAGTTTAGCGTGTTGCAACTTGATCAAGTGCTGAATGTGAAATTCGTCATTCATCAATTCTATGAAATGATTGTGCAATGCCTTTCTACTGCTGACTGCACCCTGCCAACTCATTTCAAAATCCCTGTACTCCATTTACAGTTGTGTACTTCAATACATAATTCTTGTCAGGATAAATTCTCTTGAATGCACTTTGCACCATTAGGGTGGCTTCGTGAAATCCGCAGAGAATCAATTTCAATTTTCCAGGATACGAATTGATATCTCCAATGGCATAGATACCCGGAACATTAGTGCTGTAATCCAGTGTATTTACTTCAATTGAATTTTTTTCGATGTTCAATCCCCAGTCTGCAATGGGGCCAAGTTTGGGTGAAAGTCCGAACAGCGGTAGCCAGTGATCGGTTGCAAGAATGCTTTCGCCTTCTGGCAAGTGTTGCATTTTCAACTCTAGCAAAGTTTCATTTCCATTTATTCCCACCACTTCAGCTTCAGTAATCAGTTTTATTTTTCCTGATGCTGACATGTCGAGTACTTTCTGAACACTGTCCGGATGTCCGCGAAAACTTTTGCTGCGATGAATGAGTGTGACTTCGTCCGCAACACCATTTGCAAGAAAAATGCTCCAGTCCAGCGCACTGTCTCCGCCACCGCTTATCACCACTTTTTTTCCTTTGTAAAAATTCGGGTCACGAACTATGTATTCAATTCCCTTGTCTTCAAAATCATGAATATTTCCAATAGGAGGTTTGCGCGGTTCGAACGAACCGAGACCTCCTGCAATGGCAATGACAGGGGCTTCGTGCTCTGTTCCTTTGTTGGTAGTCAGGCGAAAATTTCCTTCTTTGGTTTTTTCAATTATCTCAGCTCGTTCACCCAGTGTAAATCCTGGTTTGAACGGAGCGGACTGTTTCATCAAATGATCAATTAACTCGCCCGCCATAACTTCCGGAAAGCCGGGTATGTCATAAATCGGCTTCTTGGGATAAATTTCAGTGAGCTGTCCACCCGGTTGTGGCAGTGCATCAATGAGATGGCAACGCAATTTCATTAAGCCCGCTTCAAACACAGTGAACAAGCCGCATGGCCCTGCACCAATAATGAGAATATCTGTCTTTATCATCTGGAAAAACCGGGCGAAAATAATGTTTCATCAAAGGCCGGTGCTGGTAGCAAAGCGCTGCGAATTGGATTGGCCACTTATCTGCCCTTTCTTTGGCCTTTAACCTTTAACACAGTTACTCCGATGAGAAAAATTTTATCTGCACTTGTTTTCGTTTCCGTTTTTTTTTCCGTTTGCAAAGCACAATGTGATGGCAACCGCTATCGCAACTTCATCTTTTCCGATTTCACAAAATCAGCCGATGTGGTGTATGGCGAAAACATAAACAAGGATGGCGTCCTTGAACTGTTGACCTTGGATGTATACAGGCCGCAGGGTGATATTTCGACTGAGCGGGCGCTCATCATTATTTCTCATGGCGGATTTTTTTTAGGGGGCGATAAGGCAGGAGCAGATGTGGTTCCTTTTTGTGAGGACTTCGCTAAAATGGGTTACACCGTTGCATCCATCAACTACCGACTGGGAATTGAAGTTGAAAATCCATTGAATGAACCTTATGGCCTAACTGTGGTGCGTGCTGTTCAGGATTTACGTGCTGCTATTCGCTGGTTTAGGCAAGATGCTGAAGATGGTGCCAACCAATTCGGGATTGACCCATCAGAAATTTATTCAGGTGGAGTTTCGGCCGGAGGATTCATGGCCATTCATCTTGCCTACATGGATGAAGATGAAATCCCCGAATGGATTGATATGACAGCCGAAGGCCTCGAGGGAGGACTGGAAGGAGAAAGCGGAAACCCTGGATACCCTTCAGATGTAAATGCAATTTTCAGCATTTCAGGAGCGATAGGAGATTCGGCTTGGATTGATGCCGGTGAACTTCCTGCCTGTCTTTTTCATGGCGACAATGATCAAACTGTTCCATTTGATTCCGATACATTTTTTCTTTTTGGCTTCGTGGAAGTAACCGAACTGGATGGGAGCAATTCCATTGACCAGAAAATGGACCAGGTGGACATCGAACATTGTTTTGAAGTGAACGAAGGATATGGCCATGTGCCTCATCAGGGCAATGCAGCGGTTTACGACACCACACTTAGTATCATCAGCAATTTTCTTTCACACTACATCTGCGATATTGAACTCGACTGTAGTTACCGGGAGTTGGAGGTGGGAGTGGGTGAAAGTCAAAAGAGAGCAACGTCAGAAGTCAAAATTTGGCCAAATCCGGCAAATGACAAGTTGAGAGTTGAGCGAAGCGAAATCCCGCAAGGCGGGGTTGAGAATAGGGGAGGGGTTGAGAGTTTTTGCATCCGGGATATTTCTGGAAGAATTGTTCTTCACAGAAAAACCAACCGCAATTCTTCAGAAATAGATGTTTCAAATCTTTCTTCGGGGATGTACCTGTTCGAAGTGGAATTCAGCAATGGAAAAATGGAAACCCAGAAACTCGTGATCGAATAATTTCACTTTACCGCCTCCGGTGCATCAGCAAATTTTTTGTGTTTGCCTGACAATTTTCCAAAGAAAAGTGTCAGTGGCAAAATCACATTACGCACAAAGCCGGGTAAACCAACAATGTCAAATTCGGATTTGTATTTCTTCATCAGGAATGCGCTGTCGAATGGTCCCGGTCTTCCACCGTTTTCATCCATCGATTTGTAAATCTGTGTGAGGAAGTAAACAATGTTATCTGCCGGGTTGATGTGGCCTGTGCAGTTCAGCACAGTGTCGCCCGCATTCCAGAAACGATGTGCTTCACCGGGTTTAAATTCAACTGTTTCTCCCGTTCCCACAAATTTTTCAGGCCCGCCTAAAGTCTGGTAACCCAGTTTGCCAACCACAACAGTGAGTCCTTCGTGCTGTTTGTGGTGAACGTGCATAATGGGACCGCTGCCGGGCTGTACAAAATTTTCAACATCCAGCCATTCACCGGTGTGGTCTTTCACAAGCTTTCGGAAGATGAGTTTCTCGCCAAACTTGTTTTCAATGATGTGGGGGTAGGAAGGTTCAAAAGTTTTAGTCATGAGATTTCGGTTTTTGAATTTGCAGCCAAAAATAGACAAACTAGGACAATGTCCTAAGAAAATAGGACACCGTCCTATTGTTATATTCGCACCGTGCAAATCACCACACGGGAAAAAGTATTGGACACTGCGCAATCTATGTTCAATGAACGCGGTGTCGAGTACGTTGGCATCCGGGAAATAGCCACCGCACTGGACATGCGTGTGGGGAACCTCACGTATTACTTCCCTACCAAAGACCATCTAATTGCTACACTGGCCAGACGCCTTCGCGAACTGAATAACCAGACTGTGGTGGTAAAGGATGGAATGACCATGTTGGAATTCCTGGAGATGAACCGCAAGGTTTTCCAGAATCAATCGCAACATGTTTACCTCTTTAAAAGTTTCGTGCATCTCTTTGAGAAGCACGAGGAAATAGCAACTTCCTATAAAAGAACAGAGAAGGCCCGCTTCAATGTTCTGAGAAAAATTCTTGATGAACTGGCGGAAAACAAGTTTCTGCTACAACTGGGTAATGAACAACTGGAATTCCTGAAATACTCAATAAGTTTCATCAACCGTTTCTGGCAATCTGAAGCAGCAATCACGTTCAGGAATTTAAGTTTGAAAAAACAACAATACCACTACCTGGAAATGATTGGCAGGTTGCTCGTTCCGTATTCAACGGCAAAGGGAAAAAAGGAAATAGAAAAATTTATTTGTACGCTGAAATAGTTCAGTTGACAGTGTGTGCATTCACCGCCACCACTTCCCTGATTTGGGGAACTGCAGTTTTAATAGCACCCTCGACTCCTGCTTTCATAGTCATGATACTCATCGAACATCCGCAACATGCACCGTGCAGTTCTACGCGCGCAGTCATGTCATCGGTTATTTCCACTAATGTGATGTTGCCGCCATCCGCTTCGAGGTATGGGCGAATAGACTGCAACGATGAATTGACTTTATTGAAAATTTCTTTCTTCGACATGTGTGCTAATTCGGTTCGGCTTTTTGTTTAGGATTTTTCCTGAACGGAAGTAATCTTATCTCGCGCTCAAAGTTATTGAGGATTTCATTCAGGAACTCAACTGCTTTTGTTCCTTCCTGCATAATTGCAGGACGACCGGCATCTCCCGCTTCGCGAATGCCCTGTACGATGGGAAGATGGCCGAGAAACGGAACATCCAATTGTTCAGCGAGATTCTTCGCACCATCTTTTCCGAACAGGTAATAACGATTGTCCGGCAACTCCTCCGGAGTAAACCACGCCATATTTTCCACCATGCCGATGATGGGAACATTGATGGCGGAAAGACGAAACATACCAACTCCTTTTCTCGCATCGGCTAGTGCTACTTCTTGTGGTGTACTCACAATCACTGCACCTGTTAGGGGTATGGCCTGCACAATGGAAAGATGAACATCGCCCGTACCGGGCGGAAGATCAATGATGAGATATTCGAGCGGCCCCCAGTGCGCATCGTTGATAAGTTGGTTCAATGCTTTTGTGGCCATCGGCCCGCGCCAAACGATAGCCTGATCGGCTTCAGCAAAAAATCCTATGGACAAAATTTTCACTCCGTATTGTGTGATGGGTTCAAGAACACTTTTTCCATCCACCTCAATAATTTTCGGTCGCTCGCGAACCAAATCGAACATCGTTGGAGCGGAGGGGCCGTAGATATCTGCATCAAGCAAACCAACAGTATGTCCCCTGCGCGCAAGACCCGCTGCAAGGTTGGAGGCAACGGTGCTTTTTCCCACACCACCTTTTCCAGATGCAATGGCAATGAGGTGCTTCACTCCGGGAAGAACTTTCCTCAATTCGCCATGGCGATCATCTCCGCTTATCGGAACCACATCACATTCCACCTTGAATTCATTTCCCAGCACGCGATGAATGGCAAACTCACAAGCCTCTTTCATCCGCATGCGCGAGTGCATTGCAGGATTGCTCACTTTCACTTCGAGCGAGATATCCTGGCCATCCACGTTTTTGATATTCACTAAACCAAGTGTGACAATGTCCTTTTTCAAATCGGGCTCGATCACATTGGAAAGTGCATCGAGAATGGATTGGCGGGAAATACTCATTTGGCGAAATTAGGAGTGATGTTGAAATATTCGTTTTAGAATGGTGTCTAAAGGGGTTTGTTTTCTTTGAGCCGATTCAATAATTATGAAAATGAAAGTCATCCGCAAGCCGGTTTTTATCAAGGAAGTTAAAATACTTCTGCGAGAAGCGAGAGACACCGTTATCCACAACGTGAACAGGACAATGGTTGCCACCTACTACCAGATTGGGGAAATGATAGTAAAGGAACAGCAGAGCGGACAAGACCGCGCTGAATATGGCCAATACATACTAGAAGAACTTTCATCTGAACTTACTTCGGAATTCGGAAAAGGATTCTCGGTGGACAACCTTGAAAGGATGCGTAAATTCTACCTTTTATACACTCCGGAGATTTCCGCATCACTGATGCGGAAATCTTTGAAAGCATCTCAAAAACAAAAATCCGCATCACTGATGCGGAAATCTTCTATGCCGGATTTTCAGTTGAGTTGGACGCACTATGTGCATCTCATTAGAATCGAAGACTCGGCAGAGAGAGCCTTCTATGAGATTGAAGCAACAGGGCAAAGTTGGTCGGTAAGGGAATTGGAAAGACAGTACAACAGTTCGCTCTACGAAAGACTTGCATTGAGCCGCAATAAAAAGAAAGTAAAAGAACTCAGCAAAGTGGGTCATGTTCTCCAGACAGCGAGTGATGTGATTAAGGAACCCATGGTGCTTGAATTTCTTGGCCTGCCCCAGAAGGAAGCCTATTCCGAATCGGATTTGGAAGCAGCTATCATTGACAGGTTGGAGTATTTCCTTTTGGAGTTAGGCAAAGGATTCACATTCGTTGCCAGGCAGAAACGGATAACTTTAAGGAAAAAACATTTTCACATTGACCTTGTGCTTTTCAATCGCATTCTCCGTTGCTTTTTATTGTTGGATTTGAAGATTGGTGAATTGACTCATGAAGACATTGGCCAGATGCAGATGTATGTGAATTTTTATGATAGGGAAGAAAGATTAGATGGCAGAACCGAACTATCGGCTTGATGCTGTGCAGGGATAAAGACGATGCAATGGTTAGCTACACCTTACCCAAAGACAACAAACAGATTTTTGCAAGTCGTTACAAAACCATACTTCCGGGCAAAGCAAAATTGAAAGAGCTTCTGAAACGGAGCTAGAATCAACTTTGTCATTCCAGCACCAATTCTTTCAAAGGATCCCACAAAAGTTCATTGAATTTCACCACGCGGTCATTCTTTACTTCGATGCCTTCTGCTTCCAGCAATTCCTGCATGCGATAGGGAGTTTCGAAATGATTTTTTCCGGTGAGCAATCCAATGCGGTTCACTACACGATGTGCGGGAACATTCTTTCCGTGAGCAGCATTCATGGCCCAGCCCACCATGCGTGAACTCAATCCTGTCCCAATGTATTTTGCAATTGCACCGTAACTCGTCACACGACCTTTGGGAATTAGTCTCACCACATCGTACACATTTTCGAAGAAGGTGAATTCTTTTTGTGGATTGTTTTTGCGTTCAATATTTTTTTTGGGCTCACGCGGAATCCGCAGCCGGAGATAATGTATTTTTTTTCCTTCATCCAACCACATTTCTTCATAATAAGTTTTCCACCCCATAATTTCTTTCCAGTCATCATCCAGTGAATTAAAAAATTCTCCATACAAATCCTGCGATGATGTTTCGATAATAAGGGGGGTGGCTTCAATCTCCTCCATTGCCAAATCATACACTAGCGGATTGTCGTGTTTGATGTGAATCTTTCCACCTGGCTTCAGAAACTTCAGGTACTTATTGATGATATACCACAGTGAAGTGATTCGCCTGTTTCCCTTTTCATCCTTTGGCTGAGGGTCGCTGAAGGTGAGCCAGATTTCATGTACTTCACCCGGGGCAAAAAATGAATCGAGGAATTCTACCCGTGTGCGCAGGAAGGCTACGTTTTTTAATCCTTCCTCATAAGATAGTTTGGCACCTTTATGGAAACGATGGCCCTTCACATCCACGCCTATAAAATTTCTTTCCGGAAATTTGCGCGCAAGATTCACAGTGTATTCTCCCTTTCCGCAACCCAATTCAAGTGTGATGGGGCGATCGTTTGTAAAAACCTTTTCATGCCACTCGCCTTTCATGAATATTTTTCCGTTTCTGATAATTGGAATCAGGTCCGGTTCAAAAACATGCGGGAAGGTTTTGTTCTCAACCCATTTCTTAATCTTGTTTTTACCCATAGCTGTTGTAGAATTGAAACCGCAAACCCGATAGCTATCGGGGGCTAATCGCCCGCAAGAACGCAAATGATTTTTCAAACTGCGTCAATTTGCAGCAATTGAAATGAAGTGCCGTTGAAAGAAAGAATTCTTATAGCACCCCTTGACTGGGGATTGGGTCATGCCACGCGGTGTGTTCCCATTATCCACCGGCAACTGGATGCAGGGCATGAAGTAATGCTTGCTGCCTGCGGAATTGGCGCTGCATTTTTCAGGAAACAATTTTCTGGTCTCACTTTGTTGGAGGATATTCCTTCCTATGGAATTTCTTATCAGGACAAAGGCTCTTTCGTTTGGCAATTGGTGAAACAGGTGCCACACATTTTTTATGTGGTGAAGGCAGAAAACTTGTGGTTGAAGAAAGTTATTGACCGCGAAAAAATCACACAGGTGATTAGTGACAATCGTTACGGTTTGCACTCTGATTCCATAACATGCTTCTTTATTACTCACCAGCTTTTCATCAAAGGGCCAATGGTCACCGTTCCGGTAATCAAAAATCTTGTGAAGAAATATGTTGTGAAATACAACGAATGCTGGGTTCCTGATTTTGAAGGAGAGAAGAACCTAAGTGGCGAGTTATCGCATGGAAAATTGTTTACCGATAACGTGAAATACATCGGGCCGCTTTCGCGATTTGAGCACTCAATGAAACCGACACAGAATCAACTGGAGATGAAGTACGATTTTCTCGCTCTCATTTCCGGACCTGAACCACAGCGCACACTTTTGGAGAATCAATTGGAAGAAATTTTCAAGTCAATCGGGAAACCTGCGTTGATGATTTGTGGGAGACCGCAGGATTCATCACAACAGCAAAATGGTTGTGTAAGAAAAGTTTCCCATCTCAATGATGATGAATTTGTTCGGGCTATTGATGAAAGCAAAATGATTATTTGTCGTTCAGGTTATTCCACATTGATGGATTTGTATGCACTGAAAAGAAAAGCATTATTGATTCCTACACCCGGACAAACGGAACAGGAATACCTCGGGAAATACTTTGCAGAGAAGTTCGGTTTTGCAACTATGAGTCAAAAGGATGTTTCGGTTAAGGCTTTGAAATCCATCTCCGATTCCAATTTGTTGAGTACAGAATTTTATTTCGATGCGTAAAACTATTTTGCGAGCTGAAGATGGAACAACCTGAACTTGACATTCACTATATGAAACTGGCGCTGCGCGAGGCCCAAACGGCATGGGATGCCGATGAGGTTCCAATTGGTTGTGTGATTGTGTGCAAAGGACAAGTGATTGCACGCGGCTACAATCTTGTGGAGCGTCTGCGCGATTTCACAGCCCATGCCGAGATGCAGGCTTTCACCAGTGCATCAGAATTTTTGGGCGGAAAGTTTTTGGATGAATGCACTCTCTACGTTACGCTGGAACCATGCGTGATGTGTGCAGGAGCGGCCTACAACACTAGAATCAGTCGCCTGGTGTTTGGGGCTTATGATGAAAAGCGCGGCTTCACGAGGTTTGGAAATCATGCGGGCAACGGACAAGGCATTACACATCCCAAAACAGAAATTGCGGGTGGAGTGCTGGGTGATGATTGTGCAGGGTTGTTGCAGGAATTTTTTAAGAAGAGACGAACGCAGTAGGTCACCACCATTCCACCAGATTAACCGTTACCGCCAAAAAAACCATCGCTACAATTATCCAGATCACCACCAATTTCCAAATCCACTTCAGCCAAAGGTTGTAAGGAATTCCTGCTATGGAAAGCACACCCATAGTTACACCACTTGTGGGTATTATCAAATCGAAGAAACCTGCAGAAAACTGGAACGCCATCACAGCGCTTTGTCTGGTGAGGGCCAGCAGATCAGCCATGGGCGCCATCACCGGCATGGTGATAGCCGCTTGTCCTGAGCCGGAGGGTACAAAGAAATTGATTACACCTTGTACAAGAAACATTACCTGTATGGAAAGTGCTTTCGGCAAACCGCTTATGGTGTTGGAGAGATGAAAAAGTATGGTGTCAATTATTTGCCCGTCCTGTGCCACTATAAGAACGCTGCGCGAAATGCAGATGACCAATGCGGCAGTCAACATTCCTTTTGCACCATTGGTAAAGTGAGAAACAATATCAGAAGACCGCATGCGCATCACCAGTACGCTCAGCAATCCCATTCCGATAAACACCGCTCCAATTTCCACCACCCACCAATCCCATTGTGTTGCGCCTATGGGCACAAGCACAAGTGCGCCAACAAAAAGCAGGATGACTATCAAACGCTGCGCATTGAATTCAATGTCTTTCACTTCGCTGAGTTGCGCTGGAATTTTTAATCCGTAAGTCAAACTTTTTTCCGGATTTTTTTCAATTCTTGAAGCGTACCACAAAATGAATACAATGGTAATGGCGGTGAGGATGAGCCAAACAATAGTTCGCAACCAAACACCCGAAGGAAAGGGAATTTCAGAAATCTGCATGGCCACTCCCACACTGAAAGGATTGAAGGCTGCAGCCGCTCCACCCACACCGCTTGTTACGAATGGAATGGCCAATCCCACCACTGCATCGTAACCCATAGAGCGCGCCATGGGAATGGTCATAAGCACAAACACAAGACTCTCTTCACTCATCCCAAAGGTGAAACCGCAGACTGAAAAAAGAAGCATGAGAAGCCCAAGCATGAGTTGTCTTTTATTTCTATTGGTTTGTGTGTAGCGGATAATGCGAATCAGTCCCGCATCAATGGCACCGGTGGACATCACCAGTGCAAATGCGCCACCCACAAGAATTACGAATGCGATGATGGCTGCGGCATTTTCGAATCCCTTGAGTGGAGCCTGCAGCAAGTCCCACGCATTTTGCGGATGACTTTCCGTAGTGTGATACGTTCCGGCTACTACCACCTCTCTTCCGTTTTCAAGTTTTGTTCTTTCAAAAGCTCCGGCAGGAATTATCCAGGTGAGCAAGACCATTATCACAAGAATGGAAAAAACAATTGCGAGTGTGTCGGGAATTTTCTTCAGCATGGTTTTCTATGTTTCAAATTGTGAATCAATTGCTAATCGATATGAAATTGCGAAAAGTTTATCAAAAAATTTCCGTGTCCTTCACTGTTTTCCCTGCCTGTGCGGCAGGCAGGTGGGCGAAACAAAATGGACACAGCGCACCAATTTTCGTGGCGAATAAAAGCCATGTGAACTTACTTTTGGCCTTCTTTTCAAAACCCCTTTAATGGACGATCATATATGCAAATCACACTCACCAAAGAGTTATTGGCCAACCTACGCCAATGGATTGCAGAAGGCAGAGATGCCTCCATTATAGAGGTAACCAACGAACTTCACCATGCCGACCTTGCCGAGTTGCTCAACGAACTGCGCAACGATGAGGCCGTTTACATCTACCGCCTGTTTGATGAAGAGAATGCTGCTGAGGTGATGCTCGACCTCGATGATGAAGTGCGGGAAAAACTTTTGTCATCGCTCACCAGCCGCGAGATTGCCGAAGACCTTATTGACAACATAGATTCCGATGATGCAGCAGACGTGCTTGCTGATCTTTCAGAGCAAAAGCAGGAAGAAGTAATTGCACTGTTGGAAGATGAAGATCAGGCCAGTGACATTATTGACCTCCTCAACTATAAAGAAGGAACTGCCGGTGCCCTTATGGCAACCGAACTGGTTCATGTAAACCAAAACTGGACTGTGGGGCAGGCCATTCGCGAAATGCGCAAACAGGCGGAGCACATCGAACACATCTATACCATTTATGTGCTAGACGACCGCGACCTGTTGTTGGGAACACTCAGCATCAAGTCCATGATTTTCGCATCGGCCAGCATGCGCACCACCATCCGTGAGTTGTATAAACCGGAGAAAATCCAAAACGTTACAGTTCATACTACAGCCGAGGACGTGGCGAACATCATGGAGAAATACGACCTGGTGGTGTTGCCTGTGGTAAATGATGCCGGAGCACTTGTCGGAAGAATTACAATTGACGATGTAGTGGATGTGATAAAGGATGAAGCTGCTAAGGATTACCAAATGGCCAGTGGAATTTCAGAAGATGTTGAGTCTCATGATAGCGTGCTTATGCTCACCCGCGCACGTTTGCCTTGGTTGCTAATCGGGATGGCTGGAGGAATTACTTCTGCATACACCATCGGGCTTTATAAAATCACTGAGCATCCGGAGATGGCCATTTTCATGCCTTTGATTGCTGCGATGGGTGGCAATGTGGGCATTCAGTCTGCGGCACTTGTGGTGCGCGCACTTGCCAACCAAAGTGCCCTCGATGAAACCCTGGGGCAAAAACTTGCAAAGGAATTGCGCGTGGGTTTGCTCAATGCCATTGTGTGCTCAACAATAATTGTGTTGGTGAGCATGCTCTTCCGCATAGATCTTCATCTTGCCATCACTGCGAGCATTGCGTTGTTTGCTGTAATTGTTTTCGCAAGTTTCTTCGGCACATGGATTCCCATGACACTGAACAAATTCAAGATTGATCCTGCCATTGCCACCGGGCCATTTGTCACTACGCTCAACGACATTTTTGGGCTGCTCATTTATTTCACCATCGGCCACTACATCCCGAAATTTATTGATGATGTTCATCTTCTCGGATGGCTGAATGAAATTCAATCGCTCTTCTAATTTCATTTTCGCTTGCGTAAAATATTATTCATTGATTCCGTTCATGAGGTGTTGCATCAGCGACTCGAAAGTGCGGGATTTGCTTGCGAAATGCACCACACAGCTGCGCGTGAAGAATTGTTGTTGATTGCAAAAAACTACTTCGGCCTTGTGGTTCGTTCGCGTATTTCGATTGACAAAGAATTTCTTGACGCTGCTTCTTCGCTTGAATTTATTGCACGTTCCGGTTCCGGGTTGGAAAACATTGATGTGAAATACGCACAGTCAAAAAGAATCGAAATTTTCAACTCACCAGAAGGCAACCGTGATGCAGTGGGCGAACATGCTATCGGAATGTTACTCATGTTGATGAACAATCTTCATCGTGCCGATGTGGAAGTGCGCAACGGACTTTGGCGAAGAGAAGAAAATCGAGGCCATGAAATTGCAGGTAAAACAATTGGCATCATTGGATATGGTGTGATGGGAAGTGGCTTCGCTGAAAAACTATCTGGCTTTGGCTGCAACATCATTGCACACGACAAATACAAAAAAGGATTTTCAAGTTCGCGAGTGAAAGAAGTTTCGCTGGAAGAAATTTTTAGGGAGACAGACATCCTCAGCATTCATCTCCCTTTTACAGATGAAACCAAGTATTATGTGAATGAAGAATTCGTTTCAAGGTTTCATAGACCAATTTACTTCATCAACACATCGCGTGGAAAAATCGTAGAAACATCTGCACTGGTCAGCGCATTGAAAAATGGAAAAGTGAAAGGCGCATGTCTTGATGTATTGGAGCATGAAAAGTCATCGCTCGAAGGATTGGAATCGGATGCGCTGTCCAATGATTTGAAATTTATTTTGAAATCGGATAGCGTTGTGTTGTCACCGCACATTGCAGGATGGACAAATGAATCGTACTTCAAGCTTTCAGATGTGCTGGCGGATAAAATTCTCGAATCGGTCAAATGCAAATAAATTCTTTGTGTCCCGATAGCTATCGGGAACGGGTCTTTGTGTCTTTGCGGCCTCGCATTCAAACATGCACAATGAGGCCATAAAGACCCTAAGACTCGAAGAATTGCGAAGCACGGACACTACATTTCGCACATCAACCAAATCAAAATTCTTTAATGAGCATTGACAAAATCATAGTTTCGAACAAATCTGTTTTGAAACAGAAGTATGGAAAAAATTTCACTAAGTTGGAGGCAGCATTGAAAAAACTTGTGGCACACGACAAGACCAACGGCATCGTTTCTAAACTAATCTGGCTGGATGATTCAACTTCAATGAAACCATTTTCCGCACCCGTGGTGAAGGTGGCTGACCAATCTTCACTCGTGAAGAAAGCTATTGATGCGCTGGCGAAAAAAATCAAACCCGATTACTTTCTCATTGTCGGAGCGCCCGATGTAATTCCGCATTGCGAGTTGGAGAATCTCATCTTCACCGAAGATTCAGATGATGATGATGACATTGTTCCGTCTGATTTGCCTTATGCATGCAATTCAAAATTGAGTGCGAAGATTTCTGACTTTGTTGCACCGAATCGTGTGCTTGGCCGCTTACCGGATATTGCCGGAAGCAGCGATCACACTTATCTCTTAAATCTTATTTCAAACATTACAACCCAGAAGCCTAAAGAAGCAAAGGAGTACCTTAATTATTTCGCACTGAGCAACGAAAGTTGGTCTTTATCATCTGAAGAATCGGTGAAAAATATGTTTAGCGATACAACGAAATTGAAACTTGTTCCGCTAAAAATTGCAGGGTTCACGAAGAAAGAACTTTCGGCACTCATCCATTTTTATAACTGCCACGGTTCATCCGACTATCCGGCTTTTACAGGAGAAGCAGCCAATGGCGATCAGCACGATTGTTTTTTTGCGAAGTACCTGAAGAAAAAAGTTGCCACTGCCACAGTGGTTGCAGTGGAATGTTGTTACGGTGCACAACTTTATGATCCCGGGTTCGCGGAAGTGGCGCCCTCCATTTGCAATACGTACTTGGGCGAAGGCGCAGCAGGATATATGGGCAGCACCACCATTGCCTATGGCCCTGCAGCAGGGCAGGGGCTTGCTGATTTAATCACGCAATACTTTATCAGAAACGTGCTAAAGGGAATGTCACTTGGCCGTGCATTTTTGGATGCTCAATTGAGGTTTGTGGAAAAATGTGGTAAGCGCATTGATCCTCATGAATTAAAAACGCTGGGTCAGTTCCTGCTTCTTGGCGATCCATCGCAACACCTTGTGAAAATTGCAACCGCGGTTTCGAAAATTGATGGAAAATCAATTAGCTCTAAGTCCATTCAATTGAAAAGAAAAGACAGGAGAGAAAAACTGGTATCTTGGGCGAAGTCGGTGGATGAGACTACATGGAGGCCATTTGCAACGGTTGATGCACCGAAAGTAAAAACAATAGTGCGCGCGGCTGTGCGCGAAAAAAAATTTGATGATGGCTCACATCTAACTTTCAAATTCAAAACAAAAACCGGTTTGCATGAACCAGCACCCGATGCTGTGTGTCACGTTTTTTTTACGAGAAAAGCTGTTGAAAAAAAAAGGTTTCCGCTTTGCGAGGCAAGAGTGATTACAGAGGAGGCGGGAGAAATTCTTGATGTAAAAAATTATGTCCGCAAGTAGACAGCCACTCGAAATTTTCGAAGGGGTGGTGGAGAAGAAGAGAATCAATGTCGGTTCAAAAAGCGAACAGGACGCTTACTTGTTGCGTTGTATGAATGCCACTTACAAACTCAGGCGCAAGGACGGCCCGGCATTTCGCGACACGTTTTTCGAAGAATTCATTCTACAGAACGTGAAAGTGAAGGGCAAGTCAAACGGGAAGTTGCTTGTTGTGTTTGAAATCATTTCGGGGAAAGGGGTTGTGAGTTAGGAAGTTTTACTTTCGCCAGCCGAAAAAAATTGGAGAGGTGTGAGAGTGGCCGATCGAGTCCCGATAGAAAATCGGGATATACTTTAATCGGATTCGCGGGCAAAATATTAGGAGAGGTGTCAGAGTGGCCGATCGAGCACGCTTGGAAAGCGTGTATACCGAAAGGTATCGCGGGTTCGAATCCCGCCCTCTCCGCAAAATATCTGAAATGTTATTCCAGGTTCGAAAACGAAGTGAGTTCTCCCCTCATCGAAGTCATCATCATTCGTTTCGTTTCAGAAAGCTCTAGACCTAGTCCAAGCAGGAACATCATCTTGGCCAGTGTAGATTCTGTGGTCATATCCGCTCCACCAATTACTCCAATGCGCCATAGTTCTTTGCTGGTATCATATAGACCTTGCTCAACAAATCCCTTATTGCATTGCGAAACATTCACCACAACAATAGCTTTTGAAACGGCCTTCGCAAGTGCATCAATCAGCCACTTTGAACGTGGAGCATTTCCTGCTCCAAATGTTTCGAGCACAACGCCTTTTAGTCCATTAACATTCAATACACTTTCAACAACCCTTTTCGAAATGCCAGGAAAGAATTTCAGAATAGCAACGTTTTCATCCATTCGTGAATTCACTTTGAACTCAGTTTGGGATGAGCGCCCGTCAGCCGGACGGGCAGGAAACATTAAGTGGTGTTTATAGAAAATGTGAATGCCCACATCAGCGAGCGTTGGAAAATTTGCACTTTCGAATGCATCAAAATTTTCTGTGCTGTATTTATGGGTGCGGTTGCCGCGCATCAATTTCGATTCGAAATACACAGCCACTTCCTGCACCACAGGTTCATTGTTTCTTTTTGCAGCAGCAATTTCAATTGCGGTGATGAGATTTTCCTTTCCATCCGTTCTCAATTTTCCCATTGGCAATTGTGATCCAGTGAATATGACAGGCTTTGCAAGATTTTCCAGCATGAAGCTGAGTGCCGATGCGCTGTATGCCATGGTGTCGGTTCCGTGCAAAATCACAAATCCATCGTAATGCGAATAATTGATTTCAACCAACTCAGCAATGCGTTGCCATGATGCAATGGTGATTTCAGAAGAATCAATAGGTTCATCGAACGAAACAAAATCTAACGAAAGATTAAAGCGCTTCAACTCCGGAACCTGATCGTAGATGTGCGCAAACTCGAAGGGAATCAATGATCCGGTTGCGGGATCTTCCATCATGCCGATGGTGCCACCTGTATAGATAAGGAGAATGGAAGGATTGTTCATTGGAATGGATTTCAAATGTATCCAAATTGGTTATTTGTCATTTGGTGAACAGTTGTATTTCATTGTTGAAATTGTTTGCACAGTTGATTTTTGAAACTGTAAATTGAATTGGAAATTTTTTGCCTGTTACAGCCGTTGTCAGCTACTTTTGGCGAAAACCAAATCAAATGAAAACAAATTCTAGCGCATTCTCGCATTCTCGCATTCTCGCATGAACAAGCAGGGCTTGCAAAGTTTCAACTGAAATTCTTGATTTTCCTTTTCTCTTTTTCAATTCCCACAATATCCGTTGCGGATGTTCACTTCACCTTCGATGGTCAGGATGTTTTTTACCTTAACCCCGGTGACGACTTTATTCTGGATGCATTTCTTTTTATTCCAGGTTCAAACCTATTTACAGATTGTGAGGGAGGCGGTTCCTGCGACAAATTCATGTACGCTTCTGGAGGATTTTCGAGCAGCCTAAACCTTGAATTCAGCTTCGAAGGTGGAGTATGGAACAACTTTATTTTCACCAATGGCGAAGGAGCTGGATTCGAATTTGACGGTCAATATGATATGCAGGTGCGTGGCACAGTTCCAGCAAATGCAGCTTGTGGTCAATCGTTTTCAATTTCTGTCACAATGAGTGAATATCAGTTCGGCACCAACGGTGGCTCAACGGATTCATTCGTGGTTATTCGACCTCAACTTGTTTTGGCAGGGCCGGGAACTATTTGTACAACTCCATCTACAACTTTTAATTTCATTTATCCTGTTGAAGTTAGTCCGGCTTATGGAGTTTCGGTGAATCCATCAACTGGTTGGGCTATCAACATAAATCAACCATCTGGAAATTTTGATGGCTCTGCGGAATTGACGCCACCTGCGAATTTCAATGGCTATGCAACAATTACGGTAACACATCAGGAGATTCAATGCGGTGCCAGCAGGCAAGTTTGGGTGGGGCCGGCATCGGCACCCAACTCAGTGAGTTTTGTTCAATTCGGCAACAGTTGTGATTATGTCGCTAAAACTGTTGCAGTGAATGGTGCGGCCTATTACCAATGGGAATGGAATTTAGTACCCGGAAATTCATACCCCTATTCTTTGACGCACCCTCATCCAAATGTTTTCGGGCCTACAGCGGAACCAAATAGTTACCTTCAGGTTCGGGTACGAACATCTAATGTCTGCGGTACATCTTCTTGGAGATACAAATCGGGCTATATGCCTCCTCAACCTATATGATGTCTAGAATAATGAACCGAATTGTATCTGTCGTTTTATTCCTTCAGTCATTTTCATCAGTTGCACAGGAAATGATCATTGATAAAAGGGAAATTGCTGTAGGAGTATTTGGAGGCGCTCATTGGGGAATGAATTATTTCTTCGCCTCAAACGATTACTTGCGCGTTGACCGCGACAATGTGCAAATGGGATTACGACCACATATTGCCGCTTCGCTGGAATATGTACTGAAAGGTTATGAGCAGCGATACACAAAAGTTAAACTAGGTGTGACAACGGTTCAGTTAACCTTTGATTGGATATTGCCGCAAACTGCATGGAGTCGCAATTATGCAAGCGATGGTTCCTATAGGCAGCTAAATAGGTGGAATCAGCAATTTACTTGGTCTGCTCTATTCATCAAGAAACAAAGTTCCAAACAAAGGAGATTCGGCTTGGGCATCGGGCCTACATTTTCCATTCTGCCCTTTGATGCATGGGTAGCAGATGAACATGGGAATTTAGTATTTCCAAAGAAGGAATCACCTCAATTAAATAAGCTCGTTGGTCTGGTTCCCGTTGTTCTTTTCGAACTCAATGGCAAATCGCAATGGAGTGCTGCATTCAATTTTTCATGGCCATTAGATATATTAGTATGTGATTGTGACATGGGCACTTCCGGTTTTACATGGGCGGGTCACAAAATTGCTTGGCTGCGTTGGTGTTCGAACAACTGGCCGCTGTTAAAGGCTGGTGTTGTTTATCACATCCGGCTTTCAGAGCGTGGTTACAAATGAGAAGTTATCAGTGTTGTGAACTGTTGAACAAAACATAGCCCCCAAAGTGTTCTGCAACTTTCGTGGTTTTTGCACTGCAATTTTAAAATCCAAAAAGTCTTTCAGAATTTCTTGTGGTGATGGACTCAACATCATGGATGCTCCTTCCAAGCACCGTTGCAAGTTTCTCCACCACAATCCTCACATAAGCGCTTTCATTTCTTTTGCCACGATGCGGCATGGGTGCAAGAAAAGGGGAATCGGTTTCGAGAACAATTTTTTCCGGTTGAATTTGCTTTACGGTTTCCGAAAGACCGGATTTTTCATGGGTGAGTACTCCGCCAAAGCCAAACATAAATCCACCGTATCCATCAATGTGTTTTGCCTGTGCTTCGTTTCCGGTGAAACAATGAAAGACACCAGTAAGTCTTTCATCGTTCACTTCATCCAGCACTGAAAAAATTTCATCAAACGATTCTCGCGCATGAATAACTATGGGAAGTGAAAGTTCCTTCGCCCATTCGATTTGGATTTTGAATGATGCGATTTGCAGATCAAGTTTTGTTTTATCCCAGTAAAGGTCAATTCCTGTTTCACCCACTGCCCAATACTTTCTTTCCGAAAACATAAGGCGCATTTGTGCGAGCACCGATTGGAAATCCTCGTTCACATCGCATGGATGCAGCCCCATCATTGGAAAACAATTTTGTGGAAAGCGGTCACACAATGAATGCATCAATGGGATAGTGTCAAGGTCAATGTTGGGTAGGAATATTTTTTCTACACCGGCCTCAATAGCGCGCTGTATCATGGCTTCGCGATCTTCATCGAACTGCGGGAGGTAGAGGTGTGCGTGTGTGTCCACAAGGTGCATGGCGCCAAAAGTAGATGAGCCACGCCTGTTACTTTGGCCGCTCACAATTTCAATCCAATTGGAAAACCCTGCGCGTATTCTCATCATTCGGTTCAGTTCCATTGGCGACATTGTGCTCACCACTCCTCTTGTGCGCTGCCTGAAGAAGCAAATGGAAATGGGTGTTGAAATCCATTTCCTCACCAAGAAGAAATACGCAACTCTTCTAACAGCCAATCCTTACATCACGAAAATTCATACGATAGAAAAAAGTGTTCAGGAAGTTCTTCCTGAATTGGAGAAGTGCGGTTTCGACTACGTGGTTGACTTGCACAAGAATATCCGCTCTTACATCGTAAAGAAACGATTGAAGGTTTTGTCGTTTTCATTTCGCAAAGTGAATTTCGCGAAATGGATGCTGGTGAAATTCGGCAAACGCAGGAACTCCATTCCGCATGTGGTGGAACGTTACCTCGAAACAGTTTTCATCTTCGGGGTAAAGGATGATGAGAAGCCGCCTGACTATTTCATTCCCCCAAATGAAGGATTGAATAAAAAGGAAATACCGGATGTGATGAACCAAAAATTCGTGGTGTGGTGTATTGGCGGAATGCACCAAGGAAAAAGAATGAGCAAGGAAAAGGTTGCAGCAATCATTTCAATGTGCAAACATCCCGTGGTTATCATCGGAGGTGTGGAAGATGAAATGGAAGGAGACTTCATAGCAGAACATTGCGGAAGCCGTGTGTTTAATGCAGCCGGAAAATTTTCTCTTCACCAGTCTGCTGATTGTATTAGTCGGGCGGAAGTGGTGGTGACAGGCGATACCGGTATGATGCACATCGCATCAGCATTCAGCAAGAAAATTATTTCAGTTTGGGGATGTACAACTCCAGAATTGGGAATGTCTGCGTGGAGACCCCATCCGTCCAACATCATCATTGAACCCAAACATTTGACGAAACGCCCGTGTTCAAAATTGGGTGACCGATGCAAGTATGGAGACGAACAACGATGCATTGGACAAAACAGCAATGATGAAATTTTGCAGGCTATTGAAACGCTTTGGGTTCAACAAACAGCGCCTTGAGTTCTGAGGCGTCCTGCGGTTTCATTTTTCCGGCAAGAATTAGTCGCAGTTGTCTTCTTCTAAGAGCACCATCGTACCTGCGTTTTTCTTCATCGGTTTCAGGAACAAGTTCAGGAACATTTATCGGTGAGCCAAGTTGGTCAACCGCCACGAAAGTGTAGATGGCTTCGTTGCATCTTGTTAGTTCTCCGGTGGTGGCGTGCTCCACAAACACTTCCATATAAACTTCCATGGAAGAAGTAAATGCACGGGAAACTTTTGCTTCGATGGTTACTACATCGCCCAACTTGATGGGATGCTGGAATGAGACATTGTTTACCGCTGCAGTTACCACAATCCTGCGGCAGTGCCGGTGTGCGGAGATGGCGGAAATCACGTCCATCCAGTTCATCAGTTGACCACCCATCAGGTTGCCGAGTGTGTTAGTGTTTTCAGGCAACACTAAGTGCGTGGCCACCGCGAATGTGTTTTTAGCAGAGTTCTTTTGTTTATTCATTTATCAGTGATGCGATTTTGAGTGGGCGAAAATAGGTTCGGAGCAATTCCAGAGGTGTCCACTTTCTTTGCCCGATTAAGAACTACATCGATTGATTCATCTCATTTACAATACAGGCATTTGGTTTTACGTTGTGGCAATTCGCGTTGTATCATTATTCAATGAAAAAGCAAAACTCTGGTTGCGGGGCAGGAAAGATGTCTTGTCGAAAATTGAAACCTGGAGAAAACAAAATCCAGGTAAACTCGTTTGGGTTCACTGCGCATCACTTGGCGAATTCGAGCAAGGCCGGCCAGTGATGGAAGCAATAAAGCGCGAACGCCCGCACGTCAAAATCATGCTCACGTTTTTTTCTCCTTCAGGATATGAGGTAAGAAAAAATTATTCCGGAGCCGATTTCATTTGCTACCTGCTGGCCGACACTCCCGCAAATGCCAGACGATTTGTTGAAATTGTTCAACCCGCGGCAGCACTCATCATTAAGTATGAGTATTGGGCGAATTATTTCTTCGAGTGCAAGAGACAACAAATCCCACTCTACATCATCTCAGGAATTCTTCGCCCTGAGCAACGATTCTTTGGTCTGTTCTCAGGATTCTGGAAAAAAGTATTGAAGTGCGTGACGCACTTTTTTGTGCAGAATGTGCAAACACAATCATTGTTGCAACAACATGGGTTTTCAAATGTGACTTTTACAGGCGACACACGTTTCGACAGGGTTTCTGAAATTGCTCGAACAGCGAATGAGATTCATGAGATAATACAATTCAAGGGCAACGGATTTTGTGTGTTGGGTGGAAGTACGTGGGAAGAAGATGAAAAAATTCTGATGATGAGTTCTCGCAATCCCGATAGCCATCTGGACGCGAAGCCCCGCAAAGTCGCAAAGGTTATCCTCGTTCCCCATGAACTTATTGAAACCAAACTTTCAACGCTAAGCACTCAGTTGCCCAACTCCATTCGCTGGTCACAGCGGGCCGGAAAGGACCTCCGCACATATGATGTATTGATTGTGGATACCATCGGGTTGTTATCATCTATTTATCGCTATGCTGATATGGCATTGATTGGTGGCGGCTTCGGCAAGGGCATTCACAACATTCTTGAAGCAGCAGTGTGGGGAGTGCCTGTGGTGTTCGGTCCGAACTACCAAAAGTTTGATGAAGCCAAGCAACTGGTGGAAAGGGGAGGAGCGTTTGCAATAAGGAGTTCTGAAGAATTCAATAGGCTGCTTGAACGATGCATGACGGATGAATCATTTCGCACGAAAGCAGGAGAAATTGCCATGGGATTTGTGACGGAATCAACGGGTGCAACAGAGAGGGTGATGAGACAACTCATGGGATTCTTTGACTGATTGCCAGCAATTTTTTCCGGTTGGTTTTGCTTTTCTGGAACTCCGTTTACATTTGCGGCCTCAAAAGTTCTTTTTCAAGCGAGAGTAGCTCAGTTGGTAGAGCACGACCTTGCCAAGGTCGGGGTCGCGAGTTCGAGTCTCGTTTCTCGCTCAAAAGAATCCCGGTTTGGATATCCAAATCGGGATTTTTTTTGAAGTGAAATTTTGCCCGGGTGGTGGAACGGTAGACACGAAGGACTTAAAATCCTTTGGCCAGAAACGGCTGTGCGGGTTCAAGTCCCGCCTCGGGTACTAAGCCGGAAAACCCCCTGATAAAGCCTTATTTATCAGAGGTTTTTGGTTCGATAAAGCAGCTTCGAAATACAAAACCGTTTATTTTCAATGAGTTATACGTTCGAGCCTGGAAGGTGATTAAATAATTAATGATATATTTAGTCAAATTCAAATAGTAAACTTTCAACTGAACTTGCACTACCAACAAAAATGAATATCTTAATTACAGGAGCAACGGGCAACGTAGGGATGTCGGTATTAAAACACCTAACAACACAAAACAATAATTTAAAAGTATTTGCAGGGGTAAGAAATATTGAAAAAGAAAAAGACAAACTACAAGAATTCAATGTTTCACTTGTAACATTTGACTTTGAAAATGTTCCAAGTTTTCGACCCGCGCTTAAAGGGATAGACATACTTTTTTTACTTCGCCCACCACAATTAGCTGACGTTGAAAAATATTTTAAACCTTTAATTGATGAAGTGGTAAAATGTGATGTTAAGCAAATCGTTTTTTTATCGGTTCAGGGCGTTGAAAACAGTAAAAT
>JAWXCI010000003.1:0-7883 GCA_034408895.1 Flavobacteriales bacterium
CCGAGGAGTGCGGTGTGTGGCATCCGCAGGAGGGTGTGTTCAACGGGCACTTCCAGCCCACCGAAGCGCAAAAGGTGAAACGCATAGGCAATTTGCGGCAGGGAGTTATTAAGGTATTGGAAGATGAGAAGTACAGTCCATCGCTCCAGCGCAAATACAAAGTAGCGGATATGATTACCGGTTATGGTGTAGCCGAATGTGTTCGACACTATTACGATTTATGGGGAGGAGAAATTGCCGGAAAAAAAGTAGTGGTACAGGGCTGGGGAAATGTGGGTGCTGCTGCTGCTTATTACTGCGCGCAGATGGGGGCATCCATAGTAGGAATTATTGATCGCGCTGGTGGAATTATTAATTCAGGTGGTTTGAATTTTCTTGAGGTGAAAAAACTTTTCCTTGACCGCGATGGCAATGCCTTGAGAGCTGATGGCCTGATGAGTTTCGATGAAGTGAATTCAAAAATATGGGACATTGCAGCCGATGTGTTTTTGCCCTGTGCGTCATCTAGACTTTTGAATAAAGACCAAGTGGAACGACTCATAGCCGCAGGTGTAAAAGTGGTGAGTTGCGGAGCCAATGTGCCCTTTGCTGATAACCAGATTTTCTATGGCCCCATAGCAGAACTTGCCGATGAACACCTGAGTGTGATCCCTGACTTTATAGCCAACTGCGGCATGGCGCGCGTGTTCGCTTACCTGATGAGCGATGGTGATGTCGAGCTTACCGATGAAGGCATTTTTTCCGATACTTCCGATACCCTTAAAAAGGCATTGGAGAATGTACACGACCGCAACAAGAACAGGACAGGTATTACCCGAACTGCTTTTGAGATAGCATTGAAGAAACTGGTGTGATCAATTGGCAATAAGGATCCGATAGTTATAGGGAGGCAATTAGCAAAAAGCAAAAAGCATGAGCAGAGTTGTCAACTGATCGTTTGCGATCGTGTTAAATGATATACTGAGACCAACTGGTTGAAACTACTTTAATTAGATTTATCAAGGGAATGAGCCTTCACAATTTTGATGATCATGACAAAAAATCAACAGTTGGTTTGTCACTCGATGTATTTGCAGGAAAAATTATTTCCTGAAATCCGGGCGACAATTTGAAGACTCTATTACCCGGCATTTCCTGAGCAGTGAAATTAATTTCAATTCTGTGCCGTAAAAACTGCGTTTGAAAGCGTGTTCATAAAGGCCTGGATTTCGGCGGGTACGGTTGAAAAATTTTGCTCAATGTGCCAGTAGCCGTGGTAGCTCCCGATCTTATATTCGAAATACATGTATTTGAAAAACTCATTCTCAGTGCCTATAAGTCCGCTGGGCAAATCCAACATGGCCTGAGGAATGTTGTTCTTGAAAATTGCAACGAGCTGCTGATACTTCTCTGTACTCTTTTCATTAGAAAAATCTCCTGAGTAAATCTCATTGTGTATGGGATGAGTATTAGAAACAGATTCCGCAAGCCTTCCGGATTCCATGCGGAAAAACTCTACACAGGTCTCATCATCACACCACGGAAAATCCTGCCCGAATGCAAAAAAATCGGGATAATCCTTTTCAGGGAATCCTTCGTCCTTTACACATGAAGCAGAAAGCAGAAGAGCCGTGAGCAAAGTGAATAAAAGCTTTCTAAGGCTTGAAGTCTGATGGTATCCTGAAACCTGATTCATGTTTTTAAAATTTTTAATTGCTGGAATGAACAAAGGCGCAAATACGCAGGAATATAGCCGTTGCGTAGTTGCGCCCTTGTGTATGATCATGGTTTAATCCTGGGTCACAAACGGGTCTGAAAATTTTGGATCTGTAGCAAGGCTTTCATCACTCATAGTATTGAGGAAAGCCATCAAGGCCTGTTTCTCATAGTTGCTGAGGTTCATGCGCAATGCTACAACTCCGTTTTCGCCTGTAGCACTCGGATCCTCTTCACCCTCAATAATGAAGTTTCCGTTCCACCCCTCGCGCAGGGAAAATGACAGTTGGCTATGAGGAACAATGCCTGTGCTGTAGAAGTCAATCACATCTTCCAGCTTGCTGAACCGGCCATCGTGCATGTAAGGAGCGGTGAGTCCAACATTCCTGAGAGAAGGAACTTTGAACCATCCATCCATGGCCTGCCCAGTGTTCCAATCGGTGCCGGGTGTGCCGTTATCCACATAATCTTCTTCAAGACCAATGTTCTGCGAAAAACTTCCCCAACCGAATGCACTTTCGCCCACATGACAGCCGGCACATGGTAACTCCATTTGAAAAAGATTTTTTCCAGCCAACTCAAGTTCTGTAAAGTTCTGGTAATTATTCTCCACTCCTTCATCGAATTTGGAAGCCACGCTCACGATAGATCCAACAAAGTTGGAAAGTGCATCCCCAATTTTTTCTGATGTAACTCCTTCATCTCCGAAAGCATTCTGAAAAAGCTCCTTGTAATAAGAAAGACCTTCCACTTTAGCGGCCATGTAACCAGGTTCTTCAAGACCCATTTCGATGTGGTTGGCGATAGGTTGGGTAACCATTTGATGTAGATTGCTCTCGCGCATATCCCAGAAGTAGGATGTCTGCAACCCAGGGTTTACAATGGAAGGGGTGTTGCGCAAGGTCAAGTTATTTTCGAACCCTTCGCTGAAAGCCGCTTGGTCTGCAAGTCCATGTTGCTGGTGGTGGCATGTGCCACAACTCACCCTGTTGTTTACTGAAAGTTGGGTGTCGTAGAACAATACGCGGCCAAGCGTTGCCTTATGATTATCAACAGTGATGTTGCCAAAGGGATTGAAGAATATTCCTTCGGGCAGTTCGTTGTAGGTATATACCTGGGAAGGCAATACAGGCATGCGCACACCAGTAGGTGTAAGAGTATTCTTCTGGCAGGCGAAGAAAATGGTGAACATTGCCAAGCCTGCAAGTGCTGAAAGAATAAATCTGGTTTTCATTGTGATGGGGTTTATGGTTATTGCTTAGTGTTATATCTTAAAATCTCCAAGTGATAAAAAGTGCAGTGGGCGGCAGGATGCTGAAACCGTAAGACTGATTCTTGTCCTCATCATTAAACTGCGGAAACTCGCTGTTTTCTTCCTTGCTTACTTCTGTGACAAGCGTAAAGTATCCTGTAACTTCCGTTGCGAGGCTCACTCTCTTGTTCAGGTTAAATTGAGCGAAGAAAAATGGCCCCCCACCCGCATCATTCGAATCACTCTTTATTAATGTAGTCACTTCATCGCCAAATAGGTTTACAGATACGGTTTTGGATTTAGAGCTCATATAGCCGAAAGTTGCATCCACGCCATATCTGAAACTCCATCGGGGTGATACATCAGTGTACCATACCAGCCCAAGCCTGGCACTTAGGTCGGTTTCAGTTACCCTTAACGAAGTGTTTCCGTTGTCGTCATCAGGAAATTCTTTGTCAGTGAATGTGTCGAGACCCAAACCTCCCCTCAATCCAATGCAGCCGAATTTTTTTTCTGCAATCAATATGTAAGGACTTAGAATGTCATTATCGTTATTGTCAAAGTCCAGGTACTGGTTCACAAAGGCCGTTGCATTCAATCCAATTTCACAAAAGGTCGAGTCGTTTTGAGACAACAAATTCAACGATGCGAGGTAAATGAAGCTGCAAGTGATAAATTTTTTCATAGGCCTGGTTAATTCCTACATGTGTTTTGATTACGCGTTGCCAATGTTAGTTTAAAAGGGCTTGTCGGGTTAATTTTTATTCAGGTAAAATTTCAAACCCAAAAGGTGAGACACAAAAAAAACCGTATTCGTTGTCTTCGAATACGGTTTTTATTTCTTCCGGTTAGCTAATCAGTCTCCCGTTTTACGGGATTCATCACTGTCATCATCGTCATCATCCTCATCGTCATCATCATCAGTTATTCCGTCTCCGTCATCATCGCTGTCTCCATCCTCATCGGTAGGGTGATCTCCACCAAAGCTTTGGTTGTCTTCTGATTGGTTGTCCTCGTCATCATTATCAGTAATGCTTAGAGTTTTGTTGCTGAACATTTCGTTTTCATTTTCATGGTCAGGGGGGCATTCCTCTTTATAGCAGGATGACAATACAAAAACGATAGCAAACAACGAAAATATGTTCTTCAATTTTTCTGACATTTCCTTTTTAAGACGCCCAAAAGTATGCGTATTGAAAGCCTTTTACAAACTTTTCTTTAAATAAATTCCTGGAAATTAGCCGGTAAAATTATCTCGACTCGCGTGCCTTCAGGAATGCCATTCTCGTTGTGCATCTGATAAGGGCCGCGCAATTCAATGTGTTGATCTGTCATTTTCTTTATCAGGTCTATTCGCCCAATCGTTATTTCCATTCCCTTTGAAATATGGCTGTCCAACCCATTTTTATTCTTTAATGAGTTCTCGATTCCTATTCCATCATCGGTTATCACAAAATGGATGGACCCGTTGGAGCGAGTGATGTCAACCGACAATTTCCCCGGTGCTTCTTTGGGCAGGATGCCATGCCATATAGAATTTTCGAGAAAGGGCTGAAGAAGCATGGCAGGCACTTTTGTGGTATCAGTGTCCAGGTTTTCATCCACATTTATCGAGTATTCGAATTTATCCCTGAATCGCATGTGTTCCAGTTTCAGGTAGAGTTCCAGGCGCTCAATTTCATCACGCAATGTGGTGTGGTTTTCTTGAGACGAGTCGAGGTTCTTGCGAATGAGTTTTGCAAAATCGCTGAGATAACGGTTTGCCGACAGTTTGTCCTGCCGGTTTATGTAGTATTGAATGGAATTGAGTGCATTGAAAATAAAATGGCGATTCATGCTCGAATTGAGCGATTGCTGTTCGAGCACCAGCAGTCGGGATCGTAGTTCAAATTTTTCCTTTTCATGCCGCGCAGTAATGATTTTCTTTCTTGAGTAATAAATTGCATAGGCAATGCCCGCCACAATTAAAACTTCGAGAAAGATGAACCACGGAGTAAGCCAGTAAGGAGGCAGGACGGTGAAAGTGAATTTTTTTTCCAAACTTGTTTCACCTGATTTATTGATGGACCGTACTCTGAATGAATACTTGTCGAAAGACAGATTGCTATAAGTTGCAAATTGTGCCACCGTGGTTTTCCATTCACCGTCCATGCCTTCGAGCATGTACTGATAAGTGATATTCTCTGGATATGTGGTGGAGATACCTGAAAAGTGGAAAGTGAAGTGATTGTCCTTGTACCCAACTTCCAAATTTTTCGGCAAGCCGGTTCGGGTTTCGATAGTTGGAGTGTATTGCGTCCAGTCTACATCGTGCAGATCGAGTTGCACATTGAGAATTTCCACCACAGGCCGTGTGTGATTTTGTATTGCATCAACGGCCGGGTTGAATAGCATAACGCCCTCAGTAGTTCCGAACCAAAGAAGGCCTGCATTATCTTCAAAAACTGCGTTGAGATTCAATTCAAGGCTGCGCAGTCCGTCCTCCTCCACGTAGTGATGAAACTGGGGGGCATCCATGTTGACGTGTTGAGACACAGCCAAGCTGTATAGACCAGAGTTGGTACCCACCCATAATTTTCCACCAGAGAGTTTCAGAAAGTTGATGGCATTGCCTGAAGAGATGTTATCCACCTTTACCGGATGAAATTTCCCGGATGAAAAAACTGCAAGCCCGTTTTGCGTTCCTACCCAAATCCGGTTTTGATTATCCACTTCAACACATAGGATGGAGTTTTCAGGAAGACCATGTCGTTCAGTATAGATAACAATGTCGTCCTGGTACCACGTAACCACACCCTCTCTTGTTGCCATCCACATTTTGCCGGTTCGATCTTGGGCAAGGTCTCGAATTCTTGTTTGCGGTATGTTGGATATTTCATTGTGCAGGTCTAAAAACACATCAGGATTTCTGCTATCCCAATAGCACAATCCGTTGGCAGTCCCCACAAGCAACAAGTCCTTGGTGGTTTCGAAAAACAAACTTAAAACGAGGCGGTCGGGTAGTCCATCTTCTTCAGTGAAATGTTTCCATTTCCCGCTATCATAAAGATACAACCCATCGCTGGTGCCGAACCAAAGATTGCCATGACCATCGCGCAGGCTGCACCACGTTCGGTTGTTTCCGCTGAATTCACTTAAGTCAAATTTTACAATGGTGTCATTGGCCATCCTGCAAATACCATTATCAAAAGTGGAGAACCATATAGCGCCTGTAGTGTCCTGAGTGATGGACATTACGGCATCACTGCTCAAACCTTCACTGGTGGTAAATGCTGTAAATGCTTCCCCGGTGAATTTCAGGATACCACTGCCATAAGTAGCCAGCCAGATATTGCCTTCACAATCGACAAGTATGTCGCGGACATCAGGAGTTTTCAAGCCATTCTTTTCCGTAAATGCTGTGAAACGTTTTCCGTCAAACTTGTAGAAACCAAAGCGGGATGCTATCCACAATTCATCTTTCCTCCATTCCAGTTTTGTAATGGTGGAGGCATCCAACCCTGATTCTTTTCCAAAAAAAAGCGTATCGTTCTCGCTGATTCGCACAAGTCCCCTGCCTTTAGTTGCAATGAACTTTTCCTTGTTACGGTTTACAAAATCAAAAACTGCCACGTCATCTCCAACGGGCCTATAAATTTCCGAGAACGAGTTCGAGTGCTGTTCACTATACACCGCTTCTTTTGTTACTACCACCAATTCATTATTGGAAATAGCCATTTGTTTCACTGAAGATTTCGCAAACGGAAAATTGCCGTCAGGAAATTTCATCACATCATTTTGAAAAATCACAAGCCCGTCATCGGTCCCAATCCAGTACTCACCTTTCCCTCTTTCGATAATGCAGTTGACAGAAGATTCTTCAAATCCTTTAGGCAAAGAGAAACTGCGGATTCCGATGGCATTGTAAAATGAAATACTACCCACTGTTCCTATCACTAACTCGCCCGAGGTGGTGGCCCCAATACAATTTACCTGGTTGTTAAGCAAGCCATCCTGGCGATCAAAATTTACAAAGTCGCGTCCATCGAAACGACTGAAACCACCCAGTGTTCCTGCCCAGATAAAACCGCAACTATCCTGGAAAAGACATCGCACCTGCGATTGCGGTAAGCCTTCTTTTGTGCTGTATTGAATAAAAGTGTGTTGCTGGGCTGAAAGGGCAAAAGGCAAAAGGAAAAAGGTGCCAATAAAAATCGGGATTCCGCTACGCTTCACAAATGGCAAAAGGCAATTGGCAATGCTCCTTTGCAATTGGATAATTGCATAGAAAGAAATGTTTCCGGATTTCAAATCAACTATTCTGATTTTTCTTAATCGTATATCAGGGATGAATTTCATTTTCATCACACATTCAAGAGTCGGTCAACCAGTTCCTGTACTTTTCTTCTAGCCACAGGTATTTGTGTTCCATTGCTCATCACGGCAATGTTTCCTTCATTGCGAATAAACTCCTTGAGGTGGTGTGTAATATTGATGATGTGTGATTTGTGCGCGCGGAAAAACATGTTAGGATCGAGCTTTTCTTCAAATGCCTTGATGGTTTTTCCTACCACGTATTTTTTACCACCCACCACAAAGAAGGTGGTGTAATTCTCCTCGGCCTCCAGGTGAATGATGTCCGAGTTCTTCAAAACCGCAAATCCATCTTTGGTAGGCACCACTGTTTTTTCCACTGTGTTGGTGAGTGCAATACTTTCCAGTATTCGCGTCAGTTTTTCATCGGGAATTTTCTTCAAATGCTTTTGTTCGAATTGTTGCTTTGCCTTTGCCACCGCCTTTTGCAACTCTTCTATGTCAACGGGTTTTTCCAGGTAATCCACCGCCTGCTCCTTAATGGCTTTCAGGGCATGCTCGCGAAAAGCAGTGGTAAAAATGACCATGAAATGTTTGTCGTCAAGCGAATGAAGAAAGGAGAATCCATCCTCGCCCGGCATCA
>JAWXCI010000004.1:0-11682 GCA_034408895.1 Flavobacteriales bacterium
GTTGATGTACTCATCCCTCTGTTTCAAATTGTACACTTTCGCATTCGTTACTCCTTTGTTGAACTTCATATCAATTCGATGAAGGGTGTCACTTGCAACACTGTCCTCACTGCAATGCGCAAAAACCATTGAAAAATTAGTGTCATCTATGTACGTTGAGGGATAATGTTCTTTATTATAGAATTTTATGGATGTGTTAGAAGCACCATTGGAATTTCTGATTTGTCCCTTATTCGTTACATAACCACCGCTAGAACTAAATGAATCCGTTGGCACAGGCATGTAAACCGTTTTTACAGAATACTTACACATCATATAAGTAGTAGTGCCATTTCCTTTTCCAACGGTTCCAATCACATAGATATTTCCGCTTTCATCAAGCGCAATGTTGGAAGGAATATCATTATCGTTGTAGTCGCTGTTGAATCGTGTGCGCCACAGTTCCAAGCCATCGCTGTATTTGTATTTGATGGTGAGGTAGTCGGTGTTGCCGTCTTTGTAGGAAGAACCGGAAATCAACACATGACCGCTTGCGTCAAGCTCAAGGGTTTGTGCTTCATCATCCATTTCGCCCTGCCCTGAGCCTGTCGAAGAGGGTTCAATGAATGACGAAGTCCACTGAACTGTGCCGGAAGAATTGTATTTGCGGGTAACAAAATTTCTTCCTTGTCCGGTTACAGTTGCCCAACCCGTAACATATACGTTACTGCTTGCATCCACTTTTACACTCTGCGCTTCATCATCTTGGTTTGCATTGCCGTTGTAAGTGGCGCTCCATGTCACTGTAAGATTAGCGTCAAGTTTTAGCACTTTCCAATCGTAGCCGGTTGATGTGTAGGTTCCGTCCGTCCATGCGTCAGTTACTTTGTCCACACCTTCATCATCGCCTCCGGTTTGGTTCACGCTCACTTGTGCGCCTGTGGAAAGATTGTAACGAACGGTTGTCATTTTCCAATCGGTGCTGTTTGCCTGCGAACCTCTGCTGACTTCCACGCCAGATGACACAGTAATTTTCACTGCCACATCTTGCAAGTCGGAATAATCGTAAGTGCTTGCCCACTGTTGTGTGCCCGATGAGTTGTACTTCACTGTCACAAAGTTCGATTGCTCCGTTGTTGTCAACGTTCCACCACACACATAATAGTTGTTGGAATTATCCTTTTCGATGGAAACAAAACCATCGGCAAGATTTGCTGAACCCGCGTAAGAACTTGCCCACTGCAATGTGCCGCTGCTGTTGTACTTCGCAACCACTGCATTGTAGTTAATTGAGGTGACTTGGGTTGCTCCGCAGATGATGATGTTGCCGCTGCCGTCAATTACAACATCGGCAGCGTAGTCGTCACCATTTGCACTGCCGTTCCAACTCTGTGACCACACTTCGGTTGTACCGGAGTACTTGACAAGCAGCATGTCGTGGTTGCCATCGTCATTGATGGATGCTCCGGCCACATAAGTGTAACCGCCATAACTGGCGCGTGAGTTTTTGTAGAAAAATTCCTGTGCGCCTTTTTCGGCATATGCTTCGAGAAATGCTTGTTCGCTTTGCTGGGCGAACAAGTGCAGTTTCAGTAGAACAAATGCAAAAAGTAAAATTGTTTTTTTCATTTTGAATTTGTATGTGGTTAATAAAAACGTTTGCTTTCACAAGCGTCCTTTTGTTCCTTCAACTTCACAATTCCATTTCAAAAGAAAAAAAGGGCGTGAACCTGCTTGCCTTCATTACCGAGTGGTGGGCACGTGGAAACAAGCCCTCTGAACAATAATTACAACAAGAGGAACGCGCCCGTGGGCGCTCCCGCTGTGTAATTTTCCATTCAGATAAAATTTCCACGTTTCACCAATCAGAAAACTCACGCAGTCGCGTGATCAATAAAATTTTTGTACTCCATTAGCACATTTGCTAAATCGGCACAACGATATGGCAGTTCCACCCACCATCCCATCCATCTTACATGCGCCAACCGCCATCTGACGGACGCCAACCCTCATCTGACGCACGCCAACCACTTTCTTACATGAAATAACTTCAGGCATACAGGCCAAAATGGCAAACTTACACACGCCAACTCACGTCTTACACCTGTCAACCGACATCTGACGGACGCCAACTGATGTCTGACAACCGCCAACTTTGGACTTCCAACCCCAATTTGCTCTCCTTGCAAACCTCCAAGCCTCACACCTGTCTTCCGACTAGTTTTGTCGAAATCAACATTCCACCTACATGTCACAAAGCCGAAGAAAGTTTCTAAGTCAAAGCGCCACGGGAATTGCAACGCTCGGTGTGTTGCCATTGCTCAACGCATGTGGAAATGCAAATCCGCAATCAGTTGAAAAAGAAAATGCGCACGTTGCACCTATATATAAAGGTGGGCTTGTTATCTCCACCTGGGATTTCGGGATGAAGTCGAATGCTGAAGCCTGGCGCGTTCTGCAGGAAGGCGGCAATGCACTTGACATGGCGGAGAAGGGTGTGAACTTGTGCGAAGCCGATCTCGCGAATCTTTCTGTTGGACTAGGCGCCCTGCCTGATCGCACCGGGCACACCACACTCGATGCCTGCATTATGCGCAGCGATGGCATGGCGGGCAGTGTAATGTTTCTTGAACACATAAAACATCCTGCAAGTGTGGCAAGACGAGTGATGGAAAAGACACCGCACGTTCAACTGGTGGGAGAAGGTGCTTACAAGTTTGCAATCAGTGAAGGTTTTCCACACGATGATTTTGTGAGTGATGTGGCACAAAAGGAATACAACAAGTGGTTGGTGGAAAGCAAATACGAACCCGTCATCAATATCGAGAGTCATGATACCATTGGATTGATTGCAATGGATCGCAACGGGGACTTTGCTGGCTCGTGCACCACCAGCGGACTCGCTTATAAGATGCGCGGACGTGTGGGAGATTCTCCCATCATTGGTGCAGGTCTTTATGTGGACAATGAAGTGGGTGCTGCCACTGCCACCGGCCTTGGCGAAGCAGTGATTCGCACCTGCGGTTCATTCCTCATAGTTGAATTGATGCGCAACGGTGCAACACCACAACAGGCGTGTGAAGAAGCGGTGACACGCATCTGGAAAAAACATAACAACGCGAAAGATTTTCAGGTGGGTTTCATAGCAGTGAACAAAGCCGGTGACACAGGAGCGTTTGCCGTGCAACAAGGATTTAAGTATGCGCTTTTGAAAGAAGGGAAGGGGGAGTTAAAAGATGCCGGATGGTTTGCTGGAAAGTGAAGCATTTCAAAAATCTTCTAACTGCACTTGATGGCAGCAACGTCCCCTGATTAATTCGGCATTTAATTTCCCAATGTGCTTATTGAGGATAATAAAATCTTGAAATTTTCTACTGCAGAATTTCATCAATGGCAAGGGCCAGTTTCCTGTCCTTCTCCGTTATTACATCACCTTCGTCATGCGTACTCAATTCGATGCGAACGAAATTGTACACGTTGTGCCAATTGGGGTGATGATTCATTTTCTCGGCTATGAAGGCCACGCGGGCCATAAACGTAAACGCCTCCTGAAAATCTTTGAAGCGGAACTCCCGCACCAGTTTGTTATCTGTTTCGCGCCACATAATTTGACTTTGGGGTAAAAGTAAAGTGAATGACGAATTTGGAATTACGAATTACGTACTTGGCATAATTCGTAATTCCAAATTCGTACTTCTGGATTCCGCCTAATTTCCGCCCATGATTCCATTTTCACCTCCGCGCATTGACGAAAAAACAATTGCAGCTGTTACAGAAGTTTTGCGAAGCGGATGGATTACCACAGGCCCAAAGACCAGAGAACTAGAAAAGAAAATTTCAGATTACACATCAAGCAAAAAAACACTTTGCCTTAACTCGTGGACTAACGCTGCTGAACTTGCCCTCCGATGGTTTGGTATCGGTCCGGGTGATGAAGTAATAGTTCCTGCGTACACTTATGCGGCCACCGCCAACATAGTTGTACACCTGGGTGCAACTCCCGTGATAGTGGACTCATCGGCCAATGATTTTAATATTGATATTGAACAACTGCGACAAAAAATTTCTTCGCGAACAAAAGCAATTATTCCGGTGGATATCGGTGGGCTGCCGGTTGATTATGATGCCGTGATGAATCTGTTGAAGAGCGAACCTGTCAGAAAAATTTTCCAACCATCAGGCGAAGTTCAATCACAATTGGGAAGGCCTCTTGTGTTGAGCGATGCCGCGCACAGTTTCGGGGCGAAATACAAAAACGCCAAAGCAGGAAATCAAACTGATATTTCTGGTTTCTCTTTTCACGCTGTAAAAAATCTTACCACTGCCGAGGGTGGTGCACTTTGCCTCAACCTTCCTCAACCGGTTGACAATGATGCAGTCTGGCAGTCACTTAATATTTCTGCACTGCACGGTCAAACCAAAGATGCATTCGCCAAAACACAAGCGGGGCAATGGAGATATGACATAGTGGAAGCGGGTTTCAAATGCAATCTTACTGACATTCATGCTGCAATTGGTTTGGTTGAATTAGAACGTTATGATGAAGAAACATTGCCGCGAAGAAAAAATATCTGCGATGTGTACATGAAAGCATTCAGCAATTTTGATTGGTTCATTGCTCCCACATTCAAAGATGAAATCCGTGAATCTTCCTATCACTTATTCATGCTTCGGGTTCGTGATATTGACGAACAGAAGCGCGATGACATTATTCAAACCATTTCCCAAAAAGGTGTTTCGGTAAATGTGCATTTCCAGCCGCTTCCACTTCTCAGCTACTACAAGAACCTCGGTTTTGACATCGCGGATTTTCCCAATGCATACGGCCATTATTCATGCGAAATTTCGCTTCCGGTTTATTTCGATTTGAATGATGAACAAATGAAGGTGGTGATTGATGTGGTGACCGATTCAATCCAAAAGCATAGCTGAACATCGTGGGCAAACGAATTTTTGACATCGCATTTTCTTTGGTGGCTTTGGTGCTGTTGTCACCCCTGTTTTTTGTTCTGGCAATTATCGTTTTGTGCGATGGCAGTGGCGGAATTTTTTTCACGCAAGTCCGGGTGGGGAAGAATGGAAAAACTTTTCGCCTGATAAAATTCCGCACTATGCGTTCCAAATCCGAAGCCTCCGGTCAACTCACCATTGGAAGTGGCGATCACCGAATCACGCGAAGTGGTTCCATTCTTCGCAACTACAAACTGGATGAATTGCCCCAACTGGTTAACGTGTTGCTTGGCCAAATGAGCATTGTGGGACCGCGACCCGAAGTGCCGCGGTATGTTGCCTTGTACAACGAAGAGCAACAACACGTTCTTGATATAAGCCCCGGAATTACAGACTATGCCTCGCTTCAATACTTCCACGAAAGTGATTTGCTGGCAAAATCGGAAAACCCCGAAGAGACATACATCAACGAAGTGATGCCTGCAAAACTTCAGCTCAATCTTCAATACATCCGCGAGCAAAGTTTTATTTCAGATTGCAAAATCATTGGTCGCACAGTCCGCAAAATTTTTGCTTGAAAATCATTTAAGTTTGCCGCTCAAATGGAAATTGCATTAACCTCTGGAATCCGCATCTCGGTTCAAACCCGTTTCGAACCGAAACTCAGCAATGCTTATGCTGACAATTATGTGTTCTCTTACCACATCACTATCGAAAATCAAAATGATTTTCCCATCCAGTTATTGCGCAGGCACTGGTTCATTTTCGATAGCGCTGGAATGCAGCGGGAAGTGGAAGGCCCTGGAGTAGTGGGATTTCAGCCGGTGATTCATCCCGGTGAATTTTACGCATACAACTCAGCATGCGACCTGGTGTCTAAACACGGAACTATGAATGGATTTTATTCCATGGCTCGTACCGATGACAAAAGTTTTATCCGGGTGGAAATTCCCAAATTCAAACTCGAAGTTCCGTTCGCATTGAACTGAACAAAAAATCATTCAACATGAAGAAAATATTTTCTATTGCTGCACTTTTCATCGCAGCGCAATCCGGCTTTGCTCAACTTGATTCACAACTGCAATCCATTTTCGAAGATTTTGAACTGATGGGAATGTCCGTTGCGGTGGTGTGCGGGCAAGGCGTGGACACTTATCACTACGGATTAAAAGACCACACACGCACTCTCGAAGTGGACGACAGCACTATGTACCGCATTGCCTCCATCAGCAAACTGGTGGCCGCAACAGGTCTCATGAAGCTTTATGATGATGGGCTCTTTGCGCTCGATGATGACATCAGCACTTACCTCGGCTACGAAGTGCGCAACCCCAACTGGCCCAATGTGCCCATCACTTTCCGCATGTTGCTTTCACATACCGGAAGCCTGCAGGACGGCACTGGTTATTCCGGATTTCTTGGTGATACTTATGGAAATGAAAACCCGCCTTCAATAAGTGAAATGTTGGTTCCGGGTGGCGACAATTACACAGCGAACATGTGGCGGCAGGAAGAACCCGGCACTTTTTTCATTTACTCCAATGTGAATTACGGTGTGATAGGAACGTTGATAGAAGCCATCAGCGGAGTGCGCTTCGATGTGTTTATGAAGAATGAGATTTTTGATCCGCTTGACATTGCCGGAAGTTTCAACGTGGCGGATATTGAGAACATTGACAACCTGGCCGTCCTCTATCGCAACGAAGGCGGCTGGACTCCGCAGGTTGACAATTTCCAGGGAGTGCCTCCCACTCCCGTTGATCTTTCAGGATATGTACCGGGAACCAACGGATTCATCTTCGCTCCGCAAGGTGGCTTGCGATGTTCTGTTTTTGATCTCGCAAAAATTCTGGTGCTTCATCAACAAGGCGCGTGGAATGGTGTGCAACTTCTGCAATCCTCAACACTTGAAATGATGCACACTCCGCAATGGACTTATAATGGTTCGAATGGAGACAACTACTACGGATTGTTTCGCAGTTGGGGACTTGGTGTGCAATGCACAACCGATACCGATGATGGAGATTACATCTGGGAAGATTTTCTTTTTCGCGGCCATGCCGGTGAAGCTTACGGACTGATTTCCGATTTGTATTGGTATAGTAATGATGTTCCGGGCGGTTTTGTTTTCATGACTAATGGGGCATGGAATGGTTTCGATTTCGGCAATGAAAGTGCATTCTACACGTTGGAAGAAGATGTGTTTCAAGCAGTGAATGTAGGAAATCTGCAGGGTTGTTCCTTAGATGTCCATGAAGTTGAAGCGGGTTCATGTGTTTTGCTTTACCCCAATCCTTCACCATCGCAGCTCCTGCTCTCTTCAAAGTGCAATGAACTTCCGGAAAGTATTCGAGTGTATGGAAGCAATGGTCAATGCGTGGAAATGTTGGAAATGAATTCATCATCACTGGCAATTCAAACTTCCCATTGGCCGGCAGGATTGTATCACATTGAATTGATATACAGCAACAGGATTGAACAACTTCGTTTCCAATTCATCAAATAAGCGAAGTACATTCATCAGACTGCGCCTTGCTGTTTTCTTTGTGAACAACAAAGGCATTGCACTTGGAATCTGCGCATTGCTTTTGTTTTTTTTTATGATGCTGTTTCCTGGAATTGCCGATGTGGTGTACCGCAAATTCATCTTTCAAATCATCCGGGTTGTTCATGATTTTACCTTAGGACTTCTGCCCTTCACCGCAGCATTTTTGCTCTTACCAGTTTACCTGTTTTTTCTTTTCCGGTTTCTGTTAAAACGAAAAATAACAATTGGAAAGTTGCTGCTGCGATTGTTGAACGCGACATTTTTCACACTCGCTTTATTTCTTGTCTTGTGGGGATACAATTACGCCTGCCCTGGAGTTTTTGGCCCGGATAAAATGGCAACCGCACCCTTGTCTGACGAACAACTTCTTCAATTCGGATTGGCAACTGCGCAACGCACTTCATCTCTGCGCGAACAAATTGCACACGATGCTGAAAGTGGATTTGAATTGAATGAAAGTGAAATCCGGACTGCTCTCGAAACAAAACTTCACGAACAAGATTTTCCAACTCTCGGTAAAGTTCGCTGCCGCATTTTGAAAGATGGAGGCCAGATGAGAAAACTTGGCATTGCTGGATTTTTCTTTCCGTTTCATGAAGAAGGATACACAAGCAATTCCTATCTCTTGTGCACGCAAGCATTCATCTGCGCCCATGAAATGAGTCATGGTTATGGAGTGACACACGAAGGCGAAGCGGACTTCATGGCCTATGTTTCATTGTCCAACTCTGCCAATGCTGAATTGCAGTATGCAGCAGAACTGGAGCTGCTGCGCAACATCCGTGGACGATTGCGTGTGGTGAATCCCCCGCTGCGCGATTCACTGAAAGCAAGAACAGATTCGCTGGTGGAAATCGACCTGCGCTCCATCTACACCAACGGACTCGCTTACCATGAATACGTTCCCGGTGTACAGGACAAGCTGAACAATTTTTATCTGAAGGCAATGGGAATTGGTGAAGGAACTAAAAGTTATGACGAGATGTTGGAGATGGTGTGGTGGATGAAAAATCAACACTGATTTGTGCGGCTAAATACTTTAGCAAAAAAATAAATTATACCCTGTGCTGAAAATTGACATGCACACCCACCTCTTGCCGCGGCACTTGCCGGACTGGACGAAGAAATTCGGCTACGGGAGTTTTATTCATCTCGATCATCATCGCGAGGGATTTGCCCGAATGATGCAGGGCGAAAAATTTTTTCGCGAGATTGCAGCTAACTGTTGGGATGAAAAACTGCGTGTGGAAGAGTATGCCGGATTCAATACACAGGTGCAAGTGATATGCACCATTCCCGTTATGTTTTCTTACTGGGCCAACCCCCAGGATGGTGTTGAAATTTCGCGCTTTCTCAACGACCATATTGCAGATGTGTGTGCGCGTTTTCCAAAAAACTATGTCGGACTTGGAACATTGCCGTTGCAAGACATGGAACTTGCTCTTGTTGAATTGGAACGCATAAAAAATATTGGACTGCGTGGAATACAAATTGGTTCGAACATCAACGGGCGCAATTTGAACGAACCGGAATTTTATCCTCTCTGGGATGCGCTTGATAAACTCGATCTCTGCATCATGATACATCCGTGGGAAATGATGGGGCAGGAAAAAATGGGCAAGTATTGGTTACCTTGGCTGGTTGGAATGCCTGCCGAAACATCACGCGCTATCTGTTCGCTCATCTTCGGAGGAATTTTAGAACGTTGGCCTCGTGTTCGTTTCAATTTCAGTCACAGCAGTGGTTCATTCCTGGCAACCATCGGCCGGATAGAACACGGATTTATTTGCCGGCCCGATCTTGTGGCAGTGGACAATCCCGTTAATCCGCGCAACTACCTCGGCAAGTTTTGGGTGGATTCTATTACACACGATGCGCGCATGCTGCAATACGTTATCGAGATGCAGGGATCAAAACGTGTTACGCTGGGCACAGATTATCCATTCCCACTTGGCGATCTTGAAATAGGAAAGTTCATAGAAGAAATGAACCTGGAAAAAAATGTGCTGGAAGACATTTTTGCAAACTCAACCCTCGAGTGGCTGGGCATGAAGGCGGAGGATTTTGATTGATAAACCACAAAGTGATGCACTTTGCGAGTTGTTCAATTCGGTTCTTAGTTTCAAAAGATTATTTTTTGGTGAACTAGATAGTGGACAAGAATAGCTGGGAGATTTGAGACAGTCGCCTTCGGACGGTTGTTTTGTTAGCGCTTCTTTTTACCAGGTTTTTTGGCTTTTGCTTTTGGTCTGCTGAGTAATTTTAGAAAGTCCTGTAGCTTTTTCAAATCTGAATCTTTGGCCTGAATCGCAGTATTGATGTTGTGGCGCATCGTTTTATCGAACCGATCCATGCGTTTGCTGGCTGGCATGAATGAGTCGATGCTGGTGGTGAAGCCTGCTAAATGTTTTTTGCAAACTGCATGGGCTACACGATCCATAGTTTTTGAAGAGATAATCAGGTAGTGATTATTGGTCGGATGTTTTTTTACCTCTATATGCACGTTGGTGGCTATCGGTTGTTTCAGTTTAGAGATTGTGAATTTTTTCTGATAGTCGGGCTGGCGTTTTTCCTTATCGCCATCAACGAAGCCTATACCCAGCTTACCGGATGGAAGTTTTAACAGCGCTTTGCATACTTCAGCATTGTTAAGGCTATGGGTGGTTTCTTCGCCACACACCACTGATGAAACGAGTGTTTCGATGTGGCATTCTGCAAAAATGTAATCGCTTGAGATCATTTTTTGCCCAATAGCTCAATGTTGAAGAAAATGTCTGCCCCCGAATTGTAAATATGATCTACCTCTTTTTGGGTCAGCTTTTTCACCTTGGTTTGATAGTCTTGCCAATAGGTGTAGAATATGGCCAGTTCGCTGGCTTTGGTCATGTTGCTCATGAGCCGGCCCATCATATAAGGGCTATGTGTGGTTATGAAATACTGGTTGCTTTGATCTTCGGCAATATTCGCGGCCAGTTCATCTATATATGGCGGAAAACTGTGGGCTTCTGGTTCTTCGAAGAGGATGACAGCATCCTTGTTGCTGTGGATAGCGGCCATGTGGTAGAGCATGCGCCTTACGGTATCGGGGGTGTTTTCAAACGGGATTTTGTATGAGAAGCCGTCTTGTTTTTTATGAATTTCGAACTTACGCGATACGGTGTCTATGATGAGTTCCAGACCATATTCCAGGAAGATATTGGCCAGCCATCTCTTAATTGTTCCGTTGGTTTTCACAATTTCGTAGAGGTTGGAGGCATTGGGCCGAAGTCTTGTTTTGAATGAGTCCTGATAATAATTGATACGCGCAGGGAAATCATATTTGAAAATAGGGATGTGGAATTGACTTTGCATGTTGCTACGATCAATTTTCCCCTCGCGGTTCACTACTACTGCCGTCATGTTGAGTACTTCGCCCAACTCGCTGTCACGTAGAATTTTATTGAGATTGGGGCTATGGTCATTTGAGTATTCAGCCAGAATCTTATTCCAGATTGTAGCAGGGATTGGCTTTTTCCATGAAAAAAAATGGCAATGCGTTGAACGTGCGAATTCAGAAACGTAATACCTAAATGCATTGGACTGGATGGAAATCAGCTCGCTTGTATCGCTGTCATAAAAAAGATTGGTGCCACTTGAAGCTCTAAGCAAATTGGATTCATCCAAATTGTCAGTCTCCATAGAATCCATCTGGTGCAAGCTGAGCGCCTCCAACAAATTACTCTTTCCGCTGTTGGGTTTTCCTATGAACACGTTGACCCTTGATGGTTTCATATCCACCGATTTAAGGGACTTGAAATTGCGGATACTGATGGCCTTGAGAAAATTGGGCATGATGCGGCAAATGTATGTGGCTGCAACTGTCGTTAGACGATCGTTCGCACGCTTGAAGTTTAGTCGCGCGACTAACATAGTGTGGCAGAATAGCTGGGAGATTTAGAAAAGAACATTTCCCCGGCACCCTTGCCAGCCACGCCCGCTGGGGCTGCATCCCCGCCTATAAACTCCCCCTTTCTGTTGCGGAACTTGCGGCAGCTTTTGTTCCTCCCCAGTCTTTTGAGGATATAAATTAGGCATCTGCATCCATCCCCCTAAACGTTTTGGTATTTATTTTCACACTTTCGTCACCACGTAGTAGAGTGAGTTTACCATTGTGTTGTGTGATAGTGGCATGTAGTAGAGTGACAGTGGAACGTAGTGTCGTGACA
>JAWXCI010000005.1:0-162987 GCA_034408895.1 Flavobacteriales bacterium
ACTACCTTTTTTACAAGTCTTGTTTCCGGAACCTTTCAAAGTAACCCAAGTGGAGAAATCGGTGTATCATCGTTGATTGACACGTGGATTATTGTGAGAATGGTAGAAGAAGATGGGGGTTTAAAACGCAGCCGTGAAATTTTCATTGTTAAGTCTCGTGGCACTAACCATGATGGCGATGTACACAAATTTATTTTGAGTGATGATGGAATTGTTTTGACACCAGGTGATAGCAAATCTAAGTCAAGCACCAATAAGAAAAAGGGTTCTGATAAAAATGTTTCAGAGAATGAAAAAATTCAATAACATCAATCAATCAATCAATCAATCAATCAATCAATCAATCAATCAATCAATGAAAATAGTTCAGCCTATATTCATTGTAGGTATTGGTGGCTCTGCCGGTGCGCTTAACGCGTACAAGGCGCTGCTGTATGCAATGCCGCCTGATACAGGTATGGCATTTGTTATTATTTCTCACATGAACCCCACTGCCATTAGTCATTTAGCCAAGATACTTCAGAAGCATACGAAAATGTCTGTAACCGTGGCTTCTGAGGCAATGCCAATCCTTGCGAATCAAGTTTACGTAATTCCCCCCGACTCTGATCTTGCTATGGATAACTATAGATTCAAAGTAATCTCCCCTCGCTCTGTCGGACTCAAACAGGTAGATGTATTTTTTATTTCCCTGGCAAATGAAATGGGTGCGCGTGCTGTCGGCATTGTCCTTTCCGGATATAATGGCGATGGCACCGCGGGCTGCAAGCACATCAAAGCTAACGGAGGAACAACCTTTGCCCAGGACATGTCTGCAGAAATTGACTCCATGCCGCTCAGCGCTCAGGCAGCAGGCTGTATTGATTTCGTTTTACCACCTAACAAAATTCCCGATCAGCTAAAAAGTTTGGCAGTTGCGCTTAAGGGCACCTCTAAAAACTCGTGATGCATCGTTATCTTGATTTTTCACCCTCCTCATTTACACCCAGCAAACACCGGGTTTGAAAAATACAGAAGTCTCACCTGAGGAGTTTTTAGCGGTGCCCCTTCATCTTTGCCCTCATGAAAAACGTTACCCGTAAATTCTTTTCAGTATCCAATTGGACAAACTGATGTGGGTGTAGCATCTGGTCAGAAGTTGACCCGGACTGAAAGAACCTGTGCCACATCGTTGTACAGCACCACCCACATTTGAACCGATAACAGGATGGTTCCCTAAGCTCGCGATATTGTACCAACAGATGTTCGAAACCTTCGGTTCGGACGGAGTTGCCAACTCACCCATCACTGTTCATTTGTCCCAAACAATTTGCTTATGAAAACATTGCCCTTCAGGAAAATCTTTTTGTGGTACTTCGTTGGTTTTACTCTGTTCTTCCTGTTCCGTTTGATTTACGGATACAACTACATACCTGCGAACGAGGCAGGACAAAACATGCAAATGGCCGGGATGAGCGACTTCGAAATGTCGCGGAAGAATTACGCTTCGCAGAAAACTTCAAAGGCTGATATCATTTCGATGGAACCGGTTTCTTCATCGGACGAGAAGTATGAAAAAGTGTGTGCTGCATCAGCTATCACCGCAAATTTTGAAACGGATGAGAAGAAAATCCGCGATGCGGTGGAGTCGCATGATGCCATTATCCAGATGGAAAACAAGTCGGGGTTGAAAAGCAATCGAAGATTGCAACTGGGAATAGGAGTGCCACCTGAAAAATTTGATTTACTTGTGAGCACCATTAAATTGATTGGTGTAATCCGCAATATCGAGATCAATAAAATAGACAAGACCAATGAGTTCCGCGAACTGAAAGCAAACGTGGCTACCCTGGAGAAATCGCGCAATGCTCTGGAGCAATTGAAATCAATGGGAGGCAAGGTGGATGAATTCATTAACCTTGAAAACAAAATCATGGAACTGGAAGAAAGAATCCAGGGCTTTGGTGTAAGCTTGGGCGATTTCGATACCGAGAATGAATTCTGCACCGTTAAGTTTTCACTTTCGGAAAATGTGATGGCGGTAAAAACTATTTCGCTCATTCACCGCATAAAAGTGGCGCTGGAATGGACGATTAAATATTATGGTCTCATCACACTTTCGCTGCTCATGGTTATTGCAGCCGCTTGGATGGGCATCAAAATCAAGACACTGGTTTGGCCAAGATGAGGATAGCAAGGTGCGAGATTGTATTTCCAATTGATCCAGACTATAAGTATTCTTTCATCCAAGCCCACATCTTCCCCGTGTTGTTTTTGGTGGATTCCTTGTTTACAGTCGCTGGAATTTCAGACACCAGTTGCAAATAATGAATGGCCCTAAAATGAAGAACCAAACGTGCCCATAAACAACAAGAGGTCGGAAGTGTTAACTATGCTATCATTATTCATGTCAGGTAATCCGCAGAATCCGTTGTAACCAAAAGCACCCATAAAAAGCAGAAGGTCACCGGTATTCACCGCACAATCGTTGTTCTGATTACCGGAAATAGAAAATCCGAAATCGGTGGAACCTGGTGCGTCACCAGAAATAATATCAGTGCCGTCTTCATACTGCAATATCCATGTCACCTGGTTTCCCGAACCACCCCCTCCAAATGGTTTGTGCAGTAGCATTTCATAACATCCAGGGACAAGGCAGAACTGATCTACACCGAATCCCCAGGCTGGTAACGTTCCGGTTTGTACGGTTTCGCCTTCACTAGTTTTAATTGAGTACCGCCAATTTCCCCATCCGTTGTTGCCGGAATCGTACATCTGCATTTGTGCAATTACTATGGGTACGCAACTTCCGTCATCAATAGTAGCCAGTGGATTGTAATTGCACATGCCGGGCGTTATACAACCGGGGCCTCCTGTTGTATACTGCACCAACCACAAACAACCGCCAGTAAGTGTGGTGTCGAAACTCCAATTCCATTCGGGAATGTCAAGTATAAAATGTGAACCATTCCATCCATCGCACTGGATGCTGTCATACATCGCCAGATAATAAGTGGTAAAAGGCTCATCGAGCAGGCACATAGGTGAGGAATGCGGGGCGTTGCCCTGGTAAATCAAATCTCCATAGCCGGGGCTAGTGTAGAGTTTCCAGTAATTATACTGCGGAGAACTTCCGGCAGTTACTTCACCACTTACACAACTATAGTAGCAGCAGTTTTGAAATGTGGTACCAAAGGGAGTGTAGTCGCAGGCCTGCACATTGGCACAAGCGCCCAATTGACATTCGCCACCAATACCGAATGAATACCAACCCTCCCCTGTTCCTTCCAGAATTATATTCAAGGTAATGACTTAAAATGCGAGGCAATCAATACTTGCATACATTATGCGGTTTAGATGGGTGTATGGAATACTCCCAACAAGTCCACCATAGTACTCCGAAACTATAGTTAAGGATGATTTAAAAAATTATTTCATTTTGAAACTTCAATTTTTTCAATTGAAATATCAAGTTCATTTAGAAATTTTAGATCAAACTTTTTGTGTTAGTTCTGTTAAATGTTCGGCTTGTTTCCAATCCATTTGAACGATTGGCAATGAATACAGTTCAGGCATTTTGTCTTTTAATTCACTTCTAAAAATAGCCTCTATTTTCTGAAACAGCAGTGATTTCGTTTTCGCTGAAAGTAAATATACTTTAGTGTATTCAACTTTGTCGTTGACAAAACTTAAGCGTTCTACATCGCGATCAATGGTTAAATCAATAGCTAGTCGATTATGAATTAAAAGCGCAGCAGCCCTTTCGATGATTAGCTCTTCTTTAGAGTAAATTTGTAAATGTATCATGGTGTTAAATCGTTTAATATTCCTAAATTATAATTGATCGCCAAAAAGGCTTTTTTGTATTTACTAATGAAATCAATGAGTTTGATTTTTGCACTAATCGTATTTGTTTCTCTCGTGTTTACTAAAAACAAAGAGCTTTCTCCTGAAAAAAACATCGTGTTTTCAGCAGATAAAAGCGCTTCATAATATTTTACTGTTTGACTATAAGTCTTTATTTGATTTTGAAGCGTGAGATATTCATTTGTTGAAGCTTCAATTAAATTTTGTACTTCGTTTGTTTTGTTTTGCAAATCGTAAGTAGCACTCTGAATTTTTAATTTTGCAAGTTGAAGAGCACCTCGTTCCGTGCGTAAAAAAATAGGCATAGCAAATGTCAATCCCCACTTATAATTATCCAAATTATAATCTGATAAGGAATTCGTTTCAGAATATGAACTTAGAGCATTATAATTTAAATTGATGATAGGTTTTAATTGCTCTTGTTTCCATTTTTTATCATAAGTCAATTGATCTTTTTGGAAGGTATATATAAGAACCTCTGGATGTAATTTTGAAATACTATCGATAGTATTTAAATCGATAAAAAAAGATTCGTTTTGAGTGGCAACGATTGAGTAATCCGGAGGTACAGTTTCAGGATTTACTTCTAGCGGTATATTTTCATTTAGCCACAAAAAGGTAGAAAGAGAAAGTGTTTTGTTTCTAAAATCCAATTTACCTTGCTCCAGGTTTATAAGTCTTTCTTGAACTTGGATGGCTGCTTCTAACGTATCAATGAAAGGTCGATCGCCAAATTCAGCGCTTGCTTTCACGGCATTTAACCTTTGTTGATTAACTATATATGCATCTTCTAAAATAAGATTATTGTTATAAGAGGCAAACCAATTCCAATAGGCATTTCCTGCATTCAATAATAATTTATTTAACATAAGAACTTGCTCTGCTTCTGTAGCATATTTATAAACTTTTGCTTGCTGAAGCATGTTCCTTCTTTGATCAAAAAATAGTCCTTGTCCTATGGGTAGTGAAATTCCTGTTTGCCAAATTCCATCTTGAGGCAAATTGTTTTCAGCATTTAAATATAGACCCGTATTGTTTTGGTAAGAGGAGTAAAAGTCCAGGCCTAGCCAGGTCGGAATACTGATTCCAGCATTCAGTATACTAAAGTACTGTTGATCACTAAAGTTTTTCTGATCTACATTCGTAAATAACTCTGGGTCGAATTGCCCACGAGCATTTTGCAAAACAGCCTTGCCTTCTTTTACCTTCAAATTTGCTTGCATCGCTAAGGGATGGTGTTTTTTAACAATGGTTAAAAATGTATCGATACTCAATACATTCTGCGAAGAATTTTGCGCAGTTGCTGAGACCGAAATTAAAATGAAAACAATTTGACTTAATTTTTTCACGATCACTGTTTTTTAAGTGCTGAGGGTTTATAATAATCCGGTGGGAATCCGTTAGTTTTTCTCCACAGTTCATACCAAATGGGTACTTCTTTAAGTAAGGCAATGCTATTGGCCCCTGCCCCTATTCTTAATGCTTTCGGCCAAGCATAGGATGTTTTGTCCGGTGCAATTAACAAACGGTATTTGCCATTGTTGCTAATGAAATTATCTATTGCAACTATTTTTCCAGAATATGTTCCATAGCTTATGTTAGGCCACCCTGAAAATACAACTGCCGGCCAACCGTCAAATTGAACTCGAATATTTTGTCCCAGTTCAAGTAGTGGCAAGTCAATTGGGGCTACATACATTTCCACAGCCAACTCATAATCGGATGGCATTATACTTACAATTTCTTCTCCTTCCTTTAAAGTTTCTCCTAAACCGGATTGAATGGCTTTGGTAATATATCCATCTTGAGGAGCTGTGACATAATACATTCCACTTCGAACCGAATAATTCATAAATTGAATTTGCATTTTAGTAACAGCTATCTCAGAATCGTACAAGATACTTAGTGCTGAAAATTTATCCGATTCGGCTTTCGCTAATTTATCCTGGTATTCTGCGTTAACTGTCGTTAATTCTATGCGCGCGTTAATTACTTCATTTCTCGATGTCAAAAGTTTGTTTTCCTGTGAAAATACATTAGCCTGCAGTTCCTGCATTTTTAGTTTCCTAGTTTCTAAATCTGTTAATGATTTAAGTCCTTGTTTGTTCAACTCTTGCATGCGCTTATATTGTTCAATGGAAATTGAATAGTTCAATTTTTCCGCTTCATAAGACATACTATCAGTAGCTACTTTTAAGTAGGATTGTTTTAGTTTATTTTCCGTCTGCTCAAGTTTCAATAATTGTGTTCTTGAAATTGCATCAATTTGATTGTCGAGCGCTTTTACTTTCTCCATGTAAGAAATTACCGTTAGCTCTTTTGCTTTAATTTGTTGACCGGTTCTATCAATGAGAAGTGTATCAAAATATTCATCTTTAACTTCAGAAATGAATATAATGGTGTCACCTCTTTTTACAAAGTCTCCCTCCTTGACATACCATTTTTCAATTCTACCCGGTATTACATTGTGTATTGTTTGTGGCCTTTGTTCTGGTTTTAGCGTAGTTACATTGCCCATGGATCTAATGTTTTGAGTCCATGGTAAAAAAACTATTGAAACGAATAAAATTATACTAACATAAATTCCACGTTTAATGATGGACTTGTATTTATTACTTTCAATAATTTTGAAAGACTGGTATGATTCGGTAGAGGTGGTTACTCTGTTGTGGGGTGAGATGTTGAGCATTATTTAATTTTTAATTTTACCATCTTCAATAAGAATATTTCTTTTGCAATTTTCAATCAAATGGGAATCCGAACAGATGAATACAACAGTACTTTCCATTTCATTACTCAGAAGATAATCTATCATTCTTATTCTTTCAGAATATTTGATGTTTTCAAAACAATCTTCAAGTAAGATAAGAGCTGGTTTTGAAACGATACTTCGGGTAAGAAGTATTTTTTGAATAACACTTTTTGGAAGTAATTGACCATCTGAATATACTTTAGTTTTTAATCCTTCCGGCAATTCCTTAAGGTATTCTAAAAGGTACATTTTCTCTGAACTTTTCATGATATCAATAGGGCTTATATTTTCACGGCCCACTGAAATGTTGTCTTCAATTGTTCCATTGAATATAGTATCTTCATTAATGTATGACCCTAAATATTGTTTAATAGTTCCCTTATTATAATTATTTATTGGATAATTATTAAAGCAAATATTGCCCGATTTAATTTCGTATTGCATAGAGAGCAATTTCATTAGTGTAGATTTTCCGCTGCCATTATCTCCAGAAATACATATTTTTTCTCCACTTTCTATTTTTAAGTTTATGTTTTCTAAGGTGTGTTTTTGAGCTAAAGGATAGGCAAAAGAGACATTTATCATTTCAATTGAAATTGGCGTATCTGTTTTAAAAACATCACCGATGTTATTATTCTCTAGTCGCAAGTCAGAAACTTGTCCAATTTTTTCCAGCGAGGTGAGAACATCATATATTGTTTCAAGACAAAGAATTATTTTTTCGACAGATCCGATTACAAGTAAGATGATTAATTCTGCTGCTACAAATTGCCCAATATTCATTTGTTGATTAATAACAAGAATGCCGCCTATTAAAAGCAAGGAAGCAGCAACAAAAACTTTGAAGCCAATTAATATAATCATTTGTTGCCTTAAGACTAAAAAATGCTTTTCGCGTGCTTCTAGATATTTACTTGTTCGTTTATCAGTTTCTCTAACTGCTAAGTCCGTCTTTCCTGCCATCTTAAAAGTTAATTTTGCTCTTGCTATTTCTTGTAACCAGTAGGAGACTCTGTATTTTTGAGTCGATTCAAGCAGGCTGGTCTCAAGTCCCAGTTTGCTGATATATCTTAGAATAATATATATAATAAGAACGACTGTGAAGCTTAATAGAATAAAAATAGGGTGATAAAGCGATAGTAACACAAGTCCAAAAATAATTTGTAACGTAGAATTTGAAAAGTCAATAAGAATTTTGGATAATCCTTTTTGAACGCTAGAAATATCAAAAAATCGATTCATTATTTCTGGAGCATACTGCCTGTAAAATTCTTCAGATTTAATATTGGGTACACGCAGTGCAAAGTCAAATGCAGCTTTTGCGAATATACTTTGCTTCAAATTTTCTGTTATTCGTAACTGCACTATTTGCATGGCCCCTGCTGCAGAAATTCCCAAAACAACAATTATAATAAGAATAAGAAATGAAGTAGAAATTTGACCACCTTGAATCAAATTAATAATGGCTTGTACTCCCAGAGGTAGTGATAATGCAATTAAGCCAGTAAATAGTGATAATGTGTAAATCTGTCTAATTTCTTTGTTGGCTGGTTTTAGTAATAGCCAAAATCGCTCAAGTGGTTTTGTCATTGTAATTTTTGGTTCTAATTAACTAATTGCCCTTTCCCACACATATCCACCATCTGTTGTGGCATATAAAGAGCGGTCGTTCCCATCATACTCCTTATGACTACCGCCAAAGTTTTTATACCAGACCGCTTCAGGTATCTGGCTCTTTGCTTCTGGCAAAAAAAGTAAGGCGATTAAAAAAGTTAGGAGTTGATTTTTGATTTTCATATTGCTAATTGAGTTAAGGTTATTATGGCCTGATTAAGGTTTGAACTTTTGACATTGGAATTTGCTAGGAACATCTCCATCCGAAGAATTTGAATGACCCACAAACATATCCGCCATCATCGCTTTTAGGAGGGGAGTGGCTGCCGCCTGCAAATTCAGTGTCCAGTCCGCCAAACTTTGCACTCCCATGTTGTTCGGTAATTGTGCAAACGCTGATGAAGTTGACATGAATACAAACATGCTGATAAGTCTCATAGAGATTCTGGTTAATTCTGGTTGGTCAACACAGCTTTTTGGGTGGGACTTTGCTGTGTTTTTTGTTTTGGTGCGCCAAATATAGAATACGTGCAGCAGACTAAAAATTCAAAACCTTCCATCTGAAAAGCCAAAGTGAGAGTGATGTTGCGGTTAGGGATTGCTGGATACCCGCGAAATAGAAAGCCTGTATCTCCAGGCTCGGTTGATTAATCTTCAGCAAAAAATGGTTAACCTGTTTTTTTGAAGTCGAACATCTATGTCCTTTCTTACAAATCAATTCTAACTTCATCTTTACCCCCATGAAAAACAATGCCCATAAATTCTTTTCAGTATCCATTTGGACACCCGATTTTGTTGCACTTCTTCTCCGCGTAGTCTTCGGTGGATTGATGGTTTACCTGCACGGCTGGGGGAAACTTGAGGGCTGGAATGAAATCAAGAATGATTTTGCAAAACCCTTTGGTATGAGCGACTGGTGGGCAGCAGCGCTTACCATCTTCGCTGAAGTATTCTGTTGCCTATTCATTATAGTCGGATTATTTACAAGGCTTGCAAGCATTCCCGTTATCCTGCTAATGGCGGTAGCTGCGTTCAACATCCACGCGGGCGATCCACTTGACGGTCGAGAGAGCGCAATCATTTATCTCGTAGCATTCATTGCCATTTTTCTTATGGGAAGCGGAAGATGGTCGGTGGATAGGCTGGTGTTCGGGAAAGGGAAGTAAGCGTTCCGGGTTTCGAGTTCCGAATTCAGAATTCCGAAATTAATAACTTATCTCACCAGCACCACATGCCCGGCATAATCATGCGGGTATCCCAATAAATCGTTTATCACCACGCGATAGTTATAGACACCATCCTGCGCGAAGTAGTCTCCGCCATGTACTTCTCCCAACCACGGTTCATCGGGGTTGGTGGTTTCAAAAATTTTGTCACCCCAGCGATTGAAAATCTGAAGAAGATAGTGTGATGCTCCGAACACAATCGGCTTCCACGCTTCATTCATGCCGTCACCGTTTGGTGTAAATGAATTGGGTGCATAAAAAATGTAGCCCTCCACATACACAGTTCCTATGGCGTAGTCGGTGCAGCCCGCTTCGTTAATCACGTATTGTTCAATGGTGAAAATTCCACCATCTTCAAACGTGTAAGTGAAATTGCAGTCAGTACTCATGCCACCATCACTTATGTAATAGACACATCCGATAGAACCAACGGAAATATCCGTAACGTTGATGGTTGGATTCATGATGTTGACAGGATTCGGGTCAACAATAAAAACAGCTACCGGTGGGGTGAGCACGGTAACAACATCTTCAAAAGTTTGTGTCAGCGATTCGATACAGCCCGTCAGTGTGTAAACCGTAAGTGTTACATCATAAGTGCCAGGAGTTGTATAAGCGTGTGTTGGATTGGCTTGCTCGCTCGTATATCCATCTCCAAAGTCCCATAGATAAAAAAGCTGTGTGCTGCCCGTGCTGTTGCATTGAAAATTCACATAGAGATCGGGACAGCCGCTCACGGGTTCAATGAATGCATTCATCACAGGATTCGGAACGACTTCCACCTGGTCAGCAAAAGTTTCTTCACAACCATTTTCCATGATGGTTAGATAGACATCATACGCACCCGGTTCATCGAAACTTATGCCTGATGGATTTTGTGCAGTGGAAGTTTCCGGAGTTGCGTTGTTGCCAAAGGCCCACAGGTAAGTTGCATTATCAGTTGATGCACCCAATGCGGAAAAAGAGAAACTGTTGCCTTCAAAGCATTGTGGATCGGGTGCCACAAAAAGCGGTTGGAGCAATCCATAGATATTCATCCACATCCATGCGGTATCGCTGCACATACCCGGTGAATCTGCAACAAGCATTACAAGATAAAGGCCTGTGTCGGGAAACATGTATTCTGGATTTTCAAACGTACTCGCATCTTCAAAGCCGGCTGCACCAAAATCCCAATAGAAATCCGTGGCGTTCTCGCTCAGGTTTTCGAAGATATAATAGAAGCCATCGCAAAAAGTTTCCTGCGGTGCTATGATGGCATGTGGTGCCGCGGGCACATCAATTTCAATAATCAGTTCTTCATCGCACCCGCTATCAAAGACAGTGAGCGTTACCTCAACAAGCCCAGGGCCGTTCAATACAATACCTGAAGGATTTTCTTCTGTGCTTGTTAGTGGATTTGCTCCATCACCAAAATGCCAGAGGTATGTTTCAGTACCCGAAAAACCTCCTTCACCATTGAAAGAATAATAAAGCACACCATCATCACAATCGAAATCGTAATTGGAAATAACAGGAAGCGCTTCGGGTGCTGCATGATAAATCATGGTGGCTGTATCGGCACAGGCCAGCCCGGGATTTAAGATGAGTGTGATGTTGTAATAGCCAGTGTCAGGAAAAATATATGTTGGCTCGTAAAGGCTTGATGTATCGGTATCAATATCCTCGACACCAAAATTCCATGCATAAGTAAATCCATCGCCAGAAAGATTTCCGAAGTCAACAGTCAGTCCATCACAGTAATCACTTTGCGTGGCGATGGCTGCAAATGCATTGGGTTCGCACATGGTGATGTTGAACTGGAAATCGCGATTGGTTACGTTTATCAATTCACCATTGCGATACTCGCTCACACAAATGCCGACAACAAATTGTCCAAGTAATGTTGGTGTGCCGGTGAGCAACCCGGTGACCGGATCAATTTCAAATGCAGGATCGCTGTCAAGTGGATAGTCGTAAGTATATCCGGGATTAAATATCAACTCGGGATAAGGTGGCGCACCGGGCGGATTGATGTAGAAGCCGGGCATATTTGCAAGCAGCGGTGTGCAGAATTGATACACAAGTTCATCACCATCGGAATCAGTGGCACTGTGATCAAAAACAAACGGCTGATTGAGACAAATGACAATGGGAGGATATTGAACGAAGGCCGGATTGCTGTTCGGCCAAGCTATCTCAGGACCAGGTATAGTTGTGGTGAGCGTGATACCGAGGTCATCGTTGCTTTCTGTATTCACGATGGTGACATTGCGACAACATCTTTGATAGGCGAGAGTGTATCCACCGGCAATGGGTGGCAGCTCAACCGTTGCAGAAAAGATCGCTTCCTTCACACACAAACCTTCCGGTGGCGAAATGCAAATGCTGCTTACTTCAATCGGAAGGTCGGTCACAATTGCATCGGCAAGTAACACTTCAATATTTTCTACAAGATTTCCAGCGGCATCGTAAATACCGATGGCTGCAGGATCATCGAAATCGGTAGAACTTGTTGCACAATCGCGATAAACTTTGAGGGTGATTTGGTAAAGATTGTTCCCAAGATATTCGTAATGCAAATCACCACCAACTATATGTGAAGCATTTGCCACCGAAAAGCAGCAAAACATCAAAACGGTTGATATGCATTTCAAAATTCCTCTCATTTGATTGTCTCCCGCCCATGCGGGTTGAGTATTACCGGAAGAGCGTAATGTGTCCGGCAAAATCATGAGGCAATCCAAGCAGGTCGTTTACTCTTATCCTGTAATTGTAAACACCATTCTGCGCCAGATGGTTGCCTTCTTCTTTGGCCTCGCCAAGCCAAGGCATGTTGGGGTCTTGAGACTCGTAAATGACATCGCCCCAGCGGTTAAAGATTTGCAATTCATATTGGGAAATACCAATCATGGATGGAAGCCATACATCATTCAAACCATCACCATCAGGGGTAAATGCATTGGGCGCATAAAAAAGAAATCCTTCCACAATTACCTGCTGGATTTGATCATCCACGCATCCATATTCATTCGTTACGTATTGATGTATCCAGACGAATCCTGCTTCAATAAATGTGTGTATGAAATTACAATCGGTATAAGTGAAGCCATCTTCGGTGTAATAAATACAGGAGATGCTTCCCTGCGAAAGATCAGTAACTGAAACCACTGGATCAAGAATGGTAACCTGTTGGGGAGTGACTGAAAATCCTGCCACAGGTTTGGGATAAACCCATATTGCATCTTCAAGCGTCATGGTTTGTTCTTCAATACAACCGTTGATGGTGGAGATGGTGAGAGTAACATCATACGTCCCTGGATTCTGGTAATAGTGTGCAGGGTCTTCGGAATTGGATGTGGCACCATCGCCAAAATCCCATTCGTAGAAAATCTGCGTATCGGCAGTTGCATTGGCATTGAAGGCAACTCCCAGGGGAGGACAACCTTCAGAAGTATTCAACGAAAAATCAATGGTCGGGTTGGCGAAAATCTGCACGAGATCTTCGTATGTGTCCAGGCAATCGTTTTCGCTGATGGTGAGTGTAACGAGGTAGGAACCCGGTTCGGTGAAGCTTACGTTCTGTGGATTTTGTTGAGTGGATGTTGCAGGATTCCCGAAGTTGCCAAAGTCCCATAAGTAAGTTGCAACATCTGTTGATGCTCCGAGTCCTTCGAAATAGAAACTGTTTCCTTCAAAACATTGTTCAGCTTGTTCAGGGAATTCGGGATCAAGCAATCCGTAAATCAGGAACTCCATGTAAGTGGTGTCAGAACAAGTCCACTCGCCACTAGCCACAAGCGTGATTACAAAATGACCGGTATCGGGAAACATGAACGAAGGGGCCGACTGGAATGAGAAATCGCTCTCCAGTTCCGTACCGAAATCCCAGTAATATTCATCTGCATTCTCCGAGGCATTTTCAAAGATGTAAAACATTCCATCACAAAAAGTTTCTTGAGGAACAATGGCAGCGACCGGGTCTGGCGGAATTATTACTTCTTCATCATCGTTCTCCTCGCAACCATCATCGGTTACGGTGAGTGTTATGATGATTTGATCATCCTCATCATTCAAATCAATGGCCTGTGGTGATTGTTCCGCAGAGAATTGCGGCAATGCTCCCGGTCCGAAGTCCCACAAAAATTCTGCTTCAGGACTGGCATTGGCATTTGCATCGAAATTGAAAAGAACGGTGTTGTCCACACATTCATATCCGTCCAGAATAATTTCCGGTTCTATGACGGGCAACGCTTCGTAAACAGTAGAGGCTGTATCGGCACAGGGCCAGCCGGGATTGGCTATAAGTGTGATAGTGTAGGTCCCGTTTGTGGAATAAGTATAGGTGGGTTCAAATGAAATGCTGGTATCGCTTTCCAAATCTTCCACACCAAAATCCCAGAAATAAAAACTCGAATTGACGCTTTCGTTTTCGAATGCGAGGATCAGGCCATCACAGAATTCAACCTGATCGGGGATGCTTGCAATAATATTCGGGTCGCATATCGTAACGTTGAACTGGAAGTCGCGCTTGGTCGTGCTGAGGTACTCTCCGTTGCGGTATTCGCTCACACAAATCCCGACAACATATTGTCCTGGCATTGTTGGTGTGCCTTCAATAAATCCTGTTTGCGGATCAATGGTGAAGGCAGGGTTGCTGTCAATAGGATAATCGGCAGAGTATCCGCTGGCCCAATCCACTTCTATGAAGGGAGGACCTGAGGGTGGATTTGGTGCAGGGAAATCGGGAGTGGCACCATGCAATGGAGTGCAGAATTCATAAACGAGCGAATCACCGTCTTCATCGGTGGCACCATGATCAAACCAAAACGAACCTCCAGTGCACAATGCCACCGGAGGAAAGTTGGTATAGATTGGCGAAGAGTTCTGCTGCGTGTTTTCCGTGCCGGGAATCACAGTAAAAAAAGTAGCGCCTGTGTCCTGCGGATTGTTGAGGTTTACGATACTCGGATTGCGACAGCACCTCTGGTAAACCAATGTGTATCCACCTAATGTAAAAGGCAGATCAATGAATTCCTGATAGACAGCGCGCTCTACACACAAGTCTGGTGGAAGTACAAAACAGGGGTTGTTGAGTTCCACAGGAACGAAATCAACTTCTGCATTGGTAAAATCCATAAGGAGTGTTTCTAGCAGCATACCATCTTCAAAAATTCCGACCGCGGCCTGTTCATCGAATCCTGTATCGTTAGTATTGGCAGGACCACAGTCGCGGTAAACCTTTAGCGTGACTAGGTAGGTGTCACTCGTTCCCTGTTGCTCGTAATAAATTTCTCCGCCTACAAGGTGGGTGGCGAACGCTTGCTCAATTGGCAACAGGCAATAGGCAATAGGCAATATGCAATAGGCAAATCGCAATTGGCAATTAGCAAACACACGTTTGAAAAGATGACTATTTGAGTAAAGGCCTTGCAAGGTCAATGCATGTTTTGGTTTGAGATGAAACAAGCGGGGAAGATAGAAGGTTGCGTGAGTTGGCAACATCAATGTGGTGGTGAAAATTGTGGGGCTGATGGAAATTAGCTAGTTGCCGCAGAGAACTGGCGTAAACTGGTTGCATGAATTCCTTGGAAACACTCTCTAACGATTGAGACGAAGAAAGAGCATTAAAATTATGTTTGCCCGAAACAACCAACTCTTATGTACCCGAAATATATTTTGTGCATTTGCATTCTCATTCTTTTAGCGCTCACTTCATTTTCCTAAAAGAAAAAGCCATCAACAACAACCCCTGATCAAACAACTCCATCTGCTACCTTCAACAAGCAACTATTCGAAGGAATGAAATGGCGGTGCATAGGCCCTTATCAGGGTGGCCGTTCGCTTGCCGTGAGCGGGGTGATTGGTGACCCGCTCACTTATTACATGGGTGCCACAGGTGGCGAAGTTTGGAAAACTGAGGATGGTGGCAATTATTGGTTCTGTGTTTCTGATTCAAATTTCACATCGGCTTCGGTGGGTGCACTTGCCGTGGCACCAAGTGATGCCAATGTATTGTATGTGGGAATGGGTGAAGCAGCAATCCGCAACACTGCCATTATGGGTGATGGAATTTACAAATCGGAAGACGCGGGTAAGTCCTGGAAACATGTTTTGAAACTTGATGCTTCGGCCACCGGGCGAATGATAGTTCATCCGCAGGATCCTGACATTGCTTTTGCAGCCATCATGGGAAAAATGTTTGGCAAAAACAAGGAACGCGGGGTGTACAGAACAACTGACGGAGGAAAATCCTGGAAGAACATTTTTTTCAAAAACGACAGCACAGGTTGTATTGACATTGATTTCGATCCCACCAATCCGAACATTCTTTACGCCTCCTTCTGGCAGGTGAACCGCAAGCCGTGGAAGCTGGACAGTGGCGGGCCTGGGTGCGAATTGTTCAAGAGCAACGATGGTGGTGAAACATGGAAATCCCTTTCGCAAAATCCCGGAATGCCCATAGGTGTGTTGGGTAAAATCTGTTCTGCGGTTTCTCCCACAAATCCCAACCGTGTTTATGCGCTGATTGAAAATAAGAATTCAGGATTGTACCGCAGCGATGATGGTGGAAAAACATGGACGGTGGTTTCAAAATCGAATGACATTACCCAGCGCCCGTGGTATTTCAGCGAAGTCTTTGTTGATCCCAACAATGAGGATGTGGTCTATGTGTGCAACCTCGATTTGATGAAAAGCATTGATGGCGGAAAAACGTTTATCGCCCTAAACGGAAAGCATGGTGATTGTCATGATTTGTGGATCAACCCAGAGGACTCGCAGAATTTTATTTTGGGTGATGATGGAAGTGCATCGGTGACTTTCAACGGAGCGCTCACCTATACAGAACTGGATTTGCCAACGGCACAGATGTACCATGTAAACCTCGATGATGATTTTCCATACAACGCTTATGGCGGACAACAGGATTGGGGTTCTATCAAAATTGCAACGCGCACCTATGGAAGTACAATTGACAGAAGAGACTAGAGCAATGTGGCAGGTGGCGAAGCGGGTTACATCGTGCCGCAACCCGGCAATTCTTCCATCACTTTCGGAGGCGAGTATGATGGAATTTTAAGCCGTCATGATGAAACGAATGAGCAATACAAATACGTGAATGTTCATCCCTTCATCAATGATGGATGGGGAGGTGATACATGGAAATATCGTTTCGCATGGACATTCCCTATTTCATATTCTCCGTGGAATAAAGACGTGTTGTACTGCACATCCAATCATGTTCATCGCTCAACGAATGGGGGCATGAGTTGGGAAACCATTTCGCCTGACCTTACACGTGATGATCCTTCCAAACAATTGCAGAGCGGTGGAATTATCACACCTGACAACACCGGTGCAGAAATTTATTGCACCATCTATGCCTTTGCTGAATCGCGGGTACAGCAGGGCTTGCTGTGGGCAGGAAGTGATGACGGTCTTGTGCATGTGAGCAACGATAATGGAGAAACATGGAACAAAGTGACACCACAAGGTTTGCCGGAATGGACCACAATTAGCATCTTAGAACCTTCTCCTCATGATGCCGGAACTTGTTTCATATCAGCACATCGCTACCGGTTGGATGATACCAAACCGTATCTCTACCGAACAACTGATTTCGGAAAGACGTGGACAAAAATCACGAACGGAATTGGTGCCGGTGATTACGCGCGCTGTGTGCGCGAGGATCCGAATCGCAAAGGTTTGCTCTATTGCGGAACAGAAACTGGAGTGTATGTATCGTTCAATAATGGTGACTCATGGCAAGGGATGCGCTTGAATCTCCCGGTTACTCCCGTGTGGGACATGCAAGTGAAAAAAGATTTGAGGGAATTGGTGGTGGCCACTCACGGGCGTTCGTTTTGGGTGCTGGATGATTTAAGTCCGCTCTACCAACTCGACAACACGGTGGCAAATTCTGCACATCATTTATTCCAACCCAACACTGCTATTCGTATGGATGGCCGGCAGGTAAGTGAAGAGCGAGCAGCCGAAACGCAGCTTGAAGAAGGAACCAATGCACCCAACGGTGCCATCATTTATTACTACCTGAAAAATGCAGCGAAGGATGAAGTGAAACTTGTTTTCTATTTACTGAATGGCGACAGTATTATTTCATTCTCCAGCAAAACGAAACCGGATGGAAAACCATTTGTAAAGGAAGATGATACAGAATTTTTCCAGCACAAAAAACCATCATCGCGGGAGCAGTTGAATACAAAAGCCGGTATGCACCGTTTTGTGTGGAACCTCAATTATCCCGCAGCCACACTGCCCGAAGATGCGTACTGGGCGCCCGGTCAGCTGCGTGGCCCAGCAGCATTGCCCGGCAACTACACGGTGAAATTATTCGTGGATGGAAAAGAACAAGGCACACAAAATTTTCCCATTCAACTCAATCCCAAAGTGAATACCTCCGAAAAGGATTTGATGGCTCAATTCAATCTTGCACTTCAAATAAACCGCAAGCAGGACGAACTCATTAAAAAAGTATTGCAAATACGCGGAGTGAAAAAACAGGTGCAGGATTTTCTCGGAAGTTTCAGCGACTCCACGCAGGTAAGTGATTTGAAAAAACTTTCGAAGCCGTTAATTGATTCACTCTCTGCCATCGAGGGCACGCTCATCAACTCCAAAATAAAAACCTACCTCGACCCTTTGCGTTATCCCAACCAGATACTTGAGCGTTATGGTTACCTGAACGATTTTGTGAACTCAAGTGACAGCCCTCCAGCACAACAAATGGTGGAAGTGTTTAATGAGTTGAACAAACATTTCGCGCTGGAATCAAAGCGGCTCGACAACGTTTTTGAAACCCTGGTTCCTGCCTTCAACAAGGCGGTGGAAGCAAAGCAACTGAAAGTGGTGGACCCACAACGGGCGGTGAAGAAGGAGTGAGGGTTTGGAAGTTGTGACTCGTTTGCCTATTGCCTATTGCCTATTGAAACTTACTCCTCACTCAATCTCGCCACGCCCCGCGTTTTCTTTCCTTCATACCTCAGGGTTATTTCCGGCCCGCCACCCGTTCCCACTGCTTTATTGAAAGATGAAAGCGTGATGTCGTAAGAAATGAAAAGCGACAGCATGCGCTCCCACTCAAAGCCGATGGTGGGCACAATGGCATCGCCAATACGATAGTAGCAACCCGCCATAATCCCCGATGATGTATTGGCGCCCGTGTATCGCGAATCATTCCCTATCCTGCGTTCAGCCATCACGCCCGGCAAAATGGTCATGGCACCAGCCTGTCGTTGTACCTGCAAATCATACCTTATATACACAACATACATAAACGGAATTTTGTACTTGAGCATAAAGTGCGCACTGTGTTTCGCTGAAAGTTTATCGCTTCCTGCATCAAGAAAAGTTCGTTGCTGCAGGAAATGGCCGAGGCTGTATCCAAACTTCCATTCGGTTTTAGAACTGTGCCACCACAACAACCCGAAGGTGCCATCCACAATACTGCGGCTTTGGTTCCCGAAAGTTTCGCGGTTATCCAGCGCGGCATCGAAAGCAATTCCGTTGTGCTGTGCATCCCATGCCAGCCCATCGGTACGGATGCTTCGCTGCACATAGCCCAGCGAAAGTCCCATTGAAAAACGTTCTGTAGTTCCTGTGCGCAAGTGATAAGCCAACGAACCCACACCTTCAAAAGTTTGCAGTTGTGCCTTGCCGGCTTTGTCGGAAACGATGTAAACACCCACACCCAAATAGTTCGTGTTCGATTTCTGGCGGAGCAACGACATTTCAAAAGTTGCTGCATTCGTTCCATAACCTTTCCCTATTCCCGGCCACTGCTTGCGATACCTGAGCGATGCTGCCATATCACCCGTCATATCGGCCGCGGTTGCAGGGTTCATGAATAATTGCGAATGGTTGAGTTGGGAGAAGTGAATGTCCTGTGCAATTGACAATTGGCAATTGGTAATTAGCAATAAGCAACAAGGAAGAGTCAAAAGACAACGAACAATTGACAATGATCGAAATCCAATTATCAATTTCCCCTTACACTTTGCGTATTGCCTGTTGCCCATTGCCTATTAAAATTTCATCGGATCAAAGTGATGTCACCTTTCATTTCCTGCACACTTCCATCATTCATGTTTGCCTTGAAGTAGTACATATATACATCGGTGGGGGCAGGTTTGCCTTGCTGATTTCCGTCCCAACCATGATCCACTTTGTCGGATGAAAATACTTTTTCGCCCCATCGGTTGTACACAATGAATTGCATGGCGAGAATTCCCTGGCTGCGCACGTAGAGCACATCGTTGTTGCCATCGCCATTGGGAGAAAAAATATCGGGGATGAAAATGGGAGTGGGAGGGAGGATGCACACCGTGCCCATAGCAGAGTCGGGGCAATTGCCCTCGTTCACCACCATGAGCGAAACAAAAAACTCGCCAGCGCTTTCATACGTCTGTTGCGGATTTACTCCTTCCAGATATTCTTCGGTATTTCCGTTACCGAAAGTCCATGTGCCACCTTGTGCGTTTTGCGAGAGATCAATGAAGGTGATGTTTTCGGCATCCATCCAATCCACACAATCTTCATTGGGGTTGATGCTGAAGTTCGCTGTGATGGGTGAGTAAGATGGAATGAGAACCAGCGTATCGAATTCACAACCGTTCAGTAAATCCAACACATGCAATTCGTGAAGGCTTCCTGCAACATCAAAAACGGAATCAGTCATTTCTTCATTCCACTCCACTGAAAAATCTCCGGTGTTCAACACTTGCGCAGTGGCGAAACCATTTTCTCCAAAACACACCGTGTCACTCGTCACAGCATTTACCAGAATGGGCGGAAGAATTTCAATGACCACAGAATCAAGAACGGGATCAGAACAACCATCGAAAGTCAGCACATAGAACGTAGTGGTCTCTTGCGGTGCAACGGTGTTTGTTGTGAAGCCAGGATTGTCATCACTCCAATCATATTGCAATACAAAATTCGGATTGCCACCACTTGCAGTAACAGAGATGGTGGAAGTTTCACCAAGACAGATGGCACTATCACTCAACGCAATTTCGGTTTCAATCGGGGGGTACACGGTGATGAGAAGAGTATCGCTGCTCGCACATTCAATTCCTGTCCACACATAAATCACTTCGTGCAATCCTTCTCCGCCAACCGCGGGATTGAAGGTGAAATCTGAATTCGCACCTGTTATAATTCCACCCGCAGGTTCAACTTCAAACTCAATAATGGTATCAGCGAAACAATAGACCGTTCCCAACTCCATGATGGCTGCCTGTTGGAATTCTTCCACGAAAATGAAAACGGTATCAGTACATCCAGGTGGTGTAATCCAAATCAATTCCGAATTTCCCTCATCGGCAAGAGCCGGATCAAATGTTCCGTTCAGCGCGTCAGTAATTCCATTGCCGCTCCATGTTCCTCCGGGTTGAAGATTGGGATCGAGTTGCAACGCATCTTCATCGGAACAAAAACTAAACGACTCCACACTTAGGTCATCGGGAAAAACAACCACTGTCATGGAGTCGGTGCAATTATTCTTTTCGTAGTAAACCATGTGTTCGCCCACAGCTGCTAGCGTTGGCGAGAAGATCCAAACACCATCATAAATTTCTTCCACTCCGGTTCCACTCCATATTCCGTTGTTGCCGGGAGCGTTTCCCACATTTCCATCATGGAGATCGAAGGGATCATCACTGATGCAGAAAAAAAGTTCTTCCACCGCGATCACCGTTTGCAAATTGTAAATGAACGTGGTATCCACACATCCGTTCGGTGCGTGATAAGTGATGTAAGTGTAGCTGTCATTTGGAAAAAGTGATGGATCATAAAGCCCCGTTACCGGATTAATTATTCCATCCCCCTCCCAGTATCCTCCTGGTGGTGTTGGCGGATCATTCCACACCAGCGGGTCTTCTTCCGGACATGCACTGTGGGATTCATCAAGGTAGATTTCGAGGACATAAGCATTGAAAATTTCCGAACATCCCTGGATGTCATATGTCAGCACCACATCTCCGGGTGGTGCATTGAGTGGAACAAAAATTCCAAGGAAAGAATTTTCAATTCCCGGCCCGCTCCACACTCCACCGAGGGGAGAAAATTCTATGGTATCTGCCCACACCGATTGGCAAAGTGTATCGAGATCATAAATGCCTGTGATGTTTGCAACGTTTACAGTAAGAGGGTCGGTGCATGAACCAAGAGAGTAGGTGAGGTTGAAGGAACCAATGGTAGACGGATCAAAAATTCCACCGGGTGTTGTGTTCGGGCCTGTCCACACTCCACCCGCAGGTGTTGCGTTTAATTGAAACGGCACACTTCCCGGACACGCAGCAATAATGTTGTCGGTTTGTATCGGCAAGATGGTTATGGTCATGCTATCGAGACATCCATCTGATGCGAAGTAGATGAGGTTGTCGCCACCCAATGCCTGGTCAGGATCGAACCAGCCATTTTCTTCATCCACAATTCCTGGCCCGCTCCATTCGCCTTGAGATTCTGCAATGAGTTGTACATCATTTCCAGACTGGCAGGTAGTAAAATCTAGAGTGATAATGCTTGTTGATTCTACAAACACAGTGATGGTTTCCACACTGGTAGAACCGGATTCAGTTTCAGTAACAGTAACCGAATAATTAGTTGAGATGAGAGGACAAACAATGTGAGGGCCTGATGTCGGAGGTAATCCGTTGCTCCATGCAAACGTGTAATTAAGACATCCTTCAACTATCGCGTTGAGTGTTGCACAATCACCTGGGCAAAGGGTATTGTCATCTGCTTCAATACTTGCACTAACGGGACATTCAAAAAAATCGATTGAAGTGAAAATGGTGAAGATGTAAATGAGTCCGCAATTGTCAGCAATAGGAATCACCATCTCAATGTAGTATGGGCAATTGATAGTAAGTGGTGCTTCAAGCGTGAGCCATACATAGTTTGCAGAATCTCCCACACATGCAGGAGTGATTTCTTCAATCGTTATGTTATTTCCATTCGAGGTCAATGTCACTTCAAATTCATCGAGGTCGAGCCACCAGCATGCAACCGGATAACTGAAATTAATTTGCACCAATGAACTGTTGCATGATGGAACAGGATCCACGGCAATGATAGGAGGAATTGGTTCCGGCAAATCGCTGTCCCATTGCATTGCGAATCCGCAATAGGCCACGTTGTTGTCAGAAATCAATACGACAGTTACTGCACCGCTGTTGGCAACAAGAGTGGGCGGAAGGTTGTTGTCAGTGAACACACCAAGCAGAGGGTATGTGTCATTCGGCCCGTCATACACATAAACAAAATCGAGATTGTTTTCAAGACAGAATGAATTGAAGAAAGTGATGGTGATGACCCCACCTGGGTTGATAACTGTGGTGAGATTTTCCGAGTTGCCATAGATGTCATCAGGGCCACCGCTATCGTAAAGAATTCCTTCACATACAGAAATTGTGGTGTCGCTCATGATGAATTCGGGAACATCTTGCGAAATTGACAATTGACAATAGACAACTGACAATGCCGAAAGCAACAGGATTTTGAAATGTTCAGCGATTGTCCTTTTCATAGTTCAACTATATCATGACCACAAAGGCGCTTAGGCGGGAAGCTACACAAAGAACTGCAAGTGCACTTTAGACTGCCCACTGCTGACTTAGTACTGCCTCCTCACAAAGAGTCCACCACAAGGACTTCAGGCGACACGATGGTGTTGCTCTTATTCCCTGCGCGGTCGGTTAATTGAAGTGTGAATTTGGCCGCTTCCTGCGAGCCATTGCCAAGTAGAAAAAGAGCAGGAAGCTCAAGACTATATTCACCCTTGATGTGAAGTTCCTGCATATCAGGTGTCATAGGTGGTACATGAAACCAGTCAGCGTTTTCAAGCCGCGAGTCTTTTACAGAAAGCGAATAATCATCGGGATCCTGTTCTCCCAAATCGCCCTGGAAATCTTCGTAGGAGAAAGTGATGGAAACCGTGTTGTTGAATTGTTCCACTTCATTGGCCGAGATGCTTTTGAATTCAATCACTGGTGCTGCTGGGTCTTCTTCCTTTTTCTTGCAGGCTAGAATGCAAAAGGCAAATAGCAAAAGGCAAAAGACAACTCGCAGAGTCCTGTAGAAAAGCGAAGCGCAATGCCCTGGAATGGCGAAAATGTTTTTGTTGTTTCTCATCATCAAACAATTTTCATGGAAAATATCAGGAACCAGAATGACTGGCTGCTTGCATTTGGTATTTCGGTTGGATTGGGTTGAACTCCGTCTTCGAGGTAATTGCGCAGATAGTAAGTACTTCCCGAAGAAGCGCCAGAAAGATTGATGGTGGCCTTGTGATAAAAACCGGTCAGGTTGTTTCCGAAATCCAACGCCATGACAGGATTAGAGTTGAATACCAGAGGCCCCGTGAGTGCGCTTGAAAAATCACTGGCGCTCGTTGAAGCTTTTACCTCACCCGTGAGGTTAGCGATAAATGTTTCGAGGTCGTAAGCAAAAATCCAGACGTCCACCAGTGCATCATCCACCAGAAAAGGACCGATGCCGAATTCATTCGGTTCGCGTTCGTAAGGTGTGGTTGTGTTGTTGTGTGGAAAAACCGCAACGCCATAAACGTTGGGCGGAAAATCAGCCTCGCCCGATGGGGCAGGGTTACCATACAAATCTTTCGCACCGGCATTTATCCAGTCGGTTATTTTCTGGATGTACATCGCTGAATTTTGGTCCCAGTCATCATTGCTTTCCAGCGGCATCTGACCGGATGTATTCTCTACTTCAGTGGTGAGTCTTTCATGAATGAAAGATGTTGACGCATTGAACGGAGTGACGCGGTATTCGAAATCAAGCCCCGGAGTATTTGCAATCACCGGATGATTGACGAGGGAATTGTAAGAAGATGAAATACTCCTGAACTCCGGTTCGAAAGTTCCGTCATGGCAACCGCTGTTGGCGCAGGTTGGCCTGAAAATTTTTTCGTGAAGCCACGGAAAACTTCCCTCTTCAAGTGCAGCCAAATCAGGATTGTCATTGTCCACAGCAGGTAGAATGCTGTCGTACGGATTCTCGTGATCTTTTTCCTTGCAGGTTATCAGCAGCAAGAAGAAAGGGGCGAGGAGCAAAATTTTTCTACTCATAATTTAGAAATGATCAAACAATGAAAGTGTTCCGGGTGCGAGGTAACCTGCGTTCATCACGTCCGTCTTCACACCGAGTATTTCAGCGACTGCAAGCATGGCATCACTCACAAGTCCCACCGGGTTTCCTTCGCTGCCAAGGGTGAGGTTGGATGGCACACCTGGTCCCACCATCATACTCCAGATGCGCAGAGCATTCTCATCGCTGTGGTCGTAGGCGTTCCATCCGTTGATGTCAGTAATAGCATTGGGTTCATCGTTTCTTCCACACTCGGGCAGACATATAATAGTTGTGTCGTTTGCTATGTCGGCAATCTCCGTTTGCAGGTAGTTCCATAAATGCCCGACTGCATGATCGGCACGGTGCATGGCTGCCACATAACCCGTAAAGTTCGAGTGGCAGGTATCAACAGCACTTAAGTTCACTGCCATGAATGCAGGCTTGAACCACTTCATTACTTCACATGCAAAAGCCATGGTGTACAAATCACCATTGTCAGTAACGGGGGGAAGTGCAAGTGTGCCATTGGCCACTTTTTCATACATCGCATCCATGAAGAGTTTAATGTTTTGTTTTTCCTCTTCTGTATTGCCGAGCGATTGCTGGGACTGTCCGAATTGTGCAAAAGTGTTGTCGAGAAATGCCTTCATGGCATACATCGGTGCAAGTTCATTTTCGGGATGATACACTTTCGCATCGGCCAGATAGTTGAATCCTTCTTCGCCAAATGTGGTGCCCGGAGCAAAGAAATTGGCACCATACTGAATTCCATAATCAGGGTTGCCGCTGTAATTGAGAAGAGGAGTGCTGCCACCAATTCCGTTTCCCACAAACCACACATCGGATGCAGCATATCCACCGTGCCTGCGCAGGTATTCGAAGATGGTGGGGTTGACAGGACGCTGACGTAAGCCTTGCGCACTTACCAATCCGCCCTGTAATATAGAATTCAATCCACCGTAGTGGCCAGCACTCAATGCCTGCATCTCGCTGAAAAGTGTTCCCTGCGATTGCAACGTCTGTGAAAGAATTGCCGGAATGGGGAGTTCACCTCCTTCACCGGTTCCGTATGCAATTTTCATAGTGGGTGCTGCACCGTTCAGCATGTTGTACATGATATTGCCGGGATATGGATCTCCAATTTGTGAGTCGTCCAGGTAGCGCATTCCTACACTTTCCTGATGACGAACTCCTCCAGCGAACATCACCATGATTACATGGTTCGCGGAACGATAACCAGAGGGTGCAAACAATCTTCCACTTGGAAGTATGTATGGTGCAATGGCAAGACCTGCTGAAGTTGCAGCGACTTTTTTGATGAATTCTCTTCTTTTCATGAATTCTGTTTTTGCTACACTGATGAACTATGATTGATAGGTTAGTAAAAGAGATACTCGTTGGTGAGTGCGAAGGAGAAATAAACCAATTCCGGAGTCATGTATGGATTTGAAGTGATGAAATTTTTCACCCATGTTTTTTCTGCCTCGGTGGGTATGCGCACGAAGAATCGTTTGAAGGTATCTACGATAAAAGTTTCGATGTCCGCATTCATTTCTTCAATGGTTGGCAGTTGCACTCCATCATCATTAAAGAAATTTGAGATGAGCACTTCGCGGGCAAGTTCCTGGTCGCCTATGGAGTCGAAACAATTGGCGATGCTGAACACATCGCTGCTGGAGATGGCCTGCTGGAAAAGGTTCGTGTAGAGAATACTCACGTATTGCTCGTTGCTTTTCATCTTGTCTTTTTCCGCAGCGCTGGAATACAATCCCACGGTGTTCACTTCAAACAAGAGGTCCTCCTCCTTTTTGCATGATGCAAGAAGTGCGGTGGCGGTGAGACCAGCTACAGCAGCAGCGGTTTGCATCCTCGCATGATTAGTAGTGTGACCCTCGCATGTGCAGCCGGAGATATGAGATATTGGATGTGAGATAAGAGACTGCTCAACACTCGTATCCTCTACCACCAGACTGACTGAAGTATCTAGATGTCGGACTTCGGTCTCCGGTCTCTGCGCTTCTGTCATCGGTTCCCGAAGTGTCGGGATTTCGCTTCGCTCAACTTCCGTTTTGTTTTCAAAATCCTGCGTATTCATCAGTGGTAAGAATAAATTGTTGGACTGCTTGTACATCATAACCTTGGTTGACTTCATCAAGAAGGTTGAAAATTTCAGTATCAGTTGGCTCGCGATTGAGCATGGAGAGATAGCACCAGCGGATAAGGCCCTCTGAATATTCCGCATTGCCCAAAAGCACTTCCAGGTATTCTACTTTGCTGGATATTACATCACCAAATAAAATTCCGCTGCCGTTGTATTCTATGGGTGGAAAGCATTGTTCAAGTTCGGCCTCGGTGGGGAAGCGATAATAATTGCCATCGAACGTTGCGTTGATGAAGTTGAAGGTGTTCATGTTTATCTGGTCGTACACATTGTTGAAAAACATTCTGCGGTACATCTCGCGAATGTCAATTTGTTCGAGGCGCAATTCTTCGCGGCTGTCCAGCACATCTTTCATTTTGTTGGCTTCAATCATCAGGAGTTCGTAGCCGGTCATGTTTCCATTCATGGAATCGAGTTGTGCCACATAATAAAGGAGGTAGTATTCATCCTGGAGATCGGCTTCGGAGGTTCCTTCGAGGAGGCGTGCTTTGGTGTCTTCGTAAAGTTTGCTGAAGTAAGAAATGTTATAGCTCACGGTATCGCCCGGCACTGCGTCCTGGCTGTACATGAGTTTATTTATGACCTGTATGCGTGATGAATTGCTGAGATCCGCAGCTTCAAGAATGGCTACGTCTGCTACCATCTCTTCATCCGTGGGTTCGCGGCCAATGAGGTCTATGTAGAGCCGGTTCGCATAATTCTCCGTGAGGATGGTGGGGATTTCGCTGTAAGGTGCAATGGTGTTGCCGGTGAATACCACCTGTTCTTCTTTCTTGCAGGATGCAAGAACAACAGCAAACAATAAAACAACTAAGAAACTTCTCATGCGTGTTAGTGTTCGGATTTGTAACATCTTTTAAAACGATACCATCCTTTGGTGAAGATGGCAAGCTAAGTAACGGCCAAAGTAGATGATTAGTTTCTGAGACTACTAAACAAGTGAAAAAGTTTATTGAAGAGATAATATTGGTTGTCTATTGCCCGCGAACCCGAAATGCTAACAAAAAGGAGAAGTGGTGGATATTCGACTTTAGCCGGGCGTGATTTAGCTAGGCAATAATGACTTCAAGCTTCCTGCATGAGTCAACTTTTAAATGTGCAAGGGAATGTACACGTGGCTTCGTGAGACCTTGTTTCTCCGTCTTGAACTTTCATGACCAGGTGGCCAGCCAAAATTTGACAGTATTGTTTTCCAGAATAGGCACCGAATACAACTACACCTCCACCACCACCTCTTCAACATTCTGTTTCCTGAACACAATTTGCCCACCGAACACATCAAGCACTACCGGGGCTGTTTTATCAATCTTGCCGGCAAGGATGTATTTGGAAAGTTCGTTCATCACTTCCTTTTGGATGACACGTTTTACCGGACGCGCCCCGTATTGCGGATCGTAACCGCGCTCCGATAAATAATGAAGTGCATCCGGAGTAATCACCAGATTGATTTCAGCTTTTCCCAATCGTTCGCCCAACATGTGCAGCTGAAGTTTTACAATTTCTTCGATCTGGTCTTTGCGGAGTGGAGTGAACATTATCACCTCGTCCACGCGATTCAGGAATTCAGGCCGAAGTGAATTCCTGAGTTCAAGGATCACTTCGTCTTTTGTTCTCTCAAACAATTCTTCATCGTCTGGATCCTTTGAGCGGTCGTAATTTTCCTGGATGATTTGCGATCCGAGATTGCTGGTCATGATAACGATGGTGTTCTTGAAATTGACAACGCGGCCTTTCGAGTCAGTCAGACGGCCATCATCTAACACTTGTAATAAGATGTTGAACACATCGGGATGTGCTTTCTCTATTTCATCAAGAAGAATTACAGAGTATGGTTTCCTGCGAACAGCTTCGGTCAGTTGCCCTCCTTCATCATAACCCACATATCCTGGAGGCGCACCCACGAGGCGGCTCACGGCATGGCGCTCCTGGTATTCGCTCATGTCAATGCGTGTCATTGCATTTTCATCGTTGAATAGAAATTCGCTCAGCGCTTTTGCGAGTTCTGTTTTTCCCACTCCGGTGGTGCCCAGAAAAATGAATGAACCGATGGGGCGCTTTTCATCGGCAAGTCCTGAACGGCTTCTGCGCACCGCATCACTCACTGCCTCTACAGCTTCATGCTGGCCCACCACACGTTTTGAAAGTACCTCTTCAAGCCGGAGCAGTTTTGATATTTCGGTTTCGACAAGCCGCGTTACCGGGATGCCTGTCCATTGCGATACGATATCAGCAATTTCCTCCGGATCCACTTCTTCCTTTAGCATTTTGCTGTCGGCCTGAAGTTCCAGGAGTTTTGCACGATTTGTTTCTATGAGTTGTTCTTCTTCCTTAATTTTTCCATACCGGATTTCTGCAACAACACCATAGTGCCCTTCCCGCTCTGCCTGTTCTGCCTGCTGCTTTAAATCTTCAATTTGTGATTTTGAATGCTGGATTTTCTCCACCACATCTTTTTCGCTTTGCCATTTTGCAGCAAGAGAATTTCGGTCTCCGCTCAATTCCGAAATGTCCCTGTTAATGTCATTCAGCCGTGAAGTATTGTTCTCGCGCTTTATGGCTTCGCGTTCAATTTCCAGTTGCATGATTTTGCGCTCTATCTCATCCAACTCTTGTGGTTTCGAGTTAATTTCCATGCGAAGTTTTGCAGCAGCTTCATCTATCAGGTCAATGGCTTTGTCGGGCAGGAAACGGTCGGTGATGTAGCGTTGTGAAAGTTCTACAGCAGCGATAATCGCATCGTCTTTTATCTGGACTTTGTGATGGTTTTCATACTTCTCCTTTAATCCGCGAAGAATTGAAATGGCCGCATCGCGATCCGGTTCGTCAATCATCACCTTCTGGAAACGCCTTTCCAGCGCTTTGTCCTTTTCAAAGTATTTCTGGTATTCGTTTAACGTTGTTGCACCTATGGCACGCAGTTCACCTCGCGCAAGGGCGGGTTTCAAAATGTTGGCGGCATCCATTGCACCCTCGCCACCACCTGCACCCACTAATGTGTGAATCTCATCAATGAAGAGTACAATTTCTCCATCGCTTTTTTGTACTTCATTCACCACTGATTTCAAACGTTCTTCAAACTCGCCCTTGTATTTCGCACCAGCTATCAATGCTGCCATGTCGAGCGAATAGAGTTGTTTCGATTTCAGGTTTTCCGGAACATCACCATTTACAATGCGGTGCGCTATGCCTTCTGCAATCGCAGTTTTTCCTGTACCCGGTTCACCAATAATGATAGGATTGTTCTTGGTCCTGCGCGAAAGGATTTGCATTACACGCCTTATTTCTACATCACGGCCAATAACAGGATCAAGTTTTCCGTCACGCGCAAGCTTGTTCAGGTTGTTGGCATATTTCTCCAGCGCATTGTAAGTTTCTTCCTGCGATGATGAAGTGACGCGCTGACCTTTGCGCAATTCTAAAATTGCTTTCTTAAGATCTTTTACACTCACTCCATTGTCGCGCAGCATTTGCGCTGTGGCATCCCGGCCTTCGCAAATTCCCAGGAGGAGATGTTCGATAGCCACATACTCATCGTTGAATTCTTTGAGATGATTAATGGCCCTGTTCAGCGATGTATTGGCTTCCGATGAAATGGCCATTTGCGCGCCACTCACTTTGGGAAATGAATCCACAATACGATCAAGCGCCTGACGAAAAATTGGCAGGTTGACGTTTAGCTTTTTCAGTAGGAAAGGTGTCACGTTGTCATCCGTCTCAAAAATTCCTTTGAGCAGATGCGCATTCTCTACCACCTGTTGCCCTTTGTTCAGTGCTATCTGTTGGGCTTTCTGTACTGCTTCTTGTGTTTTGAGTGTGAATTTTGAAAAGTCCATGAATTATTTTTCAGGGTATGGCAAATTTTGTACTGAGAGTTGTTTTGCCGTGAGCCTTGTCTTGAAAATGATATTGAACAGGCTCTTGGATCATATCACCAAACAGGTTCCGTTTTTCAAGTCAAAGATTGAATCCAAGTTTTCTTTCCAGCGCATTGCTCAGTTTCGGAAGTTTCCTTCGTTCAATGAGGAAAGAATTGAGTTCCGCAATTTCAGAAAAAATATAATGTTTCAAAGCAGCTTCGCGCAGATATCCCTTGCCGCTGGAACCTCCCGTTCCGGTTCTTGTGCCAATCATCCGGTGTACCATGTTCATGTGCCGCCATCTCCAGTTGGCAAGAAGCTCATCAATCTCCAAAAGTTGATTGAGGAAACGATAGGGATTTTGCAGAATGGGATAGTCTCGATAGAGCATAATGAAGAGTGCTGACCTACGGGCTTTGTCCGAAAGTTTGCGATCGTTTTTCGTGCGATCACTCAGGAATAGTTCCTCAAATGCCCGAATGTTTTCGCGTTCTCCTTCGCCCAGTGATGATGAATACACTTCGCGATACACACTCCAGAAATCGCTGCCGTGTTCCCACCCGTCCCAAAATTCCGGATGGATAAAGTAGGGCATCCTTTCCAGCCATTGGTTTACCAGTTGAAGAACCGTCACCTGGTTTTCAAGTGCGAAAATTTTTGCAGAATCTTCCTTAGTCAATTGTGAGGTGTAGTACTGCTGGCCATGCCTTTCGGGCATAGTCAATCCAAGCATTGCTTCCATTTCTTTGAACTGCATGCTCTGGAATCCGCTTGCAGGACGAAGGATGTCACGGAAGTCAAGGAAGTCGAGAGGAGTCATGGTTTCCAGCACATCCACCTGGTGAACGAGCAGTCGAAGAATCTCCACCACGCGGTTCAGCCTGCGCACCGCCACCTGCAATTCAGGTGAATTGTCATTGATAGACTCTGACGACATAATGCCGCGAACAGAACTTATTTCGAAAAGAATCTGCTTGAACCAAAGTTCATAAGCCTGATGAATGACGATGAACAACATTTCGTCATGCGCATGCTGGTTGCGGTTATCGCTTTCGAGTTCCTGTGCGCCCAGAATTTTATCCAGTTGCAAATAGCTGCTGTAGTACATGGTTTTCATATGGGGCGAAAGTTATTCGCATCCAAAAGTTCTAGGGGTTTCCGCAGGATGCTTTGCGCAATACGATTCAACGGAGACATACATGCGAATATTTTGAACGAAGTGCAACTATATACCCCCTCGAAAAGAACTGACCGAATACTGCATTCGACTACTTTTACTTTCACCTACATAGTGCAGGATAAATGACACAGGCAAATTTTCCTTTTGACCCACCCATAGCCAATGGCTCCATAGAGCCCGACCCGGGGCACCCTAATCAAATGCGGGCGGACCTACCGGAGAATAATTACATCTGATAAGAACATGATGCACACATGAAAAAATTCCTTTGCCACTTATTGCTTTTAACAACGTTATGCACTGTGCTTAGCACATGCAGGCATGACCCGGAGGCAGACCCAACACCCTGCGATTGCGGACAAGTAACCACCATTGATGAACTGCGCGAATGGGCCTTTTTCAAAGAAGGCACCTATTGGATTTACGAAGAAGAAACCACACTGACCCGCGACACTTTTACCGTGGTTGACTCCCACGATTTTATAACCACCCAAGGCAACGTACAGTTCGACTACGGAACCTACCGCAGCAGCGATGGCTACTTCTACTGGTTTTGGTTCAATGAGGGGTGGACAGCGCATGATTGCAACAACGGCTGTTGCGATTGCCGGAGATTGTGGTGTGACAAATACATAAGTGGTGATGCGGATGGAGAAGATGTCCTGCTGACATTTCCAACTTTTGTAGGGAGTTATTCGGGAATAAGTTTTGGTGGAGGAGACAATGGAAAAGTTGAGGTGGTTGATTACATGGAAGAACTTCAAGTTGGAGCAACAACCTTTTTGGATGTTGTTGAAGAGAACAATGAGAACTCAGTTCTCGACCAGCAGACCAGCAGCAGCAATTATTATCAAGTCAATTATTACTTCAGTCGTTCGGTTGGAATCATTAGAAAAGAGATTGAAAAACATCGGAAATCTGGAATTTAGTTGAATTCAACATTGTACAATAAACCCAACAATCTACATCACATGAAAACAATTTTAGTTATTCTATTGAGCGCTATTGCTTTTTTGAGCAATGCACAAACTGATCAAGAAAATCAGGATAAATATTAGAAATATCGAGACCAATTACGCAAACGTTTTATGCGAATTGGAACAGAAGAAGGCTACAGCATTCCAGCAAGCGTAATCATCCCCAACAGGCAGTATGGTCAGGCAGACCAAACCGCAGGGAGTATGAAGTCGGGAACAACCCGAAAACCCCTTTGACGGTAGTTCCAATCAAGCAGGCTGATGCATTTCAGGAATGCAATAACGGAGTTCCAAACCCATTCACTTACCTTTGAACTCATCTCAAAAAATTGTCGAACCAATGACGCTTGCAAATCCTTTTACCGGCTCCGAAGTTTTCACCGAACAACTGGCTTTCATCAATGGCAAATCCTTCCCCCTTGTTCCGGGTGAAACCATTTTGAGCTTTATCCGAAGAAACTTCGGGCATAACTATGTGCCTACACTCTGTGATGCACCTAACCTCGAACCGTTTGGTTCGTGCCGTGTTTGCAGCGTGGATGTCGCGCTTGAAGCGAATGGCAGAGAAAGGGCAGTGGCATCCTGTCACACTCCTGTGAGCAAGGGAATGCACATCGCCACTGATTCGGAAAACATTCATCGCCTGCGCAAAAACATTATTGAACTCGTACTCACGGACCATCCGCTTGATTGCCTTACCTGCGAGGTGAATAATAATTGTGAACTACAAACCGTGGCTGCCCAAGTGGGTGTTCGCGATGTTCGTTACCCGGAAGGAAAAAATCATCTAGACATAAAGAAGGACCTGAGTCATCCATACATGACTTCTGATTTTTCGAAGTGCATAAACTGTTTCCGTTGTGTGAGAGCTTGCGATGAAGTACAGGGGCAATTTGTGTTGTCAATGGCTGGTCGCGGGTTCGATTCGCACATCGTAAAAGGTTTTGAGCAAAACTTTATGGACAGCGATTGTGTGAGTTGCGGTGCGTGTGCGCAGGCCTGTCCTACTTCCGCTATCAGCGACATTTTCGAATCGAAGTCTGTTGCGTTTGACAGAAAAGAAAGAACAGTTTGCACTTACTGTGGTGTTGGGTGCAATCTTGAAGTTGCCGTAAGCGGAGGGAAAATAAAATCCATACAGGCGCCATACGAAGCAGCCGCGAACGAAGGCCACACATGTTTGAAAGGACGTTACGCATTTTCATTTTACAATCACCCGGATAGAATTCGGACACCGATGATTCGCGATGAAAAGGGAGAGTTGCAACCCGCAACATGGGACGAGGCTTATGACTTCATCGCGAACAAACTCACACAGATAAAAACAGATTTCGGGCCGGATTACATCGCTGGAATTTCATCGGCACGTTGCACCAACGAAGAGAATTACATCATGCAAAAATTCCTGCGTGCTGTAATTGGAACGAACAACATTGACTCGTGTGCAAGAGTTTGTCACTCACCAACTGCCCTGGGAATGCAGCGCACGTTCGGAACAGGGGCAGCCACCAATTCTGTGGTGGATTTGAAGTACACCGATTGCATGATGATAATTGGCGCTAACCCTACGGATGCACATCCGGTGACCGGAGCGAAAATGAGGCAACAAGCGATGAAAGGAAAAACTCTTATCGTGATTGACCCGCGCAAAACGGAATTGGTGAAGTATGCGCAATTCCATTTGCAATTGCGACCCGGTACCAACGTAGCAATGTTGAACATGATGTTGTACTACATCATCAGCGAAGGATTGGAAGACAAACAATTCGTTGAACTGCGAACAGAAGGTTATGACGAATTCAAACAACAGATTCTGAAACTTGATATTGATGAACTCGAAAGAATTACAGGAGTAGATAGAAGCCTTGCGCGCGGTGCAGCGATGGCCTATGCGGAAGCTCCAAACGCTATGTCATTCCATGGTCTTGGCGTTACAGAACATTCGCAAGGAACTTATACAGTGATGCTGATTGCCGACCTCGCGATGATTACCGGAAATATTGGAAGACGCGGAGTCGGAGTGAACCCACTGCGCGGACAAAACAATGTGCAGGGTGCAGCGGACATGGGTTGCCAACCTCACCAGGGTGCTGGCTATTTGGATGTCACTATTCCGGAATATCATGCGAAGTATGAGGCATTCTACAACGCAAAACTTCCTATACATGTTGGATACAAAATCCCACAGATGTATGATGCTTCGCTCAACAACAAACTGAAAGCATTGTGGTGCGTGGGCGAAGACATGGCGCAAACCGACCCGAATACACATCACGTTGTTGCAGCATTGAAAAATCTTGAACTCTTTGTGGTGCAGGAAATTTTTATGACGGAGACAACAAAGCTTGCTCACGTTGTTCTTCCCGGTGCTTCATTCCTTGAAAAGAGCGGCACGTTTACCAATGGTGAACGTAGAATTCAGCGGGTGAACAAAGTGGTGGAACCTCTCGAAGGAACAAAAGCCGATGGACAAATTATTTGCGACATCATGAACCGCATGGGATATGAACAAGCAGACTACGACCCACAAACCATGCTTGAAGAAATTTCGCAAATAGTTCCGTTCTTCGAAGGTGTGGTGTGGGATGAACTTGGTGTGAGTGGAAAACAATGGCCTGTGAAAAAAGGCGGAGAAGACACAGAGATTCTTCACATCGAATCATTCAAACGCGGCAAAGGAAAATTCATTTACAACGATTGGAAGGAGTCGAAAGAAATTGTGGACAACGGAAAAGAATTCCCATACATCATAACCACCAACCGCGAACTGGAACATTACAACTGCGGCACCATGACGCGCAGAACCAACAACGCGAAAATCCTGAAAGAAGATTACCTGCTCATCAATGAAGTGGATGCTGCCAAACACCAAATAAATGAAGGCGATATGGTGTGCATTGAAAGTGCTCGCGGCAAAGTGGACGTGAAGGCGAAAATCAGCGACCAGGTGAAACCCGGCATTCTTTCATCCACCTTTCACTTCCCCGATATGCTGATGAACAACATCACCTCAAGTATTTCCGACAGTGAAGCAATGTGCCCCGAATACAAAGTGGTGGCGGTGAATATTCGCAAGAGTAAAGGAAGGAAGAGGATGGAGGCGGAAGCTTCGTCACAGTTGTGAAATCAATTTCAATAAGACAAGTATTCTTCTTCTTACAATCCCGATAGCCTATCGGGAGCTGACTGCCCACTGCACGCTGCCCACTGCCTTCTGGCGCTTCGATTAGAAATCCACCATCATCCAAAACCCTTCCCTATCCGGCTTCAACCACCCTGTATTTTAGCCCCCCATTTTTTCAACCACTTGTTCGCCTAATTTTTTTAAAACACATATGAAAAAACTTTTTACCACACTCTGCATCTGTTTTTCGTTGGGCATGATAGCTCAGTTTCCAGTAGGCTACGGCCTTCATCCCGGCTTTCAAAACAATATCCCTCTTATGGAATTGGGCACGTTTGACCATGCAGCGCTTCTTGCCGAAGACACTGAAATTGAAAACAACGGGGGCCGCACCAACAATGGCCGCCTCATTCCCATAAACCTCAATGAAAATGATGGACTGTGGAGCACCCTGCCCGATGGCAGCCGCCTTTGGCAATTGCGCGTCCGCTCCACCGATGCCCTGGGGTTAAACGTTTATTTCAGCGGATACCATGTGCCCGTGGGCGCCACCATGTGGATGTACAACACTAGCCTCACCATGTTCGATGGCCCGTACAATCACACCGATAACAACACACACGGCCACATGTGTGCCGGATATGTTACAGGCGATGAAGCCATTATTGAATACCACGAACCCTATGGAGTGGTGGGAACACCCGGCCTTGAAATCCGCGCCATCGGCCATTTCTATCGGTATGTATATCACGATCAGGACGACCGCGGCAGCGAATTTTGCGAGGTGGATGTAAACTGCCCCGAAGGGGATCTTTGGCAACCAGAAAAAGATGCCGTGGTGCGACTACTGATAGTGGACGGCAATTTTATGGGCCTGTGCAGCGGAGCGTTTGTAAACACTATACAAATGGATTGCCGCCCCTACATTCTCACTGCATTGCATTGTGCACTTGGCGTTTCGGACGAGGATTTTCTCGACCTCAGCGTTCGGTTCAACTACGAAAAGTCGGGATGTGGCACTGGTGCCGCATTGAGCACACACAACAAAGTGGGCGTCTTTCATCGTGCTGATAGCGATGATGGCGGTGGCCAGCAAGGCAGCGACTTTCTGTTGATAGAACTTGAAGATGAAATCCCCGACAGTTTCACACCATTTTTTGCAGGCTTCAATGCCACTGGTACCGGCAGCGAATCGGGTGTATGCATACACCATCCCGCAGGCTCGGCAAAGAAAATTTCTACTTATGAAGATAACCTTTCCAGCGTAACCTATGGTTCGCCCGGCTCGCATTGGGAAGTAGAATGGGTGGAAACCGAAACCGAGTGGGGTGTAACCGAACCGGGCAGCAGCGGTTCTCCTTTATTCAATGCAGCGCACCAACTAGTAGGGCACCTCACCGGAGGGCTTTCCTGCTGCGTTCCTGGCGCCTGCAACGATAACTCGTCTGCCACAGGACCCAATAAACCCGACTACTACGGCAAAGTTTCCAAAGATTGGGATGGCAACCCCAACCCCACCAATTGGAAACTTAAAGAATGGCTGGACCCTGAGGGCACCGGAATAGAAGTGATGTTCGGCTCTTATATAAATGAAGGTTTGGAAAATCCCTGCGGAGTGGATGTGGGTATCAGGAATGAAATAAAATTTGAAGATGTGCAGGTTCAACCCACCGCATCCAGCGGATTGGTAAACATCTTTTGCCCCGCATGGCACACCGTGGAAGTAGTAAATCTTTTTGATGCCACCGGATCGCTGGTTATGAATTTTTCGTTGAAAGCAAACTCCACCACACTGGACATCTCGCATCTTACTACCGGGTTTTACTACATCACATTCATTCACACAGGCGGTTCACACATCACTAAGAAAATAAGTAAGGCGTGATGAAATGCGAATGACGAAGTACGAATTACGTCAGTCCGTAATTCGTAACTAGGTTTACCAAATTAAGTCGCGAAAACCTCCTAATCGTCCTTTCCCCAAGGTGTACCATCCCTCCCCTTCCCAAAGGGAAGGGCGCATGTATGCGCGGAACATTGCGTATGCCCTTCCCTTTGGGAAGGGGAAGGATGGGGCTATTCGCGCGACCTCACTTTATAAACTTATTGAGTAATTCGAATCAAATCGTCTCTTTGATCTTATACTCATTCCTCCGTGCACTGCTTCGCGAAATAAGTTCACCCAGAAATCCTGCAAGAAAAAGCAGCGTTCCAAGAATCATGGAAGCGAGGGCTATGAAGAAGTAAGGCTGGTCGGTAACAAGCGGTGCAATGGTGTGCCACACATAAACGTGCATCAGTTTATTGATGCCTATAAAAAGTGCAAGGCCAAACCCAATCACAAACATCAGCGTACCGATGCTCCCGAAAAAGTGCATCGGTTTTTTCCCGAATCGGGAGATGAAAGAAATGGTGAGCAAATCGAGAAAGCCATTTACAAAACGCTCCATGCCGAATTTGGTCTTGCCGAATTTGCGCGCCTGATGTAGCACCACCTTCTCCCCTATTTTCCTGAAACCTTCGCGGTGTGCCATCACAGGGATGTAGCGGTGCATCTCCCCGAAAATCTCCAGGCTCTTTATCACTTCAATTTTATATGCCTTCAGGCCGCAATTAAAATCGTGAAGATGAACACCGCTCATTCTGCGTGTAGCCCAGTTGTAAAGTTTTGTGGGGATGGTTTTGGTAATGGGGTCGTGGCGTTTTTTCTTCCAGCCGCTCACCAGGTCGAAACCTTCCTCGCGAATCATGCGCACCAGTTCAGGAATTTCATCGGGCGAATCCTGTAGATCGGCATCCATGGTAATCACCACATCGCCTTTGGCCAGTTCGAAACCCACATGCAATGCGGCACTCTTTCCATAATTGCGCTGCATCCTTATTCCGCGCACGGCATGGTCGTCCTGTTTCAGTTTTTCAATCACTGCCCACGATGCATCGGTACTTCCGTCATCAACAAAAATTATTTCATAAGAAAGATGATGGGCAAGCGCCACCCGTTTTATCCAGGCATGAAGTTCCGGCAAGGATTCTTCTTCGTTGAGCAACGGAATAACCAGGGAGATGTCCATGCAATAAAAGTGTTCAATCTTTCTTGATGAATGCCGAAGCAATAAGTCCGAGGATAAGATACATCAGCACACTTCCCAGCAGGCTGGCAAGGGCGATAAAAGCAGGCGACCAGAAAAAGGAGGCCATGCTCATTGCCATTTCCATTTCTGAATCGCTCATGCCTTGCGACTGCATATCTTCTATCGCCTTTTCTTCTATGGCGAGGGCAAAGCCAGTGTTAATAAACTTCATGTAAATCACCATCCAAATGGCCCCAATAATTCCAACCACAAGTCCGGTGAGGGTGGCCAGCCCGACACCCTGCCCATAGGCCATAAATCCTCCATTCACCTTATCGCGGTAATGGCGGAGCACAATGAAGATGGCAACGATATGAGTGAGCCAGCCTATCAGGCCAACCAACCAACCGGTTTGATCCATCTTCATAGTGTAAAACAGCAAGGCTTCAATGATGACAATGAAACCTATGATTGCGCCATACCGAAGTGCATTTGGCATCAGTGGTTTTCTCGGATTGGCAAGAATGTTTTGATCCAGTGTTTCCATAACTTGTTTTATTTTTTGTTGTGGCCAAATGTATCCGAAGTCAGGCAACAGAAATTTTCCACCACAAATTTTTTATGACCACCCGCGATCTGTAAACACGGTTAAATTTGCCCCGGGACAAGTTTTATACGATCAGCTCCTGCTTATCTCCCCAGGGCCGGAAGGCAGCAAGGTAAAGTGGTTGAGCGGTGCGATATAATCAGCTTGTCCCTTTTTTTTTAGTCGGCAGTGAACAGTAAACAGTCGGCAGTCATTTCTGCACGGGCTGCCTACTGCCCGCTACTCCCTTCAAACTGCTTTTCCGGGAACTCATAAGCTCCTGTGAAAAACTGCCCGCTCTTTGCTCTAGTGCCAATTGCATACACTCTACTTTGCGCGATTCCAATAGCCCTGCCTCCCGGCAGGCAGGGATCTAGTCGTGTATCGAAATTTTATATTGAAACGATTCTTTAAAATACTTCGCAGAATTCTCGTAGTGATCTTGCTGCTTTGCGTGGTAGCATACTTCGCCATTCAACATCCTGCGGTGCAATCGTGGCTTACAAAACAGGCGGCAGCATGGCTAAGCAAAGAGCTTGGAACCACCGTGCGGGTGGGAGCCGTTGACATTGACCTCTGGGCGCGGGCAGTGTTGGAAGATGTGTATGTGGAAGACCTGCACCACGACACGCTAGTATTTATTCCTTCACTTCATATTGGCAGATACTCTCTTGACAGCAAGAAAAGAGTAGTGGATATTTCAAGCATTCAACTGGACGATCCTGTTATCCGCCTGGCTAGGTATGAAGATGAGGAAGGGATGAATTTCAGTTTCATTGTGGACTACATCACAGGCAACGATACCATTTCAAAAGACAGCTCGTACACCTTGCAATTCGGTGAGATAAAAATCAACGATGGAAAATTCCGATATGACAACATGAAGAGGCCGCCCCGCGCGCCATTTGGTATTGACTGGAATCGAATGAACATTTCAGGCTTAAACCTCGAAGTAGAAAATTTCGCCAGCATCGGGGATAGTGTTCATGCTGAAATTCTTGAGTTGAGTGCATTGGAAAAAAGCGGTTTCAACCTTGTGGCACTTACAGCAACACTAAACGCAACCCCCGGAAATATCCGCCTTACCGATACGCGCCTGGCAACTCCCACAAGCGAATTGAAAGGCGACCTTGCATTCACATTTGAGAGTGTGGAAGATTGGGACGACTTCGAGAATAAGGTTTCAATGGACCACCTCTTCGCAGAGTCGAAACTGTGTGCCTGTGATCTTGCCTGGTTCGCACCGGAATTCAAAGGACTGGACAAAACAATTGATATGAGCGGCCATGTGAAAGGAAAAATAGCGCAACTCAAGGGCAAGGACATTTATGTGAAGTGGGACACCCACAGTTTTTTCCGTGGCGATATATCACTGGATGGTTTGCCTGAAATTGACCAAACGTTTATTGAACTGGATGTGCAGGAACTTTCATCGAATAAGTTGGAGATAGACCGGCTACCGCTTCCGCCCTTTGATTCCATTCCCCAGCGATTTGTTCACTCACCACCCAACTTCGCACCATTGGGTCAGATATCTTTTTCAGGAAATTTCACTGGCTTCATTAATGATTTTGTGGCTTACGGAATGTTGCGCACTGCCTTAGGTAATCTAAAGAGCGACATTGCCCTGCGCGAAGTTCAGGAAACGGGAGACTATGTCTATACAGGAAATCTTCATCCAAGCGCTTTTCATTTCGGGAAATTTTATGGCAAGAATGATTTCGGATTGCTAACAGCCGACCTCCGGGTGGAAGGCAGCGGTCTGCGTGTGGAAAGTGTTGATGCCAATATTGAGGGAATGATCGAAGAGTTTCAGTACAAAAACTATTCGTACCGCAACGCACTGGTTCGAGGCAACTACAAGAGCCGTTCGTTCAATGGTGATTTATCCATCAACGATGAATTCGTAGACCTCGACTTTCATGGCGAAGTGAACTTTGCCCAAAAGGAGCCGGTATTCAATTTCGAAGCGGATATCTACAACCTTGATCTGAAAAAACTAAACCTTTATCCCAACGTGGACTACAGTGGAATATCCGGTTACATAAAACTGGATTCATGTATTGGGCTTACACCGGAAACTTTTCGCGGTGAAGTAGTACTACGCGATGTTACTTACTGCACATTGGATAACGAGTACTTTGTGGATAGTGCCCGTGTCTTCAGTTCGTTTCAGGGCGCTAACCGCCTGATTGAAATCTACTCACCTTTTGGCCAGGGCACACTTAGCGGTAACTTCGATTTTCGCGCAATGGAAAAAAGTTTCGGTGAAGTAGTGTCATCCATCATACCCTCTTACAAGCCTCCACCGGGCAGCCATCCTCCCCAGGATTTTACGCTCGACCTGCAGGAAATTGATGTGAGGCAAATCACAGAAATTTTTTATCCCGAAATAAAAATTGCACCCCACACGCGATTGTATGTACGGATGAATGAACCTGGAAATTATTTTGAAATAAGGTTGCACAGCGATAGCGTTACTGCCTACAATCAGCGTGTGGAAGGCCTAACGCTGGATGCAAAACGCCCCGATACCGCTTTCAATTTCAACATCATTACCGATAGATTGTGGTTAGAGGGTTTTGAAATAGTTGACTTTGCAGCGGATAATGTGGCGATGGGTGACAGCATACGCACGGACATCGTGTGGGGCAATACTACCTCCCTTCACGGTGGCGAACTGGCAGGAAGTTTCAACATCCGCGGCAACCGCAATTTCGATTTTCGTTTTGATGAAAGCAATTTCCGCATCAACAACAAGACCTGGTATTTCAATCCATCAGCACTGGTGCAGGTGGACAGCACACACATTGAATTGCACGATTTTACCGTGCAACATGAAACACAAATTATTAAAATCGATGGTGCCATTGCTGAAACCAGCAGGCCTCAACTGGACATTGTGGTCAGTGCATTCCAAATGGAGAACCTGAATTTTCTACTGGAGAAAAGCAAATTGAAAGTGAGTGGTGTGATGAGCGGTGCAGCCTCAATTCGCGATTTCTATGGCGAACCCATTTTCAGCAGCGACATCACGCTCCTCAATTTTATCCTGAACGAATATGAAATAGGGAACCTGGCCATGGTGAGCACCTGGAACAATACTCAACGCATACTACAAGTAAACGGAAAATTGGAGCGCAACGACATCACTCCACTCTCTTTTGCAGGTGAGTATCGCCCCAATGATGAAATATCGCCACTCGACATCATGCTCAATGCCCGCGATTTCGAACTCGACTTCCTCAACAGTTTTATGACCGCTGGCACCATTGAATTATCGGGCAAGGTGACAGGCGATATTGCCATTACCGGGACACCAGAGGCACCGCAGGTGCAGGGAAGAGCAGTGCCCAAAGACGTGAGCCTGTACGTGAACTATATCAACACACGCTACTTTGTAATGGAAGAGATAGGATTGGAACCGGATATGTTCACCTTCGACCACATACGCTGCAGCGACCAGGAGGGGCATCTTGGCTACATGACAGGAACAATAGCTCACAACAACTTCAGTGAGTGGAATTTTGACATGACCATTGAAATGGAAGAGGAAAAATTTCTTTGCATGGATACCCAGGCCAATGAAACATCACTCTATTACGGCAAAGCATATTGCACCGGATATCTGAACATATTCGGCTACGCCAATAACCTTGAATTTGACATCAACCTGAAAAGCGAAAGCGGCAGCGTGCTGGTTCTTCCTCTTGGAAATAAAGGCGAAGTAGTGTTCGAAGATTTCGTCCGTTTTGTAGATAGCGATCTTCCGCCTGTAGATGATTCGTTGGTTGATCTTACCGGAATCAAACTCAATTTCAATCTTGAAATAACCTCCGATTTGTATTTTGAAATTGTATTTGATCGTGCAGTGGGTGATGTAATTGGCGGTCGCGGAGTCGGCAATATCAACATGGACATCAACCAGTTTGGCGACTTCTCCATGTACGGCCTGATAGAAGTTGTTCAGGGAAATTATCTTTTCACACTGAAGAACCTGGTGAACAAAGAATTCAAAGATGCACGCGGCACCATTGCCTGGTATGGCAATCCTTACCAGGCCGATATTGATTTGCGCACCACTTACAAAGTGAGTGCATCACTTTACGAAATTATGCCGGAAGAAAATGAACGATTCCGGCAGCGGGTGCCTGTCAATCTTGTTCTGCACCTGCAAGGAAAATTGCTTGCTCCCAATATCAATTTCGATATTGAATTACCCACAGTGGACCAGATAACAAGGGGAAGAGTAGAAAGCGCCATTTCCAGCGAAGAAGAAAAAAACAGACAAGCGTTTGCACTTCTTGTCTTGCAGCGTTTTGTTTCACCACCCAACGTAACTAAAGAATACAGCGGTGGAATAGGTATTGCCGAAAACTCCAGCGAACTGCTCAGCTCTCAACTCTCCAACTGGCTCTCGCAGATTTCCGATGACTTCAACCTGGGATTCAACTACCGGCCTGGCGATGAAATTTCGAACGATGAAATTGCTCTTGCCTTGAGCACACAGTTGTTCAATGAACGACTACAGGTTATCGGAAATTTTGGTGTGTCGCGCGGATCCGGCACCAACCAGAATCCTTCTACATTGATAGGCGATCTGCGACTGGAATACAAACTCACACCCGAAGGAAAAATCCGTCTCATGGTTTATAACCAGAGCAATGATTTTGATATTGCAACCACAAGGCAATCGCCCTACACGCAAGGGCTGGGTCTTATTTACGAAGAAGAATTCGACACAGCTGAGCAGTTCTTCTGCCAGTTCGGTAACTTATTGAGAAGGAAGAATGGGCGCAAAGAGTGTTTGTAAGTTTTGTTGCGAAATAGTACAACACCATTATCACCCAAAGCAGAAACCATTTACCAAGTTTTTTGCACTACCTCTAATCTTGTTGCCTTACGCAACTCGACAATCAATAAATTCGTTATCACACCAACCGCAAGCACTTTTTTTTATTACCTGGTTTGCCTTTGTCAGAATTTCTACAATATGGTATGGTAACATTGCCGAAACATTGTAGTGAAAAAACCCAACGCAAGAATTATGGAAAAACAACTACTCTCAATGCGCACCCAACTTCTGGCAGGTGTGCTTCTCATCCTTTCATTTCATCAGGCAACAGCGCAGAATTTCAACTTGCGTATCAATGAACTTGTGGCCAACAACCAATGCGATGTTCAGGATGATTTCCTGAACAATGATGACTGGCTCGAGATTTATAATCCATCGGGAAACCCGATTTCAAACCTGGCTGGTTATTATCTAAGTGATGATCCCGATACGCTCAACAAGTGGCTGGTCACCGATCTGGATGCTGGTGTCACCACAGTGCTTCCTAACAATCATATCATCTTTTGGTGCGATAAGGAAGTGGATGAGGGGGTGAACCACACTTCATTTTCAATGTCGGGCGATGGTGAAACAATTTTCCTTGTTGCACCCGATGGTACGAGCATCATTGATTCAGTAAGCTATCCCATAATGGCTGATGATGTGAGTTACGGTCGCACTTCTGATGGTGCTGCAACATGGCAGTACTTCTCGTCCACTACTTACGAAGACCCCAATGCCGAAACCGTGATGCCAGCTGAGGTGCTGTTCATTAACGAAGTGCAAACCGTAAATACTAGCACCGTTTCTGATGGCAATGACGAATATGAACAATGGATTGAAATCTACAATCCCAATGCATGTCCTGTGAATCTTGCCGGATACTTTGTGTCAAACACTGCCAATGAGTTGTTGTTCGAAATCCCCAACACCAATCCTTATCGCACAGTTGTGCCTTCACTCGGCTTCTTATTATTATGGTGTGATGGTGAAACATCTGACGATACCAATCACCTCAGTTTTACATTGGACGTGGCATCTGGCGAGTTGACATTGACCGCACCCGATGGCACCACAAACGTTGATAGCTATTCATACACAACGATAGTTGCAGACCAATCATGGGGACGCGCTAGCGATGGAGCACCTGCGAGTATCACCTTCCCCATACCCACACCGAGGGTAAGCAATAACCTCATCATCATTACTTCGCCAACACTTTATATAAATGAAGTAATGACGCAGAACCAAAACGACACACTCGACAACTTTGGCGAGTTGGAAGACTGGTTCGAGATATACAATCCCAACACCTTTCCTGTGAACCTTGCCGGATACTATTTTTCCGACAATCCGGACGTTCCACAGAAATGGAGAGTGCCAGTGGACAATGCCGACAGCACAACTGTACCTGCCCTTGGCTGGCTTCTCTTTTGGGCCGATGAGGATGTAAACCAGGGTGTGAACCACTCGACATTCCGGCTGAACAACTCGTTGGAAGAACTTGGCCTTTTCACACCTGACGGTTTTACACTTGTTGATAAAATTGAATGGACTGGCATGGATCCAGACACAAGCCTGGGCCGCCTGACTGACGGCAGCCCGGAGTGGATATTCTTTGTGGGCACGACACCTGAATACAGCAACAACGAAGGAGAAGTGATGATTGATGAAGCATATCACCAAAAAGTTTTTTATGTTTATCCCAACCCCACATCATCCATTATTTATTGGAACGAAAAGGCAAATGTTCGCGTGATGGATGCAACAGGAAGATTGCTGCTTTCTGAAAGTGTGGTGGCTTATATTGATCTTTCAACATTGCGTCAGGGAGTGTACATGGTGATCCTGGATGATGGAAGTATAGCCAGAGTGATCAGGAATTAAGAATTACGAAGTACGTCACGTGCAATTCGTAACTCGCAATTTTTTTAGATGGATATCAAAAATATTTTTGTGCAGCAGGTCATTTCCCGTTCATTTGTCTTACCAAAACAAATGTTGCCGTGCCATCCGTTATTCGCACATATCTCCACAATTTTATAAATTTATTTTACCCTGAATATTGTGCGGGGTGTGGCAAAATTTTAATACGTTCGGAAGCTGCTTTGTGTTTTTCATGTCAGCATGATTTGCCACATGCACACATTCACGATGAACGCGATAACCAGATTGAACGATTGTTTTGGGGCCGGGCCGATGTGCAATTGGCCACTGCCTTTCTCCGAATGTCGAAAGAAGGATTGGTACAACGTATCATCCATGAATTGAAGTACAGGGAGAACCAGGACATTGGGAAACAACTGGGAAAAATGTTTGCTCTTGAACTATTGAAAAGTGAGCGGCTGAATTCCGTTGACGTACTAATCCCCGTACCTCTTCATCCGAAAAAACAAAAGATGCGCGGCTACAACCAGAGTCTATGCATAGTACAAGGCATGCAGGAAATTTTAGGTTGTTCTATTGATAGCACCACTCTTTTCCGCACACGTTATACTGAAAGCCAGACCCGCAAGCACCGCTATCAGCGCTGGCAAAATGTGAGCGATCTTTTTGCAGTTCGCCAACCGGAGACACTAAAGGGAAAGGAGGTGATGCTCATTGATGATATAATAACCACCGGTTCGACAGTTGAAGCTTGTGTTCATGCGCTGAAAAAAATTCCGGAAGTCAGGATTTCGGTCGGAGCCATTGCTTATCCATCTAAATGATGCTAGGGGTTCTAAGATTAAAGGCCATCTCAATATGCACATTTGACAACGAATACACTCTGTTGAAACAGTGGACATTCGTTATTGATTGAAGTGAACGGAATCAAAAATTCATTTTGTGATAACTTTAGATTTGCCTGCTGATGGCCGACACACTTTCAATCCCCCTCAACGCAACACGCGAAGGAATTTATATTTCTCTTGTTCCCCAAATCGAAAGTCTTGTAGAAGGTGAAAATGATTTTATCGCTAACGTCTCCAACATTATGGCTGCGCTTCACCAAGCCTTCGGCTTCCTTTGGGTGGGATGCTATTTTGTGAAGAATGATGAACTTGTGCTGGGTCCATTTCAAGGCCCGGTGGCATGCACCAGAATTAAAAAAGGAAAAGGAGTGTGCGGCACAGCATGGCAAAAAAATGAAACAATAGTTGTTGCGGATGTGGAGCAATTTCCCGGACATATCGCTTGTAGTTCGTTCAGCAAATCGGAAATAGTTGTTCCCTTACGAAATTCAAAACAGGAAATAGTTGGTGTACTTGATGTGGACAGCACGGAGTTGAATCATTTCAGTTCTACCGACAGCATTCATCTTGAACGCATAGCATCATTCATAGGAAAACTCTTGGAGCGCATTGATTAAAGTTCGTGTTTTCATTTTAGGAATGCTGGGCTGCGCTGTTGCTGCGCTCATATCATCATGCGCACAGATTCGTGGTATTAGCGGTGGCGAAAAGGACACCACACCTCCAACACTAACTTCATCATCACCTGAAAATTTCTCTACACGGTTCAATTCAAAAACGATAACACTGGAATTTGATGAGTACGTTCAACTCAACAATGTGCAACAGGAATTGATTGTGTCACCACCGCCAAAAGTGAAACCTCTCGTGAGGCTGCGCGACAAAAAAGTTAGTATTGAACTTCGCGATGCACTTTTACCCAATACCACCTACACATTCAATTTCGGCAAGGGCATCGTGGATGTGAACGAAGCCAATTCCGTTAATAATTTACTGTATGTTTTTTCCACAGGGGATAAAATTGATTCGCTTGCAGTCAGCGGAAAAGTGGAGGACGCCTGGGAACGAATTCCCGTGGCTGGAATCAAGTTGATGCTGTACGATAGTATGTCCCAAGAAAATCCATACACAAAAAATCCATACTACTTTTCGAGAAGTGCGGATGATGGTTCGTTCACTATTCCCTACCTGCATGAAGGAAACTACCAGATGATTGCACTCGAAGATTTGAATGACAATTTTCGGCTGGATGGGGATGAACGTATGGCGTTCTTGAACGAGACAGTTTCTCCCACAGTGAATGATTCATCATTGGTGAAATATCCATTGCGGCTCTCGAAAATGCGGCCCGAAAAACCAAGGCTTGTGGAATATGATGTGGACTCCGCAGGCGTATTGAAAATTCCGTGGGATGAATTTTATGGCGCCCTGCAAATGGAACCAATTGCCTCCGATGGCTTGGACTGGGTTCAATGGTTCGATGCAAAAAGGGATACCGCTTACCTGTGGCTCAGTGGCCTGGTGCCCGATGCTTATATCAACACAAGGGTGATTTGGAACAATGAAATTCTCGACACGCTAGAAGTTCCTTTTTTCACCGAAGCACTATCCGATTCAATTGAGCTGCGCAACAACATTTCCTCCAAATGGAAAAAAACCGACAACATCATAATTACAGCAGAAGAATTTCTTTTCCTGAATGTAAGTGCAGTGGTGAAATTGCTGGAGGATTCTAATGTTATTGATTGCCGGATTGAAAACCTGAACGAAGGAAACAAGTATGGCGTTGAGGCGAAATTCAAGGATGGGAAAAAATATGAATTAACCATTTTTCCTGGCACATTCACCAATGCTCTTTCCGCCACTAACGATACCACGACTATTTTTTTCCAAACCTATCGTATGGAGGATCTTGGACAACTCAATATGAATGTTTCAGGATTGATCGCGGATAGTGTTTATCAAATCATTCTTGAAAAACCTGGCAGCCTTTCGGTAAAACAAAATCTCACCAGCGATGGTCCAATGGTTTTTCAAGGATTGATTCCCGGTGAATACTCCTTGAGACTTTTTGCCGATTCTGAAATTCAGAATGGCTTATGGGATCCCGCTGCTTTCAATATCGGAAGACAGCCTGAACCCGTGTGGGTTTATCCACAAAAAATTACAGTTCGCGCCAATTGGGAACTGAACCTGGACTGGAAACTTGAGGATTAAATCAGCATAAACGCAACTTCATCCATTGGCTTACTGTCTATCACCATACTTTAGCACGGCTTACCTCACTACCAAGATGAACCAAAAATTAACTACACTAGCGGTATTCTTATTCTTACTCACCGCATTTGCCAACTCGCAAACTGTAACTCCAACAAAAGGTAAAGAGTTCTGGTTCGGCTTCATGAAGAACTATGAAATAGAGTTCGGAGAGTCGCTGGATATTTTTATAGTATCCGACCAGAATACATCCGGCACGGTGAGCGTTCCTGGCCAATCTTGGAGCCAGAGTTTTACGGTGAATGCCAATCTCACTACAACTATATCTGTGCCTAACGACATTGCAGAAGTCTTGTCGAACCAGGTGATCGAAAACATGGGAGTGTTTGTGGAAACTGAAGATACAGTTGCTGTTTTCGCAATCAACTTCAATGCTTACACTGCCGATGCTACCAAAGTTCTGCCACAGCAAACACTGGGAACTGAATACCGCGTGAGTGCTTATCAGGGATTGGATGCCTTTTACCAGTACAATTCTGAATTTCTGATTGTGGCTACCGAAGATGACACCGAAGTGGAAATCACACTTTCGGCTGAAACTATGGGTGGCGACTTGGCGGGCGATGTAATAACTGTGCAGCTCGACCAGGGAGAATGCTACCAGGTGCGTGGTCAGAATTTCGATGGAGATTTTACAGGGACGTATGTTAGAGGCACTGAAGCGAGTGGATCTTGCAGGCCATTCGCGGTTTTTTCAGGAAGCGATTGTACAAACATTCCCTATGGATGTTTTGCGTGTGATCACATAGTTGAACAAAACTTCCCGGTGGAAACCTGGGGAACAGATTTTTACCTTGTGCCATTCAGTGGTGCATCGAGTTACACTTATCGTGTTCTTGCTAATGAAGACGGCACCTCAATAACCATTGACGGTGGTGCTGCTTTCAACCTCGATGCTGGAGAGTTTACTGAATACAATGATGTGACAGGCGCACATTGTGTGGAGGGAAGCACGGGCATAAGTGTGATACAATACATGGAAGGAATAGGATGTGCTGACTCGGGCGATCCAGCCATGCTCATACTCAATGATGCCAACCAGAAGATTGACAACATCACTTTTTCTACAGTAGAGTCTACAGTAATCACCGTTCACTATCTCACGGTTATTGTTGAAACTGCCGACATCGGTTTGATAACCCTGGATGGTCTTGTAATTCCACCTGCCGACTTCCAGGCATTTACCGCCTGTGCCTCCCATTCTTATGCAGTGGCAGCTCTCACAGCCGGAAGCCACACACTGGATGCCTCGGCTGGTGATGGGGTGACTGGCTATGTTTATGGTGCAGGTTCGGCTGAGAGTTATGCTTATTCCGTGGGTTCATTCTCCCCCGTTCCACCCATTCTTATTGATGAAGCTATTTGTACCAACGACCAGGTGATACTAGCCATCAGCCAGAATTATTACAATCCCTATTGGTACAACGTAACTGCAGAGGAAGACACCCTGGGCACCGAGTACCAATACATTATTGACCCGCCTATAGTAAATGGAATTTATGTGGGAGTGGGAAATGATTATGTAAGTGGTTGCGAGGAACTTTTCTACTTCAGTGTGGAAGTTCCTGAACCTCCGCTTATCTACACCGAGCAGAGTGCAACCGAAATTTGTCAATATCAATCCGTGCAGCTCATTGCTCAGGGATTGCCGGAAAGTGCCACTTATGTTTATTCATGGACACCCACAGCGGGACTTAATGATGCTACCATTTACAACCCCATTGCCACACCACTCGAAACCACAACGTATGAAGTGCTGGTGAGCACACCAACAGGATGTGCGTCCAACGTTGCACAGTTCACTATAGAAGTAACCAATGGTTTAGTCACAAGTTTTATGTCCCTACCCGAAGAGGCATTGTTCTGCGAAGGTGATAATGTGCAACTGGAGGCTTATGCGGAAACAGAAGTGATGTCCGACAATTTCGACCCCGGTATCAGTTGGGGTTTTTGGTGTGATATAAATAATGGTAGTGAAGACAATCTGTGCGGAAGCGTGAGCGGCAACGCTCTTTACTTCAACGGGGCAGGCGAACGAAGCGCCATTACCGAACCACTGGATGTGACCACTGGCGGAACCATTTATTTCTCACTGAAAGTCGCAACGGGAATTGCACCGTGTGACAACGCAGAACCGGGAGACAATATCGAACTGCAATACTCCACTGCGGGTTGTTCAGGGCCATGGACACTAATTCAAACTTTTTATGAATCTGTTTATCCTGATTTTGCAACTGAAAGTGCTACAGTCCCTGCCGGTGCAATGTCGGCAAGCACAACATTCCGGTGGATACAAGTAGGAACTTTCGGTGCAGGGCAAGACAACTGGATGCTCGACAATGTTTACATAGGGCAGGAAGACACGGATGCTTATGATTATACATGGACTCCTACATCTGGCCTTGATCAGGATGATATTTACAATCCCACCGCAGGGCCAGCTAACAGCACCATATATTATGTGGAGATGACAGACGATGCTACCGGATGCACTTACACCGATTCCACTTTTGTAAACGTGGGCGAACCTTTTACACTCGCCATGACACCCGACACGGTGTTGTGCGATGTGGCAGGAATCCAGTTGCAAGCCGTACCTGATATTATTGGCGAATTCGATTGGCTGTGGACACCGAACACGAATATCTCCAGCACATTTAGCGCAACACCCACTGTTACTCCCACCACTCCCACTACGTATTCAGTCACAGTTACATCGGAACAGGGATGCGTAGCAACTGGCGATGTAGAAATTATCGTGAATGAATTGCTCGACCTGGAAGTAAGTGCAAGCGACCAAAACATTTGTGCAGGAGAAATAATAACACTCACTGCTGAGATGTTAGGAAATTCCACCGGAGTCACTTTTACCTGGACTCCCGATTCTTGGGTTGATAATCCAAATGATGCGGTTACCGATGCACAACCATTTGCCAACATCACCTATACCATGACAGCAGTGCACGATGAAAGCGGATGCACACTTACCGATGATGTGGCTATAGAAGTACTGCAAGTATTTACACTCACCGTTACTCCACAGGATACTTCGGTTTGCGTAACCGATGGGTTGATACTAGAAGCCACAGCATCTACCAACGAACAACTGGACTGGAGCTGGACACCGCCCGCACTGGTAAACAATCCCAACCTCCCCTCCACCGAAATGGTGGGCAACCTGAGCGCACAATTAATAATTACTGCCATAAACGATGCTGGCTGCGGTGCTCAGGACACAGTGAACGTGGTGATGCTAGTGGAAACAACTGATCTGGGCCCCGATATCGGTTTCTGTGAAGATGAAATAATAACTCTGCAAACCGGCTGGCCCGATGATTACACTTTTGTTTGGAGTAACGATGAAAGCAGTTCATCCATTGACGTAAATGATGGTGGAAATTATACTGTGGATGTAACGAGCCCACTCGGTTGCGAATCTTCCGATGAAGTTGAACTCACGGAATATTTCTACCCCGTGGTGGCCCTCGGTCCCGATACTGCATTTTGTTTCCCCGGCAGTATGCAACTGGATGCTGGTAATCCCCTTCTCAATCATTTGTGGAGCACTGGCGATACCACGCAATGGATTACAGTAGGCACAAGCGGTGTTTACGAAGCCATGGTGGATAACGGCTATTGTTTTTCTGACGATCAGGTTTCGGTAGTAGTGAATCCGCTCCCCACCAATAATCTCGCTGTGGACTCTGTGATATGTTTCGGACTGCCTCCTTATGAAATGACCCTCGATGCAGGCAATGCGGGTTCCACGTATTCATGGAACACAAATGCAGTCCAGCAAACTATCAACATCAACCAGGCAGGAATTTATAGTGTGCAGGTAACCACAGCTTTTGGGTGTACCAAGAACTTCACTATCAACGTGGGTGAAGAATGCGAGGGTGTGATTTGGGTGCCCAATGCATTTACTCCAAATGGTGACGGCATAAATGATGTGTTTTTTGCAAAGGGTGAAAACATTGAAGAATTTAAAATGCAGATATGGAATCGCTGGGGCGAATTGTTCTACGAAAGCACGGACATAAACATGCCGTGGCTTGGCCAGCGCAGGGATGGAGATTATTACGTGGAAAACGGGGTATATGTCTATCGCATCACTTACAGATTACTTGGCGGTGTGGGTGTGGAAGAAGGAGAAGAAGTGGAACTGATGGGGCATATTACATTGTCGAGATAATGTGACGAAATGCCGATGTGCTGATGCGCAATAATTGACACAATTGACCAATAACGAAATGAAAAAAGCCCCGCAGGTTACGGGGCTTTTTTTTGGTTGATGCCTCCATGCTATTCCTGAGCAACGTGTCATTCCAACCGTGTGTTAGTCATGTGCGGCAGGAAGGGGTGTAATCTGCCGAAGGCAAAGACCGCTATCTGCCAACCTTTTTAGTGCCGGCAGATTCCACGTTGCCTTCCCACACGTATCCATCGCACCGTGGAATGACGGTGTGAATTGGGGAAAAACATCCTCTGACGCTGATTTTTTAACCCGAGCCAAAACTCAAGATGTTTTTTCAACCATCACTCCCGTGCACCGGGAATTTAAAAATCCAACCCTCCGCGAAAACTCTCTGCTCTTTCCCGCTTTTTCTACCTTGCCCCCCAAACTTTAATCTCACAATGAAGTCGCTTCTGTTGAAATTATTGCCCCATGCTGTGGCAGTCCTTGTTTTTGTTGTTGTGTCCTGTGCGTTCTTTTCAAAACTGTTTAACGGTTACGAGTTGCGCCAGGGCGATATTGATAATCACACAGGCATGTCCAAAGAGATAAGCGACTTCAGGTTGGCCAATGATGGTGAAGAACCCCTGTGGACCAATTCCATGTTTGGTGGAATGCCTGCGTACCAGATATCGGTGAAGCACCACAGCAATGTTATGCTGCACATTGACACACTGTTGAAACTTGGCTTGCCTTATCCTGTAGGAGTTCTTTTTATGGCCATGCTTGGTTTTTACATTTTGTGCTTATGCCTTCGTGTAAATCCGTGGGTGGGCATAGTGGGCGGTATCGGGTTTGGTTTGGCAAGCATCAACATTCTTTACCTGGGTGCTGGACACAATTCCAAAGTGAACGCCATTGCTTACATGGCACCAGCCCTGGGCGGTATGTTGCTGGCCCTGCGCGGAAAAATGCTGGCCGGTGCAGCAGTGTTCTGCTTCTTCCTGTCGCTGCAGATTTCTGCAAACCATTTGCAGATGACCTATTACCTCATGATAATGATGGGCCTTATTGCGCTTGCGGAGTTGGTTCATGCCATCATTCAAAAAAGAGTTTTACAGATTTCAAAAGCATCAGCGATGTTGGCCATTGCCGGAGTAATCGCGGTGTTGCCCACTGCCTCCAATCTTATTACCACTCAGGAGTACGGCCAATACACCACACGTGGAAAAAGCGAACTCACTACCAAGCCCGATGGATCGTCCATTGAAGCTGCGCAGCAAAACGGACTCAACCCATCTTACATCCTGGAATACAATTTCGGGCGGGGCGAGTGGAGTTCTGTTTTTATTCCAAATGCAAAAGGTGGCCATGCCACCGCTCGTTTAGGCGATGATAAAAAAGCCATGGCAAAAGCAACCGAAGAAATGCGCGCGGGCGTAACCGGCCCCGATAGTTTTTGGGCCAACAATACCAGCGAAGAAAAAGGACAGATTATGCAGAGCGCAGTCACCAACCTGGCATCCATGTCAAGGTATTGGGGCGGGCAAAGTTTTACAGCAGGCGCATTTTATTTCGGTGCTGTAATCATGTTCCTTTTTGTGATGGCTTTGTTTTTTACAAAAGATATTTTGAGATGGCCTTCCCTCCTGCTCACGCTGCTTGCACTGGCACTTTGCTCCAACAATCCGGGAGGCATTAATGATTTTTTCATCAACCATTTTCCATTGTACAACAAGTTCAGGGATTCCAAAATGATACTGGTGATGGTGCAGATAATAGCACCTATGTTGGTGGTGCTTTTCCTCCACCGTCTAATTTCTAATGTGCCGATAACCACAAAGAAGAAATGGTATCTGGCAGTAAGTGGAGGAGTGATGATGGTGCTCCTTCTGGTCATGGCCGCACCCAATTCTTTTTCCAGTTTTCAGTCGGCAGAGGAGACTGTTCAATTCGATGGTTTGCTTTCCGATTCGAAACAAGGCGCTGATCAAATTGAGTTCGTTCAACTAATGCTCAACGGCATGACCACCGCGCGCATTTCCATTTTTACCGGTGATGTACAACGAACATTTTTGTTCGTGCTGGTGGCTGCTGTTCTGGTTATGCTTGCGCTGATGCGCAAACTGCCCGGAGTTGCGCTCATTCCCATTCTTGCCATTTTGATTATGGCCGATCAATTTGCAGTGGATAGGCGTTACCTCAACGAGGATAAAGTAAGAAACACTTACAGGCATTACCTTAAGCCAGATGAAAAATTTCTTCCCTTTGATCCCATGCCTGCCGATAATTTCATTCTTCAATTGGAAAAGGCCGGGGTAGAAAATTTTGATGCCACGAAATCAAAATTGCTTGCAGGCATGAAGCGTGGCGTTTTCAAAAATGTGCGCAACACCGAATTGATGGGAAGCGTTGCTGAGTTTGGTGCGCTTGGACTGAACTCCAACTACCGTGTACTGAAACTTACAGGCCTGACTCAGGATGCCCGCACTGCTTATTTCCACAAAAGCCTGGGCGGTTATCACGGAGCGAAATTGAAACGCTACAACGAAGTGATTGAATGGCACCTAAGCGAAGAGATGCAATCTTTCGCTAAAAATGCAAACACAATGGGGCCTGTAGCTGCAATGGAACTGATGCCTGTGGTGAACATGCTCAACACGAAATACATCATCCATTCCGATTCTTTAGCTCCACTCATGAATTATTCGGTTTGCGGTAATGCGTGGTTTGTGGGTGAAGTAGCCACCGCAAAAACCGCAGATGAAGAAATAAAAGCACTAAAAAACTTCAACCCCAAAACCACTTGCGTAGTACAGCAAACCGATGCAGCAAAACTCACTGCACCTGCATCCATTGATTCCACATGGACTGTAACGCTGGATGAGTATCACACTAACTATTTGAAGTATTCATCCAATTCAACAATGGCTGCACCGGTTGTTTTTTCAGAAATTTATTATCCTGCAGGATGGCTGTGCACCGTTGACGGCAAACCACAGGAATACGTGTGCGCCAACTACATTCTTCGTGCAGTACAGGTTCCGGCAGGCGAACACACTATTGAATGGAAATTCGAACCGGAAAGTTTTGCCACAGGTAAAAATCTGTCTTATGCCGGTTCCGCCATTCTTCTTCTTTTTACCCTTGGCGTGGCAGGAATGGAAACACGAAAGGCATTGCGAAATTCCAGAAATGAAATTCGCAGTTGATGCCTGATATTTTCATCTTCGTTCTCTATGCGGTTCTGTTTTCCGCATTGATCTGGCGATGGAAATTTTTTCATCTCACCGCAATTCCCCGGTGGTGGATGCCGGCTGCAATGGGTCTGAAAATTTTTGCTGGAATTATTTACTGGGTAGTTTTCACCCACTTCTTTCAGGGCAAAAATGATTCGTTCCAGTATTTCAACGACACAATGCTCATCCACGAACAATGGGAAAAAAACCGCGATGTGTTTTGGTCTTTGATGTCAGGCGAACCCACTGATGATCCTTCTCTGGGGCACTTAAAAAAAATTCTCTACCACTGGGATAGCGGTCTGCGATATGGCCTCACCAATGACGTTTCCACCCTGCTGAAATTGAATGTGCTCATCGCATTTATATCAGGCGGAAGTTTTTTTGTTCATGGCCTGTTCATGGGTTTCTTCGCATTTATCGGACTCACTGCTTTGTTCAAAGCCTTCGTGGGTTTGTTTGCCGCAAAAGAAAAATGGCTTTTTATAGCCTGCTTCGCCTTGCCTTCCGTGGTGTTCTGGTCATCATCACTCATTAAAGAAGCACCACTGATGATGGCGTTCGGCTTGTTGTTATGGTCCGTTGAAAAGTGGTTTGGCGGAAAGTGGAAATGGAAACATGTACCTGTTTTCCTGGCATCATTCACCCTGATGATATTCCTGAAAGAGTACGTGCTTATTGCCTTGGCGCCTGCACTTGTTTTTCTTGTGGTGATAAAATTATCGGGACAGCGGTTTGTTGTCATGAAGTGCATTCTTGTTCATGCACTTTGTTTTGTGGTTGCGCAAAACGCACATCACTTTTTTATGGGTGGCGATTTTCTCTATGTACTCAACAAGAAGCGCGTGGACTTTACCAACACCGCCATGCTATACGATGCAAAAAGCGTAATTAAAGTTGAACCGGTGGTCAATACCATAGAGTTTGTTTTAAGCTGGCCGCGGGCTTTTGCATTGACCTACCTGCGCCCGCATCTTGCGGAAACCAGAACGTGGCCACAAATTGTTGCTTCAATCGAAAACACAATTTATGCGCTACTCATTTTTCTTGCACTTCTCACCTTGAAGCGACCAGACAAAAAACACATTCCATTGCTGCTCGCTTCACTCAGTTTTGTTCTGGCTCTTGCATTCATCATTGGGAACTGTGTAACCATTCTTGGAGCATTGGTAAGATACAGGATTCCAGGTTTGGTACTTCTCATTATTCTCTGTTTCTATTTCATCAACTGGCCCTTGTTGCGAAAAAAAATCTCCGCAATACGACCAAGTGAGAAAACAAGACCACAGGCACAATAAAGGCCGGCAGCCAGATAAAAGGGAAAAGAACAACTGCTCTGTTCGGCTGGTCAAAGTTCAAGAACTGCATGGGCGATTGAAGGCTCAGCGCAGCAGTTATCACCACGTTGAACAACAATCCCATCGCAACAATGTTCCAACTGACAATGACCCATGCAGGCAATTTATTTTTCCTTATTCCGAAGTAAGCGATGAATGGTGCAGTGATTCCCGTAACGATGTCAAAGTTTCTTCCTTCGAAGGTCATATCCCAGGGAACCAGTCGCTCCTGAGCGAGCCACCACAGGCATAGTTCTACTGGAATTCTTACGATATGAATCCATGTGAGCCACTCGATGTTCAATGCATCCATGAATCGTTTTCCACGCTGGATCAAAAACATGGCGGTTATTAAAACAAGGGTAACAACAACCGGAAACATGAGATGTGGTGGAATGGCAGCGGTGTCCTGATACCACATGTTGAGCGAAAGTGTGCTCTGGAAAATAAGCCAGAAAAGAATAAGAAGAGCAGCGAGGTGTGTTCGTTTTCTTACCACTTCACTGCTGGAGTTGGTAATGGCAGCCACCAACATGAAAGCGGTAGCCACGGTTGTAATGATGAAGGTGACGAGCAAATAATTGGGAACCTCTGGAATCATATCAGAAATTTTTAATCAAGAAAATATTCTCTTTCTTCAACAAGGGGAATGCGGCATGTCTCGCGTTTACCAAACCAGCGGTAACGCCTCTTCGCCACAAAATCATAAACAGCATTGCGGATAAACGGTGGCACAATCATAAAAACCATCAACAGCGGCCATGCACGCCCAAGGTCATTGAGAATCCACAAAACTGCAGACGACTTGCTGAAAATTTTTCCGTTTCTGGCGTAGACCACCGTGGACATTGTCTTGAAGTTGTATTCGCGCAAAAATTGGTTGGCAGTGGTGCCTTGTAGTGGGGCAATATGCAATTTCGCCTTGTTGTTTCGCCTAACTATAAAATCCATAAACCCGTTGCAGAGGCTGCATACACCGTCAAAAAAAACAATACGTAGGTTGGAATTATTCACCTGTTGAAGAATGAAGGCGAAAGTAATTGCGGTGGACAATCCAATGCCTCTAATGACATCAATCTATTTTCGCACCCCTATGATATGCAATAGTGTTCGCAGATTCCGGTCGGCACTTCACTCCGCGGCTGATACACACACCCTTGTTTCCGGCAGTAAAATTTCCTTCACCATTTGCAGGAGTGTAAACCAGTTCAATCATAAAAAATGGGACAACCTGGTGGGAGGCAAAAGCATTTTTCTTTCCACCGCCTACCTCATTGCACTTTCCGAAAGTTCGGTGCCGGATACCCTTCGCTTTATCACCTTCACTTCGGGAGAAAAATTAGTGGGTGTTGCCGCTTTGCAAGTCACCGGTTTTACTTCCAGTGATATTTCGGGTAACCTCGATGTCACTAACAGGATTGTAAAGTTTCTTTCCAAAAAACTTGCACCACCGGCAGGAACTGAAAGCAGTGTGCTGGTTGTGGGCAATGCATTTGCAACTGGAGAACATGCTTTCTGTTTCGCTGACGAAGTTTTACCAAAAGCAGCAATGGATTCGTTGTGCTTAGTGGTAACACAAGTGCTGGAAGAAGAAGAAAAATCAGGCAGGAAAATATCGGCTGTGCTGGTAAAAGACTTTAACCCGCAAAGCAATGCGTGGCCGGAAGCGCTGGCGCGGTGCGGGTTTGCAACCTTTAGTGTGGATAGAAATATGGTGATGCCGGTGTTGCCGGATTGGAAATCATTTGACGATTACATGGCTTCACTCAATTCTAAATTCAGGACAAAAGCTTTGAGTGCACTGCGGAAATCATCTGGACTAAGCATAGCTGAACTACCGGCAGAATTGATGACAGCACATAGTGCTGAAATGAAATCCCTGTTCGCACAGGTGATTGCCCGCGCGGATTTCAAGATGGGCGACCTCACCATTGAGAGCCTCATTGCTATGAAAAAAAAACTAGGAGATGATATGATTGTGCGCGGATACTTTCTTGAAAAACGACTAGTGGGATTTCTTGTGGCGTTTGTTTACAACCGTGTGTTCGATGCGCACATTGTGGGGTTTGATTATTCACTCAACCGCGCTTATGCAATTTATCAAACCATACTTTACGGTTACATCCGTGAGGCTATCGAAATTGGCGTATGTGAAATTCGCTTTGGACGAACGGCCGGTGAAATAAAGTCATCCGTGGGTGCACTTCCGGTTGAACTTTCATGCTGCATAAAGCACACCAGCAAACTTTCCAATTTCCTGCTCAACATCCTGTTTGCTTATGTGAAGCCATCTGATTTTCCCAAGCGTCATCCGTACAAAAAAGAAATAGAACAAAAAATTGAAAGTGAAATTATGACCCATTGAATGAGGACTGTTTTCTTTTTCCTCGATCATGAATATCACTTCCATCATACAACAATCTGACATGGACAATTTCAGTAAAGAACATTCAAATGGTGAAGTGACAGTGGTTTGGAAGCCGCGCCTATGCATTCACAGTGGAATATGTGTTCGTGGACTGGCCATGGTTTTTCAGCCACACGAAAAACCGTGGATAAAAATGGATGGAGCTTCCACTGAAAGCATCATTGAACAAGTGAAAGCGTGCCCATCGGGTGCCTTGAGTTTTTTCATGAACCATGAAAATGTTTCCGATGCACAGATGGATGCAAAGACTATTGAGGTTCAGGTATTGAAAAACGGCCCCTACCTGGTGAGGGGTGAAATCATAATCCAACACAGTGATGGCAGCAGCGAAGTGAAAGAAAGTTCGACAGCCTTATGCCGTTGTGGAGCATCATTGAAAAAACCATATTGTGATGGTGCGCACCGCAACATAAATTTCGAAGGATAATTTCAACCGCGATGCTAAAAAACGAAAGACTCTTATTGCTCCTTCTTGGGGCTATCCAGTTCACCAACATCATAGATTTTATGATCATGATGCCGATGGGTGATATCCTGAAAAAACAATTGCACATAACGCCATCTCAATACGGATGGTTGGTGGCCAGTTATGGTCTGGCGGCAGGAGTCACTGCATTTCTCGGTGTGTTTTACCTGGACAATATCGGAAGAAAAAAAGCATTGCTCACAGCGTATGCCGGTTTCATTCTCGGCACCATTTCAAGCGCAATAGTTCCCAACACCTCAAATCCGGAATTGAATTACTGGTTGTTCATTGGCACTCGTGTGCTTACAGGCATTACCGGTGGTCTGCTCGGTGGCCTCGTGTTGTCCATTGTGGGAGATGTTATTCCCTTTGAAAGGAGAGGTCGGGCAATGGCCGTGGTGATGATTGCCTTTTCATTGGCTTCCATTCTGGGTGTTCCCCTTGCACTTATTCTGGTAGATTCATTTGGTGGCAACTGGCATATTCCATTTTACTTCGTAAGCGCAATGGGATTGCCCATCTGGATATTCGCCTACCTGAAAATGCCTGCATTGCGAGATCATCTGAAAATGTACAATCCTGACAAGAAGCGAACAGAAACTATAAGGCTTGCATTTGAAACCCGCGAACAACGCAACGCACTTTTCTTCACCATGCTTCTTGTGCTTGGACAATTCACCGTTATCAGTTTTCTTACTCCGTACATGATCAACAATGTGGGCCTGCGGCAAAACCAGATTTTGTATATCTACGTGGTTGGTGGTGTGTGCAGTGTGGTCTCCGGTCTCTTTATTGGAAAGATGGTGGACAAGGCAGGGCGCTTCCGAGTGTTCACCATTTCCGCATTGCTCTCCATCATTCCTGTTGTTGTACTCACCCATCTTGGACATGCACCTTTATGGCTGGTGTTGTGCACTACTGGTCTGTTTTTCATTTTTGTTTCCGGGAGGATGATACCTGCCAATACCATCACCACTTCGCTGGTAAAGCCCGAGCACCGGGGAGGTTTTATGAGCCTCAACTCTGCAGTGATGTCGTTGTCGTCAGGAGCGGCAGCTTCCATTGCGGGTATCATGGTGAGCCAGGAAAATGAATCTTCAGAAATTCTTCACTATGAAAGGGTGGGATACCTGGCAGTGGCAAGCACACTTGTTGCATTGCTTGTGGTTCGGCTACTAAAGAAAATTTCGTTGGAGAAGAATTCGCAGGTAAAATAAATCATTCAGAAAACGGCCAGTCATCCTTCACAATAAAACCGCGCGATGTTTCCACATCCCAACCATCGCGGTTTTCTACCTGGATAATCAAAGGTGCCTTTCCCTTCTTTATCATCACATCATCCACTTGCTGCACAAGTTCACTTCCGGTGAAAACCTCTAGCGTTCCCGATGGACTGCAATATGGGCTCATCCAAAATTCTTTTGGCGGCACAATCCATTGCGGAACGGAATCGCGGAGAGAGTCCAGTTCAAAATGAAACATGAACCACCCGCCCTGATGATGGGGATGCGCGTACTTAGGTGAGCGGTGTTTGCCGATCATGGAGCAATGATGAAAAAAATATCCCTTCATGATGAGCACACGCGCGGGCTTGTCCAGCGAATTTCTTTCAAGAAATTTTTTTCCCTCCTCCCGCTCAAGCACCAAAAACTGTTTTTCGAATTTTTTCATCTTGTGATGAAGGCTATCATTTCCATTTGCGCCCATCCATTTGTCCCAGACCAAGGCGCTGGTGGTAGCCAGGTAATACTTGCAAGCAACCTCAAAATGGACGAATTCTCCAGTTGCTTTTTCACGACACAAAAAATCTATTTCGCCCGAAGTAGCAGGACCCGTTTTCAACTGCACGTTGGCAAACCGAAAATCATAGTCAGGGCTGTTCTTCAGCCAGAACTCAACCAGTGTTTCGAAACGCTTTCCCAGTAATTTATGTGGATGCTCACGGAGAAACTCGAGCAGCGGTTGCGGGTCAGCATCAAGTTGTCGTATCCAATTTACGTTTACTTCCAACTGGTTGCTGAACCACTCCTCATCCGGAATATGATATTGACCCTTTGACGCTTCTGAAGTAAACATGGGGCAGCTCCCTATTACCCATACCAGATCAGCCACATCATGATGGGTGTAGTGAAGTGGCAGCGATGTTGATTTAGTGGGCAATGGGGGCCGTTTATTTTTGTGCGCAAAGTATCCAACAACATTTTGCGCATCATTGCAACTATACCACATCCACAAATAAAAATTTCCATCTTCTCGTGGAACGATAAGTTTTTTATCGAACTGGAAATTGGCCAGTTCAAACAGACTTACAAAATTGCGCAGGAACATATTTCCGGACTCGAAGCCGTGAAGGCCATAATTACAGTGGACTTCATCAATAAGTGTATGTCGCGGTTTGTGGAAATGAGAAAAGACTTTTCCTGTTCAATGGATCAACTTCAAAAAACAAATTCATAAAAGATGCTTTCAAAAATTTCGCTGGCGCTTTCAGTAGTGCTTTTGTGTTTGGTCATATTCCTCTTTGTAAAACTGGACAGGCTCACTCCCGAAGAAGCTAAAAAGGGAGAAAAAGAAATCCAGATGGAAATGCCCGCTAACTCGGCCTTTGGTGATAGCAACAACGTGCAGACTCCTGTTATCGCTTACATCAATGGAGATACTATAATGGCCCGCTACCAATTCTTCCTGGATAAAAAATCCGCTATTGAACTAAAGATGAAGTCGAGCGAAGGAAAACTAAAGGCACGAATGGCTGAGGCACAAAAAGAATACGAGGAACTAATGACTTATGCGCAAACGCAAGGCGAACTTTTGCAGCAGGATGAAGCAGCAACTATCCAAGACCGCATTATGGAACTGGAGTATGAAATGCAGGACATGCAGGCGAAAGAAGAGAGAAGCCTTTACGAACGGGAAGCAGAAACCAACAAGGAATTGATGAAACGCATTCAGGATTTTCTAACCGGCTATACCCAAGAACACCACATTGACATGGTGCTCAACTACCAGCAATTGGCACAGGTTATTCTTTACGCAGGCCAACCTTTCGACATTACAGCCGATGTGGTAAACGGACTCAATACTGAATACGAAGCGGAGAAAACATCCATAGAAAAAAAATGAGCCTCGCTGAACAAAAGCAAAAACAGAACATTGCTGAATACCTGCTATTCATGTGGCAGATGGAAGACCTGGTGCGTGCTGTGGAATTCGATGCTGAACAACTCGACACTTTTGTGCGTTCCTACACTCCATCGGCTGAGGCTTTTGAAACCGAAAAACAATGGTTTCGTGAATTGGTGAAAAAAATGCGTGGCGAAAAAGTAGAAAACCGCGGTCACATCAGCGAGGTTCACGAATTGCTTTTTGAATTGAGCTTTTTGCACAATACCCTACTCAACGTGATTAAGGATAAAACCTACCTTGACCTTCACCATAGAGCACAACCCAATATTGTGGAATACCAGAAACGCAATGGAGGAAAAAGCTCCAACGATGTGGAGTCGTGCCTGGTAAGTTTGTACGGATTGCTGGTGCTGAGGCTCAAAAAAGAACCGGTTTCAGAAGAAACGGAAGGAGCAATGAAAACCTTTAGCGATATGCTGGCCCGGCTGGCGCAGCAATACCGGAATATGAAAGAAGGGGAAAAGAATTTTTCATTGAACTAAACGTCAATCCCGTTGATTTTTCTTATCGGGTTCAAACGAAATAGCCCCTGCAATTTTCAATGCAAGGGCTACATTCCACAAAAAAAATAGCAGTTTTTATTATGACAAAAGTCGTTGCCGCAGTATGAATTCAAATTGCTGGTTCTGCCGGGTGAGCAGCCGAATCTGTTTTTCCTTTTCCATCATATCGCTAAACTGATTCCAAGCCTCAGAAATCATGTTGCGGATTTCTTTGATGTTAAAGGGTTTGGTAATAACGCGGAAAACTTTGCCCTTGTTTACCGCCTCGACTATGGGAACAAGTTCGGTGTAACCGGTGAGCAATATTCGTTGCACATTAGGAAAATCATTGCAAATGGATTCGAGAAATTCCACACCTGTCATGGAGGGCATGTTGTGATCAGTAATCACTACTTCGATCTCGTGCTTTTCCAGCAGGTTGTATGCATCCACAGGATTATTTGCGAGATACACCTCGAATTGATCGCGGAAATTGGCCTTGAACGAGTCGAGATTCAATTGATCCTCATCGAGATAGAGAACACGAGGGCGGGGCGCTATCACGGTTTCCGGTGTTGCTGCCATAAAAGGGGATGGGTTCATTGCTGCCATAAATTGTGTTTGTTTGATTTGTTTCTTGCACCTTCAACGGAAGAAATTCGCGGGAGGTTTCATTTTTTGAAAAAAAATTTTATTGCCTCGGTTTTCCCAGGCCGTGATGGCTGTTCTGGACACGCTCTAACCCGACTGGGAAGTACACCGCTACAGCATCCTTTCGCAAATTTTCAAGTTGACCTTCATCAACGATTTACACAACTTTGTGTACATTATACACTAAGAGATTGTGACTATGCCTTTGAGCCTAAATTTGTGCTGATTGTTGCACCTGTATTTCCACACTCGTAATTTTTTCGTTTAAAGCTTCTAGTTTTGATGCCTCACAGTTTTGGCACATAGCACCCTGTTGCATTCAACGCTTCGGCATTTGTTTTTTATAGCGCAATGTTTAACCTGACACAAGAATTGAAACAGCGGGTAGCCGCAGAAAATGATGAGGCGTACCCCTTGTTTTTCAGGTTGAAGTTTGCTAACGATTGGGCATTGCTTTCCTCTTTACTGAAATCGGATCCTGAAATAAAAGTGCAGGACAAGATCGAATTGCAACTTGCCGATCTTGTGAAGTTGCTAAATCCGACAACAAAGCTTTCTATTGAAGAATCAGGTGAAATGGTAAAAGCCCACCTCAAAGGTTGTCCGTTGGAAGAGTATGGCACCTGGGTTTATTATCCCTGGAAGAAAGTACTCGTGCATCTGCTGGATGAAGAAGAATTCATTCGTGTGCGGACAGTCAGAAATCTTTACAAAATTCTACCAGAAGAACAGGCGCAGTTGCGAACAAAAAAAATTGGAATCATTGGTTTATCAGTGGGGCAGTCGGTTGCACTTGCGCTTGCAATGGAACGGATAGGCGGAGAACTGCGCATTGCTGACATGGACACCATAGAGTTGAGCAACCTTAACCGCATACGCACATCCGTTTCAAATCTTGCTGTGAAAAAAACAGTGGTGGTGACGAGAGAGATTGCGGAGCTTGATCCTTACTTAAAAGTGGTGTGCTTTCACGAAGGTTTACACAACGAGAATATTGGAGAATTTCTTTCTGGTGGTGGAAATCTGGATCTGGTGGCCGAAGAATGCGATGATCTGAAGACGAAAATCCATGTCCGATTCATGTGCCGTTCGCTGGGCATCCCGGTTATCATGGAAACAAGTGATTCGTTCATGATTGACCTGGAAAGGTTCGATTTGGATGGTTGCCGCCAGATCTTACACGGCTTTACTTCAATGGAAAACTATAATGCGGAATACATTTCCACAAATAAGGATTTGCTCATGGCAAACATTCTCGAAATACCTCAACTCAGTGAAAGAGGGCAAGCCTCTCTGGCAGAAATGGGAAGAACTATTTCCAACTGGCCTCAACTCGGAACGGATGTGCTCGCAGGTGGTGCTATCACCGCGCAACTTGTGAAGGAAGTTTTGCTTGGAAATGAATTACCATCCGGCCGTGCAAGATTGGAACTGCTTGCTCATTACAAGACAGCATTTTCGATACAAAACGTTACAAGAAAAAATCACAATCCTGTTTAATGAGCGTGTTGGAAGAAAAAAATACAACCGAAAATGAAGTATCAACAGCCGGCATTCTTCAGGCTCAATTTCGGATTCGTGCATTCCGCGCTATTGAGGACCATGGCTCGTGCCAAAAGTTTTATGAGGGTCATGTAGGAGTGCTTAGTGAATACGGTATCACCAATCTTCGAACTTCTGAATCCAAATGGTTGAATGACGAAAATGTGTGGGTTGTTCTTGCGGAGGATATGGAAGGAAATACTGTTGGCGGTCTTCGGATTCACAAATACACCGGACAACAATCCATTCCACTCATTGAGGCCCTTGTTGAATTGGATCCAAAAATCGTGAATTCGTTTGATAAAGCCAGACCAGAAGGAACCGCTGAAGTTTGCGCTTTATGGAATGCCAAAAAAGTTTTAGGGAAAGGAATCAGTCCTCTTCTCTGCATGTGCTCGGTAGTGATTGTGAGGAGGATCGGCCTAAAAAGTTTCTATTGTTTCTCAGCCCCATACACAGAAAAGATGATCAAGACTAATGGATGTATTGATTTGGAGGAAGTAGGAGACAAGGGAAGATTTCATTACCCCTCTGAGAAATACATTTCGATAGTGCTGTTCAATCCCGATGTCGGCAAACTTGAATTCGCTGCGGCTTTTAATAAGTCAAGGATTCAGTCATTGTGTTCTCAACCGGAGCAAACATTCAATGAAACTTCGGCAAGGGGTGATTTCCTGGTAAAGTATGATCTACGATGCTCCTGAAACAAAATGAAAACTTTTCCTGTTTCTTTCGTAGAAGCGTATTTCAATGAAAAGAAAATATTGGGTTCCCCCCACAATCTTCCACACTATTTTATCCGTTGGTGTATTTGTGCTACTCTTCGGCACGTCCGCTCTTTCAGCTGCCACAGATGAAGTTGATCCGCTCAAAGAAATAGCAATCTATTCAGGTTCTAAAACCTTAACGGATTCCAGCATATTTTTTAGCAAAGAGTATACAATTTCAACCATCAATACTCCAAACCTTGGTGTTACGGATGAGTGGCAATACATTCGAATTTCCGTCAACATTCCACAAACGTCATTGTCGAACTATTTACTAATTGACAACCCTGCAATAGATTCCCTTGAGATCTACCGCATAGATGGACAATTCGCTTTACTGATTAAAGATGGGAGCAATATTCCACAACGGCTGAGTCACCGAAAAACTCTCGGTTTTGTAATTGATTTAGGATTGAAGCCGCAAGAAAGCGGGCAGTTCATACTGAAATTAAAGTCAGGCAAACAATTGATTGTTCCACTCGAAATTTCATCGAGAAAGAATATTGAAAGTGCACAGAACCAAACTGAAAATATGTTGTTCCTGTATTTCGGGATCATGCTGGTGCTCATCATATACAACTTCTTCCTTTACACCGCAGTTCGCGAATCCATCTATGCATATTACGTAATTTACCTCGTAACTGTTGCGCTTACGCAAGCGGGGCTTTTCGGATTTGGAAACCGCTGGTTGTGGTCGGATTCGTATTGGCTATCCGAAAAATCAGTTTACCTCTTTGGGGCAATGAGTGGGATTACTACCATTTTGTTTGCCCAGCACTTTCTCAAAACCAAGCAATACACTCCTATATGGCATAGGGTTCTATATGGCTACATTGCAGTTGATGTGATAAGCATTTGCTTCTGCCTGGCAGGAGAATACAACCTCAGCTACAACCTCATAAATTTTGCTGCGGCCAGTTCACTTATTTTACTTATTTGTTCGATATCAGCCTCAGTTAGGGGCAACAAGTCTGCACACTATTTTACCCTTGCCTGGACAATTTTCCTTATAGCCGTAACCATTTTCGCATTCAAGGATTTTGGAATACTTCCATACAACCAATACACTCAATATGCTTTGCCGCTAGGTTCCGCTCTCGAAGGAATTCTACTTTCATTTGGTTTGGCCGATCGCATCAACCAATTGAAAAGAGAAAAGGAAGAATCGCAATTGCGCGAACTACAGGTGCTACAACAAAATCAGCAAATGATTTCGGATCAAAACGAAAACCTTGAGAGCAGGGTACAAGAACGCACACAAGAATTGGAACTCTCCAATGGAGAGTTGAACCAAACCCTTCATAATCTCAAACTCACCCAAAGCAAACTTCTCGAAGCTGAAAAACTAGCATCGCTTGGACAAATGACTGCAGGCATAGCACACGAACTTAACAACCCGATCAACTTCGTTTCATCCAACGTAACTCCATTGAAGCGCGATGTACACGACTTGGTAGCCTTGCTCAATGACTATAGCAAACTGAACGGTGAATCAGACTACCATACCAAACTTGCTTCTATCCGCGAAAAACATAAAACCACCGATGTAGAATTTTTAAGAACTGAGGTGGATACACTTCTGAATGGAATTGATGAAGGTGCCAAACGCACTGCAGAAATCGTGAGGGGGCTTCGCATTTTTTCTCATACTGATCGCGACACTCCTGTGAGTGCAAATGTGAATGAGTGTATCGTGTCTGCACTCATTGTAATGAAAAGCATGATAGGTCGTGAAGCAACTCTTATTAAAGAATTGGATGAAGGGCTTCCAGATATGCACTGCTTTCCTGGCAAACTCACACAGGTATTTATGAACCTTGTAAGCAACTCGCTTTATGCTACCATTAATTCCGACAAAAAAGGCGCTGACAGGCAAATCAGCATTAAATCCTCGTACAACTCGGAATTTATCTGCATTACGGTGAGCGACAATGGATGCGGAATGGATGAAAAAACGAGGGCGCGCATTTTCGAACCGTTCTTCACCACCAAACATGTAGGCGAAGGAACCGGTCTGGGTCTTTCCATAGTTGCAGGCATAATAAAAGAGCACAACGGGACAATAGAGGTGAAAAGTGAAACTGGGCAAGGCACCGAATTCGGAATAATTTTGCCTCGGAATTTTTAAGCATTGCGTTGCCTTTTTTTACTGCCCCCTTAGATGAATAAAAGCCCCGTACGCATTTTATATCTTGATGATGAGGAACAAAACCTCATTGCGTTTCATGCACTTTTCAGGCGAGACTACGAAGTGTTTACTACTACTTCGGCCACCGAAGCAGTGCAGATTCTCAACCAATGTGAAATCCACATCATTTTTTCTGACCAGAAGATGCCAGACCTCAGCGGTGTGGAATTCTTCGAAATGATCGTCACTGATTTTCCTGAACCCATTCGCATTTTGCTTACCGGTTATGCCGATATTGAAGCGGTGATTGATGCCATCAACAAAGGCCAGGTGTACCGCTACTTAACTAAGCCCTGGATCGAAAACGAATTGCGCATTACTATAGAAGATGCTTATGAAGTGCTGCAAACCAGGCGACAGGTTAACGATAAACAGCAAGCGCTGGAAAAAGCATATTCCGAACTCGAAAAATTTGTGTACAGTGCCTCCCATGATTTGCGGGCACCACTGGTTTCCATCAAGGGCATACTCAAACTGTCCAAACTGGAAAACGATCCGGCAAAACACACGGAGTATTTCAACATGATTGAACAGAGTGTGCAAAAACTCGATTCATTCGTGCAAAACATTATTCATTATTACCAAAACGGAAAGAAAGAAGAAATACTAACTGCGATCAATTTCTCCCAACTGGCTGATGATGTATTCGCCACTTTGGCACATTACGATGGGGCCGAACGAATAAATTTAAGGAAAGAAATCGAACCGCAAACACCCTTCATGGCTGATGAATTGCGACTAAGGATTGTGTTGAATAATCTGGTGTCCAACGCGCTCAAGTTTCAAAATCCAAAAGATGAAGATTCCTTTGTTCTACTTTCCATACACAACACCGTGGAAAAAGCTGTGATCAAGGTGGCCGATAATGGCATTGGAATTTCACCGGACGATTTGCCTCATGTATTCGACATGTTTTACCGCACCAGCCAGAAGAACATAGGAACCGGAATAGGACTTTACATAGTGAAGGAGGCGGTGGAAAAACTGGGGGGTAAAATCACAGTAACCTCCGATCTGGACAATGGTACCTGCTTTCTTCTGGAAATTCCAAACAAATCATGATTGTACGCGAACATCTCAACATCTTGCTGGTGGACGACAATGACATTGATATTGCCGTGAATACCAAATTGCTAAAACTTGCTGACTTAACTGACCACATTTTCTCCTTTAGTTCCTGCCGCTTATTCCTGAAGTATATCACCGACAATGCTGATGGGCTTCGGACAAAAACCAATTTGATTTTGCTGGACATAATGATGCCGGGAATGTACGGTTTCGAGTGCCTGAACGAGTTTGCAAAAATGCCAGACGATCTTACCTCCAGCTTTCACATCTTTATGCTTTCGTCTAGTATTGACCGCAACGATATAAAGCGGGCGGAACAAAGCAAGCAGGTGCTCAAAGTGCTGGAAAAACCACTGGATGTTTATCATCTCAAACGGTTGATTGAAGAAATTTCAATCCAATAAAAAACTCCGGAAATATGCCGGAGTTTTTTGTAGTGGATAATCTTTCCTTAGTGTTTGATTTCAGGCTTCTACCTCCGCCACATGTTTGTGTTCAGCAATTACGTCTTCCTGGATATTGGGTGGAACGGGTGAATATTCTGAGAATTTTCCAGTGTAAGATGCCTTGCCCTGAGATACGGAACGCAGTGAAGTGGTGTACTTGTAAAGATTCGCTGCCGGAACTTTTGCAGTGATTTTGGTGTAACGTCCTATGGCGTCCATGCCCATTATGATGGCCCTGCGGCCTTGCAGGTCGGTCATCACATCCCCGGTTACATCGGCAGGCGAGGTCACTTCTATTTCGTAAATCGGTTCCAGTAATTTCGGTTGTGCATTTATAAATGCCTCCTTGAATGCCATCTGCGCTGCTATCTGGAAGGAGATGTCATTAGAATCTACATCATGCATTTTTCCATCGTAGAGCATCACCCGAACATCACGCACATAACTTCCTGTTAGTGGCCCTTGTTCCATTTTGTGCATAATGCCTTTTAATACGGAAGGAATAAAACGCATATCAATTGCACCACCTACAATGCAGTTGTAAAACACCAACTTGCCTCCCCAGTCCAGGTCGTGCACTTCTTTCTGGCGAATGTTGAAACCGGTGGGTTCTGGCATTCCCTCGTAGTAGGGTTCAATTTTGATGTGCACTTCGCCAAACTGGCCCGATCCGCCCGATTGTTTTTTATGACGGTAAGTGGCATTAGCCGCTCGCTGTATGGTTTCGCGATAGGGAATACGTGGCTTCTCGAAGCGAACGTCCATGCTGTAAACTTTCTCCATGGTCCATTTTGTGGTGGCAAGGTGAAGTTCTCCCTGGCAATGCAACAGCAATTGTTTTAGCTCACGGCTGTATTCGTATTGAACAGTAGGATCCTGCTCATGAATTTTTTTCAGTACTTCACCCAATCGTTCATCATCCTTTTTGTTGTTGGCAACAATGCTCACCGTCATGCGAGGTTTGGGGAAATCTATGGGTTGCACTTTTAATTCACCGTTCGTTGCATGAAGTGTGTGGTTGGTATCCGTGTTTTTCAATTTGAGTGTGGCTCCTATATCGCCTGCTTTCAGCACATCAACAGGAGAGCGGTTGTGACCATCCATAACAAATAGTTGGTTAAACGTTTCCACACTCTGGGTGCTGCTATTCTTCAGTTGCATTCCTTTCTTCAGTTCACCGCTCACCACTTTGAAGAATGAAAGTTTGCCCAGGTTCAATTCATACTCAGTGCGAAACACAAAGAGTACAGGTGGGCCATTTGTAGTAGATTTCAATTCGTCACCCTCTACGGTAATTTCCGGTTTCATTTCATGGGCAGCGGGTGCCACGTTGTCAATGAACCCCATCAGCCGTCCGCTTCCCATATTCTTTAATGCTGAGAGGCAGAACACTGGAAACACTTCATGATTGAGCATACCTATGTGAAGTCCTTTGCGCAATTCATCTTCATCCAGGTTTCCCTTTTCAAAATAGAGGCTCATCAACTCTTCATCATTTTCGGCAGCTTTTTCTACCAGGAGATTGTGTAATTCACCGGCAGTTTGTTTTTCGCTTTCGGGAATGGGCAGTTTTTCAGGTTTGCCACCGTCAGCAGGAAATTTGTACATCACCATTTTCAGCAAGTCAATGATGGAATTAAATCCTTCGCCTGCGTTTACAGGATATTGCATCAGCACAGCATTGGAACCAAAATGATCCCGAATGCTATTGAATGATGTGTCGAAATCGGCCTTGGGATGATCTATTTGGTTTATGGCGAAGATGACCGGTTTTCGGTATTTGTCCACATGATTCCACAGCAACTCGGTTCCCACCTCCACACCGTGTTGGGCATTTATTATCACCACTGCGGTGTCCGCCACACGCAGTGCCGCAATTATTTCACCGATAAAATCATCCAGTCCGGGAGTATCAATAATGTTGATTTTGTAGTTGCGCCACTCCGTGTGCAAAGGCGTGGCGTAAACCGATGTGCCGCGCTCGTGTTCAATTTCATGGAAGTCGCTCACGGTGTTCTTGGCTTCCACTGTTCCCCTTCGGTTTATCAGTTTCGATTCGTACATCATGGTTTCGGCAAGAGTGGTCTTGCCACTGTGCGCCCCTCCCACGAGGACAATGTTGCGGATGTGGTTTTCATCAAAGACTTGCATAGGACAAAATTTTAGAAGGTTAATGAAAAATATGGATTCGCTTAAGGTGGGGGAAATGTAGAAAGATAGAGCGGATAGGGCAAAAGATTTTTTTTGGAGGGCACGTTGAGAGTTCCATCCAGCGCTGATCAATAAATCACTAACCCATCAAATCTCAAATAACTATTGAGTCTCCCTTTTTTATCCAGCCTACGTTGCCGCTGGCAATGCGCACTTCTATCCATTCAGCATTTTCTGTACGGATAGAGATTTTTGTTCCGGCATGAATCACGAATGCAGTGCCTGCCTGCTCATCGGGGGAGGTGCGGACATCCACCTTGCTGGTGAAGATGATAGCTTCGGTATTTGATTGAATTCTGTTGTAGGCGGTTTGGGCAAATGAAAAAGTGATAAGCCCGCACAGAAGCATCAATCCCCCAATGCCAAACACTCCCCGGTTGAAATTCTTTCTTTTCTTCCAGATGTACAATGACATCAATGCAAAACCAGCGATGATGAAAGCGATGGTCAGACTAGTCCACTTGCTTAAAGAACCTTCTGAGGTGATGTTGTTCCAGAAATCAGTAACACCCAGCGAAGGGAGTGCCTCAATTTTATCCGTTACTTTCAGGTTGGCCACTGCGATGTTGTTGTACAGGTCTTCATCGTAGGGATTGATTTTTTTCGCACGTTCGTAGTGAAGAATGGCTTCCGGAATTTTACCAAGTTTGTAGCAGGCATTTCCGAAATTGTATTGCAACCCAAAAGATGTATAGTTTTCTTCGGCTTGCTTATACTTTTCATAAGCCTCCTGGAACTTTTGTGCTTCATACAATTTGTTTGCTTCAGCAACAATTGCTTCTGCTTCTGTTTTGTTCAATGCAAAAACAGGAAGCGCTGAAAGACATACTACAACGAGAATAAACTTTTTCATGACCCCTCCTGTTTGATTAATTTTTCAAGCGATTCAATAACGATGTGCGCTTTCTCCAAAAGTTGTTGAGGTGACAGAAAAGAACTGCTCTTGCTGAACCTCGCCACCTCACACTCATTGAGCAGGGAAAGCACTTGTTCCGATAAAGTGTTCCCTGCACTGTTTTCCAATTCTGTTGCAATGCGCTGCTTGTTGAGTTCGCTTGGGGGTAGCGCAAATTTTTTGGCGAGATAGCCATGTATAGCTTGCGAAAGCTCAGAATAGAATCCCTCGCTGTTGCGCTGTTTCAACATTCCTGATGCAGCCTGTAGATGTTGCCTTGATAATTTTCCCGCCTTACGTTTTCCGGTTCCTGTTTCATCGGCTTCTTCAGCATCTTGCCTTTTGCGGACAACAACAAATGCCGCGAAAAGCAAGGCAGGTAAAACCATTAAGCCATAGAACCCAACTGACCCGAAAAACAAATTGCCCTTGCCTGCCAAAACCACGGGCTGCGTTTTTATATGCCGGATGTCCTGACTGAGTAGTTGAACATCGCTGCGCGAGTCGTAAGTATAGTTGCCGGCATTGTTTGCGTCACCAGGTGTTACTTTAAAATTGAGCGCTTCAGTTGAAAGCGATTTGAATGATTTAGTCTCATAATCAAAATAAGAAATGGACAGCGGTGCAATGGTGTAGTCGCCCGCAGTGCGTGGAATGAGCACATATTCAAAAGTGCGGCTGCCGCTTTCGCCTCCTGCATTTACGGTGATATTGTCATTCACCTTGGGTTCAAAAGTTTCGAAGTCAGTCGGGAATTCGTAAGGCAACTCTTCAAGAAGCTTCAGGTTTCCTTTTCCGTTTATCGTTACTGTAAGATTGATGGCTTCATTGGCTTTCAATTCCGTTCTGTCCGCTTTTGCAGAGAGTGAAAGAGGCGAGTAAGTACCGTGAAAATTTGCAGGCTGCTTTGCCGGGTAAGGCATTACTTCAACGGTGATTTTGGGAGCCGAATCTTTGAGCCTGGTGTTTTCCCGGAAAAAAAAGCTCCCTCCTTTGGAAGCAAGTAGCGTGAGTGCAAATCCATCAATATCCAGGTTGCCACTCACTTGCGGAAATAATAATTCTCTACGAACAACTGCTGTAGCATAGCGCTTTCCATTGATGACCGTTGTTTCCACTTTTATGTCATTGGAAATTTCCTCCGACCAGAAACCATCGTGCTTGGGGTACTTTACCTCCTCCAGGTGTTGCGGATCATAAGCACTGTAAAAAACATAAGTCGCCAGAACAGGTTCGCCAACATATACTTTTCGCTTACTCAATTGCACCTCCACCCAAAAATCTCCTGATGAAGATGGTGTTTGTTGTGGTTGTGATCCTTGTTGCGCTGATGGGATAGCTGCTCCCTTTGTCACTGTAACTGTTATGGGCCTTGTAGCGAGTTTTCCTTTGTCGGTTTGCACTGTTATTTCTGGGATAATCATGAAGCCTTCTTTCAGTGGTTTCAGAAAATATGTTTCAGAATACGCACTCGACATTTTGCCATTCATCATGTTCATTTCATTGCGTGTTTGTGGTCCGCCCACCACCTGCCAGTCTTTCAACTGCGGCAATGCAATTTTTCCACTCGCATTGGTTATTCTCAATGTGAGTTGAAGATTCTCCGTTGTGCTTATGGCATTCTTGTTCACCGTTGCCACGAATGAAAAGTCTTGCGACTTTGCATGTATACTGCTCAAGAAGAAAAGAACGTATAGAAATCCTCTCGAAGATAAAAATCGTTTCATGATTACCAGTCTTTATTGCTTCCTGATGTTTTTCCTTTCGATTGTTTTGCTTTCACTTTTTTCTGCACTTGCTGTTCAGTTTTGTTTAATGATTTCATGATGCGTTCAGCATCCTCCTTCGAGTAATTCTGCCTGGTGGATTGGCCATAAACCTGCTGTTGCGCTGATGGTGAGTTTTGCTCTTCACCACTTTCCCCCGATGGCTGAGCCATCAACTTTTCAGCCTCCTTGCTTTCATTGTCCTTTTTTTCTTCATCAGTATTGGCAGCAGCATTTTGTCCTTGCTCTTCTTCTTCCCTTTTCTCCTGTTCGGCCTGGATTTCCTTCAGCATGTCCTCTGCTTTCTGTTCTTCACTCCTGGCTTGCGGCTCCTCACCTTCCCTCATTGCACCCTCGCCCTTTTCACCTGGCGATATTTCTTCTTCCTGTTGTTGAGCAGACTTTTGCGCTTGCTCCTTTTGCACATCGCTCAGTTTTTTGTGCTGTTGTTGCTGTTCCCCACCACTGCCCGATGATTCCTTCTGTTCTTGTGCATACTCCTCCTTGGCTGCCTGCTGCTTTTGTTGCTGACTTTGCTGGTCTTGTTGGTTTTGCCCACCTGAACTTTCCTGCCCTTGCTTGTTTTTATTTTCTGATTGCGCTTCGGATTCTTGATTCTGATCCTGCTGAGGGTCGCTATTCTGCTCTCCCTTTTGTTCCTGATTTTGTGTTTGCGATTCCTGATCCTGTTTTTGTTCCGATTTGGGTTGCGATGGATTCTGTTGCTGTTGTCCTTTTTGGTTTTGTGACAAATGCTGCTGCAACATTTTTTGGGCGTACTGAAGATTGTACCGTGCTTCGATATCGTTAGGATTCAGGCGCAGGGCTTGCTTAAATGCTTCGGCCCCTTTGGCGTAGTCTTTCTTTTTAAGGTGGCAGTTACCAGTGTTGTGCGCTGCCCTTGATTTCAGTTCCTTGTCTATGGTCGCTTCATTTATTTTCTGAAACTGTGCAATAGCCTCATCATACTTATCGGATTTGTAAAGTGCATCTCCGAGGTTGAATTGGGCTTTAACAAAATCAGGATTCAATTCCATACTCCTGCGGTACAAACTGTCGGCAACGGTGTAGTTGCTATCGCGGAAAGCTTTGTTGCCCGCAATGGCGAGTTCGGTGTGTGTTTGGGCATTTGTGCCGTAAGCCAGCAGTGCGGAAATAATCGAGGCTAAAACGTTGCGATGACGGAAACTCATTTTCAAATCTATTCTAAAAAGTTTAATGTTGATGTCCATGTTCCTTTTCGTTCAGCAAGTATTTGTTCCAGTACAAGGAGTAAAATTCCGGCAGCGAGGAAAATTCCATAGCGTTGTTCATAGTCGGCAAATTCTTTTTTATCCAATTCACTTTTTTCGATGCTGTCCAGTTTTTTTACCACCTTGGCGAGTGCAGTTAGCGACCCTGCCATACGGGTGAACGTACCGCTGCCTGCCTCTGCAATTTCCTTCAAAGCATCTTCATTCAACCTTGTTACTACTGAGTTTCCGTTTTCATCTACGCGATATCTGGTCTGCTTTCCTTCTTCATTGAACAAAGGAATGAGTGTGCCGTCAGGAGTTCCAACACCAATGGTATGTACCAGAATTTTGTGGTTGACAAGTGCAGTTTTCGCTGCGTCAATTGCATCGTCTTCATGATTTTCTCCATCGGTAATCACCACAATAACCTTTTGCGCTGGCGATTTTGTATCAAATGATTCAACGCACAATCGAATGGCATTGCCAATCGCTGTTCCCTGCATTGTTACACTTTTGGTATCAATGTTTTCAAGAAAAAGACGTGCTGCATCGTAATCATTCGTGATGGGCATTTGCACAAATGCGTTTCCTGCAAAAACCACCAGCCCGATACGGTCGCCACGCAATTTTGAAAGCAATTGTTCAATGGCAAGTTTGGAATGAGCCAGCCTGTTAGGTTCAACATCCTCGGCCAGCATGCTGTTGCTTACATCTAGAGCAAGCATAATGTCTATGCCTTTGCTTTTCACTTCTTCCAGCTTGCTGCCGAACATAGGGCCGATGAGTGCGATAACGATACAGGCCATTCCTATTCGAAACAGGATAAATTTCAGGATAGATCGCACAGTGGACAATTGCGGGAATACAAACGGGACGAGATTGCTTTGTGCAAATCTGCCGATTGCAATATTCTTCCTGACCACATTCACCGCATAAAGAATTGTGCAAACAGGAAGCAAGAGCAACAACCACCAATGATTGGCATTGTGAAAATCCAGCGTGGGCGTACGCGGCACAACTATGAAATATGTCACTGCGACTATGGCCCAGAAAAAAACCTCAAGTGCAATCACCGCGGTGAACACCAGCCATAATTTGTATCTATCGCGTACAGCATTCATGGTGTCCTGGGCAGAAGAATTGAATGAATAAAGAATGAAGCAAAGAGGATGACTAGTCCTGGAAACAGGAATCTTTCAAACTCCTCAGCCCTGCGGCTGAACTGGGTCACATTAAATTTTGTTTTCTCGAGTTCATCTATTTCATGGTAAACACCTTGTAGTTTTTTTTCAGAGGTTGCCCGATAGTATTTACCCCCAGTTATTTCTGCAATTTTCGTCAGCACTTCTTCATCAATTTCAACGTCCACGTAATCATAGATATAAGAACCATCAGGTCGAATTTGAACGGGTTGATAAGCCTGACCCGTGGTGCCAGCGCCAATAGTGTAAACGCGGATTCCAAATGTCTTGGCCATGGCCGCGGCATCCAGAGGGTTGATGGAACCACGGTTGCTCACTCCATCAGTGAGCAGGATAATTACTTTACTCCTTGCCGTGCTTTCTTTCAGCCGGTTGACAGCAGTTGCCAGTCCCATGCCTATGGCAGTGCCGCTTTCAAGCAAGCCAGACCTCAATTCGCTCGTTGCATTTTTCAACACCCTGTGGTCGGTGGTCAGGGGGACTTGAGTAAAAGCCTCGGCCTGAAAAACCACCAGGCCAATGCGATCATCGGGACGACCTTCCACGAACTTAACAGCCACTTTTTTTGCCGACTCGAGTCGGTTGGGTTGGAAATCTTTTGCCAGCATACTTTCACTCACGTCAATGGCGAGCATAATGTCAATGCCCTCTATGTCCGAACTTTCAAAATCAGTTTTCGACTGTGGCCTTGCAAGTGCAATTACACAAAACCATATTGCAACCAGGCGTATTGCAAAAAACAGGTGGGGCAAAACTGAATAAAAAATAGTTGCCGGACTGCGCAGTGCTGAAACTCGGGTGAACTTCAGCATGGCATGTCGGTCATTTTCAAAAAGAAAATAATGCAACGAAAGAACCGGGATGAGAATGAGCAACCAGAAAGCTGAGGGCAGCGCATACTCATACCACGGTCTCACCCAAAGCCACGCTCCGAAAGCCGCGGCATTGAGCAATACCAATGTTGTAAGCAATGCTATTTTTTTTCCTGCTATCATAAGATCACCTTATCGTCCTGATGAGTTTCTAACAAAAACAGTTTCGCTGCTGAGTACGAATTTTCATTGGCAGTTGCATCCGGATTCTGTTTGGCAAACTTTACCATGTCTGCCAGCCGGAGAATGTTTTCCAATTCACTGAGTTGATGTTGTGATACCGGTTTGGCTGCAAGACCCCCCAAGATGTTGGTAGTGATTTCTTCCCTGGCCGGCACACGATATTTTGATTCAATGTATTCGCGGAGAATATCAGATAACCGTGAATGGTATTCCTTCACATTTCCATTTTGCCACAATGATTCACTTCGAACTAATTCAAGTTTTTTCATCGCCAGTTCATAAGGTAAAATTCTTACTTCAATTTGTTGCCCGTGAGCCGGATTTTTTTTCTTCGGAAACATTTTCACTACTAAAAAAATGATAAGACATAGTCCAGCCAAAGCAATAACAAACCAGTACCAGAATTTCTTAACCCACTCCCAAAATGTAAGTTTAATTTCATAAATATCCTTGATGTCCTTGAATTCAGCAGCCGTATCCACCGCAGGTGCTCCTACTTCCAAGAAAACAAAATCCGTAGAAATTGTATCAAAACCCAAAAGGAACTCGAAAGGGGCAATAGCCCAGAAACCACTATCCCAACTGGTGATTGTAATTTGCTGCTCGATGGTGAAGTCGTAGATGCTGATGCTTTGTATTGTATCCACATTACTTCGCTCGAGAACTTCGATGTGGCGATTAAGGGTATCACTGAATTGCGGCCAATAAACTTCATCTCCCACTTCCTTGCTGAAAGAGAGTCGCAGTCTTAATTGAGTAGGCTCGCCAATTTGTATGGTGTCCTCTTCAAGAAGGAGGAGTGCTTGCTGGGCATTGCTGAAAAGCGACAAATGAAAAAATGCAACTAGAACCACAACAAGAGTTCTGCAAACCATCGAAACTGATATTTCCAGATGGGCCGGAATGCAGGACTTCAGCAACCTGAAATTTAAGCCTGCGTAACTGTCAATTGTCAATTGTTCATTGTCAATTCTTTTCACCTTGCTCTGCGTTTAAAAAGATTCATCAGTGGCTTCACGTAGTCTTCATCAGTTGCAATTTGAGCTACATCAACTCCCGATTTGGAAAAAATGCTTTTCAGTTGCTCATCCCGCTGCTGAATGTTCTTCATGAAACGGCTGCGCAATGCTTTGCCTGAAGTATTAACCCAAAGTGATTTCCCTGTTTCATTGTCCTCAATTTTTATAAGGCCAATAGCAGGGAAAATTTTTTCGTGTTGGTCATAAACACGCAATGCAACCACATCATGCCGCTTTGAGGTAATGCGAAGTGCGTTTTCAAAATTTTCATCCAGAAAATCAGAAATCACAAAACAGATGCAATGCTTTTTCTGTACATTGTTCAGGTATTCGAGGGCCGACTTTATGTTGGTTCCCTTTCCTTCAGGTTTGAATTGAAGAAGTTCGCGAACAATGCGCAGGATATGTGATTTACCTTTTTTAGGAGGAATGAACTTTTCAATTCTATCAGAAAAAAAAATCACTCCAATTTTGTCGTGGTTCTGGATGGCGGAGAAAGCAAGCGTAGCCGTGAGTTCCGTGATGAGCGACCGCTTCAATTGTTTTCGTGTACCGAAATCACCGCTTGCGCTTACATCGGCCAGAATGATTACGGTGAGTTCCCGTTCTTCCTCAAACACTTTCACAAACGGGTGACCCATGCGTGCGGTCACATTCCAGTCAATGTTCCTGATTTCATCTCCAGGCACGTACTCACGTACCTCCGAAAAAGCCATGCCCCGCCCTTTGAATGCCGAGTGATATTCACCTGAAAAAATGTGAGAAGAAAGACCGCGTGTTTTTATTTCAATGGCGCGAACCTTCTTCAAAAGTTCTGATGCCTCCATCTTATCACGGAACTTCAACTTTGTTCAACACTTCCTTTATGATTTGTTCCTGCGTGATGTTTTCAGCCTCGGCTTCGTAAGTAAGGCCAATGCGATGCCGCATCACATCGAAACAAACTGAGCGTACATCTTCAGGAATAACATACCCGCGATGGCGGATAAAAGCCATGGCTTTTGAGGCAATGGCAAGTGCAATACTTGCCCGCGGTGATGCTCCAAAACTTATCAGGTTTTTGAGATTCCCCAGCCTGTAATTCTCAGGTTGTCGTGTGGCGAAAACAATGTCCACGATGTATTGCTCAATTTTTTCATCCATATAAACTTCGCGCACTAATGAACGAGCCCTTACAACCTGTTCAGGGTGAATCACCGTGTTCGGCTCGGGATATTTTGCAGTGGCGATGTTGTTGCGGATAATTTTTTTCTCTTCTTCCTTAGTGGGATATCCAATCACGATCTTGAGCATGAAGCGATCGGTTTGCGCTTCGGGCAGCGGATAAGTTCCTTCCTGCTCCACAGGATTTTGTGTGGCGAGCACAAGAAATGGTTCAGGAAGCAAAAAGGTTTCGTTGCCAATAGTCACTTGTCTTTCTTGCATGGCTTCGAGCAGTGCGCTTTGCACTTTTGCCGGAGCACGATTAATCTCATCGGCCAAAATGAAGTTAGAGAAAATGGGACCACGCTTTATCGAAAACTCCTGCTTCTGCTGGTTGTAAATCATGGTGCCCACAAGATCGGCAGGAAGTAAATCCGGTGTGAACTGAATGCGGCTGAAAGCCACATCAATAGTCTTGGCCAATGATTTTATTGCAAGTGTTTTTGCGAGTCCCGGCACACCTTCCAGCAGAATGTGTCCGTTGGAAAGCAGTCCGATAAGCAGTTTTTCCACCATGTCCTTCTGCCCGATGATGGATTTATCCATCTCCATTTTGAGCACATCTATAAATGCGCTCTCGTGTTCAATTCTCTTGTTCAGTTCAATGATGTCGCTGGCCTGTGTGCCGGAATTCTGCACCACTTCAAGCGGTGGCTGTTGTTCCATTTCCATATTCTTTTCTTTTAAAGCGGCTGCAAAAATGTTAAAGACTAACGTAAGTGTTGCTAACGCACTGCAAAATTGAAACAAACCACTTTCCGGAGGTCATGACCGGGCGGTTAAGGATTGTTAAGCACAATGCTCAATAAAAAAATGAATGTATCCCGTTAGCAATACGTTGAAAAGTGAAGACCGAAACCAGTGCAGAAGGCAAATACTTTTGGCGCAAATTCCAAAACAAATCATGTCTTCAAAATTGTCTCTTACCGATACTATCAATCACGTAAAAACTTTTCATGAAGCCTTCGGACTTCCTGTGCGACACGAACCAACCGGTGCCTTGGACGAAAAAGAATTCATGCTTCGTTACAACCTGATGAAGGAAGAAAACGAAGAGTACCTTGAAGCAGTGCAGCGCGGAGATATTGTCGAGATTGCTGATGCGCTTGGTGATATTCTTTACATCCTGTGTGGCACCATCAATGCGCACGGCCTTCAACAGAAAATTGCGGAGGTATTCGAAGAGATTCAACGCTCGAACATGAGCAAGCTGGATGAAAACGGCAAACCCATTTACCGCGAAGATGGCAAGGTGATGAAAGGTGCGGGATACTTTCGGCCAGATGTAAAAGGAGTTTTGTCCGGGAAGGAAATTGCGGTGAAGTAGGATTTCCTCACCAGCACCACATGCCCTTTCCTCTTTCCAGCATCAATATTTTTCTGTAGCGAATTTCAATTGACAGCAGTAAAAATTACGAATGCGGTGAGTTCGTCATTCGTAATTCATCATTCGAAATTTCTTCTCACAGGCAAATGCTTCCGTAAAGCGCCATGAACAAAAGAAGGTCGGAGGTATTGGCGTTTCCATCATTATTCATGTCGGATGCGCATTCGGCAACGCAGCCAAACCCACTCATGAACAACAATAAATCGGAGGTGTTGATTGTGCCATCGAAGTTGAAATCGCCCGGGCAGGGAGCAGGCGGCAATTCGTTTACCGTTATTGCCAACGTTGAAGGTGCACCATTTCCATATTCATTTATTCCCACTACTTCAATATCTCCCGAAACAGCCGATGTGCTGTAATCAACGGAGATACTATTTGTACTGCTCGTACCGCTTGCACCTTCGGGCAATGTCCACACATAGGAAGTGGCGTTTGGAATTTCGGTGACCGTATAGATGATGGCATTATCTCCCTGGGCAACATTTTCCGGCCCCGAAATAATTGCCCCACACTGGGGCAGATGATTTACCAGGACACTGAAGAGTTTCAGGACTACGGCATCGGAACCAGCGGGCCACGAGTTGGTTAAACCACAAACCACTGCATTCATGCAGGGATCGTATAGCATCTTGCTTTTGTATCCCCAGGTGGAGCCTCCGTGGCCCCATGTAGGGTGGTTATACCATATCCTGCTTTCCAATCCCAATCCATAATCATAGGTTGCGGGAGTGTCTATAAAATCAGTCAACTCTGCAAATGATTGTGCATCGAGAATCTGGCCATTCATTAGTGCATGATACCAGTTTACCATATCAGCCGATGTCGAGAACAAAGCACCGGCACATCCACCCGCTGTATTCAATCCCACCCGTGAGGTGTCGCTGTAATCAATAGTATTGAACCAGCGGTGTGCTATCGTTCCCACTTCCGGTTCTTCCACATCATAAAAAGTGTTGTTGAGTGCAAGCGGTGTGAGTATGCTGTCGCGAATGATTTCTGAAATGTGGAAACCGGTTGCGCTTTGGGCAACCATACCGGCAAGTATGTAATTGACATTGGAATAACCCCAGCCGGTGCCGGCAGCAAATAATGGTGCGCCCAAATAGCTCAACACTTCATCGGGTGTAAAAACCTGTGTGGGGTTGGCCATGATTTCATTCACAAGGGGAGCAATAAAAATGGGGTCGGAAACTCCGCTCGTGTGGTTGAGCAATTGGCGTATAGTAATGTTAGGATTGACGTTCGTATGTGTGGGAAGCCACGTGTGCAGCGAATCATCAAGGCTTATGGTGTTGTTTTCATCCAGCAATAAAATGGCAGCGGCTACAAAAAGTTTGGTATTGCTGGCTATGCCGAATTCCATATCTGGCGTAATGGGTTGCCCAGCAAAAGAGACACCCACTGTGCCCTGCCATATGCCTTGGCCGGGCAGCAGCACGCTGGCCGACATGCCTTTGATATTGGGAATTGATGCCACATAAGTGTCCAATGTATCCTGAAGCATATCGGCCAGCAGGGGATTGAACATCTGGGCTTTTGTGCCGTTGATAGCAACTACGCAGAGGACTATGGCAATTTGTTTTTTCATGATTATGGGCCGGGAGTTAATTTTATGAGTTATGTGTCGGGTGAAAGACCAATGCGTGAAAAAACGGGTTGCATAAAGGACAAGCAAACACCTCGTCATGCGAACTTTTTCCTACGCCAAAAAGTGTAAACAGTGAGAATGTTGAAGCAAGTAAACCACAACGGGGGGAATGAGTTCTACGGATTAACGGTTTACATCCCAATGGCCTGTTTGTAGGGCAACCACGGGTGGATGGTAATTCTGTTGAGTAGGCGAAGCGGGCATGAGGCGATGCGGTTTCTCCGGTTGAATCGGTAGTGAAATTCATCGAGGTAAGCTTGCAAGTGTTTGGGTGAAACGCGGAGGTGGATTCCGCGCAGCCAATTTTTCCAGGTTGAAGATGTGCCAGTGCAGCAACTGAAAGTTGGCACCACCTTCTGAGGGCATTGCCACATGTGGTCGTTCACTAGCTGCTTCGGGGTATGCTGCCCAACAATCAGTAAGCATTGCCGCGTCAGAATCAACCATTTGTTCGATGCCAGCGGCTAAAGCATCGGCCGAGTATCCAATGGTGACCACCGCCCGTGCGTTTTTCAGTTTCTCCCGCGAGTCTTCATACAACTCCACGGCTACCTGTACTATGTGCTTCTTGCCGTGGCTGGGCGCGATAGCTATCGGGACATGCATTCTATCTGTAATTCTCCAGACTTCCCCAATCGCATGTAATTTTGACAAAACAAAAACGGATAAGCCGAAAACCGACCAGAGTAGGCAAACAAAAGAAGTGCGGTGTCAGCACTCTAATCACTGACAACAAAAAAATGGTAACGTTGAAACGAATCAAAATTATTGTGGTAGTGCTTGCTGTTTTGACCACACTGTCTTTCAAAGACAACACCCCAACTGACAATGTAAAGACCGGAATTTATGGTGTTTGCAACTGTAGTGAGCTAAACTCCTCGAAGGTTGAATTAACCCTCAATGAAGATTTCACTTTTCACTATTTGCGTAATACTAATCCGGCAAGGGCCATAGACATAAAGGGAAACTGGACATTGAATGGAAACACTGTTGTACTAAAAGACTACAGTTCTGACTTTTCAATCCATGATAAATGGACAGTTGACAAAAACGCAAAGTGCCTTAAATCAAGAAATGGATTAAAGTGGGTTAGGCTTTGTCATCTTAAATTGTTTAACTAGAACTCCATCACACGGATTTAGCTTGGAGTAACTCGTGGTTTCCTTCAGGGAGATTGCAACTCTAAAGACAGAGAATACTTTCGCTTGCGATATGCTTAGGGTCACATGAACTATAAACTGACTGCAAGAAATCTATAGGGATAAATTTTGACAATCACAGATAACACAACAAAATGGTAATCAAGAATCAAATAGGACTTGATAAGACAAAGAGCAAACAGTTAGCAGACAGTTTGAATAATCTGTTGGCTGACTACATGATGTTCTACCAAAACACAAGGGGTTTACATTGGAACATCAAAGGGGATAAATTTTTTGAACTTCATTTAAAGTTTGAAGAACTCTATACCAATCTGCTATTGAAAGTGGATGAAGTGGCAGAACGAATTTTGACACTGGATGCAACACCACTTCACACTTTTGATGATTACAAAAGCACAGCAAAAATCAAGAGTATAAAAGATGTCTCTGACGGAAAGCAAGGCATTCAAACAATTTTAGAGGCGTTTGAAATACTCATTGTTGAACAAAGGGAACTGCTCAATCTTTCAGCTGAGACAGGAGACGAAGGCACAAACGCACTGATGAGTGACTACATCCGTGAACAGGAAAAATTAGTGTGGATGTATTCGGCTTACTTAAAATAGCAGACTGAAAGAATGACGGCAACATGGGCCGGCACATCTTCGCTCCGAGAGCAGCACCAACGCATAACAGAGACCGCTCTTTGCAGCAAGTCTTTAATTATAAGTCAACATAATAAATAAAAAAAATAATGAATAAACTTCTTGTTACCACCGATTTCTCCTCCAACTCAAAAGCGGGATTGCGTTTTGCTGTTCAGTTAGCATCGCAGAATAAATATGAGTTGACTTTTTTTCATTCCTATTACATTATGAAACCTTCATCATGGAATGATGAAACCTTTGAAGCTTATCAAAAAGGAGAATCGGATAAAATTCTAAAGAAGCTGAATCAATTTATCGAATCAGTTTATAAAAACCTTGGGATTGTTGGCAAAAACATAAAGTGTGTGGTAAAACGTTCTGTTTCTACAGACAGCAATATCTGGGAATATGCCCGGGAAAATAAATTCAGTTTTATCTGTATCAGCACCAGGGGGGCAGGAACGGTGCGAAAAATATTCGGCACAAATACTTCCAGTCTTATTAATCATTCAACAGTGCCGGTAATTGCAATACCACGCAATTATCGTCCAAGCAAAATAACAAGCATTCTATACGCATCCGACCTTGTTAATCTGGAAAGGGAATTGAAGAGAGTAGTTGAGTTTACAAAACCATTGAAAGCCAAAGTGGAATTACTCCATTTCAATTATTTCGTTGAAATAGCCAGTGATAGAAAAATAATGGATGTAGCAATGAAAAAATTTTCAAAGCACAACATCAAGTTGCACCTGGAAAGTATAAATCTTGCCGAAACTTTAATTTCAAATATTGAAGCGGCAATAAGGAAATCAAAGCCATCAATGCTGATAATGTTTACAGAGCAGAACAGAAGTCTCTTTGATAGAATCTTTTTCTCCGGTAAAACAGCCGAATATTCGTTCAATGCCAAAGTTCCGATGTTGGTATTTAATAAGTCCTAGATTATAAATTATGGATTAACGGTTTACATCCCAATGGCCCGTTTGTAGGGCCACCACGGGTGGATCGTCATTCTGTTGAGCAGGCGAAGCGGACATATCAACGTTTCTATATACAAAAAATAAGGAAAGAAAAACGGAATGTTCATGTGGTGCTATCCTTAATCCGCCTCGTGATTCAAATCGTTCAATAGCTAACGCTATTTTCGCGCACCCAAAATTTTTCATAGAAAGATGATTACAATCACCCTTCCCGATGGAAGCAGCAGGCAGGTAGAGAGCGGCACCACCGCCATGCAGGTGGCCACGTCCATCTCCGAAGGTTTGGCAAGAAATGTATTGAGTGCCGATATAAATGGCGAAGTGCAGGATGCCAATCGCCCGCTTACCTCGGATTGTGTTTTGAAACTTCTTACATGGAATGATGATGGTGGCAAAAGCACTATGTGGCATTCTTCCGCCCACCTCATGGCCGAGGCATTGGAATCGTTTTATCCCGGAACCAAATTCGCCATAGGCCCACCCATCGAAAATGGTTTTTACTACGATGTGGATTTTGGAGGGATAGAATTTTCGCAAACCGATTTCGACAAGGTGGAAAAGAAAATGCTTGAACTCGCCCGCGAAAAAAACGAGTACAAGCGACAGGAAATTTCAAAGTCCGAAGCCATAAAATATTTCACTGAAAAAGCCGACCCTTACAAACTCGAATTGATAGATGGCCTCGAAGATGGCAGCATCACTTTTTATACACAGGGCAAATTCACCGACCTGTGTCGTGGGCCGCACATCCCAAACACCGGTTTCATTAAAGCTGCAAAACTGCTCAACGTAGCCGGAGCCTATTGGCGCGGTGACGAAAAAAACAAGATGCTCACCCGCGTGTATGCCATCACCTTCCCCAAGCAAAGCGAACTGGAGCAATACCTCGTTCAACTGGAAGAAGCCAAAAAGCGCGACCACAGAAAACTGGGGAAAGAACTCGGCCTTTTTCATTTCTCACAAAAGGTGGGAAGTGGACTTCCGCTTTGGCTGCCCAAGGGTGCCGACCTGCGCATGAGGCTCGTTGCATTCCTCACCGCTGCGCAAAAAAAAATGGGTTATGTGCAGGTGATTACACCTCATATTGGCTCAAAGGAATTGTATGAAACCAGCGGCCACTGGGAGAAATACGGCAAGGACAGTTTTCAGCCCATCAACACACCACAGGAGGGCGAGCAATACATGCTCAAGCCAATGAACTGCCCCCACCACTGCGAGATTTACAAAGCTGAACCAAAATCCTACCGCGACCTTCCCATACGCATGGCCGAATTCGGTACAGTATATAGGTATGAGCAGACGGGAGAACTCCACGGCCTCACACGAGTGCGCGGTTTCACTCAAGATGATGCACATATATTTTGTACGAACGAACAGGTGGGCGAAGAAGTAGCCAAAGTCATAGAACTCGTGCTTTACATTTTCAAAACCCTCGACTTCCCCGACTTTCTTGCACAGGTTTCATTGCGCGACCCCAACAATCCCGGCAAATACATAGGCTCGTTGGAGAATTGGGAAAAAGCCGAAGCACAGATAAAGGAAGTGGCTGAAAAATCAGGATTAAGAACCGTGGTGGAATATGGAGAAGCCGCCTTCTACGGCCCCAAGCTCGACTTCATGGTGCGCGATGCTATTGGAAGAAAATGGCAACTCGGCACGGTGCAGATTGATTACAACCTCCCCGAACGTTTTGAGTTGGAATACACCGGTGCCGACAACCAAAAGCATCGTCCCGTAATGATTCACCGCGCACCTTTCGGTTCGCTTGAACGCTTCGTGGCCATATTGATTGAACACTGCGCAGGCCAGTTCCCACTGTGGCTCACACCAGAACAAGTTCGCATCCTTCCAGTCTCAGAAAAATTCAACGACTATGCACAAAGAGTGTCTGCGGAGTTGAATTCTTACGATATTCGCGCCCTCGTTGACGAAAGAAACGAAAAAGTAGGCAAGAAAATCCGCGATGCGGAGCTCGAAAAAGTCCCTTACATGCTGGTGGTAGGAGATACCGAACAACAAGCCGGAACCGTTTCCGCAAGGAAAAAAGGAGAAGGTGACATCGGTTCGCTGTCCATTGCCGATTTTGTAAGCAAAGTGAACGAGGAAATAAAACAAATGCTGGCCTCATAGGGCCGCAAACACAACAACCAAAAAAAGGAGGTCGCATTAAAAAAGAGTACTTCAGAGGGCGCAGAGTCGAAAGAGAACCTGAGCACAAAATCAACCATCGCATCACCGCAAAAGAAGTGAGGCTGGTGGGAGAAAATGTTGAACAGGGAGTCTTTACCTTAGGTGAGGCACTGCGCATGGCGGAAGAAAAGGAATCCGACCTTGTGGAGATTTCTGCCAGTGCCGTTCCACCCGTTTGCCGCATAGTTGATTACAAAAAGTTTCTATATGACCAGAAAAAGAAACAAAAGGAAATCAAGTCAAAACAGGTAAACGTTACCATCAAGGAAATCCGTTTCGGCCCCAATACGGACGACCACGATTTCAACTTCAAGCTTAAACACGCGCTTGAGTTTTTAAAGGAAGGAGCAAAAGTGAAAGCTCACGTTTTTTTTAAGGGACGGAGCATTGTGTTTAAAGACCGTGGCGAAGTGTTGTTGTTGAAGTTCGTACAGGAACTAGAGGAAGTAGGCATACCCGAAGCACTTCCAAAACTTGAAGGCAAACGCATGTTTGTTCTCATTAACCCGAAGAAGAAACAATAAGCAAAAAGCAAAAGGCAATAGCCGACTTTCATACCGATTGCCCTGCCCCGCTGGCAGGCGGATATCAGGATTCAACAAGCAATAAATCAATAATTCAATAAATAGTTCAAATGCCAAAAGCAAAAACAAAATCAGGTGCCAAGAAGAGATTCAAGCTCACCGGTACAGGAAAGATTAAGCGGAAGCATGCTTACATGAGGCACATTCTTACCAAGAAAAAGAAAGATCGCAAACGTGCTCTTGGTAATTCGGCCCTCGTGCATCCTACCAACGCGAAATCAATCAGGAAACAGTTGCTCGCCCCCACAAAGTAAAAGGAGCACGGTAAAGTTTAACCCGGTAAGTGGCATCAAGCATCATACGTAAAGTGTGAACGCCATCACCAAAAAACAAAAAACAAAATGCCAAGAAGTAAAAATTCAGTTGCATCGAAAGCCAGGAGGAAAAAAATCCTGAAGATGGCCAAAGGCTATTTCGGTTCGCGCAAAAACGTGTTCACCGTAGCCAAAAATTCAGTGGAAAAAGCATTGTGCTACGCCTACATAGGGCGCAAGTTGCGCAAGCGCAATTTCCGCTCATTATGGATACAGCGCATCAATGCCGGTGTAAGACAACACGGAATGTCGTACAGCGAGTTTATGGGCAAACTACACAAAAGCGGAATCGAACTCAACCGCAAAGTATTGGCCGACCTGGCCATGAATCACACCAGTGCATTTAATGCAGTGGTGGAAAAATTGAAGTAGAAATTCAAAAAACAAACAATAAAAGGGAACCCATTGTGGTTCCTTTTTTTTTGCCAAATGCGGAAATGATAGGGGATTCAACTATCCTTGTCGCTTATTACCTAACACCACTTTAAAGCTTGAACATTCGAATCCTCGATTACATGCTCGTGGCAGCCCTTGCTTCAGCATTGTTGTCCAGTTGCGCCATGACGTTCAGGACACAAACCATCCGTGTGAATTGCGAAACGGAAGACGCAACCCTCAAATGCGATGATGACATCATCGTAAACAACCGGCATAAAATCCAGAAGACTTGGTCGTACGTGCTCTCCGCAGAAAAGGAAGGATTCAGGCGTAGGAATGTGGTCCTCATTCCCAACACGATTGATGCGATGATTATAGGAGACCTGCTGCCAATTCCATTGGGAGCAGTCATCGGTTCAGCCATCCAAGTTGAAGATGGATTCGGTAGAACCACCTATAGCACTGGTGCAGGTGCAGGTATCGGAGTTGCAGTTAGTGCTTACTTCCTTTATCTCGATCTTTATGGGACAGGTTTCAGGGCACATAAGGCGAAAGTCACCATTCCAGCGCTGGAACCATTGCCCGATCGTGGTGAACTTGACAAGTATTTCCTGGTGGATGATGCCGTGGTTGATCTGGAAGAGGGAGATGTGGTGTACAACTATTTCCTTAACGAAAAGAAAAAGAAAAAATCGCGGCCCACATTTTCCAGCGGCAACGATGAGGCCTTCAAAAACCTCAACTACGGACTTCGCGCTAGTATGAACAGAAGCTTGAGCGACCTTCATTTCACCGATACAACCGAGCGATTTTTTCCTAACTATAACAACAGCTTATTGATTGACTGCACACTTGATAAGATAGAGGCAAACGAAAGTGGAGTAGGCAGCTACATTGATGCAAAAGTTGACCTGAAGTTCGTGGTCAAGGATTATCACGGTGTGGAACTTCATGCCGTGGACATTCGGGGCATAAGCAACCCGTTCCCCAATTCCACCCGCGCAGACTTTATCATCAATGATGCACTGCTGGATGGTTTCATTAAACTCCTCAACGATGCAGAAGTAGCCCGCATTATTAAAGAACGCGATGCAGAAATTGCTGAGATAACAAAAAAGGAATTTGTGGAATTGAAAAAACCTGTCACACCAGCCAAGGGATTCACCGAGTTGATGAACTCAGTGTTGACCATTGAAACAGAAGAAGGACATGGTAGCGGTTGCATTGTGAGCAGCGATGGGTACGTGGTCACCAATTTCCATGTGGTGGGGAAGGAGAAAAAAGTGACCGTGATATTGAATGACGGAACGAAAGTCGAGGGAAACGTTGAACGTACCGATCCCATATACGATCTCGCCCTCATAAGCACCGGAAAAACAGGATTGACTGCGATGGTGCCACAGGAAAAAGTTTCAGTAGCACTTGGAGATGAAGTGTACGCGATTGGAACACCAGCCGACCCCTCGCTGGGTCAAACAGTAACACAGGGAATCATCAGCGCTAAAAGAACCGTGGACGACCGCATGTATTTGCAGACTGACGCAAAAGTGAATCCGGGAAATAGTGGCGGTGCACTAGTAACAAAAGATGGAAAATTTCTGGGCGTGGTCAGTTCCAAAGTAATGGGGCTAGGTGTGGAGGGCGTTGGATTTGCCATTCCCGCACACCACATCTACGAACGCCTGAAAGTAGAATACAAGAAATAAATTTTATATCCTTCATCAAAAACAGCATTCATCAAGATGAAAAGAATCATTGCAATTTTAAAGAGCTACTTCCTTTTGCTTTTGTTGCCGATTGTTCTCAACAGTTGTTGTGCCATCTTCAGTACACAGAAAGTCAGCATTACTTCAGAAACGCAAGGAGTGCAACTCTACCTGAACGGTAAAGAAATAAATGAAGGGAAACACCGTGTCGGCAAGCGTAGGCCATTGATCATTGAAGCTGAAAAGGAAGGATACCTGAGCCGCACTTCCGTAGAAGTTCCTCGCAAGCGGGATCCCTTGTTCTATCCCGACCTGGCCGCAACAGTGGTTTTAATTTATCCTTTAATAATGGACCATGCGGCAGGCGGCACCAAAATGCACCAGCGTGCATATATAATTAGAGCATTGGAGGCATTTCCAACATTGGATTTGGGCAAACTTTACGTGGCCACTAACAGCGGGCTGGATTCACTCAGTATTAAATCGCTGGAATACGCTAACTACTCGAATTACGAAAATTGGGTTTCAAGACGAAATAATTTGGTTGTTGATACATATGATGATGATGAAGAGGATGAAAGCCAGATTAACGTAACTCCTTTCATTGATGAAAAACTCGATGAGCTTAGTCTCAAAGTGGAATTGACTTCCTTATTCATCCCCTACCAGAATTACATTCAACTGAATTGTGAAATTGAAACTGTGAAAATCCATTACCTGACGAGGTACAGGCTTTCAAATACTGAAGCCACTGTTCGCTGGAAAATATTGGATAATTTCGGGAAAGAGTTGACGAGCATTTCCACCAATGCAGTTTCCGATGCTACCATTCAATCCTATTGGTCAAACAATTACTATGACCAGATTCTTCAGGTGCTTCACCTCACCTTGCTCAAGGCATTAAAAGACGAACGATTTGTAGAAACACTGGCATCCATGCGCCAGCTCCTGGATAAAGAACGCGAGGAAATCAGCATACTTGAAATTTCAAAACCAATTAAAACGTTGAGTACGCTGGATGAAACCGTGAACGCCCAGGTTACCGTTTATCGTGCCGATGAAAAAGAATCCAGTCACGGAAGCGGTTGTGTCATTTCACCGGATGGCTATATCGTTACGAGCTATCGCTTCGTAGAGCAGGACAAAAATTTCAAAGTTCAGTTTTATGAAAGATCTGAACATGATGCCACTGTGTTGCGAACCGATCCTCTGAGCAACCTTGCATTGTTGAAAGTGGATACCATAGGCCTTGCATCCATCCGCCCTGAACAAATAAAAAACACGCATATAGGTGACGAAGTGTTTGCTGTGGGAACGCCTGTCAACAGAGAACTTTCGCAAAGCCTCACACGCGGATACATCAGCGGTGAGCGAACTGAAAATGATATTCAATACCTGCAAACTGATACACGTGTGAGCACAGGCAACAGTGGCTCACCACTTATCACCCGCAATGGAAAACTGGTGGGAATTGTCAATGAAAAAATTCTTGGAATGGGCATAGAAGGCATTTCGTTCGCAGTGCCTTCTTCTTCCATCATGGACAGGCTCAAACTTACTTACTCCAACTAACAATACAATCAAAATGAAACTGATTTGTCCATTGCTTCTCCTGCTTTGCAGTCATTCACTTCTTGCTTCAGATCGCGATTCTACTGATAAGTACATCGTACCTGGAAAAGCAAAGTTTGAAATGGAAAAAGGTGCAATAACTGTGACTAGCTACGAAAACGCTCGTCAAAAATCAAAGGGTGTATCCACCGAAGAAGACAAGAGCGATGAAGAATTCAGTGGATACAGCAGTCGCCTGCTGCACAACATCCGCACGAAACTGGCCGAACTTGATCACCTGGATACCAGCGAAGTTTTTTTTCCTGACCACAACAACTCCCTAAAACTCGATCTTCTTGTCACGGAAATACACTTTCAATACACCGGGAGCTATTTGGATTTCGTGAGCCTGACCGGTCAATGCACTCTCCGTTCATGGTATGGAAAGCCTCTGGTGGAAAGTGAAATTCATGTGCGACACGATTCAGGCTGGGACTATCACAACGCTGCCAAAAGAATGGATGAAGTGCTGGATCTTACCATCAACGATCTGTTGCATAAATTTCTAGATGATGATGAAGTGAAATCAAAAATCAAAAGCACATCCAGTTTTGATTTTGTCGATCCCGACATGTATCCATTGCTTCCGTTGAAGCGCGGAACTTCCGTTGCACTGCAAGACTGGCGCGAAGCAGTGGTCACTATAATAGTTGGTGAAGGACACGGAAGCGGTTGTGTAGTTTCATCGGACGGCTACATGGTCACTAATCATCATGTGGTGGATCAGGAAAAAGCACTGCGGGTAAAATTTTATGACGGCCGCGTGGATTCTGCTGATGTGCTGCGCCTCAACGCTGATTGCGACATCGCACTCCTTAAACTTCGATCATCCACCGCCCTGAAATCACTTACTCCGGTTTCCGTTTCAACATTGGGAGTTGGAGATGAGGTAATGGTTATCGGGACTCCGGCCGATACGTTGCTGGGTCAAACCGTTACACGCGGCATCATTAGCGGAAACCGAACATTCCACGATGTGCAATACTTCCAGACCGATGCATACATCAATGGTGGAAACAGCGGTGGTGCGCTTGTTTCAACCGATGGAAAACTGTTGGGCATAGTGAATGCGAAATACATCGGCTACGGTATTGAGGGAATTGGTTTTGCAATTCCTGCGGGCAATCTCTTCGACAAACTACGCATCGAATATGTGCCCGAACCCAAACCAACTCCTGCGAAAGACAGCAAGAAAAAAAAGAGTTGAACCTTTGCTGATTTTCATACTCAAAGGTTTTATCATCGTGATCAAAAGAAGATTCTCAACCCGTCATGGCATGCTTGCCATTGCCCTGCTCTGCTCAACCTGCATCAGCGCACAGATAAACCGTCAAACCCCAATTCTTAAAGAGCGCGATGAATTTCCTGCTGACGCCATCTGGATTAACATACAAACTCCGATTCATTTGAATACTCTGGATGACAAAATTGTTGTCCTCAATTTTATTTCAGAAGACTGCGCACTCTGCTCGAAGAATACAGACTGGCTCAACGCAATGGCGCACACTCATCAGGAGGTGCAACTCATAAGCGTAGTGAAAAGAGACAAGACGTTTTCGCTTGATCGCTTCAAGCGGTTTCTTTTTGAAGGCGGAATTTCGCACCCGGTTGTAATTGTGAATGATTTCAACACATTCAAGGTTTCCAAACCACAACAGGTTCCGCACGTAACCATGCTGCGCGAAGGAAAACTTTACATTTTCGGAACAACAAAAGAGGAAATGCAGCAAACAAAACTCGAAGCCCTGGACACCTTGTTTCAGTGGAACCGCAAAGCGGCCGAATTGAGTTTCTCACAATTGACCAGTGATGATATTCTGACCACAAAAGCCGATGGTCTTTTCAAATTTCCGCACTACATGGATTTCAACAGCAACGGCAGAACAATGTTTATTTCCGATGCCGGCCACCATCGAATTGCAGTGGTTGATAGTGATGGTGAGGCAAACGTGGCGATTGGATCAACAAGCAAGGGCTTAAAGGATGGAACTTTCGGCAACGCACAGTTCAATAACCCCGGTGGTGTTTCTTATGATGAAAACACCGATGTGCTTTACATCGCTGATACCTACAACAACCGGATTTGTGCTGCCGATTTCAAAACAAGGGAAGTGAAAACAATTCTCGGTCCCGCTGTACTTCAGTCAAAATCGAAAAAAGCAAATCCGAAAACAACAATTGAAATTGGCTTGCCTACAGATGTGCTATCCGGCAACAAAAAACTCTACATCGCCTCCGCATGGGATAATTGCATCTACGAATTCAATCCGCAGGAAAATGTAGTAAAGAAGTATGCAACCATTCCATCACGACCACTCGAAAACCTGTCATTCAGTTTTCCTGTAAATCTTTCCATAGCTAGCGACACGTCCTTGGCTGTAGTGAATTCCGATGGTTCGGTTTACGAAGTTGGATTGGATGGCTCAGTCGCTTTGATGATTGATGCCACTACAAATTCCCTTGCTGAAGGAATTTCATCTGCTGTAAAATCCAATGGCCGTTGGTATTTCACCAACAGCATTACCAACCAGGTATTGCAATTAAAAAATGGCGAACTCGAACCGCTGACCACAAATACTAAGAGCGGATGGCAGGATGGAAAACGGAATGCGGCAGCATTTTACTCTCCTCAGGACATTATTGCATCCGGTGATAAGCTGTTTGTGCTTGACTCTTACAATCACTTGGTGCGCATTATTTCTGGCAAAAAGAACAAAACCAAAACACTCCAGCTCACCGCATTCAATGCACTTGCAAGATTTGGTGATGCACCCAATACGGGCGAAAAAGTTTTCCTGGAAACTCTAAAGGCTGCCGATGGGATGAATCACGTTACAATTTCAGTAAGTATTCCAGGTTATGAGGTCATAATATCCGCGCAAAATGAAATCCACTCTGATGGTGTATCCGGTATTACCGTAAGGGATTTCAATGCAACCGATCGTTCAGTTGAATTTGACTTCGATCCGGAGCAGCTTGCAAATGGAATGATTCAACTGGAATTTTATCTTACAGTGCGAAGTCTGGAAAAACCGCAAGCCATTTATCTCAAAACCGCCTTGGTCAACATCCCTGTGGAAAGTGGCGGCAGCACACAAACGCACACCGTCCGTTATGCTCCCAATATCGGGTGGTAAAATCATGTTTAAAATGCTTTAACGCAGTTCGGTGCTGATCAGCCTTGAACCTGTTTAACTTTCAACAAGGTTGAACAAATTAGGATTAACACTTCTTAAGTATGTCAACTACAACATTTGAAAAAAGATGGCGTTAGCTTTGTCAAGCGTGATCCGCATTTCTAAAACAACAATCCAATTATCAACTATGAAAAAGAATCTTTTTTTTATCGCATCAGGCCTTATAGGAGGCATGATGGCATTGGGTATTTACACCTTTATTGACAAAGATGAAGCAGTTTTGTTTCCATCTTACAGCACACCGGTTCATTCCGTGAATTACTCCGGGTTGCCGGTGGAAGGCGCTCTCGATTTCACTGTAGCTGCCGAACAATCTATAAATGCCGTAGTGCACGTGAAAACACAGGTTTCAGTAAATCCAGCCTACAATCCATGGCAAGAATTCTTTGGCTACGAGCAAGGCGAATCGCAAGTTCAAATGGGAACCGGCAGCGGTGTTATTATTTCCGGTGACGGATACATTGTAACCAACAACCACGTAGTGGAAGGCGCACAAAAAGTTCAGGTAACATTGAATAACAACAAAAACTATGATGCGGAAATTGTTGGTGCTGATCCCTCCACTGATATTGCAATTCTGAAGATCAGCGAAAAAGGCCTTCCGTTTCTCGCATGGGGAAATAGCGAAGATGTCCGTGTTGGACAATGGGTGCTTGCTGTAGGAAATCCTTTCGACCTCACATCAACTGTCACTGCCGGTATCGTGAGCGCCAAAGCAAGAAACATAAATCTACTAAACCCCGGCTACAACCGTGAAATTTTTCCAATTGAATCTTTCATCCAAACCGATGCTGCCGTAAATCCCGGCAACAGCGGAGGAGCATTGGTGAACACCAGTGGCGAACTGGTAGGAATCAACACCGCCATAGCATCTCGCACCGGAAGTTATGCGGGCTACTCTTTTGCAGTGCCTGCCACCATTGCCAAAAAAGTTGCAGCCGACCTCATTGAATTCGGAACCGTGCAACGCGCTTTCATTGGAGTTTCAATTAGCGATGTAACCGAAGAAATTGCAAAAGAAAACGGACTCAAAGAAGTATCGGGTGTTTACGTGAGTGCACTTACAGTAGGTGGAGCAGCAGTGGAAAGCGGAATAAAAGAGGGCGACATCATTGTAAAAGTAAACGACCGCATGGTGAGGAACGTGCCGGAATTGCAGGAACAAGTGAGTAAGTATCGCCCTGGCGACAAAGTGAATGTGAACGTGTGGCGCAAAGGAAAAATGCAAACCTCAATCATAACACTTAAAAACAAAGCGGGCAATACTGAAATAGGAAGCGCGGCTTCTGCACCGGAAGGTTCATCGGTATTGGGAGCGAAACTTTCAGATCCATCGGAAAAAGAAAAAACTTACCTGGGCATAACCGGTGGCGCCAAAGTTTATGAAATTACTACCGGCATATTGAAAGACGTTGGGCTACAGCAAGGCTTCATAATTACCAAAATTGACAACCTCAAAATTGTTGATGCTACTCAGGCAGAAACATTGCTCACCAAAAAAATTGCAGGCCAGATGCTGGTGATCGAGGGATATTATCCCAACGGGACAAAAGCATATTACGAATTCAGACGTTGACCTTCTGCGTTTGCACCTCCAAAAGAAGTCCCCTGTGTGAATAGCGCAGGGGACTTTTGTTTTTGTTCAAATACGATGACTATTCAGAGGGCCGGATTGGGTAGTGCGTTTTCTCGACATGTCGTCTGGAAATTTTGTATCCCTCCACTCCATAATAGATCAGGTAAATCATACCCAGTGCTGGTACAATAAAGGAATACTGAATGCCGAATCCGAGGTTCTTGTAAAGAAATGCCTGGAGCATTGGCATGAGTGCACCGCCCACAATTGCCATCACCAGAAGTGATGAACCCTGGCTTGTGTAAATACCCAAATCGCGAATGGCCAGCGTAAAAATGTTTGACCAGCCAATGGAGAAAAACAAGCCGGTGCCGACCATGGCCCAAAACGCAACCTGCCCCGATGAAAACATTCCGGTGACTATGAGTGCGAGATTAATGCAACAAAAAACAACAAGAGAACGCGCAGGGTTTTTCTGCCCGATCTGAAATGCGATGAACTGTAGCACCATCATGCCCGCATAAATCATTACTTCACTATTAGAGATGAAATCGAAAGTGAATTGGCCGCCCGAATAGTGAACGCCTGTAACGAAATAGATGACAAAAAATAATGCTACTGATGAAAGTATCATTTTGAGATACCTGCTCAAACCACTTGAATTATCAAAAGCGAAATTGGCAAGTACACGACCAATCATCAACCCTCCCCAGAAATAACTGAGGTAGTGCCCCGCAAATTCTTTGGCTTCTTTTTCTGTACCGAATTGGGAAAGGAAATCACTCACATTTTCGTTCGTCATAAAATCTACCAGCCAGTTTCCCACACTCACTTCGCAGCCCACATAAAAGAAAATGGCAAGGATGCCAAGTTTGAGATGCCGGAATTTCAAAACAGCAGTTCCTCTTTCGATATTTTCAGTGTTTCGGTAAGCGGGGAGTTTGAAAAAAGCCACGATGAAAGCAAGCAAGAGAAATGCGCTTCCGAAAAAGAGGTAGGATGTCGAAATGCTTTGCGCTGTGGGCGAACCATCGGAAAAAACACGGTAAATGAGCATCAATCCAACAACAGGCGCTAGCGTTGTTCCCAGCGAGTTAAGTCCCTGTGCCAGGTTGAGGCGGCTGCTTGCAGTTTCAGGCGAACCCATAATTGCAGCATAAGGATTTGCACAAATCTGCAAGAGCGTGACACCTGTGGCGAGAACAAAAAGAGAAGAAAGAAATGCTCCGTAAGAACCGATTTGAGCGGCAGGATAAAATCCAAAACAACCAACAGCACAAATGACAAGGCTGCCAATCATTCCCTTATTATACCCGATGCGATTGATGGGATCGCCCTTTGTGGAAGAAATCATAAAATAGAAAAGCGAAACAAAAAAGAATGCACCGAAAAATGTGAATTGCACGAACGCTCGCTTCACGGGTGAGTGGTCAAGTTCAAAAATTTCGGCCACTGTGTTATTCAGTACATCGTTCATCACCGTGATAAAACCCCACATAAAAAAAAGTGAGGTGAGCACACGAAAAGCGGCAAGGGAATTTTGCACGGATGAACCTGAAGTTGGACTAGGATTTATGTTCATGCAATTTGGTTGGAGGTGATGGAAATGTTAGGCAAGTGCCTCCTTGAAAACTCTCAGGCAACGTTCTCGAGCCATTGCATGCTCCACTATGGGTTTGGGATATGTCGCACTCCCCCACTCCAGTAACCATTTTTTGATATATAAAAATTCAGGATCAAATTTTTCCTGTTGTGCTGTGGGATTGAAAATGCGGAAGTAGGGTGCTGCATCGCAACCGCATCCCGCTGCCCATTGCCATCCGCCAACATTAGATGCAAGATCAAAGTCGAGCAGTTTTTCGGCAAAATACCTTTCACCCCAACGCCAATCTATCAGCAAATGTTTGGTAAGAAAACTTGCCACCACCATGCGCACGCGGTTATGCATAAATCCTGTTTCATTCAACTCACGCATACCTGCATCCACCAACGGATAGCCTGTTTTTCCGGCACACCAAAGTGCGAATTGTTCTTCGTTGTTCAACCACCGGATTCTGTCATATTTCTTTTTAAATGATTGATTTTCGGTTTCAGGAAAGTGGTACAAAATCATCTGGTAGAATTCACGCCAAATCAATTCATCAAGATACTTTTCACTGTGCTTCAGCGCCAGCCTTGCCAGTTTGCGAATACTCACTGTCCCAAAACGCAGGTGCAAACTCATACGTGAAGTACCCTGCATTGATGGCACATCACGCGTTTCGGAATAAGCGCTAAGGAGTTCTTCAACCACACTTCCAGCAGGAAAATCAAATTCAAAATCTTCGAAACCGAGTTCAAACAGGGATTGCATGTGCACAGGTTCACACTGCAACAAGTTGCTGAAATATTTTTCTGTCGGGTAACTCTTCAGATAAAAATCATTCAGTTTTTCCTTCCATTGTTTGCTGTACGGTGTAAAAACTGTATAAGGTGTTCCATTGTCTTTTATCACCTCATTCTTTTCAAAAATCACATGGTCCTTTGCTCCTATAAACCGAACTCCATGGGATGCCAGGAATTCAAAAACATTATGGTCGCGCTGTTGCGCATATGGTTCATAATCCCGCGCAGCAAACACCTGTTTCATGGAATATTCAACACACAATTTTTTCCACCCGTTTAACGGAGTATCATGAATGGTGATGAGAGTACTGCCCATGCTTTCAAGTTCAGTTTTTATCAAGGCCAATTGCCGGTGAATGAACAGAACCCGAGCATCCTTTCGTGGTAAATTTTTTAGTATTTGGGTGTCGAAAATGAAAACGCACAGCACAGGAAACCCACTTTTTAGCGCTGCAAATAGTGCTGCATTATCATGCAGCTTAAGGTCGCGCCTAAGCCAACAAACGGCTAACGGTGTGGCTGATTTTAGTAACATATTAGGTGGAAATCAGTTGTATAGGAAATTATTTTGAACAAACTTCATGGTAATTCAGCTTACCGGTTATTTGCCTACAAGCAGCGTCAAATAAAGGTTTATCGGGTTAATGTTTAAATTTTACGGCCGCATTTTCTTGATCATGGTTAAAAAAAAAGTGCGACTTAACGGGAAATGCGCTTAGGTTTGGCCTCGTTAATGTTTCAACAACTCGCTTTTAGGCACGTGTTTATGGATAAAGTTTGTTGGAGCCAAATCAGAACCAGCAAACTTTTTTTATTTCAATTCATAATCAATTACAATGAACATTTTTGTTTCCGGGCTGCCATACAGCCTTTCGAGCGATGAGCTCAGCCAACTTTTTTCACAACACGGTGCCGTTGATTCTGCCAAGGTAGTTTCCGACCGTGATACCGGCCGTTCACGCGGTTTCGGTTTCGTAGAGATGTCGAGTGACGATGAAGCACGTAATGCTATCAGCGCACTGGATCAGCAAGATGTAAATGGTCGTAAAATTTCTGTCAAAGAGGCCGAAGATCGTCCCCAGAAAAAATCCTTCGGAAGCGGAAGCGGAAGCGGGGGTGGAGGCGGTGGTCGCTCTGGCGGTTTCAAACCTCGTTTCGACAGAAACAACAGATATTGATCAAAAGCAAAAGAAGAAGGCCGAAAGGCCTTTTTTTTTGCTTAATAATTTTTAGTATGCTGAAGGCATCAACCAACGTTTCTTCAATAAAAATTTTCAAGTTTCAACCGATGGCAAAATTCTCAGGGTTGATTTTGTTTTTTTCAATGATCCTTTTCGCATCTTGCAAAAAGGAAATTTCCACTCTTTCATACTCCGTTATCAATATTGGCGAAGACGTGCGGATGAATGCTTTGATTCTCCTGGACGATTCAGTCTGGATTGCCTGTGGCGGATTGCGCGATGAACAAGGCTGGCTATTTCGTTCAGCCAATTCGGGTACAACCTGGTCAAAATTCAAAGTGGATTTCCCCAAGAGCATTTATGCTCTTTCTGCCCGACACTCCGGAGAGATATGGGCTGGAGGTGACTTTCTACATCTTTGGAAATCGAACGACAATGGCCACAACTGGTCATTTCACTGGCTGGCCGATCAGGTTCCTTATCACGGTGAAGACCGTCCGGCAGTGCGAAGAATGTTATGGACAAGTGATAGCACCGGATATTTTACTGGTGGCGAGAACCTGGGCGAAGGCGTTATTTATTATACCGGTGATGGTGGCCAGAACTGGCAATTCACAGCCCATCAATACGAATTCAGGGCACTTGATTTTATGAATGATGAAGTTGGAATTGTGGCAGGCCACGGTGCAGTTTTTACAACCAATGCAGGAATGGGTGGTTGGACACAAACAGATTTCGAAAATGATTTTATCACGGGATTAAAATTCATATCCGATAAAAATGTTTTGGCGGTGGGATATAATGGGGGGATTTACAAATCAGGTGACAATGGAAAAAACTGGGTCGAGGTTTTTGACAGCAACAAGGCATTTGGCAAACGAGTCAACTGGAACGATTTGATTTTTGATGATTCAAGAATCGTTATATGTGGAAACAAAGGTGCACTTGCGCTAAGTGATGATGAAGGTGAAAACTGGAAAGTCTATCAATTGAAGGACGAGCCTCATTTATTCTCCTGCACTCTAAGTAAGGATAAAATTTTACTGACGAGCGAATCGGGTCAAATCCTGCAAGTGGAAATTCCGTGAATTCTTTTAACGCCAATTAGAATGGAGCATCGTCCCCGGCTGTCTTACGGAAATCGTCATCATCATCATCCTTCATGGTATTTAGTTTTGAAGAAACGGTGATGGTTGTCTGGCCGAAGTTGGTATTCGGTTCCACTGCCTGGCCATATTGTGGATTTTCAAAATCAAAACCTTCAAGGTTTACAAACTTTGCAAGACGCGAAATGAATTTCAGTTTAATGTCTTTTAGCGCTCCGTTACGATGTTTTGCAATGATGATTTCGCCTAGGCCCTGTGTGGGATTTCCTTCGCTGTCTTCCAGTATTCCGTAATACTCCGGCCGGTAGATAAAGCCGACAATGTCTGCATCCTGTTCAATGGAACCTGATTCACGGAGGTCGCTCAACAATGGCCTCTTATCACCACCCCGGGTTTCCACCTGCCGCGAAAGTTGCGAGAGAGCTATCACAGGAACATCCAGTTCCTTCGCAATGTTTTTAAGGCTTCGCGAAATACTTGCAATCTCCTGTTCACGATTTCCGCTTCTGTTGTCGCCACCCACTGTCATCAGTTGGAGGTAGTCCACCACAATGCATTGAATGCCGTGTTGCGCTTTCAGCCTCCTGCATTTAGCACGAAGTTCAAAAACAGAAAGGGCAGGTGTGTCGTCAATAAAAATGGGTGCTTCAGCAATACGCGATATACGCTGGTGCAATTGCTGGTATTCGTAATCGGCAAGATTTCCCTTACGAAGTTTTTCAGCATCAATTTCTGTTTCGCTTGCAATAAGGCGTTGCACTAACTGAACACTAGACATTTCAAGCGAGAAGATCGCTACAGGAATCTGGAATTCGACCGCCATGTTGCGGGCCATAGAAAGTACGAATGCCGTTTTACCCATACCTGGCCGGGCCGCAATCACGATCATGTCCGAGCGCTGCCATCCACTGGTTACGCGGTCAATTTCGGTAAAGCCCGATGGCACACCGCTCACACCATCAACGTTTTTTCTTGCCGCTTCAATATTGTCCAGTGCTGTTTTTATGAGCACGTTCATCTTGTCGTAATTCTTCCGGATATTTCCTTCGGCCACGCTGAAGAGGTTGCTCTCCGCTTTATCAAGCAAATCGAAAACGTCTGTAGTCTCCTCGTATGCCTCTTTAATAGTCTCGTTGGAAATGCGGATAAGTTCGCGTTGAATAAATTTTTGAGCAACGATGCGCGCGTGAGTTTCAATGTTGGCAGTTGAGGCAATCCGGCTGGTAAGCTGCGAAATGAAAAGCGGCCCGCCAACCAGTTCAAGTGTTGCTTCTTTTCTCAACTGTTGAGTCACCGTCAAAATATCCACCGGTTCGCCTTTCGAGAAAAGGGTCATTATGGCATCGTAAATCCGGCCGTGGGACTCCTTGTAAAAGCTAGATGGCTTAAGAATATCAATAACTGTATTGACGGAATTGGACTCCAGCATCATGGCGCCTAGCACCGCTGCTTCGAGGTCCACTGCCTGGGGCGGCAGCTTTCCCAACTCTACTCCTGAGAAATTCATCACATCGCGAACAGATGATATCCGCTCTCTTCTTCTTGGTGTTATTTGTTCGTTCATTTAAGTGCGGCAAATCTTGGTTACTTGCACACTTAAATTTGAAACAATCGGAAAAAGGTTATACAGTATTCATACGTGGCTTGTGAACAGGGAGTGTTGAAAATTCTTATCGTTTGATTTTCAAAACAGCAGAACAGAGCCGCTGTGTTTCACGCCTTCTGATTTCAACTATTGTAAAAAACTCTTGTATCGGGATGAAAAATGTCATACGCAGAATCCAACATCGTGTAGGGAGCATTGCTCCGAACATCATAATTTGCCTGTTGGTTGCGGTCATTCTGGCTGCTTGTCGCAAGAAAGATGAAGTGCATCCCACAGTAATTATTCAGTTGCCTTCCGCGCTGGCCAGTTTCGATTTTGGTGAATTCTTACACATAACTGCAACTGTGAGCGATGATCAAAAAATTGAAACGGTTGTGCTGCAAATCATAAACAGCAACAACATTGCCGTGCTAGCGCCAGTGCATATCAACGGAAACGGAAACAAGGAATTGGAAATTGAAACTACCATCGAGTTCAACGATGTTCACCTGGAATCAGGGGCCTATCATGTACAGGTGACAGCCAGTGACGGAGAAAATGAAAAAAATGCCTTTCGCGAAATTCATTTGAACGCAGCGCCACTCATTTTGAAAAAAATATTTCTCATCCGTAAACCATTTTCAAACACCACTCAAATGGATTCGCTCGATGCCAACTCAACCTGGCAACCTGCATTTTCACTTCCCATTGGTTACAGCGAAGGTGAAATCAATTCTTACCACCAAACCATGTCGCTTGCCGGTTTTGATTTTGATGGCATCACCACGCTGGATGCTTCAGGGTTTCAAATCCTGAATACTGTTTCCACTTCTTATGATTTGAGTGATGAAGTTTTCACTTGTACAGCCCTTGACCAACATCACCACTTATTGTACTTCGGTGGGGCCGATGGAAAAGTGCGATCCATCAATCAATTCGGAATTGTATCGAGGACATTTGAACTGGGCAACAATTTTATTCCGCGACAACTTGCCATTTCAAATGACCGGCTTCTGGTTTACTCTGAATCATTCAACCAACAACAACTGGACGTGTTTAACAAAAACAATGGGGCATTTCTTCAATCGCTTTCGGTTGATGCCGACAATATTGTGGCACTCATTGAAAAAAAAACAGGAGAAGATTTTTGGTTGGTTGGCAATGATGATGGAGATGCAGTTGCATGGGAATATTTTATTGATGAAAACATCATCGACCAATTTCCAACTCCGCTGCAATCAAATGAAGACGTACTTGCCGTATGTGATGGTCTGGATGGAATTTACCTGGCCTTCGAGAATTCCACCCGCTTCTACCAGGAAACCGACTGGCTGATTTTTTCGGGCGCCAGTGGTCCTGCACTCGCTGTGCTGCACATGCAATACGATCCTGTTAATGATGCCTTGTTTGCGTTGGAAGAAAATTCGTTGCACATGTTGAACAGCAACGCCAGTGCAATTGTGGAGAGTTTTTCTACCCCTGCCGATGCAGCGGACTTCTTACTTCTTTACAATAAATGAATGGAGGATAACATTATTAAATTCGCTCGCTCAAATTCAGAATTAACCAACACATTCAACCAAATCAAATGGACATTACAGGCACACTCAAACAGATTAAGGACGAACAGGCATTTGCATCGGGATTCACCAAGCGCGAATTTGTAATCACCACTGAAGATCAATTTCCGCAGGAAATTGTATTTGAACTTATCAAAGAAAAAGGTTCAATCATTGACAATTTCAAAGTGGGCGAGAAGCTAAAAGTGACTTTTGATATTAAGGGTCGCGAGTGGCAGGGGAAACATTTCGTGAACCTGAACGCATGGAAGGTTGAATCGCTGGGCGCTGGCGCTACAGTTGCATCTGCCCCTTCCTTAAATGAACCACCACCGGCAGCACCTATGCCGGAAACTTTCAACGCCCCAGTGGATGACGATCTGCCATTCTGAAATGAATAAATTTATGCTGATGAGAATAATTATTTCTGGCTTTATCGTGCTCAGTTGTTTTGTTTCATACTCCCAAAAAGAAATGGGAGACAAGGTGATCATTATTAAGGATTGAATATCCGGTGAAGGAGATTTTATTGCTTCATGGTGCACTCGCATCAGAAGAACAGATGAATCCACTGGCTGAAAAACTCTCGGCAGATTTCCATGTTCATGCTTTTTCATTTAGCGGTCATGGCGGCACGCCAATTATCTCCAGCGAATTTTCAATAGAACATTTTTCCAATGAGATAACTGCGTTCATTGCTGCTTCAGGAAATGAAAAGATGAATGTGTTTGGTTACAGCATGGGCGGTTATGCTGCCATGCTTTCATCGTTAAGCGAGCCTTGGTGGTTCGAAAATCTCATTACGCTTGGAACCAAATACGACTGGAATCCGGAGAGTGGTGCCTTGGAAATGCAACTATTGAACACGGAAAAAATGGAACAGAAGATTCCGTTGTTCGTGGAGCAATTAAAGAAAACACATGACCCAACTTCCTGGTTAGAGGTGGTAATTGCAACGCGTGAAATGATGCGGGCACTTGGGGAAAATCCACCACTCACCCCATCAGCTTTGAAATTTCATGAAGTTCATTGTCTGGTGTTGTGCGGAGAAAATGACACGACCGCTCCTCTGGAAAAAACGCAACAGGCTTTGGCCAATCACCACTATGCTGAGGTGCTGATGGTTCCGAAAACACCTCATTCGTTTGAAAAAGTGAACTTGGATTTCCTCGCAGAAATTATTACCCGATACTGTCACCGCCAATGAGAGACAACTCATGAACTGGGATTTTTTGCTTTGATCTTCGAATTTCTCTTTTCAAAATACTTCATGTACTTCAACCCGTTTGAAACGTAATATGGATCGTGGGTGTGAGAACGACCACTGAGGGGAAAACGATCGCCCGTGTTGTGGTAGTGAAAAGCGTCCTTCCACTTCTTCTTCTTTAAAAAATGTCCGTACTCATTTTTGATCCACTTCGCACCCCAATAGGCCGCGTCTTCTTCTTCGCGAATGTCATTGACATTCACACCCAGGCCTATCACCTTGTAGCCCATAAGTTGAAACGGTCCCCAACTCCTTGCAAGATTTTCAAGAGCAGCATCATCACAATCCTTCAAGTGTTTGTGATGCACATTTTCCAGTTTGCGCAGTTTGCTGTTTCGCACTTTTTTCAGTTTCGAAAGCACATGTTTTTCCAGCCGATGCCCTGCAGGTTTGTTGCCACCGCACTCAAGCACGATTAAAGCCATAAGGTATTCATAAGGCAAGTTGAATTGTTCCGAGAGTTCTGAAATTTCTTTCGAATAATTCCGTTCGCACCATTCAAGATTGCTGATGCCAGCTGGCCTAGGGTCTTGCGGCATTTCCAAGCCGAGTTTTGACCGAATCAATTCCGCCACATCATACCTGTTGCGCCAGGAGAAATACAGACCAACCAACACGAAAGCAAACACCAGCCATCTTTTCCAACGTACTCTTTTCATCCTATCAAAAATCAGATTTCATTAAATGACCGCATAGGTTCATCCTGAAAACTTCCCCACAGAACAATTTTGATTTCTGTGCCTCGGGGTTGTTGTTGGCCTGTTAAGTTCAATTCTTCCGGCTTGAAAATCATAGAACTGCTGGTATGATAATTGGAAACTGACGAACCGCTCAACGAGCATCAGTCTTTATTTTTGATGTTCATTCCATGACAATAAAAAAAATCAACATGAAACAGCTTCCCATTATTCTTCTGGCTCTGGTTGTCACGCTCCTATCATCTTGTGCCGGTAACCGCAAATTGAGCTCAACTTCCACTGAACAAACTACTGAAGATGATTACTATTCAGGAACAAGTAGTGGTGATGAATTAAGGAATGGTAACCGCGATCAAAACGGCCGTAACCAAAATGATGTAGGTTACAGAAACTCTTCGTTCAATTCAATGTATCGCAATTCGATGGGCTATCCGGACTACAACAGCTCTTATGGAAACAACAACTCCTCCGGATTCAATTCGTCATTCAGCTACAATTCATCTTACAACTACGGCTATTCAGCATTTAACCAGCCAATGTGGGTATTGCAATATCATCCGTCCGTTGGATGGCATCTTGCCATGAACTGGGGCTATGGCAACCAAAACAATTGTTATGGCAACAACTACAATGGTGGTTGGAACGACCCGTGGAATTCATGTAACAACAATGGCTACAATAGCTACTATGGAGGTTACGACCCGTGGTACGATCCATGGAATTCTTGCGGATATTATTCTTACAACAATTGCTTTAACTCTTTTGGTAGTAATTACAATTCCTGCTACAACAACTACAATTCGTGGAACTCCTATTACTATGGTAATTCTGACAACTCCTCAACAGACAATCAATCTTCCACTACCGATGATGATGACGCAGTTACAGACGAAGATGATGACACGGATACGGACATAGCTTCTATCGCAATTCCGCAACTGACTGCTACGAGTGATCCATCTGTATCCAGGGGAAAGGGAGACAACGAAGTGATACCAACTGACGATGAAAGCGGAAATCAACGATTGACTGCTGGAGGCGTTTCGCTGGATTCCTCTGCTCCCGCATCAATTAACAGCAGTAGCGAGAAACCTGAAAAAGTTAGTCAAGGCACATTCTTAATTCTGCCAACACCTCAGGCAACTGCCGTCTCATCTGCACAGGATTCGAAAACAGTTGCTGATGATGATTATTTTCAATCATCATCGAAAAAGGAATCAGAATCAGAAAAAAATCATGACAGTGGTAAAACATCTTCATGGGACAAACCAAAATGGAACAGTGCTCCTGCAAACAATTCATCATCGGGTTCGGGGTATGAACAACCGAAATCTAATTCATCCACTTGGGACAGACCTTCCAACAACAACTCGAGTTCTTCTTCTTCCAATTCAAGAATGAATGATTCTTCCCCCTCAAGGCCAGCCAATCCGGCACCACGGGCAGAACCTCCCAAACCTGCACCCAGCAAGCCCTCCACATCGTCCGGTTCGACAGGTGTGAAAAAGAAATAGGTATATTTTTTTCAATACAAAACCTCTGATTGTTCTTTGCAACATCAGAGGTTTTTCTTTTGCACACGATCCCACTACAACAAAATAATGCCTGCCAACAAATACGCGCTGCTTCGATACCGCATCATTGACCGATGCCTGACCAACAGCAGTAAACCATATCCCACCCGCCAAGATCTGCTTTCAGCCTGTGAGGAGGCCTTGTACGGAAGTGGTGGCGAAAACATTTCGCAAAGCACTATTGACAAAGACATCTGGGCTATGAAGAATGAAGGCAATTTGGGTTATTACGCTCCCATTTTGTTCAGCCGCCCGGATGGCGGTTACTATTATGAAGATCCTGAATACAGTATTTCACAACTGTCGTTGGGTGACGATGACCTTGAAGCCATCCGCTTCGCAGCCGCAACGCTTGACCAGTTTCGCGATGTGCCGATCTTTCAACAATATGAAAATGCGATTGAGAAAATTATCAACCGCGTAAACATTTCACCACGGCCTGATGATGCACAATTGGAAAAATTCATCCAGTTTGAAAAATCCACAGTGAGTAAAGGCAATGAACATCTGGGGCCGTTGCTTGACGCAGTTCGCTCGAAAAAATCAATCCGCATCCACTACCGGAAATTCACTGACGACAATTTGAAGGAGTACGAATTGAATCCTTATCTGCTCAAAGAATATCATAACCGCTGGTACCTCGTGGCATTCGATACTGCTAGCAAGCATATCCGAACGTTTGGATTGGAACGGATTGAATCCATTGAAAAAGCGGAGCGAAAATTTGTGGTTGAAGAAACCTTCGACCCGGATGCGTTCTTCAAACACAGCATTGGCATTACCGAAAAACAGGTCAAGCCTCACGAAGTAGTTCTCAGCTTTGAACCGGTTGCGGGAAAATTTCTGAAAACACAACCGGTTCATGCATCGCAAAAAGTGGTGCTTGAGAATGAAAAGGAAATCAGGATTTCACTTCATGTTTTGGTTACACCGGAGCTTGTGAGTTTTATTTTGGGGTATGGGAAGCAGGTGAAAGTGATAAATCCAGTCATGCTAAAAAAGGCCGTTATTCATCATCTTCGCGAAGCACAGGAGAACTACTAACCTGATTCTTCCCTATCGCCAATTTCAAGACCTCTTAAGATTTTCTCAAAGTTTTTTTCCCATTGTAAATCCATTACAACGAGGCTATGATTCTTTGCACCGTCAATCACAAAATCATGAATGCAATGAATACAACATGGACCCTCCCGGAAGTAAAGCGCTATATTGATTCTTTCGCGCGCCCCAACGGTTACAGCCCCTACGCATGGAGCATAGCCAAAAAACTCGCAATGGAAGTGTGGGAGAGTTACCTGACCGGATACCCGTTTCGCAGGTCGGTCAATTACATGTGTAAAGAATTCTACAAGATGATAGAACGTCCGGATGGCGAAAGCCTCCTGCCCAGCGGGTCATTCCGCAGTTTTTCATAATTGTTCTTGGAAAAGCCTTCCATGTTTAAAAACATGGAAGGTTTTTGAAATGCAAATTCTATGTGTAGTTAACCAATAAAAATCCCCGGTAAGCCCCATGAGCGTGGTGGACTTGCCGGGGATTAAATTTTACTGTCGTTTGATGCACCCCAAGGTTTAAACCGCAGGCTGTCTCATTCAAATTATTTCAATCCAAAAACTTTTTTCACCTGCGCAATTGCATTCAATTCTTCCCATGGGAAAAGTTTCACTTTCACTTTCAGTTCGCTCTTTTTTCCCTTGTTGAAAATCTTCTCCACCACTTTGCTTTCGCGGCCCATGTGGCCATAAGCCGCAGTTTCAGAATAAATAGGAGTGCGAAGATTGAAACGCTTTTCGATGAAATAGGGACGCATATCGAACTCGGCAATGCGCGAAACTTTTTGTGAAATTTCTCCATCCGTCAACTTCACTTTGGAAGTGCCATAGGTGTTGATGTACAAACCAACCGGCCGTGCCACGCCAATGGCATACGCAACTTGCACAAGCACTTCATCGCACACTCCGGCAGCTACCAAATGTTTTGCAATGTGCCGAGTGGCGTAAGCAGCAGAGCGGTCAACCTTCGAAGGGTCTTTGCCGGAAAATGCACCACCACCGTGTGCGCCTTTTCCGCCATAAGTATCCACTATAATTTTTCTTCCTGTAAGACCAGTGTCGCCATGAGGACCGCCAATCACAAATTTTCCAGTAGGGTTTACATGGAATGTGATTTTGCTGTTGAACATGGCTTGAATGCGCTTTGGTAATTTTTTCATGACGCGTGGGATGAGGATGTTGATGACATCATCCTTTATCCTCTTCAGCATCACAGCATCCTTTGCAAAGTCATCGTGCTGTGTGGAGATAACAATAGAGTCAATGCGCACGGGTTTGTTATCGTCATCGTATTCAATGGTCACCTGGCTCTTGGCATCGGGGCGCAGGTATGTCATCACTTTTTCTTCTCTGCGGAGTGCCGACAATTCGCGCAACAAAAGATGCGCGAGTTCAAGCGGCAACGGCATGAAGTTGTCTGTTTCGCGACAGGCATAACCGAACATCATTCCCTGATCGCCTGCGCCTTGTTCTTCGGGTTTCTTGCGCTCAACACCTTGGTTGATGTCGGGCGACTGTTCATGTATGGCCGAAAGAATTCCGCATGAATTGGCTTCAAACATGTACTCACTTTTGGTATAGCCGATTTTGCGTATTACCTCGCGGGTAATTTCCTGCACATCAAGATAGGCATCTGATTTCACTTCGCCACCGAGCACTACTTGTCCGGTTGTAACCAATGTTTCGCAGGCCACTTTAGATGAAGGGTCGTAGGCAAGAAACTGGTCAATGAGTGCGTCTGAAATCTGGTCGGCAACTTTGTCCGGGTGTCCTTCCGACACGGACTCTGAGGTAAATAAATAAGGCATGATTTGGAAAAATTTGAAGCGCGAAAGTAGAAAAGCATAAAGGGTTCTTGTTACAGAGTTGTTGACAGTAAAGTGCGGGCCTATATTCGCCCCGCTTTATCAAGAAGGACGGAGGGAATAGGCCCAAAGATGTCCTGGCAACCCACCTCGGAAATTTTTTCCGGGTCCCGGTGCCAACTCCAGCCCCCCATGCATCGGGGGGGGAGATGAGGCAGCGATAATAGAATACTTTATCGCAAGCAATCATCCCAACTTCTTCTTGATATAGTGCTAATGTCAAACCGCATGTTGTGGTTTGCCGAAACACATTTCGAAAAATGACTTTACAAGAAATTGCACAACAACGCATCCTCATTCTTGATGGGGCGATGGGTACTATGATTCAACGGCATTCATTGAGCGAAGAAGATTTTCGTGGTGAACGATTTAAGAATCATCCATCCGATGTAAAAGGCAACAATGATTTGTTGTGCATCACGCGGCCCGACATCATTACTCAGATTCATCTTGACTACCTGAATGCCGGGGCGGACATTATTGAAACCAACACTTTCAATGCGCAACGCATCTCGCTCGCAGATTACAAGATGGAAGACCTTGCTTATGAGATAAACTTTGAAGCTGCGAAGTGTGCAAGAAAAGCAATTGAACAATTCAATCAAACTCCCAACCCTCAACACGCAACTCGCAACTGTTTTGTCGCTGGTGCAGTTGGGCCAACCAACAGAACTGCCTCGCTTTCTCCGGATGTGAATGACCCTGGATTTCGCGCTATCACATTTGATGAGTTGGTGGTGGCCTATTCGGAACAGGTAAATGGCTTGCTTGATGGTGGAGTGGATATTTTGATTGTCGAAACCATTTTTGATACACTCAACGCGAAGGCAGCACTCTATTCCATCATGGAAATTCTCGATGAGAGAACCCTTGAAGTTCCCATCATGGTGAGCGGAACCATTACCGATGCAAGTGGAAGAACATTGAGCGGGCAAACGTCAGAAGCGTTTTTGATTTCAATGTCACACGTTCCAATGTTTAGTATTGGTTTCAATTGTGCGCTCGGTGCAGAACAACTGATGCAATACGTTGAAATTCTTTCGGACAATGCCGAGTGCCTGGTGAGTGCTTATCCTAACGCAGGACTTCCCAACGCAATGGGACACTACGACCAGACACCGGAGCAAATGGCCGAGTTGGTGAAAGAATATTGTGACCGCGGAATTGTAAACATCATTGGAGGATGTTGTGGAACTACACCGGAACATATTAAAGCAATAGCGGAGGTGGCGAAGAATTTTTCAACGCGACAATTACCAGTTTCTAATCTCTCAAATTGAACAGTCCAACCTTTTCACATCATTACAAAATTGAGTAGCACAACTGAAACACAATCCAGCATTGAGCCCACCGAAAGGCATGAGGTTACAAGCTACAAGCTCAAACTCTCTGGCCTCGAACCTCTGGTTTCCACTAGCGACAGCAACTTCATCAACGTGGGTGAGCGGTGCAATGTGACGGGTTCGAAAAAATTTCTTGAGCTTATCAAAGCAGACAAATTTGATGACGCGCTGGCTGTTGCGAAAGAACAAGTGGATGGCGGAGCCCAGATTCTCGATGTAAATCTTGATGAAGGATTGATTGATGGCGTGGCTGCAATGACACGCTTCCTTCACCTTATAGCAAGTGAACCTGACATTGCACGAATACCGGTGATGATTGACTCATCGAAATGGGAAATCATTGAAGCGGGATTGAAATGTGTGCAGGGAAAATGCGTGGTCAATTCCATTTCTATGAAGGAGGGTGAAGCAGATTTTATTGCAAAGGCTAAAAAAGTAAAACGATATGGTGCTGCTGTTATCATCATGGCGTTTGACGAACAGGGGCAGGCAGATTCTTACGAAAGAAGAATAGAAATCTGCGAACGCGCTTACCGCATTCTTGTAAATGAAGTGAAGTTCAATCCGCACGACATCATTTTCGACCCGAACATTTTCCCGGTGGGAACGGGGATGGAAGAACACCGTGAGAATGCCATCAATTTTTTTCGCGCTACAAAATGGATTAAGGAAAATCTACCAGGAGCATTGGTGAGCGGAGGTGTGAGCAATGTTTCGTTTTCGTTCAGGGGAAACAACCGCGTGCGCGAAGCCATTCATGCTGTTTTTCTCTATCATGCAATAAAAGAAGGAATGGATATGGGCATTGTGAATCCATCGCAACTGGAGGTGTATGATGAAATTCCGAAAGACCTTCTTGAACTTGTAGAAGATGTGGTGCTGAACAAAAGGGATGATGCTACGGAGCGATTGCTCGAGTATGCGGACAAAAACAAATCATCAGGAAAAAAAGAAAGCAAACAAGACCTTGAATGGAGGAATGATACTGTTGAGAGTCGCTTGTCTCATGCACTGGTGAAAGGCATTGTGGATTTTATAGATGAAGACACGGAAGAGGCACGACAGAAATACGGTCGGCCACTCCATGTGATTGAAGGGCCGCTGATGGCGGGGATGAACATTGTGGGGGATTTGTTCGGGAGCGGAAAAATGTTTTTGCCACAGGTTGTCAAATCAGCGAGAGTCATGAAAAAAGCCGTTGCGTTTTTAGAACCGTTCCTGCAAAAAGAGAAAGAAGATTTCAAAGCAAACAATGCAGGAGCAGCAGAAATTGATGAAACGCGCGGGGCTGGACGTGTACTAATGGCCACAGTAAAAGGAGATGTACATGACATCGGAAAGAACATTGTGGGTGTGGTATTGGGCTGCAACAATTACCACGTGATAGATTTAGGTGTGATGGTGAGTGCTGAAAAAATTCTTGACACAGCAGAGAAGGAAAATGTCGATGCAATCGGGTTGAGCGGTCTCATCACTCCATCGCTTGATGAGATGATACACGTGGCGAAGGAGATGAAGCGAAGAAACCTAAACATTCCTCTTTTGATTGGAGGTGCTACCACATCTCGCGTGCATACTGCGGTGAAGATTGAACCGCACTATCCGCATCCTGTGGTGCATGTGCTGGATGCCAGCCGTGCTGTGACGGTTGTTAGCAAGTTGCTGAGTGTTGATTCCAGCGAGGAATTTATTGCGAAAACAAAAGCAGAATATGAAGTGGTGCGCACGAACTACGCAAAACAAACAGGCGCGAAAGAGCTGCTGAGTCTTGCTGATGCGCGGGCGAACAAACTGAAAATTGATTTTAAACCGGAAGACATAAGTACACCGAACCAACTGGGCGTGCAGGTCCTTTCAAACATTACACTCGAAGAGATTGTTCCGTTTATTGACTGGACGCCTTTCTTCCAGACCTGGGAACTTGCAGGGCGTTATCCGAAAATTCTGGATGATGAAATTGTGGGCGAACAGGCAAGAGCACTCTTTGCCGATGCGCAATCCATGCTCAATGATATTGTTGCGAAAAAGAAACTTGAAGCGAGGGCGGTGGTTGGAATTTTTGAAGCGAATGCGGATGGTGATGACATATTAATACACATGTCCCAGCCCCAGCCCTTCCCCAAGGGAAGGAAGAATCCCATCCTAAATCCTTCCCAAAGGGAAGGACTTGCCCCCGCACGAGACCTCGCCCGCGCTCCACATACAGGATACAAAACAGGCAATCCGGTTTTATTCAGAGCGCTTCATCATCGCGCAATAAAAATGAGGAAGAAGCCTACCAAAGCTGAAGAAGTTCTCTGGACTAAACTCAAGGGCAACAATCTGAACAGCTATTATTTCAGAAGGCAACATCTTATCGAGCAATACATAGTTGATTTCGTTTGCCTCAAAACGAATCTCATCATTGAAGTTGATGGTGAAGTGCATCTTACCGAAGAGAACGAAATCAATGACCAACGAAGAACACAAGTATTGAAACTGGCAGGTTTCGAAGTCATCCGATTTACCAATAAAGAAGTATTAAACGATTTGGATAACACTCTCAAAAGAATTCGTGCAAGTCTTCTGGATGCAAAAAAGAGACTTGAATCGAAGTCGGGCAGTGGCCTTGTGGGCGGCACTCCCTTCCCTCTGGGAAGGGCAGGGGATGGGAAAGTCTTTCGCCAAGGAAAGGATTTAGGATGGGCTTTTCACACCCTCCGTCAGCAAACAAAAAAAACTGCTTCACAACCGAATCTTGCTCTTGCAGATTTTATTGCCACGGTTGAATCTGGCATTAAAGATTATGTAGGGTGTTTTGCACTGTGTACGGGATTTGGTTTGGACAAAATGGTGCAGGTGTTTGAAGCGGACCATGATGATTATTCATCCATCTTAGCAAAAGCATTGGCGGACAGGCTTGCGGAAGCTCTTGCGGAATTCATGCACAAGAAAGTGCGCACGGAAATATGGGGTTATGCAAAGAATGAATCGCTGAATACGGATGAATTGATTGAGGAGAAGTACAGGGGCATTCGTCCTGCACCGGGATACCCGGCTTGCCCAGACCATCTTGAGAAAACCACGATATGGAATTTGCTGAACGTGAAAGAAAACACGGGGATTGAGTTGACGGAATCACTTGCGATGTTCCCGACTGCGGCTGTGAGTGGTTACTATTTCGCGCATACGCAGGCGAAGTATTTCGGACTGGGAAAAATAACGATGGAGCAAGTGCGGGACTATGCGGAACGCAAGGGTATTGCTGTTGAAAAGGCGGAACAGTGGCTGGGGCCGAATGTGATATGAGGTGGTTATACAAAAAATCTTTTAGTGTGATTTTGGATTATTCTCTTGTTGGAATCAATCCTATATTTTCTGATTGATCGACATACAAACTTGCACAATGAAAATTGAATTTTCCATTGACATGACGTATTACACAGGTGAAGAAATCCTAATTAAAGAATTTACAGCCGGTGACTTTGGAGATGCATATCGTATTCAAATATTTCGATCCCCGCGGAATCAAGATCATTCGTTTTTTTTCGACTCATGGAAGAATGATGTTGGAGAGCAATTCATGCCTTATTGGATGAAGCCGTTGTGACAACTCAAAAAGGCAGCATTGACACAGATGGCACAACCACATGGGCCAGTGAATGCCGGAATATGCCATTGACAATCTTACCGAGTCCAACTTCTGATATTTCGGGTGCTTCCCGCCTTAGTTTGTCATCCCTATCTATGCCAATAATTTTCATTCTTGCCTTCATCTTAACCACCGTGCTTACTTTCCTTTTTGCTAGAAAGAAAAATCATTCCGCTGCGCTCATCGCTATTCTTTCGCTCAGCCTTTTCCTAAAACTTTATTGCTCCCGCGATCCTTACCTCCACCAGTGGGATGAACGCTATCATGCACTTGTAGCCAAGAACATGATTACACAGCCCCTTAAACCCACGCTGTATCAAAACCCTGTTCTCCCTTATGATTACAAAGACTGGACGGCCAATCACATCTGGCTGAGCAAACCGCCCGTGCCGTTGTGGTTCATGGCGGGCAGCATTGCTGTATTCGGCACACATGAATACGCTGTGCGTGTTCCGGGAATTTTATTCTCCATTGCATCCGTGCTGCTTACTTTCCTGATTGCACGAAAATTTTTCGATGTACGGATAGCATTGCTGGCCGCATTCCTTCATGGTATTTCAGGAATAGGAACCGACCTGGCAAGTGGCCGGCTGAGCAGTGACGGTGTGGAAACATGCTTTTTGTTTTTTGTTGAACTTGCCATGTGGTGGATAGTGCGCACTGCTCCCGGAAATTTCAAATTGAAACATTATGCCGTTGCGGGAATACTGACAGGCATCGCAGTGATGTGCAAATGGCAACCCGCTTTGTTGTGCCTTGCGATCATGTTTGTTTATCACTGGCAACGCGATGTTGTAGTGAAACATATTTTTTATTCCTTTCTGGCATTTCTATCGGCTGCTGTTGTTTTTGTTCCGTGGCTGGTTCATTGTTTTGTGAACTTTCCGGTGGAAACGAAATGGCTATTGCAATCGCTGTTTTCACCGATGACTGACAATGGAGCCGGTCACCAAGGCACATGGTACAGCCATATTCTGAACTTCTCGAATTTCTTCGGATGGGGTTCGTTGCTATTAATGATTGTTGCTATTGTTCTATTCATTAAAAGCAAAAGCAGGGTGTGGCTCCTTTTGCTGTTATGGGCATTGCTGCCTCTTATCATATTCAGTTTTGCAGAAATGAAACGGGGAACTTACCTGATGATAGGGGCGCCTGCTGCCTTCATGGTTGTTTCGTATTTCGCGTTGCAGATGGCGGAAAGCTTTCGATTTGCGCGCTTTCCAATTGCACTTGCATGGATTTCTGTGGTTACAATAGTTGGTTACTCGATAGAAAAACTTTACCTGTTTTCTGACAATAAACCGGGCACTTCGGATTGGAGTGAGACAATCAAGAATGCTGATTATTCACTTGGAACAATTATCTACAATGAAGTACATTGTATAGAAGTAATGTTTTACCATGATGATGTAGTGGCGTATGCGATTGCAGGGAAGGACCTGTCTGAGTGATAGAAAAAAAAACAGATGGGTTGAAAACGAATTCCAACAAAAACCCCCGCAGGTCTTTCGACAACACGGGGGTTTTTTATTCAATTATCGCTTAGACTACAACGTCCTTCGCTCAGCAAATTGAAAATTCAATTTGCTGTTTTAGTCTTCAACTTCTGCTTTGTGTTTTTGTGCGGTGAGGTGTGCATAGGCTTCGGCACTTCCCACAATCAACTTCTGGAACCTGCGCACTCCTGTGCCTGCCGGTATGGGGTGACCTACAATTACGTTTTCCTTCAATCCGTTGAGGATGTCGCGCTTGCCGTTGATGGCGGCTTCGTTGAGGACTTTGGTAGTTTCCTGGAACGATGCGGCAGAAATCCATGATTCGGTTTGGAGTGAAGCGCGGGTGATACCCTGGAGAACAGGCCGGGCAGTGGAGGTCATGGTTTCGCGGGCCTCCACCTCTTTCTTGTCCTTGCGTTTGAGTTGCGAATTTTCATCGCGCAGCTGGCGCACGGAAACAATCTGTCCGAGCGCGTAGCGATCGCTTTCACCAGAATCAGTTACCACCACGTTGCCAAACAGGAGGTCGTTTTCTTCCACAAATTCTGCTTTGTCCACGTTAGTGCTTTCAAGGAAGCGCGTGTCGCCTGCATCGGTTATTTCCACTTTGCGCATCATCTGGCGAACGATTACTTCAAAGTGTTTGTCGTTAATTTTTACACCCTGCAAACGGTACACTTCCTGTATTTCGTTGACGAGGTATTCCTGCACGGCAGTGGGTCCCTGGATGTCGAGAATATCGCCCGGGGAAACTGCACCGTCAGAAAGTTGCATACCGGCACGCACGTAGTCGCCCTCCTGCACAAGTATGTGCTTGGAAAGGGGAACGAGGTATTTGCGCTCTTCACCTGTCTTGGCTTTGACAGAAATTTCGCGGTTGCCGCGTTTTATTTTTCCGTATTCCACTATGCCATCAATCTCGGAAACCACCGCTGGGTTAGATGGGTTACGCGCCTCGAACAATTCCGTAACGCGTGGCAGCCCTCCGGTGATGTCGCTTGTTTTGCCACTGGTGCGTGGAATTTTTACGAGAATAGCTCCCTTGGTGATTTTATCGCCATTCTTTACCATGATGTGAGCACTCACGGGAAGTGAATAGGTTTTTAATACTTCCTTGTTGTGGGTAATTTCGATGGCGGGGTTTTTCTTTTTGTCTTTTGTCTCGATGATTACGTAATCGGTAAATCCGGTTTGTTCGTCCACTTCCATGCGGAAGGTTACTCCCTCTTCAACGGCATCGAATTTTACGGTACCGTCCACTTCGGTAATGATTACACTGTTGTAAGGATCCCATTCGCAAATCACATCTCCTTTCTTCACCATTTTACCGGGCTTCACGTTCAGTGTGGCACCGTAAGGCACGTTGCCAAGGGTGAGGGTGTTGTTGGTTTCCTCGTCCACGATTTTCATTTCGGAAGAACGGCTTACGACAATCATCTTCACATCACCGGACTCGGTCATGCGGTTTACTGTGCGCAGTTCTTCAATTTCGAAACGTCCGGCATACTTTGCTTTAATGTCGCTTTCGGTGGTAGTTCCTCCTGCTGCACCACCCACGTGGAAAGTACGCAGGGTGAGCTGTGTTCCAGGTTCGCCTATGGACTGTGCAGCTATTACGCCTACTGCAAGACCAGCCTGCACAAGTTTGGATGTAGCGAGGTCGCGGCCATAACATTTTGCACAAACTCCACGCTTGCTTTCGCAGGTGAGTACTGAGCGGATTTCTACTTCTTCAATGCCAGCTTTTTCTATGGCCGTTGCTATGTCGTAAGTAATTTCTTCACCGGAGTTAACAATGAGTTCGCCTGATTCAGGATTACTAATATCCATGACGCTCACACGGCCCAGAATTCGGTCTTCGAGTGTTTCAATTATTTCATCGCTTTTCTTCAGCGAAGTCATCATCAGACCGCGAAGAGTACCGCAGTCCACCTCGTTGATGATAACATCCTGCGCAACATCCACCAGCCTTCTTGTAAGATAACCAGCATCCGCAGTTTTGAGGGCAGTATCGGCAAGACCTTTACGGGCACCGTGTGTGGAGATAAAGTATTCGAGGATAGAAAGTCCTTCTTTAAAATTCGAAAGAATTGGGTTTTCGATAATGTCCTGTCCGCCCATAGCAGCACTTTTCTGTGGCTTGGCCATCAATCCCCTCATGCCAGCGAGTTGTCGAATTTGTTCGCGACTACCACGTGCACCGGAATCAAACATCATGTACACGGAGTTGAATCCCTGCTGGTCGTTTTTGAGACGATCCATGAGTACGTTGGTGAGTTTCGCATTGGTGTTGGACCAAATGTCCACCACCTGATTGTAGCGCTCGTTGTTGGTGATAAGACCATTGTTGTAGTTCTCCCACACATCGGCTACTTTTTTGGAAGCATCTTCCACGAATTTGGTTTTCTCTTCTGGAATAACCACATCACTTAATTTGAAGGAAAGACCTCCCCTGAACGCCCAGTAGTAACCGAGGTTCTTAATGTCATCAAGGAAATGTGCAGTGCGGGCAATTCCCACCTTTTTAAGGATATCACCAATAATGTCTCGCAGTGCTTTTTTGGTGAGAAGTTGGTTTAGAAATCCTACTTCGGTAGGCACAACTGCATTGAACATTACGCGACCTGCAGTGGTTTCCAGAATGGAAGTTTTACCATCGGCATCAGCCCATCGCACCTTGATATGGGCATGAAGATCGAGGCGGCCTTCGTTCATAGCTATGATGACCTCTTCCTGCGAGTAATAGGTTTTATTTTCACCTGCTGATGGTGCTTCCTTGGTTCCCTTTCTTCCTTTGGTGATATAATAAAGTCCCAATACCATGTCCTGCGATGGAACGGTGATGGGCGCACCATTGGCGGGGTTGAGGATGTTATGCGATGCGAGCATGAGCAGTTGTGCTTCGAGCACTGCTGCATTGCCAAGAGGAACGTGAACGGCCATTTGGTCACCATCGAAGTCGGCATTGAATGCGGTACAAACGAGGGGGTGCAACTGGATGGCTTTTCCTTCAATCAATTTTGGCTGAAAAGCCTGGATGCCCAGGCGGTGAAGAGTGGGAGCGCGGTTGAGGAGAACAGGATGTCCCTTCAATACATTTTCAAGAATGTCCCAAACCACTGCTTCTTTTTTATCTACAATTTTTTTGGCAGACTTAACGGTCTTCACAATTCCTCTTTCAATCATCTTGCGAATGATGAAGGGTTTGAAAAGTTCAGCAGCCATGTCCTTGGGCAAACCGCACTCGTGAAGTTTTAATTCAGGGCCAACAACAATTACGGAACGTGCGGAATAGTCCACACGTTTACCCAAAAGGTTTTGACGGAAACGTCCTTGTTTTCCTTTGAGTGAATCGGAAAGTGATTTCAGTGGGCGATTGCTCTCCGTTTTTACCGCTGATGATTTACGCGAATTGTCGAAGAGCGAATCCACTGCTTCCTGCAACATTCGTTTTTCATTTCTCAAAATCACCTCAGGCGCTTTTATCTCAACAAGCCGCTTGAGGCGATTGTTGCGGATGATAACCCTGCGGTAAAGGTCATTGAGGTCGGAGGTTGCAAAACGACCTCCATCCAGTGGAACCAGCGGGCGCAGTTCCGGTGGAATAACAGGAACCACTTTGGTAATCATCCATTGTGGTTTGTTTTCCACGCGGGTATTGGCATCGCGGAAAGCCTCTACTACCTGGAGACGTTTAAGGGCTTCATTCTTTCTCTGTTGAGATGTTTCTGTGTTGGCTTTATGACGGAGGTCGTAACTCAACTGATCGAGGTTGATGCGCTCGAGCAAATCGTGAAGGGCCTCGGCACCCATCTTGGCCACAAACTTATTCGGGTCGCGGTCGTCCAGGTATTGATTGTCTTTGGGAAGTTTTTCCGCAATGTCCACGTATTCTTCTTCGGAAACAAAATCATAAGGTAGCAAAGGATTCCCTTCGGCATTTACAGCGGGACCCACATTGATTACTACGTAACGCTCGTAGTAAATAATCTGGTCGAGTTTTTTGGTAGGAAGCCCCAGCAGGTAACCAATTTTATTGGGTAATGAACGGAAATACCAGATGTGGGCAACAGGAACGGTGAGGGTGATGTGTCCGGTGCGTTCCCTGCGCACTTTCTTTTCGGTCACTTCCACTCCGCAGCGGTCGCACACTATTCCCTTATAGCGGATACGCTTGTATTTTCCACAGTGACATTCATAATCCTTCACCGGGCCGAAAATGCGCTCGCAGAAAAGTCCATCGCGCTCCGGCTTGTAAGTGCGGTAGTTAATGGTTTCGGGTTTCAGCACTTCACCGTGTGAGCGCTCAAGCACGTACTCCGGTGACGCAAGGCTTATGGTGATAGACTTGAAGTCGCTGGTGGGTTTTATTATTTTTCTGTTGATTGTCATCATTCCTGGTTGTTGAGGTTTTTGAATTAATTCTGGTCGAGTGTCACTTTCAAGCCGAGGCCTGCGAGTTCGTGCAGCAATACATTGAAGCTTTCCGGAATTCCCGGTACAGGCATATTCTCTCCCTTCACTATGGTTTCATAAGTCTTAGCACGACCCACTACGTCATCCGATTTTACGGTAAGAATTTCCTGCAGAATGTTGGCGGCACCGAATGCTTCCAGTGCCCACACTTCCATTTCACCAAATCGCTGTCCACCAAATTGAGCCTTACCACCCAGCGGTTGCTGCGTGATGAGCGAATATGGACCAATAGAGCGAGCGTGCATCTTGTCGTCCACCATGTGCGAAAGTTTCAGCATGTAGATTACTCCTACGGTGGCTGGCTGGTCGAAACGCTCTCCTGTTCCGCCATCATACAAATAAGTGACGCCTGAATGAGGGATGCCTGCTTCCTCGGTTATTTTATTGATTTCGTCCACGGATGCACCATCGAAAATAGGTGTAGCGTATTTCTTTCCTTCTTTTTGTGCGGCCCATCCCAACACGGTTTCGTAAATCTGGCCAAGGTTCATCCTGGAAGGCACACCCAGCGGGTTGAGCACAATGTCCACAGGTGTTCCATCTTCAAGAAACGGCATGTCTTCATCGCGAACAATCCTGGCCACAATACCTTTGTTTCCGTGACGGCCTGCCATCTTATCACCCACTTTGAGTTTCCTTTTTTGCGCGATGTAAATTTTGGCGAGTTTTACAATTCCAGCGGGCAGTTCATCCCCTACTGTCACAGTAAATTTCTTGCGCTTGTAAGCCCCCAGTACTTCGTTGTAACGAAGATTGAAGTTGTGGATGCAACGCTTAACAAGAGCGTTGATATGCGCATCTTTTGTCCAGCCATCAGAACTCACCATTGAGAGGTCGAGGGTGCTTAGCGCTTTAGCAGTGAACTTGGTTCCTTTCTTTAATTGCTCCTCACGGAAGTAGTTGTACACGCCCTGGCAGGTTGCATCTTTAAGAATGGCAATTAGTTTGTCAACAAGTATTTTTTTCAGTTCAGTAACGTCTTTGTCGTGTTCCTTTTCTAAGGCTTCCACCAACTGTTTTTCATTAGACTTCGCTGGCTTCTTGTCCTTGATGGCACGACTGAATAGTTTTTTATCAATTACAATTCCTGTAACCGATGGTGAAACTTTGAGCGAAGCATCTTTCACATCACCGGCTTTGTCACCAAATATGGCGCGAAGGAGTTTTTCTTCAGGTGTTGGGTCGGTTTCGCCTTTAGGAGTGATTTTACCAATGAGGATATCTCCTTCCTTGACTTCGGCACCTACTCGAATCAATCCATTTTCATCCAACTCGCGCGTTGCTTCTTCGCTCACGTTGGGGATATCAGAAGTAAGTTCTTCAACTCCCCGCTTGGTATCGCGCACTTCCATATTGTATTCGTCCACATGAATGGAGGTGAATATGTCGTCCCGAACTACACGTTCAGAAATAACAATGGCATCCTCAAAGTTGTATCCTTTCCACGGCATGAAAGCCACTTTGAGATTTCTTCCCAAGGCCAGTTCTCCTTTCTGCGTTCCATAACCTTCCACCATCACCTGGCCCTTCACCACACGTTCGCCCTTTTTTACAATGGGGCGCAGGGTCATGGAAGTGCTCTGGTTGGTTTTGCTGAACTTGGTAATGGAATAAGTTTTCATCGGGCTGTCGAAACTCACCATTTCATCTTCTTCATCGCGTTTGTATCGCACTCGTATTTCCAGTGCATCTACATATTCAACAATGCCTTCTCCTTCTGCTGATGCCAGTACCCGGGAATCGCGAGCCACGCGGCCTTCCAGCCCTGTCCCGATAATCGGTGCTTCGGGGCGCATAAGCGGAACGGCCTGGCGCATCATGTTTGATCCCATCAGTGCACGGTTGGCATCATCATGTTCGAGGAACGGGATGAGCGATGCAGCTATGGATGCAATTTGGTTTGGCGCCACATCCATTAGGGTAAGTTGTGAGGGAGACACCACAGGGAAGTCGCCTTCCAGTCGTGCTTTCACCGCTTCTGCATGGAAGACACCTTTTTCATCCACGTTGGCAACTGCCTGGGCAATCACCATCCTGTCTTCTTCTTCAGCGCTGAGGTAGATCACACCCTTGTCACTGATAACAGCTTTTCCTTCTTCTACTTTTCTATAAGGTGTTTCAATGAAGCCCAAGCGATTCACTTTTGCGAATACACACAAGGAAGAAATCAAACCTATGTTTGGTCCTTCCGGAGTTTCGATGGTGCACAATCTTCCGTAGTGCGTGTAGTGAACGTCACGCACCTCGAAGCCTGCACGCTCCCGCGAGAGACCACCAGGACCGAGTGCCGACATTCTGCGTTTGTGTGTAACCTCGCTCAACGGATTGGTTTGGTCCATGAACTGGCTCAACTGATTTGTACCGAAGAAAGAGTTGATTACCGCAGATAATGTTTTTGCGTTGATGAGGTCAATAGGTGTAAAAACTTCGTTATCGCGAACGTTCATCCTTTCACGAATGGTTCTTGCCATACGAGCCAGACCTACTGCAAATTGGTTGTAAAGCTGCTCACCTACGGTACGCACCCTTCTGTTAGAAAGGTGGTCAATGTCATCCACATCGGCCTTTGAATTTACAAGCTCGATGAGGTATTTTATGATAAGGATAATATCTTCTTTAGTAAGAGTGCGCTGGTTGCGCGAGTTGTCAAGACCCAATTTCCGGTTGATGCGGAAGCGTCCTACTTCGCCTAGATCATAGCGTTGTTCCGAGAAGAACAATTTATCAATTACACCGCGTGCTGTTTCCAGGTCGGGTGGTTCCGCATTTCGCAATTGCCGGTAGATGTATTCCACCGCTTCTTTCTCGGAGTTGGAAGTGTCTTTCTGGAGGGTGTTGTGGATAATGGCAAAGTCAGCACTGTTGGATTCTTCCTTATGCAGGATGATGGCCTTTGAACCGCTCTCAACAATGGCATCTACATGCGCATCTTCAAGAACGGTTTCGCGGTCCAACACTACTTCGTTACGCTCAATGGAAACCACCTCTCCGGTGTCCTCATCCACAAAGTCTTCTACCCAGCTTTTGAGAACCCTTGCTGCGAGCCTGCGCCCCAGCACACGCTGGATTCCGGCTTTGCTCACTTTAACTTCTTCAGCCAGGTTGAATATCTCAAGAATGTGGCGGTCACTTTCGTAACCAATGGCGCGAAGAAGTGTGGTAACCGGAAGTTTTTTCTTACGATCAATGTAAGCATACATCACGTTGTTGATGTCCGTTGCAAATTCTATCCATGAACCCCTGAAAGGGATAATGCGCGCACTATAAAGTTTTGTTCCGTTAGCATGGCGGCTTTGACCGAAGAACACTCCGGGTGAACGGTGAAGTTGTGATACAATTACCCTCTCCGCACCATTTACACAGAAGGACCCGCGCGGAGTCATATAAGGAATAGTTCCAAGATAGACGTCCTGAACTATGGTTTCAAAATCCTCGTGCTCAGGGTCGGTACAATACTATTTCAATTTGGCTTTGAGGGGAACGCTGTATGTAAGGCCACGCTCAATGCACTCGTCAATAGTGTATCGCGGTGGATCCACGAAGTAGTCGAGGAACTCAAGGACGAACTGGTTGCGGGTGTCCGTTATGGGGAAGTTTTCGGAAAACACTTTGAAGAGGCCTTCCGTTTTGCGGTTGTCAGGATTGGTTTCCAGCTGGAAAAATTCCTGGAACGACTTCAACTGGATTTCCAGGAAATCAGGATAATCGTAATGATTTTTTGTTTCGGAGAAGTTGTGACGTCCTTCTGTTTTTTTCAAAGTTGCCATAGCCTTGAGCTTGTTTAGATGGTTTTTGAAGAGAGTAATTGTTTTCGCGCATCACCGGAAAAATTTCCGGGGGCTATAAATGGGAGAAGGCCACCCTTCTGATGTGCATCAGAAGAGGGCCTATCCTTATCTTGAAAGTTGTTTGTTATTTAATTTCAACTTTCGCTCCTGCTTCTTCAAGTTGGGTTTTCAAAGCGTTTGCTTCGTCTTTAGTAACACCAGTCTTGAGGGGCGATGGAGCCTTGTCCACGGTATCTTTAGCTTCTTTCAGTCCGAGGCCGGTGAGGTCTTTCACCATTTTCACTACTGCAAGTTTATTGACGCCTGCTTCGAGAAGAACCACATCGAATGCAGTTTGTTCTTCCACCGCAGCACCAGCACCGCCACCCGCGGCAGCAGCTACAGCTACCGCAGCGGCAGCAGGTTCGATTCCGTATTCGTCTTTGAGGATTTTGGCAAGCTCGTTTACTTCCTTTACGGTGAGGTTCACGAGGTTTTCTGCCATTGCTTTCAAATCAGCCATCTTATTTAATTATTAATTGTTTAACGTTTTTGAATTGAATTGTTTTGAATTAAGCGTTGCGCTCTTCGAGCGTTTTCAGTAAGCCTGCAATTTTGTTTCCTGCATTGTTCTGCAATGCTGAAATAACGTTGCGGGCAGGTGATTGCAGCAGTCCGATAATATCGCCCAGAAGTTCGGTCTTGCTCTTGAGAGCCACCAAAGCTTCGAACTGGTTTTCGCCTACATAACAATCGTCCTGTACAAAAGCTGCCTTAAAGGTTGGCTTTTCATGTTTCTTCCGGAATTCCTTAATCACACGCGCTGGAACATTGCCCACTTCTGCTATCATCACAGCAGTGTTGCCATGAAGTGCTGGATAAAGCGGGCTATAATCTTTTCCTTCAATGCGTTCTAGAGCTTTTTGCAGGAGTGTATTTTTCACTACACGCATCCTGATTCCGTTCCTGAAGCATTCGCGCCTGAGCGAACTGGTTGCCCCGGCATTAAGTGCGGCTGTATCGGTAAGGTAAAAAACCTGTGCACCGCTAAGCACATCCATTAACTCAGAAATTTCTATCTTTTTTTCTTCTCTGGTCATAATGCTTGGTTCAATTTGCTCAGTGACTAGGTGACATCACCGTTTTGGGTTCAACATGTACTCCGGGACTCATAGTAGAGCTTAATGAAATGCTGTGGATATAAGCCCCTTTAGCAGAGGAAGGCTTCAACCTTACAATGGTCTGCAACAGTTCATGTGCGTTCTCAGCAAGTTTTTTTGCATCAAAAGATGCGCGTCCTATGCTGGCATGTACAATTCCTGTTTTGTCCACTTTGAAATCAATGTTTCCGGCCTTCTTTTCAGTAACAGCTTTTCCAACATCCATTGTAACCGTACCGGTTTTCGGGTTGGGCATCAATCCGCGAGGACCGAGAATTCTACCCAAACCTCCTACCTGCCCCATTACGTTGGGTGTGGTGATAATAACATCTACGTCCGTCCATCCGCCTTTTATTTTTTCGATGTACTCGTTGAGTCCAACATAGTCCGCACCAGCAGCCTTTGCTTCGGCTTCTTTATCCGGAGTGCACAATACAAGTACGCGCAATGTTTTTCCAGTTCCGTGAGGAAGGGAAACCGTTCCGCGCACCATCTGGTTGGACTTTTTCGGGTCAACACCAAGGCGAACAGCCATATCCACTGAAGCATCAAACTTCGTGGCCGTGATTTTCTTCACGATTTCTGCAGCTTCAGCAAGGTTGTATGATTTTGCTCCATCATACTTTGCCAAAGATGTTTTTCTGTTTTTGCTGATTCTTACCATTGCGTTTTTTCTTCGAAAATTTAGAAAGGGCGTTGGCCGGTAACCTGGATCCCAAGGCTTCGTGCCGAACCGGCCATCATTTTCATGGCCGACTCCACAGTGAAGCAATTGAGGTCAGGCATTTTGTCTTCTGCGATCAAACGAACCTGTTCCCAGGTTACTGTTCCTACCTTCTGGCGGTTGGACTCAGCAGCGCCTTTTTTGGCTTTGCTTGCTTCCAACAACTGAACGGCAGCAGGTGCAGTTTTCACGATAAAGTCGAAAGACTTGTCTTTGTAAACCGTAATAACTACTGGGCAAACCTTCCCCGCTTTATCCTGAGTTCTTGCATTAAATTGCTTGCAAAATTCCATGATGTTCACACCCTTGGAACCGAGAGCCGGTCCTACAGGTGGCGAGGGATTGGCAGCACCGCCCTTGATTTGCAGCTTGACTAATCCAGCTACTTCTTTTGCCATTTTATTTTTATTGTTTATTTAGTTTTGCGTGGCTGCAACGGGAAGCGAAGCGTAACATAAAAAAGTTTCGTTGCGCACCACACGCTTTTTGTTCTTATTCTTTTTCAACCTGCATGTACCCTAATTCCAGGGCTGATTTGCGGCCAAAAATTTTCACCATCACCTTCAGTTTCTTTTTCTCTTCATTTATTTCTTCAACCACACCACTAAAGCTATTGAATGGTCCATCAATCACTTTTACATTTTCTCCCACTACAAATGGCACATGAAGTTCTTCACCCGTTTCAGCGAACTCATCCACCTTTCCGAGAATTCTGTTTACCTCGGATTGTCTTAATGGTACTGGCTCCCCTCTTTTCTCTGCTCCAAGAAAACCAATCACATTACTGATGTTCCGAATGGTGTGTGGAATCTCTCCAACAAGTGCTGCCTCAATTAATACATATCCTGGCAGATAGGTGCGTTCCTTGCTCACTTTCTTTCCATTGCGAACTTGGAATACTTTCTCGGTCGGAATCAAAACCTGACTCACAAAATCTTGCAGGCCACGAGCTTTGATTTCGCTCTCGATGTATTCCTTTACCTTCTTTTCCTTGCCACTGATGGCACGCACCACGTACCACTTTTTTTCTATGTCGGACATTTTAATTTTTGTTGCTGGTTTTCAATGTCCTTTTCTTATGTCAAAAGCTGGTAGAGCCAACCGAGCGCCCCACGCCAAAACGAATCAGGACCGCCCTGCACTCCGAAAATGAAATCCATACAATATATAATAACGGTGAGGATGAACATCGTTATGAACACGAGCACGGTGCTTTCCTGAAGTTCGGCCCAAGTTGGCCATGTCACTTTGTAAAGCAACTCGTTGTAGGATTCTTCGATGAATGTTTTTATTCCAGCCATTTTCAATTTTGTTTTTGCACAGGCACCAGGATTCGAACCTAGATCAATCCTGACTTTAAGTCGGGACTATTCTCCCATTGCACTATGCCTTCGGTCTCTTCACTCTTGCACAGGCACTAGGATTCGAACCTAGATCAACGGTTTTGGAGACCGCTATTCTACCGTTGAACTATGCCTGTTTATTTCAAGGTATTCCACCAGTTTCTAATGTCTCCGGTCTCAAAGCGTGAAGGTGATGATGATACCCGCGGTGGGCTTTCATCTTCACCATAATCCTATCTTATCACTTGATAATATCTGTTACCTGTCCTGCACCTACAGTGCGACCTCCTTCTCGTATGGCGAAGCGGAGTCCCTTGTCCATTGCGATTGGGGCAATGAGGTTCACAGTGATGGAAACGTTGTCCCCCGGGAGCACCATTTCGCGTCCAGTGTCCAGAAAAATTTCACCCGTTACGTCTGTTGTACGGAAGTAGAACTGGGGACGGTATTTATTGTGGAAAGGAGTGTGGCGTCCACCTTCTTCTTTCTTCAATACATAAATCTCAGCCTTGAATTCAGTATGCGGTGTGATGCTGTTTGGTGCAGCGATAACCATCCCTCTGCGTATATCGTTTTTCTCTACGCCACGAAGGAGAAGACCAACGTTGTCGCCAGCTTCGCCACGGTCAAGAATTTTCCGGAACATTTCTACCCCAGTAACGGTTGACTTCATCTTTTCAGCATTGAATCCGATGATGTCCACCTCGTTTCCGGTATTGATTACACCGCGCTCGATACGACCAGTAGCAACAGTACCACGGCCCGTTATAGTAAAAACATCTTCCACTGACATCAGAAAAGGTTTTTCGTTCTCGCGCGGAGGAATTGGAATCCAAGTATCAACAGCTTCCATTAATTGAACAACTGTTTCTACCCATTTTGGTTCACCATTTAGTGCACCCAAAGCGGAGCCGCGAATAACAGGTGTGTTGTCACCATCATATTCGTAAAAGCTCAAAAGCTCACGAATTTCCATTTCAACGAGGTCGAGAAGTTCACCATCGTCCACCATGTCCACTTTGTTCATGAACACAACGATTTTCGGAACTCCCACCTGGCGTCCTAAAAGAATGTGCTCTCGTGTTTGTGGCATAGGACCATCAGTTGCCGCAACGACAAGAATGGCACCGTCCATCTGTGCAGCACCTGTAACCATGTTCTTCACATAGTCAGCATGGCCCGGACAATCAACATGTGCATAGTGGCGGCTCTTGGTTGCATACTCCACGTGAGCAGTGTTAATAGTAATACCACGTTCCTTTTCTTCTGGAGCATTGTCAATCGAAGCAAAGTCCCGCACGGAAGCCAGTCCGTCTTTGGAAAGAACGGTTGTAATGGCAGCAGTGAGGGTAGTTTTACCGTGGTCAACGTGCCCAATCGTTCCAACATTTACGTGTGGTTTGGAACGGTCAAAATTTTCTTTAGCCATAGCCAGTTGTTTTAATTGAATTAATTATTCTTAAGAATTGAATTTACTTACTTACTAATTATGTTCACAACATTGAATGAACAGTGCGGTTTAAAATGCTCTGAGCCGTTGTCGGGAATTGAACCCGAGACCTCTTCCTTACCAAGGAAGTGCTCTACCCCTGAGCTACAACGGCTTGATAAGGCTCCGAAGTTTCAGGGTTTGAGTTTCGAGTTTCTGATTTCTTCAACCCGGAACACGAAACTCGAACCCCGCAACTTCTGATGAGCGGGAGACGAGGCTCGAACTCGCGACATTTAGCTTGGAAGGCTAATGCTCTACCAACTGAGCTACTCCCGCGGTTTTTCCATTAAAAATTCCAACCCGGATATTCCAAATTGGAAAATTTTCAGTGGGGAGAACAGGATTCGAACCTGTGAAGGCGGATGCCAACAGATTTACAGTCTGTCCTCGTTAGCCACTTGAGTATCTCCCCAGGCTGGTCATTTCAATTGAGCCGGTGGAGGGATTCGAACCCCCGACCAGCTGATTACAAATCAGCTGCTCTGGCCAGCTGAGCTACACCGGCAAAACCGCGTCTGTCAAAGAACTTTGTGAAAAAAAAACACCCCTGCGATTTTTTTGCAGGGGCGCAAATGTAGAAACATTCTCTATTTAAGCACTATTACAGAAAAATATTTTATACTTAAGCCTGATCTGATTTGGTTTTGTGCTTGCTGATTTGCCTGCGCACAGCCTCCACGGCATGTTCTGCTGCTTCCTCAAATGTGCTGCTTTGCTTTTTTGCAAATAGCTCGCGGCCAGGTACCGCAATCTTGACTTCAGCAATTTTATTTTCCTTGATGTCGGAACGGTCAAGACGCAGGAAAACATCACCGCGGAGTATCCTGTCATGGAAGGTTGCGAGTTTTTCTATTTTGTCTTCAATGAAACTGACCAACTTTTGATCTGCTACGAAATGGATGCTTTGAACTTGTACTTGCATAAATTTATTTTTTTTAGTTAGACTGTATTTCTGGGGTGCATTTGATTATGGATGCGCTTCAATTTTTCTATTGAGTTGTGGGTGTAAATCTGGGTGGCTGCAAGGCTCGAATGCCCAAGTATTTCTTTGATCACATTGAGATCAGCACCGTTGTTGAGCATGTGGGTGGCAAATGTGTGCCGCAGCACATGAGGACTTTTTTTCTTAATTGTTGTAATGGCCGAAAGGTACTTTCTTACTGTGCTGTAAAGGACATTTTCTTTTATTTTTTTTCCGTCCTGGTCTACCAGAAGATATGCGCTCTCTTCGGTGACTTTTGCAGAACGCAAATGAATGTATCGGGAAATTCTTTCTATCATTTGCCGGGTTACGGGCACCAGTCGCGTTTTGTTTCTTTTGCCGGTAACTTTTACCTGGTCCGCGAAAAAATCCACATCTGCATCCTTCATGTTTAGCATTTCTGCCCGCCTCATGCCTGTTTCATAAAATAGCGATAGAATCAGGTGGTCTCTTGCTTCAACAAAATCTGTTGTCACAGATTGGTCCATCTGTTCATAGAGGCGGAGAATGTTTTTCTCTTCAACAAATTGGGGAAGCCGTTTGGGTATTTTCGGTTTGGAAAGTCCTTTGGCAGGGTTTGCTTTCACAATTCCTTCGCGCTGAAGAAACCGGAAACAGGAGCGAAGCGCGGACAGCCTTCTGTGAATGGTAGCCACTTCGTAATGCTGGCTCATCATCTCTACAAGCCAGGAGCGCACCAACGGCTGCGTAACTTCATTAAGGCTGGTTACGGAAAATTGCGCATCACAAAATTCGGAGAATTGAGCAAGGTCGCCCGTGTAGGCTAGAAGAGTGTGTGGCGAACAACGTTTTTCCGTTGAAAGATAGGTGTAGAAGTTTTCGAAATTCACGATAACAAAAAGGGTGAAACACCGGTTCTCAACGGAGCTTCACCCATACATATTGTGAACAGCTAATTGTTATTCCTGCTCTTGCTTCAGCTTGGCTACAAACACAGCGTGCTTGATTTCCTCGCGCCTGCGAATACTTGGTTTAATAAAAGCCTGACGGTTTCGAAGTTGTTTCACCACGCCTGTCTTTTCGAATTTTTTCTTGAACTTCTTCAAGGCGCGGTCTATGTTTTCGCCATCTTTTACCGGAATAATGAGCATGTTTGTTTTTTTAAAATTTGGGCGGCAAAAGTAGAAGGCTTTTCCATCTGCACAAATCAATCTTTCAAAATCTCGCGCGAGATGACAAGTTTCTGTATCTCCGAAGTGCCTTCGCCTATGGTGCAGAGTTTGGAATCACGGTAAAATTTCTCGGCAGGAAAATCCTTCGTGTACCCATAACCACCGAAAATCTGGACCGCCTCTGTTGCAGCCCTCACGCAAACTTCTGATGCGTAATATTTGGCCATAGCAGATTCCCGTGTAACCGGTTGCTTGTCATTCTTAAGCCAGGCCGCCTGGTAAAGTAACGCTTCGGCTGCCTCGATTTCAGTGGCCATATCGGCAAGTTTAAAAGCAATGGCCTGGAATTGCGATATGGGTTTGCCAAACTGTAGTCGTTCTTTTGAGTATTTAATGGAACATTCCAATGCTCCTTTTGCAATTCCAAGCGCTAATGCTCCAATTGAAATTCTTCCACCGTCCAGCACCTTCATTGACTGGATAAAACCCTCGCCCCATTTGCCCAACAAATTTTCTTTCGGGATGCGGCAATTATCAAAAAACAAGCAAGCTGTTTCGCTTGCGCGCATTCCAAGCTTGTTTTCTTTTTTGCCCCCACTAAATCCCGGTGTTCCTTTCTCTATTACAAATGCGGACATGCCGCGGTTATCACCCTTTTCTCCGGTGCGAACAATCACCACTGCAACATCACCGCTAATTGCATGCGTGATAAAATTTTTAGAGCCATTGAGCACAAAAAAATCTCCGTCAACCACTGCGGTGGTCATCATGCCGCCTGCATCGGAACCTGTTCCTGTTTCAGTCAAACCCCACGCACCTATCCATTCACCCGTGGCCAGTTTGGGCAGGTACTTCTTTTTCTGTTCTTCCGAACCGAATTCATAAATGTGATTGGTGCAAAGAGAATTGTGCGCTGCAACTGAAAGCCCGATGGAACCGCAGACTTTCGAAATTTCTTCAATCACAGTTATATACTCGAAATAGGTGAGGCCACTTCCACCGTACTCCTGCGGAATGAGCACTCCCATCAAACCCAGTTCACCCAATTTTTTGAAAAGCGGAACTGGAAATTCCTGAGATTCATCCCACACCATCAAGTTTGGACGTATTTCTTTTTCGGCAAAGTCGCGCACCATTTGCGCAATCATTTTTTGGTTTTCAGTCTTCTCGAAATTCATAATTGAAGGGTCTCACGCGGAGGCGCAAAGGCGCAAAGATTTTCTGCTCAAAAAACAAAACAACCGCAGTTTCTATTTAAGTATGTAAAATTTTTTAATAGGCTGCGAATGTAGAAACCGGTGAGCGGAATTTTTCCAATGCCCTTCTTCCGTTGAGAAAACTTAATTCGACAAGGAAGCTGAAAGCCACCACATCTGCGCCTACCATCTGTACTAATTGCGCGGCTGCCGATGCAGTGCCTCCTGTCGCCAACAAATCATCATGAATCAAGACACGCTGATTTTTTTGTAGTGCGTCCTTATGCATTTCAATCGTAGCATTTCCATATTCTAATTGGTAGTTGACAGAAAATGTATCCCGCGGAAGTTTTCCTTTTTTACGAATAAGAATGAAAGGAATATTGAGTTGCAGTGCCAGAGGCATTCCCAACAGAAAGCCCCGGCTTTCCAAACCAATTACTGCTTCGATGTTCATTGAACGATATTGACTATGCAATTCCATCAACACTTCGTTACACAGTTTGGGATTAGAAAAAAGTGTTGTGATGTCTTTGTATGAAATTCCGGGTTTTGGGAAATTAGCTACTTCGGTGATGGATTGCTTAATGCGTTGTTCGAGGGTCATAAGGGTTGATCGAGTATGTCAGCAATTTTTTTGGACTTGGGGTTTGAATCAAGCAGCACTTTCCAAAATGCCCAGGCTACTCCGATCTCTACTGCAATTTCGTAACAAGTGGTGATTGACCATAGGTCTTCACCCACATAGTCAATTGACACATGAAATGTTACCACAACAAATAACAGGGACAGAAATGAGCAAATCAGAAAGTTCGTTCGTGTTTTGAATGAGAATTCTTCAAGCCACAACAGAACAAGAAAAATGAGAATAAAAGCCGGAAGACCAAACAAGCCTGAAATTAAGATTGCAACAAAGCAGGCAGTCATAAATAGTCCATCAGCATTAGATAGTTGCCCGAAGAAAACAAGTGAAATCAATGACCCAAAGAACACACAGGCTATCCATATTTTCAAACTCGCTAAAAAAATTCTCTCTGGCATTTCAATCAATGGCCAGATAAGGTTGAACTTTCCTGAACGTCTCGTCATCCACCACCACAACCTTTTTCAAACCATCAATGGAAAGAAACAATCCGTGATTCTCCCGATAAGCTATAATAGTTTTTGCTTGAGAATTGCTGATGTACGGATGCGCATTCAGCTCATCGAAAGTCGCGGTGTTGATGTTCAGTTTCCGCAACGGATAATTTCCAAGAAGGATGTTTGGACGAATGCTGTCCAGCGTTTCCGGCTTCATGTTGTACACCTCGTTCAATTGTTCGATGCTGTGAAATCCGCCCAGGTCATCCCGAAACTTGACAATGCTCTTTGCGAAATAGGGACCAATACCACGAAGTTTTTTCAAGTCGCTTGTATCAGCAAGATTCAGGTCAATGAGGAGTGAAGTTTTGTTTTTACTCCAGTCGGTTTTCGGAAAATCACTCTGTGCGAAATCATTTCTTCTCTCGTAAGAAACGGAATCAGGAAGATCAATGAACGGAAATAGCTCCTCATATTTCTGTGCGCTGACTACGAACATCTTTTTCAAATCACTCTTCACCCTGAAGGTTCCTCCTTTCGAACGATACTTGTCAATGGCGGCAACTTGTTTTTCAGAAAAACCCAGATCCATCCATTGTTCTGTGGAAATTAGATTGGGGTTGAATAAAAAAAGTTTTGCTGCCTTGAAATTTCCGGTAGCAAATTCAGCACTACTGAAATGGGGTGTAGAGGAGGAATCATTTTTAATTGAAGCCATCCACGAATCAATTTCCTTTTGTTTGACGCTGAGGTCAACCTGTTCACGTTTGAATAAAAAAGGGAACGAAAATTTTGCAGCCAAAACCAGCAACATCAGCCAGGCCAAAACGGTTAGCCCCCTTCGTTGCTCACCATTGAAATAAAACCAGTCCTTGATTTTTTCCTTCCACATGAACTATTCGCAAGCGACAAATATCATTGAAGGTCGCCAGTAGCATCTTTTGCACAACGAACACTACAAATAATTCTTTCCCAGGCCGGCACTGCATTCCGCTCATCTTTGCACGCTTTTTTACAAAAATGAGTTTTACAGTAGTCATAGTAGGAAGACCGAATGTGGGCAAATCCACTCTCTTCAATAAGTTGATAGGGCGCGATGAAGCCATAGTGGAACCTACAGCCGGTGTAACACGCGACCGCAAATACGGCATTTCCGAATGGGGAACAAAAAGTTTTATTGTAATTGATACTGGTGGATTGCGTGAAGATGCTGACGACCGCTTTGAGCAGGACATCAACTCGCAGGTGGCATTGGCTATTGAAGAGGCTTCTTTGGTAATTTTTTTGGTGGATGGAAAAGAAGGCCTTACCGATGCAGATCGTGATATAGCACCCAGGTTGAGGAAAGTGAAGAAGGAAATTATCTTCTGCTGCAACAAAGTGGACACTGCGGACAAAGAACACTTTGTGAATGAATTTTACGAATTGGGAATGGGCGAAAAGATTTACGCCATTAGTGCCAACAACGGTTATGGCACAGGCGATTTGCTCGATGACATCGCAAAAAAAATTCCGGATGAAAGTCTTGAAGATGAAACAGGTCTCACACGTATTGCGATAGTGGGAAAACCCAACGTTGGAAAAAGTTCGCTCATCAATGCGCTCACAGGTAAAGACCGCACCATAGTTTCCGAAGTATCTGGCACCACCCGCGATTCCATTGATACCGTGTTCACCGCTTTTGGCAAGGCATTAATACTGGTGGACACTGCGGGCATCCGCAAACGAAAACAAATAGACAACGACATTGAATTTTTTTCCACCATACGCAGCATCAAGGCCATCCGCCAAAGCGATGTATGCCTTTTGCTGATTGATGCCACTGAAGGCATTACCAAACAAGACCTCAACATCTTTTGGGAAATAGCAGAGGCCAATCGAGGGGTGGTGGTGCTAATTAATAAGTGGGACCTGGTAGAGAAGGACCACAAATCGGCACAGCAATATGCGGAAGAAATCAAGGATGAGCTTGCCCCGTTCAGCGATGTACCCATCTACTTCACCTCCGCGGTTTCCAAGCAAAGGATTTTGAAAGCGCTGGAGAGGGCGCTGTTGGTGGCTGAAAATCGCAAGAAAAAAATCCCCACTTCGAAACTCAACGATGTAATGCTTCCCATCATTAAAAAACATCCGCCACCGGTTTACAAGAGCAAGGAAGTGAGCATCAAATTCGTTACACAACTTCCAACCAAGTCGCCCGCCATAGCTTTTTTCTGCAACCTTCCACAATACGTGAAGGAACCCTATCAGCGCTTTCTTGAAAACAAGTTGAGAGAACATTTCGATTTCAGTGGAATTCCGGTAAGGCTTTATTTCAGGCAGAAATAAAGGGAAGGGGCAAAAAGCAAAGGGCAGGGTTGAATTGTCGGTTAATACCCTGAAAAAGGTATTTGGAAAAGCGCAGAGAGACTTTTCATTTGTGCCCTTAACAAGATCCTGCTATGAGCAACCACACACAACTACTTGCCACATTCAATCCCGGAGAAGCCGGAGTGGTGAGCGATATTGCCGCCAATGCACTTACTCCAAAAATTACAGAGATGGGTCTTTTTGCAGGAAAAAATATACGTGTGCTTTTCCGCGCTCCCTTCGGTGGACCTATGGCTGTTGATGTGGAGGGCTATGTTCTTTCGCTGCGGCAGGATGAAGCACAATTGGTGTCTGTAATACCGAATTGATTTTTTCTGGCAGTTTAAGTGCGAGCCTCTACCCGCAACAACTATTGAGTGTCTGAGGCGCGCATAGCGGTAACTTCTGTATTTCAAAAAAGCCCACCCTAAGAAATAGAATGAGAAAAATTGCACTCATCGGCAATCCCAATACCGGCAAGAGTTCTCTCTTCAATCTGCTCACAGGCCTTAACCAGCAGGTTGGAAATTTCCCGGGTATAACTGTAGATAAACGTACCGGAACAGCGTGGCTGAATGCTGAGCGCAAAGTGGAAGTGCTGGACTTGCCCGGCCTGTACAGTATTTATCCGCATTCCAAAGACGAGCACATAGTGTTCGATATTTTGAGCAATCCGGAGCACACCGATCATCCCGAATTATTAATTGTTCTTGCCGATGCGTCCAATCTTGAACGCAACTTGCTGCTCTTTTCACAACTTTATGATTTGAATCTGCCCATCGTTTTAGTGCTTACCATGCCCGATGCAGCTGAGGCCAAATCATTGAAGATTGATATAGCCGCCTTGTCAAAACAATTTACAGATACACCTGTGCTTTTTCTCAATGGCCGCACCGGGGCAGGCTTAGATGAATTGAAGAAAACGCTTCTTAACTATCAACCGGAAAACAAACTGAGCGATGAAAATGCAGGTATCATGCGCAACATGCTTGGTGATGCTTCAGCCCAAACATTGGATGCTCAACGCAGGTATGCAAGCATTCGTTCGGTGTTACGAAAAGTGCAGCATGTCGAAAAGAATTCATTTAGAAAATCAGCAGGAGAAAAACTGGATTCAATACTGATCCATCCCTTTTGGGGCTATGCAATTTTCATTGCGATTCTGTTGGTCATTTTTCAGTTCATCTATCGCCTTGCAGCCATTCCTATGAACTGGATTGATTCATTGTTTCTGCAACTCAGCGTTTGGACAAAAACTATATTGCCGCAAGGAGTTTTTACTGATTTGCTGGCGGAAGGAATTGTTCCGGGATTAGGTGGCGTTGTCATTTTCGTTCCTCAAATTGCCTTGTTGTTTTTTTTTCTTTCGCTGTTGGAAGAAACAGGATACATGTCGCGCGTGGTTTTTATCATGGACAAACTTGTGCGTCCTTTTGGCCTCAATGGAAAAAGTGTGGTACCGCTGATGAGCAGTGTGGCCTGTGCCATTCCCGGAGTTATGGCCACCCGAAATATCAATAGCTGGAAAGACAGGCTTATCACCATTATGGTAGCACCGCTGATGAGTTGTGCTGCACGCATTCCGGTCTACACTTTATTAATAGCATTGGTTGTACCCAACAAAAAAGTGTTCAATTTTTTCGATCTTCAGGGACTTGTGCTCTTCGGACTCTATTCATTGGGTTTGGTTAGTGTTCTTGCCATTGCGTGGGTAATGAAATTTTTTATTAAAGCACGTGAACGCAGTTTTCTTTTAATGGAAATGCCACAATACCGATGGCCGCGGTGGCGTGCCGTCACGCTTACTATGTGGGAGAAAGTGCGCGTGTTTGTAGTTGATGCAGGCAAAGTGATTCTCGCCATTAGCATCATACTTTGGGCATTGGCCAGTTACGGACCTTCAGAAAGAATGGATGCGGCCCTTGCCAAAGTGGAAGCTCCATCACTCAACAACAGCATCTCAACAAAAGAATATGAAAGCAAACGCGCATCGGTGAAACTCGAAAATTCTTATATAGGCATTCTGGGAAAAACAATTGAGCCGGTGATAGAACCAATTGGTTACGATTGGAAAATTGGGATTGCACTTATCACCTCTTTTGCTGCACGCGAAGTTTTTGTGGGAAGTATGGCTACCATCTACAGCGTGGGTGAAAATTTTGAAGACAACCGTACTCTTATCGAACGGCTGCGGACGGAAATCAATCCCAAAACACAACAACCGGTTTACACACTGGCTAGTGGTTTATCGCTCATGGTGTTTTATGTTTTTGCAATGCAGTGCATGGCCACCTTTGCCGTAGTGAAACGCGAAACCAATTCATGGAAATGGCCATTGCTGCAAATGCTTTACATGGGTGTGCTGGCCTATGGAGCGGCCTGGCTTACGTTTGTGGGACTGAAGTAAATGGATAATGGACAATTTAAAAATCGCCCATCGGTAAAGTGTAATTCGTAAGACAAAAGAAGATTTATCAAATGCAAGAATTTTTGGTTATAGTTTTCATAGTAGCATCTTTGGCATACCTTGTCTGGTTTGTGAAGAGCAGATACTTTTCGAAAAAGGAAAAGTGTGATGGTTGTGCAATGAAGAAGGCTTTTGAAACGAAAGAAACAAGGTGATCATCCATTTGCCCGCTTCATTTTAATAAGTCATTTCTCAATTGAGTTACCAGATTCGATATGAGTCATTCCGGTGTAGGCCAATCAGGAAATCATACCTGATTCACTATGAAATTCTTGAAGAAGAAAGTGAAGTGATAGTTTACGCAGTCATCCATACTTCACGAAATCCCGCAACAAAAACCTAAAACTCCAATGTGATCTTGTACGCGGCATGTGCCCTGACGTTGAACACATGGCCATCTTCAAAAATCAGGTACTGGCCTTTTATTCCGGCCAGCCGTCCCCTGAACTCTGGTGTAGTATCAAGTTTCAATGATTTTATTTTTTCAGGATAGCATGTCACAGGGTAGTCAATGGTCGTGATGGTATCATCATCATAAAAGAACGCCTCGAAATCTGAAGGTAGCCAACCCAGTACTTCATTTTTCTTGTCCAGCAAAGAAGTAGTGTTGATGAAAATATTCCTCAGCATATTCTGCCAATGTGTTTTGTCGGGCATAAAGTCCTTGAGTGAAACTTCTATGATGCCTGCCAGTTGCCGGTACGGAGTTTCAGCAATGATGATCGCCTCCACAGCACCTTGATCAATCCATCGCGCTGGAACATTGTGAGTACGAGTGACGCCCACCTTGATGTCACTGGTTCTAGAGAGATACACATAGTGCGGCTGATTGTGATGTGCCTCCTCCCATTCCATATCTCGCAATGCAATGCCTTCGTGAATGCGACTAAGTTCCGGTCTGAAAATGCTCGGTACAGCCATTGGCGATTGGAGAAATGCTTCATAACTCATTCCCTCACCAAAAGTTTTCTTGATTTTTTTCCCGCTTTCTACGCAGCAAATTTCGTTTTCGAAACGAAACGAAATTTCATGTCCTAACAGGCCGTTCATTTCAAACGAACCTGTGTAATCTAGCACATCAACAATGGGCAGTGAGTACATAGCCTTTGATTCCAGGCGCGTTTTCATTTTGCGCAGATAGGTGGTAATGCTCATAACAAAACTGAAATGTCAGGTTCGAAATTTTCAGCAAATCAAAACTAATTTGCAATTCTTCTCAGCACAACCATAAAAGACATTGCATTCACAAAAAAAAACACTTGACAAAAGGGTAATGTGTTTTACTAACTTGCACCGTTGTTTCGAAAAAATAATTTCCAACTAAAACCAATTTTATGATGAAAAAAATTCTACTTTTTATTTCTATTCTTGCTACCGTAATGGTAGCAAACACCCAAACTCTTTTGTTCGAAGACAATTTTGACAGCTACACAACCGGGATGGGTGTGGCAGCCCAATCCGCTGACTGGGATACTTGGGATGGTAGTCCCAATCTGGATGGTGCAGTATCCACCGACTATGCTAGCAGCGGCACTAAAAGCGCAAAGATTGAAGGAACAGCAACTGACCTTGTACTACCTATCGGCCCTTACGTTGCAGGGAAGTATGATGTGAAGTGGAAAATGTTGATTCCAAATGGTTTCGGTGCATATTTTAATGCACTGCATGTATGGTCTAGCAGCAGCACGACTTATGAGTGGGCTGTGGATGTGTTCTTTTCAGACCAGGGAGAAGTGACCTGGACCGCTGAATTTGTAACTGGAGGTGCTGCCAATATTGACAATGGTGAATGGTTCGATGTGCAACTAACAGCCGACCTTGATGCAGATGTGGGCGTGTTGTACATCAATGATGTGATTGTTCACACCTGGCAGTGGTCAATTAACAACGCTAACGGTAATGCCGGAACAAACCAGTTGTCGGCCATTGATTTCTATGGCACAGATGATACCGCCCAGGGCGAGGGACTTTACTACATAGATGACGTTGAGGTTTGGGAATCCACTTCAGTTTCAGTTGCTCCAGTTACTGTTTTCGGTTTTGAAATCAATCCCAACCCAGCGAACGAACAAATCACCGTTTCAGGAATTGATGAGTTTGCAGGTGGAACAATGCAAGTGATGGATCTTACAGGAAAAATTGTTATGGAAATAAAAATCACTCAAGGCATGTCCAAATCAATTGACATCTCCACACTTCATCCTGGAGTTTATATGGTTAAGATGATTGGCAACACTAACGAGTTTACCAAAAAACTTGTGGTGAGATAAAAACTTCATTACATAAATTTTTAAGAAAAGCCTGCGTAATTCAAAACTGCGCAGGTTTTTTTTGTGTCTTCGAGTCGGTCAGGCCACAAAGGCGTGAAGACACGATCCCGATTGTCGTCTTGCGAAGCATTTCTCTACGCATTAGGATTTGGAAAAAACAATTGCAGCAAACTCTTCCGGGGTATTGATGTTCACCAATTTTTCCGGTTGCGAGGGTTGAACAAGATGTGTGTTGCTATTGATAAGAACTTTTCTTGGGCAGGAGTGCCCGTTGGCAATAAACACTTCCACGATTTTGATTGCGTGCCGCTCCCACACTGCAATCAATGGCTCCGGTAAACCATCGTGCGGGCTAATGAAGGAGGTGGCTATACAATCTGTTTTCCTCTCGGCAAGAAGTTCTTCCACCAATTTTTCATCGGCCAAGGGAAGATCGCAGGCCAGGACAATCCATGCTGCAGCGATATCAGACAGTAATGCGGAATGAATAGCTCCGAGTGGTCCCCTACCCTCTTCGCGATCGGGAATTGTTTTGAGGTTGTGCGATTGAAAAAAATCTTCCTGGTCTTTCCTGCATGAAATGAAAACTGCGTTACAGAAATTTTCAAGTAACGATACAACGTGAAGAAACTGCGGTTGGTTGTGGTATGAAATCAACGCTTTGTCCTTGCCCATGCGCGAACTTTTTCCGCCAGCCAGCACCAGGCCTTTGAGATGACTATCTCCTGAAATCATTTTTCCCCCCTGTCTTTTCCACCAGTTTCAATTCGCGGATAATGATCTGGTGCGAGAGTGCTTTGCACATATCGTAAACGGTAAGTGCTGCGATGGATGCTCCAGTCATTGCTTCCATCTCCACACCGGTCTTTGCAATAACTGAGGCATGGCAGGTGATGATGATTTCATGACCGACTACTTCCATTTTTATTTGCACATTGTCCAACCCAAGCGGATGGCAAAGCGGAATAAGTTCGCTTGTTTTTTTAGCGGCCATCACTCCAGCAATTATTGCTGTCTGAAACACCGGACCTTTTGCAAGATGAATTTCATCACCGGAAAATTTTTCGAGAACCACATCGGGTATGGTTAAACGACACTCGGCAATTGCTCTTCGCGCAGTGGAAGTTTTTGCACCCACATCAACCATAGCCGGTTTACCTGCTTCATCAATATGTGAAAATTCTTTGCTCATTAACGCCACAAAATAAGAGGATAAACTTCGCCTGCCCTGCACAATGTTGCTTCCTCCGGCAATTCCATGAATGCATCGGCCTTTACAAGGCTCACAAAATCTCCTGAGCCATTACCGGGAACGGCAGTGGCCAGGTGTTCACCGCTTTCTGAAAAATGTAATTTGACCTGAAGGAAGTGTGTCAGACCGCTTTTCTTTTCAAAGTCAGTAGTAAGTTTTGCGGTTGTAGTTGGATACACTTCCTGTTTCAAACTCTTCTGGAGCCACGGCAGAAGATATTTCGCGGCACAGGCAAAAGTGGAAACAGGATTCCCTGGAAAGGCAAACACGAAACACTTTTCTGTTCTTCCAAACCAAAATGGTTTGCCCGGTTTTTGTGCAACAGTGTGAAAAAGCATTTCAACCTGCAACTCTTTCAAGACATCGGGAATGAAATCGAATTTTCCTTTGGACACTCCCCCACTCAGTAGCAAAACATCAGCACTTTTCAATGCCCCGCTGATCCGATGTTTTATCACCTCAATATCATCATCTATGTGTTCATCTTCCGCAGTGATTCCAATTTTAGTAAGCATAGCTTTCAGCGCATAGACATTCGACCTACGGATTTGATAAGGCTTCGGGGTTTGGTGTACTTCAACCAGTTCATTGCCCGTAGAAAAAATGATAACACCGGGCAATGATGACACGCTCACTTCCTTTTTTCCTATTGAAGCAAGCACTCCAATTTCTGCCGGACCAATGGCAGTACCCACTTCAAGAAGCAAGTCGTTTTCCAGCACATCGCTTCCCTTTCGGTGAATGTTTTGCCAGGGTTTTATGTTTTGTGTTTCTGTTCTCCACTTGACACTTTCCTGTTTGATAATTTCATAGGGTAAAATACAATCGGCACCAATTGGGCAAATGCTGCCTGTCGTTACTTCAAGACAAGTACCTGCCTCTTCAATTTCTAATGCTGCTACACCTGCAGATTGAATTCCGATGGAAGAAAATTCGCGAAAACCATTATTGAAATCAACAGAGCGAATGGCGATGCCATCCATCGTTACACGGTCGAATGAAGGCAGGTCGTTGTCCGCTCGAATTTCTTCCACAAGCACACGACCGAGAGAGTGCGAAAAATTTATTCTCTCTTCTTTGGATGAGAAGAGGTTGGAAAGAATTATGTGTTGCGCTTCGCTTGCTGAAATCATCCGCCAATGGTCGCCATGGACTCGCTCACCTTAAGTGTACCTCGTTTTTGCTCTGCTTCAAATCCATTTTTTGCACGATGATGAATAGCATCAATAATTTCTTTCGCCATACTTTCATCACCAGCACCCGAACGAAGCAAATCGCGCAATTGGATTTTGCCTTCATCATAAAGACATGTCTTCATCATTCCCTGTGGTGTTAACCTGATTCGGTTGCATGTACCACAAAATGACCGCGTGTATGCAGCAATAATTCCGATGTTGCCAAGATGACCCGGCACATGATAGTTGTATGAAGTGGAGTGTGGTTCATCTTGTACTTTTATCATTGCAGGATAGTGGCTTCGAAGTTTTTCCATCAATGCAATTTGATTCCATTTAATCCTTCCCTTCTGCCCCACCCCATTAAAAGGCATCTCTTCAATAAAGCGGACATCCACCGGAAAATCTTTGGTCAGTTCAGCAAGTTCGAAAATGTCTTCCTCGTTTTTGCCTTCCATTATCACAGCGTTAATGCGTGTGGGAATTTCGTGCTGTAGCAAAAGTTCAAACGAATTCATCACAGCGCTGAAATCGTCTCTTCGCGACATTAGCTCAAAGCGTTCGCGGTTAAAGGTGTCGAGACTTAAATTGATGGAATGGATTCCAAGTTCTTTCAATCTTTTGATGTAAGGAGCGGTGAGTGTTCCATTCGTGGTAATCGCAATTTTCTCAAACCAGTTGTTTGAAAAAGTTTGCTCAACAAGTTTCATGAAATCCTTTCTAAGGAAAGGCTCGCCACCCGTGAAGCGAAGTTTGGTAATGCCTAAGTCTGAGAAAACTTTCAGCAACCTCAAAATTTCTTCGAATGACAACAACTGCTTTCTTGGAACCCAATCGAGACCTTGCTTTGGCATACAGTAAAGACACCGCAGATTACATCGGTCGGTAACTGCAAGGCGCAGGTAATTGATGGGACGATGGTGATTGTCGGTCAACATTTTGCTACTCCCGTTGCCGGATTCGGAAAGTTATCGCTCTCATCTTCATCATGGCGGGGGGCGAGGCAGGCAAAATCTTTTTCAATCAAAATGTGCAGCGGGTATTCTGTTCCGTTTGATTGCGAGGTTTCAATTCCAACTTCAAGAGAGTTTGCCCAATGCTTTACATCTGCTTGCGGAAGAAAAACATTGAGCGCATTGTTTTCAAATTTCGCTTCAGCTACGTTGAGGTTCCATGACGAAAGTTTATAAACAAAGACATCCATCAGTGTGAATTGCGTTAGCTCTGATATTGCTTCTCCCGAAGACAAACTTGCTACCTCGGATTGTGAAAGCCGCAGTCTTATTGAATTGCCCTTAATGCGAAGTTTCATCCCGCTATTTCTTCAAACCAATTTCGGCCAAACGTTCATCAAGAAATTCTCCCGCAGTGATCGGTGACCAATGCGCTTGCTCTCCTGCCGGAATGCACGATGTCAAACAATCCAAACGCATTTCGCTTCGCGGATGTAGAAAAAACGGGATGGAATATCGGGGATTGGCCCATTTCTCACGCGGGGGATTCACCACCCGGTGCGTGGTGCTTTTTAGTTTTCCGTTGGTATGGCGTTGAAGCATATCGCCCACGTTCACCACAATATGGTCAGGTAATGCAGTGACTGCCACCCATTCATTTTTCTTGTTCAACACTTCGAGGCCATCGGCACTTGCGCCCATGAGCAGTGTAATCAGGTTGATGTCCTCATGTTGTCCAGCTCGCACAGCGCTTTTGGGTTCACCCGTGATGGGTGGATAATGAATGGGCCGAAGAATTGAATTTCCGTTCCTGATTTTATCATCGAAATAAAATTCATCTAAGCCTAAATACAACGCAAGTGCACGAAGCATGTAGCGCCCTGTGTTCTCCAAATCTCTATACGCTTTTATGCCCACATGATTGAACGCTGGCAATTCATCCACCGACACATTGTCCGGATATTCACTTCTTATCGGGTCATCGCCTTCTACTTCCTGACCGAAGTGCCAGAACTCTTTAAGGTCACCGGCATTGCTTCCTTTTGCATGTTCTTTACCAAAAGATGTATAACCGCGTTGTCCGGCAAGTCCTGCAATTTCATATTTCAACTTTGTTTCTTCAGGCAAATCGAAAAAAGATTTCACACTTGCGTAAAGTTCATCTTGCGTTTGTACTTCAATGAAATGATTGCGCACGGCAACGAAACCTATGTCTTCATAAGCCCTGCCCAGTTCATTCACAAATTTCTGTTTCTGTTCAGGAGTGCCTTGCACAAAATCATTAAGGTCAACTGCGGGAATTCCCATGTCTTGTAGTGCCATGTTTTTTAATAATTATTTTTCCGATTGCTTCCCAATAGTTTATCAGTTGGGATTTGAGTTTATTGTTTCCGAATGCTTTTCAGATTCTCCAAAGGTATTGAGATCAGGTTTCACAACATCAGCTATTGCCGATAAAATTCTTGCTTGAATAATTGGTTCTGCTTTGATCTTGCCGCAAATGATTTAGGAAGCGAACGCATGTCGAAATAGTTGTTTCGGCTGGAAATTGGATTCTTCAATTCGTCCACACTTCCCAACCCGCACCTTCAAACTTCGCATCGAACATGCCGCCTGCCGCCTGCCATTGTGATGTGGCGTTGAGTGGTTTCAAACCATTCACATTCAACCCTGCCGGAAGGGGAACATTCACAACTATGTTTTTATCTCCTTTGTAAAAAATCATTATGGCCGTGTGGTCAAGGTAAGAACGAGTGTAAGCCATAATGAGATCATCGGCAAGAATCATTCTCATATCGCCATAAGTAAGTGCCATGTTTGATGAGCGAAGTTTTGCAAGAGCACTCGCGTTGTCGAAAGTTTGTTGCTGCAATGAATCAAGTCCATCGAAGATCATCATCCTCCTGTTATCGGGATCGTTGCCGCCAGGCATACCAACTTCATCACCATAATAAATGCACGGAATGCCCGGAGTAGTCATAAGGAATGCCGTTAGCATTTGAAGTTTTTCGAAACCTGAGGCATCGCGGTTCTCAATGTCCCGTGTCCATCCCGCCAGTTTTGCATCCTCGGAAAAATCCACCGAACCATCGGCATAAGAAATAAAGCGTGCTCGATCCTGGTTGCCGGTAATGTTTCCCATAAGGTGATGGTGTCCATAATAATTCAGCGAGGTTAGCAGCACACGTTTCAGATTCTGAAAACCCGTGGCATCTTTTGCAAAGGCATCCACAGCGGCATCATAAAGATTAAAATCGAATTGCGCATCCAATTGTCCGTTGGATATATAGGATGAGATCAATTCAGGGTTTCCGTAAGTCTCACCAATCTGGAAAATCTGCCTTCCTGTTTTTGTTTCTTCTGCTTTTACTTTTTGAGTGAGGGCGCGCCAAAATTCCACGGGTATGTGTTTCGTGGCATCGTGACGGAAACCATCTATGTCATAGTCGGTAATCCAGTACATGGCAGTATCGCTTAGTGCGCTGGTCACATCAGGATTAGCAAAATCCCATGTAGGGAGAAAAACATCGAACCATGTGGTGAGTCGTTGTTCATCCCAAAGCTCAGTGTTTAGTCTTCCATCCGGCAAATGCAATTGCGTGGCCCACTCCGGATGAAGCTGAAATAGCGGATGATCCTGGTGAACGTGATGCGCCACATAATCCACCAGCACATTCATTTCATGATCGTGTGCCGTGGTAAGCAACGAATGAAATTCCTCCGGGTTCCCGAAACGATTGTCAATAGTGAGCATGGATGTTGGCCAATAACCGTGGTAAGCGGAAAATTTTGAAGTGACTCCTTTTTTCCAAAGTCCCCATGCGCCTTCAGCATTTGTAGAAATGGGTGAAAGCCAAAGCGTGTTCACACCGAGTTTTTCAAAATACTGCGCATCAATTTTTTGTGTGATGCCGACCAAATCTCCTCCCAGGTTATTTGCTTTCGGATGTATGCTGTCGTTCAATGTTGGGCGATTGTTTTCCGCAACGCCATCGGCAAAACGATCCACCATCATGAAGTACATGATTGCCGTTTGCAAATCAGTTCTGCGCAGTGAGGAAGGATCAGTAATAAAAATTCCTTTGTCGAGCGGAATCAGAAGATCGTTGGTTCTCATTTTTCCGTTGTGACCAAAAAAACGAATGTGAGAGCGATCGAGATTTCTTGCAGCGAACGGAATTTTCAAGCCGAATGTTTTTCCAAATGCAATTGCTTCAATCAAATTGTTTTCGAAGTAAGCAAGAACAGAAATGGAATCAGTGCCTGCTTCAATGAATAGTGAATCTCCGCGGATTGCCGACAAACGAATGGCTGGCGATGGTGATATATAGTCTCCCACTTCGAACGTACTGTTCAATCCTCCCTGGCCGTTGTCTTTTGTTTTTTGATTGTTTTGATCAAGCACCCACTTGTTGTCTTCCACCACCTGGTATTCGTACAAACCGGGATTGAGGATGAATGATGTTGTCCAGGCGTTGTCCTTCATTTCAAGATTCGCTGCCGATGGATTCCATCCGTTCATATTTCCTGCAAGCTGAACCTTTCGCACGGTTGAATTTGTTGCGCGATAAGAAAACCTGTGCTCCAGTTTCTCTGATGCGAAAACAGGAATGTCGTGCTGCACTCCATCGTAGGTTACTTGCAGGTTGCCTATGGGTTCTGCAATTTTTCCTTCAATGGTTATTGAATATGTGGTAGTATCAATAGCCAGTTCTTTTCCTTCCAGGGTTACTGATGAAATTTTTGAAGCATCAGGAAAAAAATCAGCGAGTACAACAACCGTTTTTCCAAAATCCAGTCGAATGGGTGTTGCAAGTCCATTGATGAATGACTTGTATTCAGAAGTGTTACGGCTTTCATTTTCGTTGCATGACAACAGTATGGCCAACAGCACGGATACCACAAAAAATCTTTTCATCGAAATGGAAAATTATTGGACGCGAAATGTAGTTGGACGTCAGGTGAGGCGAGAGATCGTACTTGCTTCCGATAACTTTTCTCTGAATGTTGATTTTTGCCGCCACTATGTCGAATGAAAGCTTGGATACCCTGCGCACTACTCTGCTAATTTTTAGCGTCATCATACTCGTGGCGGCATTGTACAAACGCATGCTCATTGTCCTGGGCAAAAACAAAAACAAACCAAAGTATGCGTTGGTGGATGATCATCAATTTGATCAGGGGCAAAAAAAACTGAGTATTAAACTTGAGCTTCCAAAACGCGAAACCGTCAAGATTGATTTGTTTTCAGGGAATTCATCACACTCGCAAGTGCTCCTGGAAAAAGAACTTAGTCCAGGATTACACCACCTCGAATTCAATTTGACGGGAGTATCAGGCGGCAGTTACCATTTCACACTCACCACACATAACCACAGCGTGTCTCAGTATTTTGAAGTGGCTTGAATTCCTCTTAAAGTACGCATGAAGAATTACGAATTGCGGTGACCACGTAATTCGAAATTCGGCCATACGATATTCATCCTGTTTAACAGATGTTTCTTGTAGATGCGTGAAATGGGAACATCTTTTCCGCTAAGGGTAATGTGATTATGAAACATGTCAATGTCTTCAATGTGATCCATGTTCACCAAACAAATGGTCCGGCCGATTTTGCTTTGATAAATACCCCCTCATCGGTATAGGCAGTAAGAAAAAGCACAGGTACTTTCCTATTTCATTCATCTTCCTTGCCAGATCAATTCCATTGGTTGATCCGTTGAGGCTGATGTCAGTGATAACCAGATCAGGCTTTGGAACTGAAGAGCTCGGGACTTCGAATCACCGTTGCAGAAATGCCTGCGATACACACCTTGATTCATATATCCGTACTTTAGCCCTTGAAAACATTTTGCAAATCATGAGATCATATTTCGAAACTAATACGGAGGACTTCGTTCTGGAAGAAGAGGTTTCCGAAAAAGAAAAACACATCGTGCTTTTCAACGATGATATAAACACTTTTGATCATGTAATTGAGAGCCTGATTGACATCTGCCGTCATGGTATTCTGCAGGCAGAACAGTGTGCCATCATTGTGCATAATAACGGCAAGTGCTCAGTTAAAGAGGGCAGTTACGAACGGCTAGAACCCATGTGTACCGCCTTGCTGGATCGCGGGCTTTCGGCTGAAATTCACTGATGAGCATTCTTTACGATTATTAAAACTGAATTATGAAAAAAACTTATCGTGTCTTGTTAGCCCTCTTTATTGTGGTCTATGCTATCTCATGTGCGCGAGTTCCCTTTACCGGAAGGAAACAGGCTAACCTGGTTGCCGAGAGTGAAATGATATTGATGAGCGACACCGCATACAATGGATTTCTAGCTCAAAGCAAAGTGCTTCCAGCCAATGACAACCGCACACAGATGGTGCGCCAAATTGGCGTCAGGATAAAGGACGCGGTGGTGAAATACCTGGGTGATAATGGTGAGAGCAATCGTGTGGAAGGTTTCAACTGGGAGTTTAATGTGGTTGATGCTGATGATATAAATGCCTGGTGCATGCCAGGCGGAAAAGTGGTTGTTTACACCGGAATTTTACCCGTGACAAAAGATGAAGCCAGTCTTGCAGTGGTAATGGGACATGAAATAGCACACGCTGTTGCACGTCATGGCAATGAAAGAATGAGCAATGGACTTCTCATTAATCTTGGCCTTTCCAGTGTATCTATCGCTATGGGCCAAAACCCAACACTCACCCAACAAATTTTTCTGCAAAGTATTGGCATTGGTTCAGAACTCGGCATGTTAAGTTTCTCTCGCAAGCATGAAACTGAAGCCGATAAACTCGGACTGGTGTTTATGGCCATGGCAGGCTATGATCCGCAAGTTGCAGTTTCTTTCTGGGAACGCATGTCGGCAAGTTCCGGTGGAGCCGCACCTCCCGAATGGCTGAGCACACACCCAAGCCACGAAACGCGCGTCAATGATTTGAAAAAATTTATGCCCAAGGCGCTGGAGTATTACAAAAAGCCCTGACTTTCAATTACGAATTAAGAATTACGTCCCCCGTACTCCGCAATTCTTAATTCGTAATTCCATTTATTTGTCCCATGCTTCTTTCTGCACTTGACTGGACAATCATCGCTATTTATTTTGTTGTATCACTGATCATCGGGCTTGTTGTTTCAAAGCGATCTGGCAAGAGCGCGTCTGAATTTTTTCTCTCCGGTAGAACTATGCCGTGGTGGCTGCTAGGTATCTCGATGGTCGCAACCACATTTTCAGCAGACACACCTAACCTCGTAACCGACCTTGTGCGAAAGGATGGTGTAGCCGGTAACTGGGCATGGTGGGCATTTCTTCTCACTGGTATGCTCACCGTTTTTGTCTATGCAAGATTGTGGCGAAGAAGTGGTGTGTTAACGGACATGGAGTTTTACGAATTGCGCTATTCAGGAAAGGAGGCAGCCTTCCTTCGGGGGTTTCGCGCCATTTATCTCGGTGTGTTTTTTAACGTAGTGATCATGGCAACTGTGTGCCTTGCCGCAGTGAAAATCGGGAGTGTGATGCTTGGACTTTCGCCCGGAGAAACACTGCTTATTGCATGTATTATTACTGTGGTCTATTCCGCAATCGGTGGATATGCTGGAGTGTTATGGACAGATTTTTTCCAGTTCATTCTTGCAATGATTGGTGCCATTTGGGCGGCAATTGAAGTACTGAGTTTGCCGGCAGTTGGTGGTCTTGACAACCTGATTGCACAGACACAGGTGGCTGAAAAAATTTCCATGTTCCCTGACTTTTCAAAACCTGAACAATATGTCCCATTGCTGATTGTACCCCTCGCGGTGCAATGGTGGAGCGTGTGGTATCCCGGAGCTGAACCGGGAGGTGGTGGCTACATAGCACAACGGATGCTGAGTGCGAAGGATGAAAAAAATGCTGTGGGTGCAACGTTGTTGTTCAACATAGCGCACTATGCCTTGCGTCCGTGGCCGTGGATAATTGTTGCGCTGGCATCGTTGGTTGTTTATCCAACGCTTGCCGATTTGCAAATTGCATTTCCAAATGTTCCTGCTGATACTATTGGTCATGACCTCGCTTATCCTGCAATGCTCACTTTAATGCCTACAGGTTTGAAAGGCATCATCATGGCATCGCTTATGGCTGCGTTCATGAGCACCATCGCAACACATCTCAACTGGGGAAGTAGTTATATCGTGAATGACGTTTACAAACGATTCATCAACAAGGATGCTTCTGACAAGATGCAGGTGAATGTGGGAAGAATTTCAACAGTAGTATTGATGGCACTTGGCGGTTTGTTATCTGTATTTATAGGAACGGCAGCAGAAGGATTCAACTTGTTGCTTTCCATTGGAGCCGGCACTGGACTCATATTTATCCTGCGCTGGTTTTGGTGGCGCATCAGTGCTTATTCGGAGATTGCAGGAATGGTTATTTCTTTTGTTGTAGCGCTTTCGTTTTTCTTCATCAAGCCGGAATGGCCCGCATGGGTTGTTATGGTGGTGAGTGTTGGCATCACTACCATTGGTTGGTTCGTGGTTACGTTCATTACTCCGCCCACTGCAGCCCAAACACTCGCGAACTTCTACACGAAAATAAAACCTTACGGAACAGGCTGGAAGAAATTCGCACCCGACTATTCGCAGAAAAACAATAAGTCGTTGGGCACTCAGGTGATGTGTATGTTCATCGGTTGCATCACGGTGTATTCAGCACTTTTTGCAACCGGGTTTTTCATTTATGGAAATGTGATGGCAGCAGTTTTTCTTGCACTCATAGCAATGGTTGGTGGCTACTCTTTGTTTGCATTGTGGAAGAAAACACTAGCGTAATTCATGTGTTGGTTGCTTGATGAAAATTAAACAAATCATGAATTTGACAACTCAACAAATTTCAACTCAATAATGCTCGCAGTCATTTCACCGGCCAAACTCATCAAGGAAGATGTGCGCTATCCGAAGTTGCTGCATTCGCAACCTGTCTTGCTGGATCGTGCGGAGGAACTTGTGTTGAAATTAAAAAAGGTATCGGCAAAAAAACTTTGTGAGTTGATGGACACCTCTACTGACCTCGGTGAACTCAACAAGAGGCGATATGCTGAGTGGCATCTTCCGTTCACCACAGCAAATGCAATACAGGCTATGCTCATGTTTCGTGGTGATGTGTATCGCGGCCTGAATGCAGATGATTTTACGAAGGATGAATTTGCATTCGCACAAAACCATCTACGGATCCTCTCTGGCATCTATGGCTTCCTTCGCCCGATGGACCTTGTTCAACCTTACCGCCTGATGATGGGCACACCATTTTCACCCTCGTCCAAAATAAAAAACCTCTACCAGTTTTGGGGTGATGATATTTCTGAATTTCTTGGATCGGAGATGAAAAAAGATGAGGCGCTGATCAATCTTGCTTCCGCGGAATACTTCAAGGCGGTGCGGCTGAAATCGCTGAACAGAAAAGTCATCACATGCGAATTCAAAGAATTGAAAAACGGGAAATACATTGCAGTAATGACGTTTGCAAAACTGGCCCGTGGCTACATGGCACGCTTCATCATCAAAAACAAAATTGACAAACCGGAATACCTGAAAGCATTTGACACAAACGGATATGTTTTCAATCCGAAGATGTCTTCTGAAGATTTGTTCTTGTTCACGAGATAGTTTTTGCTTCCTGCCTTTTCGCAGTGCTGCGTGCATTGTTTTCATTCCTGCACAGCGACCTTACTATTGTCTCATCAAATTTTTTTTCTATGCGCTTTCGTCCGGGAGTTTTAGTTGGTGAAGAAGTCACCGAAGTTTTAAATCATGCACTTGAAACGGGCTACGCCTTGCCTGCTGTCAATGTGATAGGCACCAACTCGGTGAATGCAGTGCTGGAAACAGCGCGTGATGCCAACTCACCTGTCATAGTCCAGTTTTCAAATGGGGGCGGTGCATTTTTCGCAGGCAAAGGATTGAAGAATGACAACATGGAAGCGAGCATCATTGGTTCCGTCAGTGGCGCACAACATGTTCTCACCGTTGCTGAATCTTATGGTGTGCCGGTAATCATTCACACCGACCACTGCGCGAAAAATGTTATTGCATGGATGGATGGAATGCTCGCACATGGTGAAAAACATTTCGAGAGAACTGGCCGTTCGCTTTTCTCTACACACATGCTCGACCTCAGTGAAGAGCCACTTCACGAGAACATTGAAATCTGCTGCAGGTATTTCGAGCGCATGAACAAGATGGGTATCACACTTGAGATTGAATTGGGTGTTACAGGGGGTGAAGAAGATGGCGTGGACAATACCGGAGTGGATTCATCAAAACTTTACACACAACCAGAGGATGTGGCGTACGCATACGAACAGATGAAGAAAATTTCTCACCGCTTTACGGTGGCTGCTGCGTTTGGAAATGTGCACGGTGTTTACAAACCCGGCAATGTGAAGTTGCAACCCATTATACTTAAAAGCTCGCAGGATTATGTGCAGAAAAAATTCAACACTGCCCCGCGTCCCATTCATTTCGTTTTTCATGGAGGCAGCGGAAGTTCGCAGGAGGAAATTCGTGAGGCCATAGGTTATGGGGCTATTAAGATGAACATTGACACGGATATGCAATACGCATTTCTTGAGGGTGTGCGCGACTACGTTCAGGGCAAGAGAGGTTACCTCCAATCACAAATAGGGAACCCTGATGGGGCAGATAAACCCAACAAAAAATTCTACGACCCCCGCGTATGGTTACGTGAAGGTGAAAAAACTTTTGTCAAAAGATTGAAGCAGGCGTTTGAGGATTTGAATTGTGTGAACCGGAATCTTTAGAGGTGCCCTTTAGTGCTTAAAGCTTTCATCGTTTTCTATTGCTTCACCAATTTTCCACGCCACCCCATTTTCCCATTGTTGATTTGAATGACATACACACCAGGCGACAATCCTGTGATGTCATACCGATCCACTCCGCCATCAAAAATTTCTTCCATCACCACATCGCCAAAAAGATTTATGAATTGAACGGTTGAGCCACGCGCATCAACTCCGGGCGGACTTATGTAGATGTGGTTGATGGCAGGATTGGGATAAATGCTCAAGGGATTCTCCATTAAAATTTCATTGGCCGAAACAACATAGGTGCTGTCCATCAAAAGGTCTTCATCGCCTTCTTCATAAGGAGCCCAAATCACAAAAGTCATCATCATTTCATCGGTGGTTTGATTTCCGCTCCACACATCTTGCGGTGGATCGTTGGGATTGTCCTCGTTGTTCACTGTGTTATCGTAGGAGGCTATCGCCTTGAATTTCGAACCGGCAGGGACGTGTTGGGGATAGAGAAAAGTGTAATACATCTGCCAGTGAAAATCCCATTCGGGGATGTCAATTAGCGGAATGGAATCGCCCTCCATGGTTTCGAGCCACACCTTGTAAGAGTCGCCCGTCATGTGTTGATGGGGGCAAATGGAAATGATGGAGTATTCGCTCCAAATGACGCCTGACTCTTGTGTGAACCAACTTATTTCGTTGGCAGGAATGTAGAGAGAGCCGTTGTTTTCACTGGGACCATTAAGTATCCATGACGGATACACAGGCCTTACATCTTCCGGGTTCTGCACAAATTGCAGGTGCATTTTAGTGCTGTCGGTTTGGCCTTGTCCACCTGGGCCATAATGGATTTCGAAAACAAAATACGAATTGGGGAGCACTTCGATGCCCCAGTTTTCCGGGTACTTAACCACGTTGCCACCTGCCATCCATGCATTCATGTAATAATCATAATTGGGCCAGCCGGTATCGTTATTAAATCCAGAAAGCGGATCCTGGTTGTCGTAATAGTTAGTGTATCCGCTGAGGTCGTAAGAAATGTCGGCATGATGAACAAGCTCCGGCAGGCCGGGAATCACCTCTATGGCATTTACATACACTGTATCATCATAAGGATTTTCGATAGCGAACCATCTCCACTCATCCGTGTTGTATTGCAATGTATAAGGTTCCATCGCCACTGTGAAATCAATTACCTCCAGTTGAGTTCCTGTATCTGGAAATTGCGGTGCCGGGGGCGCGAGGTCAAGATCACCGGAAGGTGTTCCGCCTTGCACCCAATCCACAATGGTTTGAATTTCTTCACTGCTCAAAATTTCTTCATAAGCAAAATGCCTGTACTCAGGATTGGCAGGCCACGGTGGCATTTCACCGCTGGACACGGCTTCAGCAATGTCATCTGCATTTTCCACTGCATCATCATAGCTCATCAATTCAAATGGGCCAATCTGGCCCTGGTGGTGGCATTTGGAACAATTGTCAAAAATGATGGGCGCCACGTCTTCGCTCCATGTGGGTGTTTGAGAGTGAAGAATGGAAGTGAAGAATGCTGCACATAGAAGAATAAAAATGTTGCGCATGATGCTGGGTATCTGGTTTAAGCGAAAGTAGGTGAACCCTGAAAGCCTTCCATGATTTTAGAATAGGGAAGATTTATGACTCGCAGTCTATTCACCAAAGGTTAACAAACGCTTCATGCCTTGCCAACATTACCCCCAAACATTTGCACCTTTCTTAATTTAAGTGGAAGAACAAAAGGATTTTGGTGAACTTGAAAAGGACCTTGCGCATTTCACGCGGGCAATAGGCCACCCTGCGCGAGTGGCTGTGTTGCTTGCGATTGCCCGCAAAGGCACGGTGAGCCGCGGTGAATTGCTAAGTGTTCCTCCCCTTGCTCCCGCCACTGTTACCCAACACCTGCGCGACCTCAAAAGGGCAGGACTGATAACAGGACGAATTTTCGGTTCTAATTCCAATTTTGAACTGGACCATGACAACCTGAAGAAGTTCAATGATGATTTTCAATCCTTCGTAAAACTCATCTATAACAACGGACAACCAGCTGAGGGAAGTGTGAGCTAGTTGCTGGGAACTCTTCAAGCTTGGATAGGCAGTAGTGGATGGAAATGAAAAAACCTTCCCGTCATGATTTGCATTTCGGGGAAGGTTCAACTTAAATCAAGATGCCAAAACCTAACCAACAGAAATTTCGTTTGCGAAATTAGAAGCAACGCTGGTCCGCCTGATGATTAAGGAAGCAATGTTTATGAACCTGCATGCTTGAGTTATGAACGGAGCATTGCACATAGTGCGTTTCCAACGCTCAGTTAGTTATCTTCAAAACATTTAACCCTTCCAAGCAACCAGCCTTTTACCTTCGCGGTCTCGAACTCAAACCAACATTCTTGAAATGAAGAAAACAATTCTTATTCTTTCCGCAACCTTCCTTATCGCGGGTGGACTCAAAGCCCAAATAGTTGTTGACTCTCTTGCCATTAACGACTACGTGCAGGACGTTCTGCTCGGTGCCGGAGTGCAGGCCAGCAACATCAGTTACACCGGTTGCCTCGACCAGTTCGGCTATATGCATGAGGGTGAATCTGTGGGACTTGACATTTTCGGAGGCGTGGTGCTCAGCTCGGAAATAGCTGAAAATATAGAAGTACCAAGCCCGTGGTTAAGCCTCTGGAATGGCACATGCACTGGAGTAAGCGGTGATGCCGACCTTGTGAATATCGCCAATTCTGTTCCTCCACTTATTGGTCAATCATTCTCTGTAAGCAGTGCCAACGACATTGCAGTCCTCGAATTCGACTTCGTGCCTACAGGAGATACGCTTTCTTTCGAATACATTTTCGGTTCCAATGAATACCTTGAATGGGTGAACACCGGCTACAACGACATATTCGCATTTTTCCTTTCCGGTCCTGGCATAACAGGCCCTTATGATTCTCCCGCAGGTTTCCCCAATGGTTCTATCAACATTGCCATCCTGCCCGATTCCGATCCTGAACTTCCCATCACTATTAGTTCAGTAAACAGCACCCTCAATTCTGATTTCTACATTGACAATCCCAATCATGATGGAATGTCTATAGACGGATATACGGTAACCCTCACAGCATGGAGCGAAGTGGTGTGCGGTGAAACCTATCACATCAAACTTGCAATAGCTGATGGCAGTGATACCGCTCTTGAATCCATAGTGATTCTTGAAGAAGGAAGTTTTTCGAGCAATGCGGTGGTTGATGTCGTCCTCTCGCTTAACGTGGGCGGGCCTGATGCCACTACCATTTATGAAGACTGCGGTGAAGCAACACTCACTTTCACTCGTGCAGCCATTTCTGACCTCAACGTGCAGGACATGGTATTAATGACTTACACAGGCGATGCAGAAAACGGAATTGATTACACACTTTTGCCCGATACTATCTATTTCCCAATTGGTGTGGAAACTGTAGTATTCAGCCTTGATGCTTTTGAAGATGGCCTGACGGAAGGACTTGAACTTGTTCACTTCGACATTCTCAATATCGCTGCATGTAATGGAAGCGGACTCACTACCGATTTCGAATTCTGGATTGGTGACCATCCCGAACCGCTTGTTGTGGAAGGATATGAAACGGAAATTTGCCTGGGCGATACTCTTGAAATCACGCCTATCATTACCGGAGGCTATGGCAATTTCCAGTACGACTGGAGTACTGGCGAGATTACTGAATCCATTCTTGTAGCTCCCGATGCTACCACATCATACAATATAATAGTGAGTGATACGTGCGGGATGCCGAGCGATGATGCAGATATCCTCGTGAATATTCTCGTTTATCCTCCCCTGGATGTGGAAATTGATATTGATGCATTGGACCTCGATTGTGGAGAGTGGACTACCGTGTATGCCACTGCAACCGGGGGCGATGGCTTCTATAATTATTACTGGTACGATGACAATGATAACAACCTCTGGGGTTGGATGAACTCTGTCGGCTACAGTTCATGGAATGGTGAAGGAGAAATAAATGTGGAAGTGACCGATGGTTGCGGATTCACTTCGCACGATGTTATCCCGGTTACACTCAACATTCCTGATCTTGTGGTGGATGTACCCACCGAAGTGCTGGCACCATGCGGACTTGCGACAGACATTACCGCGCTTGTTAGTGGCGGTGGCGAACCTTATTACTATACGTGGATGATTGATAACGTATGGCAGTGGGATTGGGATCAGACCCTTACTGCTACTTACAGCGATCCGGTGACAGTGCAACTCACCGTTCAAGATAATTGTGGTCAACTTGAGATATTTGAAATCAACGTCACCATTGACTCTCCGCCTATCGAACTTGAACTTATCGACCAACTTACGGGCAATTGCCTTACCGAATTTGACATCACCCCCGATGTGAGTGCAGGAAGCGGCACATTCTCTTATTCATGGACTGAAGGGGGTTCATCAGTTGGCAATGGATCAACGCTCAACAACTTCCAAAGTGATGCAACTACAACCGTGAATCTTTTGGTGACCGATGCCTGTGGTGCAACTGCAACGGATGATGTGATTATCGAAATCATCAACCCTGCGGTTTTGATTGAAGTGGGCGAAGACATCACCTCATCCTGCATTACCACCAATACTATTGATGTAGAAATTTTGAATGGAGCTGGTGCACCCTATAGTTACCAGTGGTTTGTGGACGGAACTCCAGAAGCAACAGGAGCAACATTCGATATACAGACTTACCAAACGGCAGAAATAAGTGTGCTCGTTACTGATGCATGCACTTCAAGTGATGATGATGCAATGACCATCATAATACCCGATGTACCCATCGTATTGGTGACCAGCGCGGACACTGCGGTGTGCGCTAACGGCAGCGCACAAGTGTGGGCATTGGCCACTGGCGGTGAAGGCGGATTTATCTATGAATGGACACCAGGCGGTCAAAACGGTGATGTATTGAATCTTTCGCAACTGACTGGCTCTAACACATACACTGTTACCGCAACTGATATCTGCGGTGATGAAGAAACCGCAAGTGTGCAAGTTCTTGTTATGCCCATTACAGCAGATTTTACTGCGGAAGAAATTGGTGCGAGCCTCTTTGAATTTATTGCCACACCGGAACCCGCATGCGACCCTGAAGATTGTCAGTACACCTATCTCTGGGATTTCGGTGATGATTTTACAGCAGAAGGCGAAACAGTGGAACACCAGTTCGATGGTTTTGCACAATACACCACTATGCTCACCGTGGTGAATGAAATTGGCTGCACTTCGAATGCTTATTATCTGGTGACAGCACCGGTTATCATCTACATCCCGAATTCATTTACACCCAACGGTGACGGAATAAATGATGTGTGGCTGGTGCAAGGCGCAAACATCCGC
>JAWXCI010000006.1:0-39957 GCA_034408895.1 Flavobacteriales bacterium
AGTGTCTCATCACCGGCAATGCTTTCATCTGGCTGGGGCAATCCACTGGTTTATGTGTACCTTCAGGTGCGGCTGATTATTTATGGAGTACGGGTGAAACCACCAATTGTATTTCTGTAAGTGCAGAAGGAATTTATTCTGTCACAGTCATCCACGTGGGAGGATGCATCAGTACCTGTAGTTTAACGGTCAATATCATTCCCAACAACGCCCCGATTGTGGACGTAGATGGTTTAATCATTCTTGAATGTGTTGATCTAGTACCGAACATCTTTCCCACTTTCATTGATCCCGATGGTGATCTTCTTACAATCAATTGCACAGAAGAGATTCTTGACAACGTTTGTGGCTATTCCATTATCCGGAGCTGCACTGCTACTGATCCCTGCGGTGCCACCGTCACTGCAACCATTCAAATTGATGTAACAGATACGCAAGCCCCATTGTTTGAAGTCATGCCTGCCATTCTCAGTCTTCCATGTGACGAGTGGGGTCCTTTCTATTATCCATCGGCAACTGATATTTGTGATGACAGTGTTGCCGTAGAACTGGTGAGCTTTTATGAACTTTCCGGAGACTGTTCGCTGTGGTGGCTGGCCACTTTCATTGCCACGGATGATTGTGGAAACACCTCCACAATCGAAGTGTTGCTGGAATTGTTTGACACACCACCGGTGTTTGAAGATGTGCCAGCAATTCTGAGCATTTCATGTGAGGATTGGGGACCTGATATGTATCCATCGGCCACCGATGATTGCAGTGAGAACGTTGTTGTAGAACTCGTGAGTTTCCTGGAGTTATCGGGCGGATGTTCCACCTGGTGGCTGGCCACATTTACTGCGACTGATGATTGTGAAAACGATACAACAATTGAAGTGTTGGTAAACCTATTTGATACTGCCGGACCCACAATTTTCAACGTTCCCGCAGATCAATACCTTGAATGTGGTGATGCAATTCCACCTGTACCTCTGGATGTATTTGCAACTGATGAATGCACAGAAGCTGTGACCCTTGATTTTCTGGAGACGGAAGGAGGAGATATTTGTGAAGCATGGATCATGCGCACCTGGACCGCTGTGGATTCTTGCGGAAACATAACTGTGAGTTTCTACACCATCTATTTCACCGACACCGAAGCCCCGGTATTGAGCAATTCGCCCGAAGATTTTGTTATGGATTGCGGAGAACCCTTTCCTGATGAGGAAATTCTTACTGCCTGGGATGAATGCCAGGGTGCAATTGAAGTGGTGTTCACACAAACGGAGGGGCCACTTCCGGCAGGCGATTGCATTCTGCTGACACCACAAATGGTTGGAACGGACTGGTCGCTAATCCTAATGGAATTTATGGGAGGGACTGCTTTCTTCACCCTCCAGGAGGGCCTGATAACAACAGGGCCTGGCACTTCGGCTCAGATTACTGCCACATTGGTGAGCAGCACCAATCCCAATGGCGGCTTCTACTTAACCCTTGACCTCACCAATGGTGTGGACTGGAACACTTGGTCGAACATGGCCTGGGCTACTAGTTATAAAGACGATGGGAATTTTGCCGGAGACAATTATCTCGATTGGATTTTCTACCTCATCAGCAACACATCAAACCTTGTAGGCTGGGGAGATTACGAAGGTTCCTTGCTCAACCTGGAACACGCACCATCCAACCTCTACTATGGCTACCAGCTTGGCTTGGCGGCCAACAATATGACTGCTGGTTTCGGAAGTGGCGGATGGACTACTTATTCGGGGACATTCATTGATTCATCACAAGACATCAACACATTTGTAAGTGGTGGAAGTGATTTGGCCTTCGAGCATGACTGCACGGGCGGTACCGTTGGTTGTCCTGAGTACACCATTATCAATACATGGACCGCCACTGACGTTTGTGGCAACGTGGCGGTGGAGGAGCAGGTGATTACGGTCGGTCCTGTACTTATCAGCCCCACACCAAGCCCATGCCCGGGCGACCTCAGTGGTGATGGCCTAGTGAATATTCCGGATATTCTGCTCTTCAACTCTTCTTTCGGTTGTTCAGGCTTAGATTGTGGTGCAGCCGACCTGAATAATGATGGCTCTGTGAACGTTTCTGATATGCTGATTCTTGTGGCGTACTTCGGTATGGTGTGCGAATAAGAGCATGTTCATTTTTTTTAGGCGACCAAGTCTAACACTATGGTATTGAAAATTGGCAGGCCGGCAGTTGCTTTTATGCAGTGAGAAATTAAGGTTTAAAGCCCGCACGTCAATTGGTCCCTGCTATATTTGCGCCCCTTTAAAAAAAAGGGTTTGGCGTGTACGTTATGGTTAAAATACTAGCTGGTTCAGCTTCTAACTACCTGGGCAAGGACATCGCCCGTGAGTTTGGAGTGGAACTCGGTAACGTAAAACTCCAGCGCTTTAGCGATGGCGAGTTTTCGCCCTCCATTGAGGAGACTGTTCGGGGCAAGGAAGTCATCATTGTTCAATCTACATTCCCTCCGTCAGACAACTTAATGGAACTTTTGCTTTTGATTGATGCTGCAAAACGCGCTTCAGCAAAACGCATTATTGCAGTGATGCCTTACTTCGGTTTTGCACGGCAGGACAGGAAAGACAAACCCCGTGTAGCCATAGGCGCCAAACTGGTTGCCAACTTGCTTACGGCTGCAGGTGTTAATCGTGTTATTACGATGGACCTCCATGCCGACCAGATTCAAGGATTCTTTGAAGTGCCGGTGGACCATCTTTACGCCAGTTCCATCTTCGTTCCATTTCTTCAGGAAAGAAAAATTCCCGATTTGGTAATTGCAGCACCGGATACTGGTGGTACAAAACGCGCCAATGCTTACACCAAGATTCTGGGCTGTGATCTCGCTATTTGTTACAAGCAACGCAAAGAGGCCAACAAGGTGGAAAGTATGACCGTAATTGGAGATGTTACGGGCAAGAATGTGGTATTGATTGATGACATGTGTGATACCGCAGGAACTCTTTGCAAAGCTGCTGACATGATGATTGAAAGCGGTGCAAAAAGCGTTCGCGCCATTTGCACCCATCCTGTTTTGAGTGGAATGGCTTACGAAAACATAGCCAATTCGCAGCTCGCTGAATTGATTGTGACCGACAGTATTCCACTGGACAAAAACAAGAACATGGACAAAATAAATGTGCTGTCAGTGGCAAAACTTTTTGCCGATGTGCTGCACAACCTGATGGAGAACAAAAGCATTTCATCCGTCTTTATTGCATCGTAAATTATAACTCACAATAAATAAACAAACAACATGAAACAGGTTTCATTGAGCGGTTCTCCCAGGGAGAACGTAGGGAGAAAGGGAGCTGCTGAATTGCGCAGGAAAGAGCGCGTTCCAGGTGTGCTCTATGGAGGCAACGAACAAATTAAGTTTAGCGTTACTTCCAATGATTTTGAAAAAGTGGTTCGCCAGCCAGACACTTTGCAAATCAATCTTGAAATTAACGGCAAGACAATTCCCGCTGTTATGCAGGAATTGCAGTGGCATCCGGTTACTGACAGGCCGGTGCATTTCGATTTGCTTGAACTCATTCCGGGCAAGCCGGTTAAAATTGCACTGCCGGTTAAAGTCTCTGGTGTATCTGTCGGTGTGCGCGAAGGTGGAAAGCTGGTCCAGAATTACCGCAGGCTGAAAATCCGTGGTAAAGCAGAAGACCTACCAGATAGCATCGCATTGGACATTACACCACTCAAAATTGGCGACAACATTCGTGTTCGAGACATCACTTATCCCGGGTGCGAAATTCTCGAAACCGAGGCTTCTGTTGTTGTCGGAGTGCAGGTGACACGAGCCGTGGTTGAAGAAAAACCAGTGGCTGCTGCTGCACCTGCTGCCGGAGCTGCACCCGCTGCAGGAGCCACACCTGCTGCCGGAGCTGCGCCTGCTGTAGCCGCTGCGGAACCAAAGAAGAAGAAATAAATCACTTCGAAAGAATATCAGTTTTGAAAACAGCCCCGATTTTCGGGGCTGTTTTTGTTTTTGACAGTTTATGTTTTCATCTCTATCAAATTTGCGCGCATGAAATTCCTCATAGTTGGTTTAGGAAACATAGGCAGCCAATACGAAGGCACACGGCACAATATCGGTTTCAGCGCGGTGGAAAAGTTGGCAGCTGATGCGCAACTCGCATACAATACCGGGCGCTATGCCAGTTCATGTGAGTTGAAGCATAAAGGAAAAACATTCCTTCTCATCAAGCCCTCCACGTACATGAATCTTTCAGGCAATGCGGTGCGATACTGGATGCAGCATGAGAAAATTCCATTGGAACAAATCCTTGTGGTGACTGATGATCTCGCCCTTCCTTTTGGCAAATTGAGGATGCGCGCAAGCGGGAGTGATGGCGGCCACAATGGTTTATCAAGCATCAATCAAGTGCTGGGCACAAAGGATTATGCTCGACTGCGTTTTGGTATTGGGAATGAATTCTCAAAAGGACAACAAGTAGATTATGTGCTGAGTCGCTGGAGTGATGAAGAAATGAAACTGTTGAATGATCGCCTGGAACTTGCAGCAAAGGCGGTGTTGAGTTTTGGGCTTGTGGGCGCATCAAGGACAATGACCGAGTTCAACAGTAAATGAATGATCAACTGAGTAAAAATTTCTGACTATTGTTCGGATAGGCCTTTCAGTAAGAAACTTTACATCGAACTTAAATTCGCCACGCAAAAAATTTCCCTGCATCCCTTCTTGATGAAATCCGCCTTATTCAAATCCAGCATCGCCAAAAAACTCTGGATGGCGGGTACCGGACTTTTCCTAATCGTATTTCTTATTGTGCATGCCACGATCAATGGTATGATTTGGTTCAACGATGGCGGAGTTACTTTCAATTGGTGGGCACATTTTTTTGGCCACAACATCATCATTCGCACCATGGAGATTGTGCTGTTCATCGGATTCATCGTTCACATTGTGGATGGATTGCTTCTTTATTTTCAAAACAGGAAAGCACGTCCAGTAAAGTACGTAAAAGAAACACTTTCAACCAGCAGCCGATGGTATTCGCGCAGTATGGCCTTGCTGGGCACATTGATTCTTCTTTTTCTCATTCTGCATCTTTCCCACTTTTGGGTAAAGTCGCGCAGCATTGTGGGAAGTCTTGAACCTTACGGAACTGATGGAGTTGGACAGGAAAACCTTTTCGCATTGATGGTTGAAATTTTCCGAAGCCCGCTTGTCGTGGTGATTTATGTTGCAGGGTGTTTTGCACTATTCTGGCATTTGCTGCATGGTTTCAAGAGTGCGTTTCAGACATTGGGATTGAATCATGCGAAATACAACGGCATTATCAAATTGAGCGGAGTTGCTTTTTCCATTGTGGTTCCGTTCGTGTTTGCGATGATGCCGGTTTCAATTCATTTTGTTTGGTTAGATGGTATTCCGGAAATCCTCGAAGAATTGAACAACAGAAAATGATAAAGTCAATTACACTCAAAAATTTCTTCGGCTTCCGCGATTGCACCATCAATCTTGAAAGTGGGGAGAATGTGTGCGTGGCTGTGAATGTTACTCACACGCAATTCAACCAAAAGTTCATACACCAAACTCTCGCACGACTATCAGCTTCTTCCACAACTCAACATTTATAAACTTAAAAATGATTTTCCAGATGTTGCTGGCTTGATTGACTCAATCAACAAATCCTTAAAACTATCAATCACTAAATCAACATCCCGATAGCTATCGGGACACCAAATCAAGAAATGATTTTAGATTCAAAAATCCCCTCCGGTCCGCTCGAAAAAAAGTGGACACATTTCAAAGACCACTCGAAACTGGTCAATCCCTCCAACAGGAGAAATGTTGAGGTGATTGTGGTGGGCACTGGTCTGGCTGGTGCAAGTGCTGCAGCTTCACTTGCTGAGATGGGGTACAAAGTGAAAGCATTTTGTTTCCAGGATTCTCCGAGGCGTGCACACTCGATTGCAGCACAGGGTGGAATCAACGCAGCAAAAAATTACATGAACGATGGTGACTCTACTTATCGTTTGTTCTATGACACAATAAAAGGTGGCGACTATCGTGCACGAGAAGCCAATGTTCATCGCCTTGCGGAAGTAAGTACAAGCATCATTGACCAATGTGTGGCCCAGGGAGTTCCGTTTGCAAGAGACTATGGCGGGCTGCTCGACAACCGTTCGTTTGGTGGAACGCAAGTATCGAGAACTTTTTATGCAAGAGGACAAACCGGACAACAGCTTTTGCTTGGTGCATACTCTGCGCTTTCGCGACAAATAGGGAAAGGAACAGTGGAGATGTTCAATCGCCACGAGATGTTGGATTTAGTTATTGTAGATGGAAAGGCTCGCGGAATCATTGCGCGAAATCTTGTGACCGGAGCAATTGAAAGACACAGTGCTCATGCTGTTGCACTTTGCACCGGTGGTTATGGCAATGTGTTTTTTCTATCCACCAATGCGATGGGCAGCAACGTGACGGCTGCATGGAGGGCACACAAACGCGGTGCTGCATTTGCTAATCCCTGCTACACCCAAATTCACCCTACGTGCATTCCGGTGAGTGGCGACCATCAGTCGAAACTCACGCTCATGTCAGAATCACTTCGCAACGATGGACGGATTTGGGTTCCGAAACACAAAGAAGATGTAGAAAAAATTCGGGCGAAAAAACTTTCACCGGCTGAATTATCGGAAGAGCGAAGAGATTATTATTTGGAAAGACGTTACCCCGCGTTCGGAAATCTTGTGCCGCGCGATGTGGCCTCCCGTGCTGCGAAAGAAAGATGTGATGATAGTTTTGGAGTGAACCAAACAGGTGAAGCGGTCTATCTCGATTTTTCTTCAGCAATAATTCGTTACGGAAAGACCCAAGCGAATATCAAAGGCATTCACAACGCTACGCAACAGCAAATCATCGAACTCGGAACCAAAGTAGTGGAAGAGAAATACGGAAACCTCTTCCAGATGTATGAACAAATCGTTGCGGAAAATCCATACAAAACTCCCATGATGATTTATCCCGCGGTGCATTACACCATGGGCGGACTGTGGGTGGATTATGAATTGATGACTTCGATTCCCGGTTGTTATGCACTGGGCGAAGCAAATTTTTCTGACCACGGTGCAAACCGCCTTGGGGCTTCGGCACTCATGCAAGGATTGGCCGATGGGTATTTTGTTCTTCCGTACACAATAGGAAATTATCTGGCCGATGAAATTCGCACCGGACATATTTCTGAAGACGCAAATGAATTTGTAGCCGCAGAAAAAAATGTGCGAGAACAAATTGAAAAACTTTCGAAAAACAACGGTTCAAAACCAGTGGACCATTTCCACAAACGCCTCGGAAAAGTGATGTGGGAAAAATGCGGAATGGCGCGAAATGAAAATGGATTGAAACAAGCGATTGAAGAAATTAAATCCATCCGTGAAGAGTTTTACAAAGGAGTGAAAATTCCCGGCACAACTGAAAGCATGAATCCCGAATTAGAAAAAGCCGGACGCGTTGCAGATTTCCTCGAACTGGGTGAACTGATGTGTATTGACGCACTGGAAAGAAATGAAAGTTGTGGCGGTCATTTCCGCGAAGAATACCAAACCGAAGAAGGCGAAGCGATGCGAGATGATGAGAAGTTCAAATACGTTGCAGCGTGGGAGTGGAGTGGCAATGCTTCGTCACCTAAACTGAGCAAGGAGGAACTCGTTTACGAAAACATTAAGGTTCAACAGCGATCGTACAAATAATATGAGCAGCGAAACAATGAATCTGAAACTAAAAATCTGGCGGCAGTCAAATTCAACTGAAGGAGGAAGGTTGGTAGATTACCAAATCTCCAACATCTCTCCCGACATGTCCTTCCTCGAAATGATGGACGTTCTCAACGATCAACTCGTGGAACGCGGAGATGATACTGTGGCATTTGATCACGATTGCCGAGAAGGTATTTGTGGCATGTGCTCGATGTTCATCAATGGAGAAGCTCATGGGCCTAATCGCGGAGTTACCACTTGCCAACTGCACATGCGTTCTTTCAAGGATGGTGATACCATTTACATTGAACCGTGGCGTAGCAAAGCATTTCCTGTTATCAAAGATTTGATGGTGGATCGCTCTGCTTTCGATCGTGTGATAGAAGCTGGTGGATTTGTTTCAGTGAATACAAGCGGAAGAACTCTTGATGCGAATGCTATCCCCATTCCGAAACTCGATGCTGATAAAAGTTTTGATGCAGCAACATGCATCGGTTGCGGTGCATGTGTGGCCTCTTGTCCCAATGGAAGCGCTATGCTTTTTGTCTCTGCAAAAGTTTCTCAACTTGCATTGCTTCCACAAGGGCAGGTGGAAAGAAGAGAACGCGTACTCAACATGGTGGAGCAAATGGACAATGAAGGTTTTGGAAATTGCTCCAACATAGGTGCATGCGAAGTGCAATGCCCGAAATTGATTTCACTCGAAAACATTGCGCGGATGAACCGGGAGTATTTGATGGCGGGTGTAGCTTCTGAAAAATAGAGAATCCACATGCCCGTGATTCGCCTCAACCACCTCCGCATCTATGCACACCACGGCTGTTGGCCCGAAGAAGAAATCATAGGTGGTGATTACACCGTTGATGTTGCCATTGATTTTGATTTCACTGAAGCAGCACTTCAAGATGATCTTTCTAAAACGATTGACTATGTGCGTGTGAACGGAATTGTGCAGCACGAAATGAAAATTCGCGCGAAGTTGATTGAGCATGTCGCTCATAGAATTGTTATGTCACTAAGAAAAGAATTTCCAGCCTCAGAAAAAATTTGGGTGAGGCTCACGAAGATGAATGCGCCTATGCAGGGGCAGGTTGAAAGCGTGAGTGTAGAAATGGAAGGTTAAAATTTCAGACGCACGGCTTCTCCCAGTTCAACAACTTTTTCGCCCACCATTAAAACGAATTGCAATTGCAAATCACCGGTGACATGTTCGGGTGTACGGAGATTAATTTGTTGATTCACCACATCAAAGACATCTGCAAAAACCGGAGTGAAAATTTTTTCGTGATCTAGCTTTTCACCATTGTCATCATAGAATTGATAGCTCAATTCATTTCTTTCCATTTTGTTGCCGCTGAATAATGGACGCGAATTGGAATTTATGATGCGTATGGGAAGATGGTAAGTGCGGTTTTTTGCATCGGGTTTTTCAGCCCCGGCAAATTCAATCTTGATATTCTTAAAAAACTCATCCGGTTGGATACTGTTAATGGAATCGGTATTGGCGAGTGCAAATTCCGATGCGGACATGCTGAAGTAGCGGGTATTCAATTGTTCAATCCCTTTTCGCGAGGAGGCATCCGGGGCATAAATGAATTCGTTTGCTTTTACCTGCTCAATGGTGTTCTTGGGAAAATATTCAAGGATCACAACTTGCCTTGTCGCCTTGCTATCATCAGCGGACGAAAGCAGTAACGACTCATAAGAAAAAGTCCAGTCATGCCCAAATGGTTGGCTCAAATAATTCTCCGCTCGAAAAACCAGTTTTGGTATTTCCCTGGCATCTGCATATTGGATAGCCCTTTCGAGTTGTGCATAGCGGGCTTCCACTTTTTGTCCATACAGAAAAAGCTGGATGAAGTGGTAGCATGAAACAAGAGCGACAAGCCAGACAGTCCATCTCATTTTCAAATAGTATTTTTCCGAGAAGAAAATCATGCATACCATTATGCTGAGAGGAAACAAATAGCGCTCGAAAGGCTCTAACGTTTTAGAAAAATCGTTGCCATGTTTGTACAATACCATAAGAGTATAAGCCAACACACCCGTGAGAAAAACCAGCGCAATGCGTTTTCTTTTTTCGTTCCAAAACACGTAGAATGTGATAGCGGTAAGTACCAGCAGTCCGGTGAGGTAAACGCCACAGTAGGTGAACCACTGCATATAGTTGAAGCCAATGATTCGTTCAGTGAGAGAGTGTTGCTCCTCATCCGGATTGAATGATCGCATGTCGTAATCATCCAGCAGGCGCAAATGCAGAATGATGAGCAACAGTGATACACCCACTTCCGCAAAAGATGATCTTATTTTCCTTTTGCCGGTGAGGAAAAACCAACCCAACAATGAGGGAACCAGCAATGAATACAATGGATGATTGAAGATGGTGAAAACGAGAAGTGCAGTGAACAGCAGCCAATACAACACATCTCTTTTTGCTTTTGTAAGGACACAGGCCAGCATGAAAAAAAAAGGAACTCCCAGATACAATTCTGAAACGGGATTGAAATAATTCCATCTGGAACCAATCACGAATACAAGCAACATGGCCAGTCCCATTGGTTTGTTTTTCATGCTGAATGCAATAACAAAATATCCGCAAGCCATGAGCAACCACTCGTTGAATGAAAACAAAATGATGATCGTGCGCAACGATGCGTTCATCTTCATTGCCAACATGGGCAGAAGTTGTGTGAGGAACGAAACCGGCCGCAGGTGCACAACGAAGAATTTATCTTCATTGATCATTTGGAAAAGATATCCGGAGGCGTCACCGTACAAGCGGATGCTTGCGTAATACAACGAAAAAAACAGCCAACCCGCGAGAATGCCAATACTCAGTCCGATCAGATTTTTTTCTTTCCCTTTCAATCGAGTAGTTGGTTAAAGTGCAGTTTCATTTGCATCAATCGTCTTGTCCATGTTTGTTTCGTTGATGAGATACAGCGGCCTGTTCCTCACATTCGCGTTGATCCGGCTGATGTATTCCCCAATGATGCCGATGCCTATCAACTGGATTCCCCCGATGAACAAAACGGACAGGATAAGTGATGCCCAGCCGGGTACATAGTCCTTGATGATGAAGCGTGAGTAGAGCGTATAGAGCATGATGATAAATGCAATTCCACTGACTACAAAACCGGCAATGGTTGCAAATCGCAGTGGAAAATTGCTGAAAGATGTGACACCATCTAGTGCGAAGCGAATCATCTTCCTGTAAGTATATCCTGTTTTTCCAGCGTTTCTTTTTTCACGATTATATTCTACATAAGTCTGCCGGAAACCCGCCCATGCAATTTGACCCCGCAGGTATTTCTGTTGTTCGGGCATGTTGCGGAGCACCGCAACAATTCTTCGCGACATGATTCGGAAATCTCCGGTATCCACAGGAATGTTGAACGAAGTGAGACGAGAGAGGATACGATAGAAAATTTTTGCGGTAATTTTTTTGAGCCATGATTCGCCACTACGCGATTTGCGCTTGGCATATACCACATCGTTTCCTTCCATTAGCTTCTTATACAATTGCACAATGACTTCGGGTGGATCCTGGAGATCGGCATCAATGATTACCACCGCATCGCCATGGGCGTGATCGAGGCCTGCACTCACCGCCACCTGGTGTCCGAAATTCCTGCTGAGGTCAATAAAACGGACTTGTGCATTTTCTTGTGCAAGGGATTTTATGATGTGCAAAGAGTTGTCGCGACTTCCATCATTTACAAAAACGAGTTGAAAAGAATCGGTGATGGACTTTAGAACAGCATGAATGCGATCATGAAGATGAAGAATGTTTTCTTCTTCATTGTAAATGGGGATGATGACGGAGATTTTTGGTGGAGGCATATCGAGAATTGCTACTTACTTCATTTCGTCATTCAAAGAAGTGCTGGATTTTTTGAGGAACCTGCCGCCATCGAAAATTGACAAAACGCAAATCCTTTCTGGCGAGATTTCGGCCCCCATCCCACTTACTCTGCTCCGATTAGGGAGAAGGCACCGTCATAATCTATCTTCTTGCCTGTACATAATTCCTCGTACCTGATAGTATAGAAATACACACCGGATGACGCCATTTCATTATCTATTTTTCCGTGCCATCCTTTTTCAAAGTCATTGGTTTCAAAAAGCAGTTCGCCCCACCGGTTGTATATCCGGAATTGGTAATCCCTGATATCCTGTGCAACGGGACCAAACTTTTCATTCTTGCCATCGCCATTGGGTGTAAAAATGTTGGGCATAAATACATACGGTTCGAAGGCAGTCGGTACAAAAAGTAATGTGTCAGAATAAGAACATGGACCAATGGTTACTTCAGCCCAATAGTTACCATCATCATTCACTACAATGGATGAGGTGGTTTCTCCTGTACTCCATAAATAAGTAGCTCCGGGCACTTCCGCAGCCTGGAGGGTTAGTTCCACTTCATCGCAGGTTATCAGATCATCACCCAGGCTAAAAACAGGGGTGAAATAAAAACTGACATCAATATCATCATCGCCTTCGCATCCATTATTATTCACGGTTAAAGAATAGTTTCCAGATTGGCTCACTGTAATGGCGGTGGTACTTTCTCCGGTAGACCACAGGTAGGTGTCGGCTATAATGTTTGCATTCAACTGGTAGTTATCCTCATCGCAAAGTTCTACATCATTCCCAATATTAAAAACGGGTATTGTTCCTACAGCAACTACTACCTCATCGAAAGCCGAGCAATTAAAATTATCATCCCACACGGTAACGGAATAAGTTCCGGGAGTGCTGACTGAAAGTGTTTGACCGGTTGAAAAATCGTTCCACTGGTAGTAGCCAGCATCGGTTCCTGCATCCAGTATGATGCTTCCACCACTGCAAAGGGTTTGGTCAGGGCCAAGGTTAAGCGCTGGTCCGGGGTCCAATGTCACATTGATGGTATCGCTTGTTATACAAACCCCACTGGTTACCTCAACCCAATACATTCCTTCTTCGGTCACGGTAATGGATTGTCCTGTTTGCCCCGTACTCCACTCGTATACGCCATCAAACGGGCCGTTGGCATACAGCCACACTTCTCCCCAGCTTTCACAGTATTCTATATCAGGACCTAAGCCGAAGTAAGGCAACAGGATGTTTACGAAAATGGTGTCAGAATCTTCGCACACACCTGCATTGCTGGCAGTCACGATATAAGTCTGGCTGAAGTTTCCGAAATCATTTAATAATGTAGATGATGAGTTGGGTGTTTGCAGGTATTCCGGTGGCGACCACTGCCAAACCAGGTTAGGGAGGTCTGCATTATCTTCAGCCTGCAACACTACTTCGGTAAATCCGCATACTTCAATGTCACTGCCTGCTGCAATGTCGGGTGCTGGAAACACAGAAACGGTGGTGCTGTCGTTATACTCACACGAGCCTCCGTCAGAAAGAGTGACGGTATAAGTAATTGTTCCCTCGGGACTCGCCAAAGGGTTATTATCCGTGGCATCGCTTAGCCAGGTGCTTGGCGTCCACTCCAGGTTCTGTGGAGCGCCTTCTATAGCGCTAATATAAATCTGGTCTATAGCCCAGTTATCTTCTCCTGCCCCTGAAAATATAGGCTGACTCCAACGGAAGCGTGTATTGGCTGAATAGGCTGCCAGTGGAATAGAAACAAAAAGTTCAGTAAAATTAGGATAGGCTGCTTCATTATATGTAGCAATGGTATTAAAGGGGCCGCCAGTCGAATAAGCGAGTATAATGTTTTCGCCCGCCTCGGTATCATCACAAGGTGGTGCACCATCAGCCACTTTCAGAAGAAAATGTACTGTCCCGCCATTGCTCACGTCCACTGCAATGGTAGTGGCACTGCGGGTGCCCCCACCATTGAAGTAAAGTGCGTTTTGGTTTCCGGCTCCACAATCATCGGAAGCAATTCCGCCCAGTACATCTTCCCATTGATTACTGTCAAAATTGGTGGCAATCAAATCGGACAGTATAAGCAATTCATAATTGGCTTCTAACTGAACCTGGTCTCCTGTACATAAATATGCAACCGGAGGAGTTACATTTAATCCCGCAATACTTCCGGGGTTTACTTCTACTGTGACTATCCCGGTTCCGTAATTGCAACCACCTGGTGAAGTAACAGTAAGCGTATATTCTGTGGTTTCAAACGGACTAGCCAATGGAGTTGCAGATGTCGGATTATCCAGCCCGAATGCAGGCGACCAAGAATACTGATAATAGTTATTAAACGGATCCACATCGGAGATTAACTGTACGGCCTGAAACTGGCAAATGGGCGCATCCGGTTCAGCGATGCTCACATTGATGGGCTGTTCGGGAATTTCGACACTAAACAACTCCTGGTGCTGGCAGTCGGAAATAAATTCATATCCGGTTCCTATATATACACCTGATTCTATTGGAGGATAAATAATAAATTGTGCACCGTAACCCAGCGTGTCCTCGGGAAATGCTGAGTTTACCCAGAAGATATTATTGTAGTCACCTTCCAGCCCGATATAAAGAGTATCCGTTTCTGTTGCACAAAGCACCTGGTCAATGATTACACCGGGCACATGCCTAAATGAGCCTACAGAATAAGCATAACTTTCATAACCCCCTGTTCCATATACATAACCCGTTACCCCATCGGGAGCATCCAGGGTATGGCTTCCCTCGTTTATGTCTATTTGGGCATACGAGAAATCGGGACAGGAAGGAACCACATCAAACGCAGAGACAGGAATAGAAACACCATCCAATGTTGCCTCTCCCACATCAACGGTGGACACAATGAGGTTCACATTGTGCTGCGTAATAACTACAGATTCCACTGTGGAGAAGGTTATATTCTGGATGCTTTGATTCACATCATCCAAAATAAGCATGGCCGGATCGCCCGCCCCGCCACAGTCCAGCCCTTCCATGTACTGAATTACATTGATGGGGAGGTTGGACTGAATACACAGCACGTTACTTGTGCTATTGTATTCGTTACTGTCACCCGCATCGAGATTAATGGGGGCGCCTCCATTCACGGTTACCTGTGTGCCATCCTGGTGGGCAAGTATTTTATAGGTGTAGCTATTGGCCAATGAAAATGGAACTAAGATAAATTCCGTACCCCAGGCATCCGTGGGGAAGTTTTGTTCACATACATGATCACAGGCCGTGCATCCATAAGGAATATTAGGACAATCGGATCCGCTGAATACAGCAAAAGGGCGACATGGTCCGCTGGCTTCTGTTCCTGCTATCAAACTTCCTGTAAGGTCATCATCCCAGTTTTGTGCTTTCAACTGGTAGGATTCTCCCTGATCCATCTGGATAGTATAAGTAACACCTGCAAGTTGGCCTGAAGAAGTATTGGTAGATGGGGTAATTTCAATTTCTGTGTCATCAGCGGTGGCCACCACCATCATCTCTGAGTTGTAATCATAACCCTCCAAACCCTGGTAGGCAGCCACACGGTATTCCGTGCCCAATGCTGCCATCGGCAGGCATTTCATTCCGTCAGCGGTAAAGCCTTTGAAGTTGATGGCAAATACAGCCACAGTATCTGCTGTTTCCACCAGTACCCCTGTTTGGTCCAGGGATCCGAAGGTGAGGGTTTCAGCAATATTGTTAGGTACTGTAACAGTTGTAGTCACGTTGGCATTTACCACAAAATTTTGGGTCCAGCCCTGTAGTGGAACTGAAACCGTTCCGGTGGTGTTTTGGTCAGATGTAATGAATATATCCAACTTGGCGTCACCCTGTAGTTCATAGTTTTTCATGAAGCCTATCCAAAATTCTTTTCCCTTGGTCTGTATTATTTCGCCATCTTGGGAAAGGACATTGAACTGAAAACATAGCAGTGAAAGGCATGTAAAAACTCTGGTGAGTTTAATTGTGTAAGAATGGTTCATGGTATAAGATTTTGTTGGTAAAGAATCGGTGTTCTCTTCACACAAAAAAACAAATGTAACGGACATAAAGACACAGCAAACGGAGTTTGAGTTGGCCGCAATGGAATATTTAATCTCAGGTTGCTATTTCATTCACCATCTCCGGCACCACCAATTTCCCTGCAGTCTTCGCCACAATTTCTTCTATTGAAATGCCAGGGGCGCGTTCAAGAAGATGAAATGCTCCATCGCGTATGTCGAATACTCCGAGGTCTGTCACCACTTTTTTCACGCACTTCACTCCGGTGAGCGGAAGTGTGCATTGTGAAAGCAATTTCGAATTTCCTGCTTTGTCGCAATGTTGCATCGCAACAATAATGTTCTTGGCTGATGCCACAAGATCCATTGCGCCACCCATTCCCTTCACCATTTTACCCGGTACTTTCCAATTGGCAATATCTCCCTGGTCGGTCACTTCCATTGCACCCAGAATGGTGAGGTCAACTTTCCGGGCGCGAATCATCCCGAAGCTCATGGCGCTATCGAAGAAGACAGAACCGGGAAGCGTGGTGATGGTTTGTTTACCTGCATTGATAAGATCGGGGTCTTCTTCTCCCTCAAAAGGAAATGGACCCATGCCCAGCAATCCGTTTTCACTTTGCAGAATTACTTCGATGCCATCGGGAATGTAATTGGCAACGAGTGTGGGAATTCCAATACCCAGGTTCACGTACATCCCGTCTTTCACTTCCAGAGCGATGCGTTTTGCTATTCCGTTTTTATCGAGCATATCAATTTGAAAATTTGAAAATGATTTGGGTGGCTAGTTACCTTTTCGTTAGTATGACGGCAAACTTATCCTTCCACTTCAAAAAGTGCTTTTCAAAAAATTCAAAACTGAGAGCGGAGATAAGAATGGTTGAGCTAAGGTAGATGAGCCAGTATTTCCACCAATCGTGTTCCACGAAGTCGTTGGGCTGCACCACCATCAGTATCACGAAACTCACAAGAATGTTGTGATACATATAGAGTCCGTAGGATGTTTTGCCGAGGTAATGAATAAAATTCTTTCGTTTGAATGACAACCATGACTTAGGATTGAACATGTACTTCAGCATCCAGAAAATAAAACATACTCCGAAAAGATATTGGTAAAGAGCTGGCTCATGATGTTGTGGGCTGTAGGCTGACTCCCTGCATTTATCATCACCCAAATAAATAAAGCATATGCTGCTGTGCGAATGCTCCATTGAATGTTCAACACAATCGGCTTGAGGTGATGCACGCACGCAATCACTCCACCGAGGGCCAGCATATCCATACGGCAAAGTGTATTCAGGTGATTATGCATGAAGGCCTTCCATTACTCAAAATGGAAATGAATGATGTGCCTGTTGATGGGGTTTATCAACTACACTCGTTGCAGAAGCAGAAGTTAGCTAAACCGTTTCACTTGTAGATGAGAATGGATGTTATTCCGTTTTGGAAGCAATAAACTTCGTTGGGGTCTCAGAGAATTTTCAATCTTCAATTTTAAATATCGTTCCTAATCCCGTCACCGATTTTTTCACCATCCAATTATTTACATTCAATGCAGGCGATTCTTTCACGGTGATGGACGCGATGGGAAGAATTGTTCTTCAGCAAAACATTACTTCAAAAGAGATGGTGATGGATGCGGGTGCGTGGGAGAGTGGGGTGTATGAAGTGAGGTAAGCGGACAATTTCTATACAGAAAACTGATAAAGGAATAAACACTGATTCGCCTGGTCTTCGCTCTAAATTTGTTCCAACAGAAATCCACACAGCAATGATTATAACAGACCACATTGAAATCAATCCCGAAGTGATGATGGGCAAACCTGTCATTCGCGGAACAAGGATCACTGTCCAGTCCATTCTTGAAAAACTGGGTGCTGGTGAAAAGGAGGAGGACATCCTTCAGGACTATCCTAAACTGACACAGGAAAGCATCAAGGCCGCACTCATTTATGCAGCACACCATGTGAGTGGTGACATCACCTTCGCCATAGCTTCATGAAATTCCTGGCTGACGAAGGCGTTGCCTTTTCAGTAGTAGTCGCTTTGCGCGAAACGGGTTTTGATGTTCTATCCATTCTTAAAAACAACCGGCAAATGCCTGATGATAAAATACTGAACCTTGCGAATGACACTGGCAGAATCGTAATCACCTAAGACAAGGATTTTGGTGAACTTGTATTCAGGAAGGCAGGCTCATGCCGGAGTCATTTTGCTTCGGTTGGATGGTCTCAATCGCAGTCAAAGAGCGGATGTGGTGTTCAAGGCGGTTGACACGCTGAAAGAAAATCTTGAAGGCAATTTCACTGTCATTAAACCGAACATGGTGAGAGTGAAACAACTCAAATGATTATCAAGGGTATTCAAAGATTCAATAAGGTGAAAGAAGTTTCAAATGTCAGGTTGTCTCTAATCCTGTATCCGATTTTTTCATCAGCCATCTTTCTGGTTTCAATGCGGGCGATTCTTTCACGGTGATGGTCCCGAGGGGAAGAATTGTTCTTCAGCAAAACAATACTTCAAAAGAGATGATGGTGGATGCGGGTGAATGGGCGAGTGGTGTCTATGAATTGCGGATGAGCAACGCTATTGCTTCGCAAAAAATCATTAGGCAATAACAGGGACTAGAAATAAAAAAGGGAGCCTCAGTCGCTCCCTTTTTTGTTCCGTAATTTTTGCCTCACGGACAAAATGTTCCGAAAACACCGAGGAAGATCAACACGTCACTGGTATTCACCACGTCATCGCCTGTCATATCGAACACTCCGCATGATGATGTGCAGCCCATTTGTCCAAGCAGCAACAGCAGGTCACTGGTATTTATCGCGCCATCATTCGTGAAATCACCAATGCATGGCGGAGCAGGAGGATCAACAAAATCGCAAAGGCCATCACTGTCACTATCGGTAAACAAGGCTTCGGCTTTTGCAAAAGCATCAATCCCTACTTCGATACCAATCAATCGCGAAGGAACGTCATCAGCGGGTGGATGTATGCCTCCCCAAATTCTTGAGAGCGCACTTTCATCTGCAGCATCGCGATACGTTGCCCACTGTAGGTTAACATTCACGCTGGGTCCATCTTCAAATATCAGGAACTGGTTTTGCGGTGCAAAAAATTCTCCCATGCCTCCTGGAAAATATTCATCACCGGTGAAAAGCGTTAGCACTTCTGCCGCAGCGCGCGAATAGCTTGAGTGACCGGAAGTATAGCCAGCGAATGGAGGAGTGACGAATGATGAACGCTGGAACGGGAACCAGTTTTCGGCAAGCAGCCAGTCCACTCCGGCTTCATCCACATCCACGTTGTCAATCACTTCATGACCTAGCCATCCATACACTTTTATTTTACCCGCGTTGATGTCTCCAGGCCCGGCAAGAGGATCTCCCGTTTGCACCGTTTCGATAAACCCCGGAATAAGCGGAAGTCCTGCCGGATGATAATTGGATGCCTGTGCATCTGTGCTTTGTCCCAGGTCGGCCATGGCGCGAATGGAGTGAACAGGGCGTGTCCAATCGTACCAACCTTTTATTCCCCAAACGGCAATGGCTGCATCGTGCATGGCACCACCAAGTGCGAGATATCCTTTTACGTCCCATTCCAGGTCTTCGAGCACAGGACCTTCACCCTTGAACTGCTTTACCACCATGGCATGGTCGCTCACATAGTTGAAAATTGAAAACCAGTGGCCGGGAGGAGTTTCTGAATTCGGACCATCGGCCCAAAATTCTGCAAGCACCCTTGCATAATCTCCACGAGGAACCATGTTGGGAGTGTACGGGAATCCGGTTGCCGGATTCACCGGATGGCCATTCGTTGTGGTGCCTCCATTCAGTTGATCATAAAACGTATCGTAGTCGTTCGGGTCGGTCGGAAGCATATCCACATCACCGCGCGAAGCAGGCGAGATGTCCCACATCACTCCATCTGTTGGATCAAGATGCGATGACCATGTGAGCACCGTTGCAAAATTCCATTTGAACAAATCGGATGTTCCGCTTCCGTCCATTTGCAGCAGTGGAGGTGTTCCGGGGTCATGATAAACGAGGTAATCAAAACCATCACGCGTGTTGGTTACCATGTCATCCGTGCTCAAGGCAAATGGAGTAACCGTTCCCCACTCCGGCCCGATAAACTTCGGGGTCGCTCCAGGAATTTCGTTTCCGCTTTGGTCAATAAAAATATCGAGAGTGGTGGGTTGCCAGCGGTTGATGTCAACCACGTTCGGGTTCCCGGGTTCGTCCACAATCATGGGTGGATTTACCGGCACATAAACCTGATAGTCGTAATTGCCTGCCTCGTTGCAGCCATCCTGCATTCCGAATGCGATGACACGATCCGCGATGTAGTTGCCCAGTGCAGCAGCATTTCCACCGGAGTAATCGGTTGAAGTAAATGTTTTGTCAAACCCGAGAGTGTCCATGTGATAATCGTAACCCTGAAAAAGCAATGCACCATTGGGTGAGTTCACAAAACGGTTTTGCAGAATGCGGTATGCAGCATAACTGATGGCAGTGTCGCGTGCCGCATCAACATCCGCAGGTGGAGCAATTCCGTTGAAGGCACAAGTGAAACCATCCACAGTTTGCCCGAGAAGAAATGTGCATGCACCATCTTCGTAAGCCGCCCATGCATCATACAGAGCCAAACTCAAATGGAAAAGATTGCGTGCATGAACAGGAGGACGCGCAAAATCCTTTCGGATGGAACCAAGCAACAATTCATTCCATTGCCGCGCAACACTGTGATCGAGATCGGCAGTGGGAAAATCTGTCGGTGGTGAACACGCAGCATCGGGATTGGTGGGACATGGATCACAGGCATCGGCCAGCCCATCTTCATCGTAGTCGGAAGGATTGGGGGCGAGCGAACAATTGTCACTCATGTACAATCCATATCCTGAACAACTGCATGAGATTAAATCCTGCAATCCGTCATCGTTGATGTCGAGGAAACAAAGATCGTAACTGTTATCGGCCCAGGGATAAATGGTGCTGCCGTACGGATTGGCGAAAGTTCCTGCGTTGTTTTGATAAATGGCCAATCGTCTTCCCGAATCGCAAGGCGGAATATCCACGTCCACATCGGAAATTGCAACGTCCATATCTCCATCCAGATCAAGATCGGCTGCATGAACATTGCCACCGAAACCATTTGAACTGGAGAAATTAAAGTTCACCTGTGTGTAAGATATATTGGAATTAGCGGTGATGGTTCCGGCTGTGAGCAGGCGATCGCTCCCGTCATCAACCACCACAAGATCCTTTTTACCATCGAGGTTGAAATCAGCAATTTCGAACATGTAGGGCGAACTGCCTGGCTGTATGTTTTGCCAATTAGTAAAATTTCCTGTGCCATTGTTGTACAGTATGATAACACCACGCGCGTTCCAGGGCGATACATTGTACAACGTGGTGCACTTAATAATTTCCTTGTCGCCATCGTTGTCCATGTCGTGAATCTGCACCGCAGTGCCGAAGGCAGAGTTGCGCAGGCTGCCAAGTCTAGCCTGGCTTTCGTTAGTGAAGTAACCAGTGCCGTTATTGATTAGCAGATAGTCTTTTGCTGTACCCCCACCGGAGTTCACCCGATAGTTGCAGAAGTAGAGATCGGGAAAACCTTCCCCCGTTACATCACCGGCCCAAAGTGCGCAAAAAAGTATAGTGTCTTCGTTGAGCAACGGGAATCGTGCAGCGCTTTCATCAGCAAGTCCCAGCCAGTTACCGCTGCCGTCTTCGCCCAGGTTGTGGTAAAATTTTGGCTGCATGCCAAATGTGTTTGCAAAGACCACATCAGGCCATCCGTCTCCTGTCAAGTCACCTATGTAAACATCGCGGGCAAACATGGGAGTAGTGATAAAGCCGTTGGCGTACACCGTGGTGCGGTCGGTCATCACTCCATTTTCATTCATGAGAAGCAATGCAGGTTTTGCGGGTTCTGAGGAAGCTGAAAATGGTTCCTTGCGTGCCACTACCACATCAGTCATTCCATCGTTGTCGAGGTCTGCCGCCCACATGTCTTTCTCCTCATCATCGCTGGTGGCAACGGAAGTAAGAATGAGACGCCCGGCATTTTCATTTTGCCAGTCGAGCCATTGGGCATTGCTTGCTGAAGCGAGAAGCATTATGAAGAAAATTGAAACACAAATGCGGATTAGATTTTTTGTTTCAGAAGAATGAAGCAAACTTCTGCAAACGGAGTACAGACGATTCATTTGGAATTTGTTTAAGGTTAATTGAAGGAATGAGCCAAAGATAGCAGGATCAGGTTCAAGAGAGAATGATGAATTCAGGCGCGGCTGCGAACCGTCCTGTTCTCAATTCTCTCACCACTACAGGATAATTGTTAAGACGGATAAACACTCTTATCGCATTGGGGCAATCAGACGTAAAAACAAAATATGGCAGGTGAGATTTTTTCCAGGAAAAATTGTGTGCGGCAAGTTTCCATAAGCACATCAAACCCCGCCACCATTTCTCCAACATCCAATTCTTATCATTCAATGTGGACTACGATCTCACTGTGATGGATGCTCCCGAGACAATCGCACACCGGGACCACCCTTGCAAACAAACGCATCTTGAAAAACCCGATGCATGGTAACGTGGTGACTTTTGTAATTGCCTACTTTCGGAATCCCAATTTTTCTTTCACAAACTTCATCGTCTACCACCCCACACACACCGTGACGAATGAAGAAAACCACCCCATATATAAGCGCCCTTATGGACATTAATAAAGAATCAATACGCAATCTTGCCATAGAAGCTGCCCTTGCACCGCAGGAGGAATTGCGCCCCGTGGGACACAAACACCAACGGCTCACCATTGGTATTCCCAAAGAAACATCATTCCAGGAAAAGCGCGTGGCACTGGTGCCGGAGAGTGTGGGGCTGCTGGTTTCACATGGCCACAAAGTGGTGGTGGAAACCGGTGCCGGCAAGGAAGCCCATTTCGAAGACCACGATTACAGCGAGGCAGGGGCGCACATTGTGTACAGCCCGCAGGATGTTTTCCGCAGCGAACTGATAATGAAAGTGGCGCCACCATCCATCGAAGAAATTGCAATGATGCCTGGCAAACCTGCCGGGTCCAGCGGGCAAACACTTATTTGCGCCATACACATGCCGGTGCAAAAGGCAGAAACTTTCAAACAGCTTTCAGCAAAAAAAGTGACGGCCATCGGCTGGGATTATATAAAGGATGATAGTGGAATTTATCCCGTGGTGCGGGCCATGGGCGAAATTGCTGGAAACACCTCTGTGCTCATTGCTGCGGAATACCTGAGCAATAGCAGTGGCGGGCAGGGGCTGATGTTTGGCGGAATCAGCGGAGTGAAACCTACCGAAGTAGTGATAATAGGTGCGGGTACCGTAGGCGAATTTGCAACCCGTGCTTCATTGGGTTTAGGTGCCACTGTAAAAGTGTTCGACAATAACGTTTATCGCCTGCGCAGGCTTCAAAGCGATTTAGGAATGAGGCTTTGGACAAGTACCATCCAGCCTACCCATTTGCGCAATGCACTGGAGACTGCTGATGTGGCCATCGGGGCATTGCACACCAAGGGTGGGCGCACTCCCATTGTGGTGAGCGAGGATATGGTGAGCAACATGAAATACGGCAGTGTGATTGTGGATATTGACATTGACCAGGGCGGATGTTTTGAAACCTGCCGTGTTACCACTCACGACAAACCCATCTTTAAGGAACACGGTGTAATCCATTATTGCGTACCCAACCTTGCCTCCCGCGTTAGCCGCACTGCCAGTTATGCGCTGTCCAACATTTTCGCGCCCATTGTTCTTTCCATTGGGGACGAGGGCGGCATCAGCAATCTTGTGCGCAACCACCACGGCTTTCGCCATGGTGTGATCATGTACAACGGTGTGCTCACTTCCGAAATAATCGGCACCACTTTCGAGTTGCCGTGGAAGAGTTTGGATTTGCTGATGGCGGCTTTTTGAAAATAAGCTAATCAGGGGTGGAATGTCCCACCCACAGACTGGGGCTGGGAAAACCGCGAAGTGATTTTTCCCATCATCCCACCCAAAAAAAAACCCTGCCGCAAAAGCAGCAGGGAGTTTTTTTCCGATAGATGAAAAGATTTTATTCCACCACCACCGTTTGGGTTGCAGAAGTATTTGCGGTGCGGATGCGCACACTGTAAATACCGGCATCCCAATGGGCGGTATTCACCTGAAGGATGTCCGATGATAAACCATCGAACACCTTGAAGCATTGGCCAAGGGCAGTGAATACTTCCACCGTTTCCATATTTTCTTTGGCGTTGATGGTAAAGCGATCATTAGCCGGATTTGGGAAAAGCACGAAGGAGGTTTGCGGAATTTCATCAACCCCCACCACCACGTTGGTTATCTGGAGGCAAAATTCACCATCAGCTATAGCAATGTTTGGGTCCAACGTGGAGTAATTGAAACCATCCACCAATAAATAATAGGTGATGCCATCGCCCAGTTCAAGGTCCATTTCCGCAAAGTAATTAGTGGTAGTAATATCCTCGCTATCATCCACACAAAGAACGGGAACAAGGTTGCTGCAATCATCCCCGGCATAAAGCGCAAACTGGGTGTCGCCCAATTCTATGTAATCTTCCGTATCAAGATCGCCACCGCAATCATCAGCGAAAATGTTGTAGTCGTTTCCATCCCCTGTAAAAGTGAACCACACGGAATTATCGAGCGAAGGAGAGTCACCGTTTCCATCGGGTTCCAGCCAGCATTCCCATCCCACTTCAGGATCGTTACCCACTGTGGCGGTGGTGTTGGAATAAGGACCGTTTTCAATCTGGATATTGCCGCTGCCACCTATCGAACCATTGAGATCGTAAGCCAGGTCGCAGGCATCATTAAGCACTCCACCGCTGCACGGGTTGTTAGGCAGGTTCAATATGCAAGCAAGTCGTGGCGCGGTGTACCATTGAATAGAGTCGCAATAATTCCTGCCTTTCTCCGCACTCATGTCGGGGTTGGTAGCAAGACCGTTGGCGTTGTTAGGATTATTAGGTGCCCACCATTCCCACGGTGCACTGTCAGTGGCCACCGGCCTGTTGAAGGGGAACAACCCATAGAAACCATCGTTGTAAGTATTGGCGGCTGCGGAGTAATTATCGCCATCCAGCAATCCAAATACATCGTTACTTCCAAAACCGCTAAGTTTTTCCTGCACATTGTAACTGCCATCCACTTCCACCACATTGTAATTCCAAACCGGAACCACCACCATACCAAATTCATAGGGTGCAAACGGATCATTAGGAGTATGAAATGAAATCATGGGAATGCTTCCATCCTCAAGCCATTCCAGGTCGCCCATGGCACCACCCATATTTACCGAAGCACTGAAATCGGAAGTATATCCCGGCCAGTTAGGATAAGCCAGCGTGTCCATGTCCAGTGGATTAATACCATAAGATGTTCCGTAGATATCACCGTTCACAAAATCCAGAACCATAGGCTGTGGATTACCATCCATATCCGGATCCCACTGGAATTTTGGGTTGATGCCAATATCCGTAACATAATCGTTGATGGTAGCCGTGGCAAACGCTATGTATCCACCTGTGCCCTGTCCCCACACCACCACTTTAGTGGGGTCAATGCCATAAGGATTATCCATCTCGGCTTCCGTCATGCGGAAATAGCGTGCAGCGGTTCTGCTGTCCTGCACACCGCGGTAGGCAGCATTAATAAGAGTGTAAGTCCTCTCCTCTTGTGTGGGTGCAATGGGGTTCCATCCCAGGCGATAATCGCATGATGCTACCACGTAACCCATCCGGGCAAAGCGAGAGCACAATTCCACTACGGCAGAATCAGTGCGCAATCCTGTTGGACTTTGGTTTTGAGGATGAGGTAAAAAATTGCCCGTGTGGAAGTAGAGAATAAGTGGTCGGTTGGTTTCTGTGTCTCCAGCCGGTTCGTACACATCCAATATCAGCGCTTCAGGAAGAGCTTCTCCCACTCCCTCAATGTTGTAATAAAGTACTGTTGCATTCATGCCATAGGTAACACCCGAGGTAACCTCCACATCGGTAAACACCTCCTCGATGTAGCGTTGTGCCTGTGTGTTCATAACGAACACCACCAGCATCATTAAGAATAAGGTAGAAATTTTTTTCATTGTTTTTTGTTTTTTGTTTATTGAATTTATGATTGAAAAATTTATTACAAGTTGATGAGTTCATACACTACCGATAAATATGCGAGGCGGCCAATTTCAGGCCCGCCATAGGTCTGGATGCTTCGGTTGTTGAGAAGGTTTGAACAACCGATTTTGAAATTGCAGTCTATGGCTTTCACACTCACATTCACCTGCGCATCCATCAGGGAGTAAGAGGGAACAGGCCCTGTAAATTGTGGCGAACCTTCAAACACAAAACCCTGCACCCATTTGTAGTACACAGAAAAGCCCAGCGTGTTTTCATTTTGAGTTGATGTCAAAAAATCGCGACCAGTTATGCCGAGGTTGAATTTGTGTTCGGGAGTATTGAAGGCAGGAATGATGGGATCGTCCTCTACCGACTTGACAAGCTTGTTCCAATTGTAGTTTCCATTTACCATCAGATGATTGTTGAGGTAGTAATTCAACCCGATGCCGAAACCCTGTGTGCGCACTTCATTTCTGGAGTTGGCGGAATACCTGAACACCTGTATGTTTTGAGGAAGACCGGTGGTTTCATCAAAGGTGGCATCTATGCCAATGTTGTAGCCAATAAAATGGCGGTAGATGCTGTAGTAATAATTCAGGTCAGCAAATAAATCCTTGCCCAGGGTTAACCTGTAACCGCATTCCAGCGTTTGCACTTTTTCGGGTTTGATGGGATCAATGTTGAAATAATCCACCGTATCGGGATTCAATGTCGAACGAAAATCATAAAACGAATCCAGCGTGATAAGGCTATCCGCACCGAGCAGGTTGCCACTTAATATGGCAGGCCCAACATTCAGGTAGAGATACTGATCACTGAGTGTAGGATTGCGCAGTGCCGATGAATACAAAAAACGCAGGTAGTGATTTTTCATGGGTGAATAAACAGCGCTAACAGCCGGAGTGAATATCGCCCGGAAATTTTCATTCTTATCCATGCGTAGCGTTGCGTTGAGAATGAGTTGGTCTTCCATAAATTTTTTCTCCATGCCCACATACGCACCAAACTCACTGTTGCGAATCACATTCCTTTTTAACGTGCTGTCTTCACCCTCGTGTTGGTAGTAAACCGAATCACTGAAAATGGTTCCATCAGAGTAGGGCCTGTACCAGCGCATGTTTGCTCCTATGCGCACTTCATCGGCTAACTCAGGTGTAAAAATCTTTTCCGCATGAACATGATACAATGCACTCTTGTCGAAAAAGAGAGTTCCCCCATCGCCTTCATTGTTTTTGGCAGAAGTGTATTGTTGGAAGAGAGAGAGAAACTGTGCGGAGCCGGGTTCATAAAAACCAACGGGGTCAATTGCTGCCAGTCCTGCGTTGCCGCTGTTGGTCCATTGCTCTGTCAGGTGGTGCCAGTAGGTAAGTGAATCGTTGTAAACATCCAGCCACAACTGCTGCGTATCGTAATTGTAAGGCAGATAATATTCTGTAATGGGATCACCTGGTTGCCAGTCAGGATCTGGAACCAGCAACGGATAACCGTTAGCATCCACCATGCTCTTTATACTGTCGTTCCAGTAGCGGAGATAAACGGTAGCCCACTCTTCATCGGAGCGGGCAGCGTCCTGGATTTTTAATGCAGTGGCGTAAGGATCATAACTACGCCCCGCATCTTCCTTTGTCATGTATGCACGGATGAACCAATTTTCCTTTTGCACCAACTCAACCCGGTTTTGCATAAAGAAAATATCGCGCAAGGCAAAACGATTATCGCCCTGGTAAACTGTGGTGCCGTTGCCAATGTTTGTGGCCAAAATCAACTCAGGACTTTCAAAACCCTTTTCCGGGGCAAGACGAAAATGTAATGCTGTGCTTGCCTTCAGGTTTTTAGCATTGTAGTCCACAAGATCACTTTCGCGGTATCCTGTGCGATGGAATAACTCGAGGCCGCGACTGTTGCCCCACGGTGCAGCAGTGCGCGTATCATTTGCTGCGAAATACTCATCACCATAAATGTTTACGGCATCAAAGCGTCCGGGATTATCCTCATTGGAGTCGCTTCCATACACAGGCGAATAGTTTTCCGCTTCCCAGTCGTGTGCACGCATCAAAAAGAAATTCAGTTTGTAGGCAAATGCATCGAAGCCTCTTTTGTTTTTCAATGCTTCAGCAAAACGAAAACTTTGCTCGAACAATCTTCTCTCACCTACTTTTATGGAGTAAAGAAATCCGGGAAACAAAAACGGTGATTTTGTTTCCATGCTTATCACTCCGTTGAAAGCACCAGGTCCGTAGAACGCGCTGCTCGCACCAGCTATAATGTCGCAACGTTTTACATCGGGATCACAAGCTCCAAGAAAATTCCCCAGCGAAAAATTCAAACCTGGTGACTGGTTGTCCACACCATCAATCAATTGCAAGGAACGCACAGGTGATGTGGAATTGAACCCGCGAGTATTGATGATGCGGAAGCCAAGACTTGCTGTGGTGAGGTCAACACCTTTAAGATTTCCCAGTCCTTCATAAAAATTTCCAGTTGGGCATTCTTTTATCGCAAGCAGATCCATCGACTCGACAGTGAGCGGACGCTGCTTTTGTTTTTCAGTGATGCGGTCGCCCACCACTTCCACTATTCCCAGGTCAGTATCAATTACAACGAGTTTGATGATTTGCCTTTGGCCCTCTTCTGAAAAATTGATTTCCTGAAGTGTGTAACCAAGGTATTGAATAATTACAGTAACGGGAAGTTTCGATACGTTCAATTTGAACTCACCATCAAAATCAGAATTGACACCGTTGGCCGTTCCTTTCTCAACTATGGAAGCAGAAAAAAGTGATTCGCCTGTTTTTGAATCCACCACCTTGCCGCGGATGAGTTGCGCCATTGCACAACAAGGAAAACAACATAACAACAGGATGATGGGGCGAAGCAGATGCATAAAACCGAATGGTGAATTTCGTTTTAAACTAAGGTAGGTGAATTGTTATGCAGGCACCGGGAAATAGTATCCCCAGATAAAATCAAACCGGGAATTTCTTTTCATCCACTTCATGCATCATTTCCCACACAGCATCATAAATATCCTCGATGGATGGTTTTGAAAAATAATCACCATCGGTTCCGTAGGCAGGCAGATGTGGTTTTGCACTGAGAGTTGTTGGTTCGCTGTCGAGGTGACGGAAAATTTTCTGCACGTTGATGAGTCTTTCGAGAATGTATGCCGAAGCACCACCGGGCACATCTTCATCCGCTATCAACAAACGATTTGTTTTCTGAATCGACTTTGCACAGATATGATGAATGTCGAATGGAAGAAGTGTACGCACATCCACCAGCTCAACAGAAATTCCAGCGTCTTCGAGTTGTTGTGCTGCAATCACACATAAATTAAAAGTGGATCCGTAAGAAATAATGGTGATGTCGTTTCCTTCTTTCACCACCTCAGGAATTCCAACGGGAATTGTGTATTCACCGATGTTTGTCGGACGCGCTTCTTTCGAGCGATAACCGTTGAGACATTCCACCACAATCGCAGGTTCATCGGATTGCAGCAAGGTGTTGTACATGCCTGTTGCCTGCACCATGTTTCGCGGTACACACACAATCATTCCGCGAACGCTGTTGATGATGCTTCCCATTGGACTGCCAGCATGCCACACACCCTCGAGGCGATGGCCGCGAGTGGAAATAATGAGGGGAGCTTTTTGTCCGCCCGCAGTGCGGTACAAGACACTGCTCAAATCATCGCGCATGATTTGCAGCGAATAAAAAATATAGTCGAGGTATTGAATCTCGGCCACAGGGCGAAGTCCACGCATGGCCATGCCTATTCCCTGGCCAATGATGGTGGCTTCGCGGATACCAGTGTCGCTTACTCGCAATTCCCCGAATTTTTCCTGGAGGCCTTCGTAGGTTTGGTTTACTCCTCCAATCTTCCCGACATCTTCTCCAAAAATCAACACCTCTGGACGCTGCGCAAGTTGGTAGTCCCAGTTGTCGCGAATGATGAGGCGGCCATCCACCATTTCAGGTGAAGATGAATATTGTACAGGAACTTCATTCACCTTTGTCGCACTCCATTGCGATTCGCTGTAGAGGAGTGATGAATACCTGCGCTCACAATTTTCTTTCGTTGTATCGAGCCATGATTTCAATGCATCGCGTTCAGGAGATGTTGTTCCTGCTGTGATGCGCAGCGCATTTTTTACCGCGGTGAAAACATCTTTGCGGATAGGCTCAATTGTTTTTTTCAACTCATCGGCAATAACCTGAACTGCATTATTGGATGGTGCAAGTGCTGTAATGCTTGAGTGTGCGGTTTTCACGTCAACATCAATATCATCACGAAAAGCGGCCCATGCCCTTTTCTGTTCATCGCGCACAAAGCGTTTTGCTTCTTCACGAATTTCATCCAGTTCTTTTTCATTGGCTGCACCATCTAGTCCAATGAATTTTTTCAGTTGTGCAATACAATCGTATTCCTCGTACCAAGCAAGTGTCTCCTTGGTTTTGTAACGCTCGTGAGAACCGCTGGTGCTGTGCCCCTGTGGTTGGGTGATTTCATCCACGTGAACCAAAGCAGGGATGTGATGCTCGCGGCAATAGCCCGCGGCTTTGTCATAGGTTATCAGGAGTTCGGGATAATTCCATCCCTTCACTTTGAAAATTTTTATGCCGTTGGTCGTGGTGGTTTTTTCGAAACCGGCAAGCGCTGCACTGATACTCTCTTTTACGGTCTGGAATTTTTTGGGAACTGAAATTCCCCATCCATCATCCCACACACTCATGCACAAGGGAACACTTAATACTGCCGCTGCGTTCATGGTTTCCCAGAAAATTCCCTCCGAAGTTGATGCATCACCGATGGTGCCGAAGGCCACTTCATTTCCCCCATTGCTAAACGATGTCCAATCCTTAAGCAAGGGATTGTTGCGGAAAATTTTTGAGGCTTGTGCCAGACCAAGAAGGCGCGGCATCTGCCCGGCTGTGGGGGAAATATCGCCTGATGAATTTTTGAGTTTCGAAACTTCTTTCCACGAAAAATCATCGTTGAGAAAGCGTGTGCCGTAGTGCCCGCCCATTTGCCGGCCACCGCTTGCGGGTTCGTGATTTACATCGGTGTGCGCGTAGAGCGCTGCGAAGTATTGTTGCACTGTGAGTTCTCCTATGCACATCATAAACGTTTGGTCGCGGTAGTAGCCGCTGCGCCAATCACCGGGTTTAAAATGACGCGCCATGGCCAGTTGTGCCACTTCTTTTCCATCACCGAAAATTCCGAATTTGGCTTTGCCCGTAAGCACTTCCTTACGACCTAATAAGGACATTTCGCGTGAGATACACGCAATGCGGTAATCCTCAATGAGGCGGTTGCGAAGTTTTTCTTCGGTGATGATATGTGTTGGAGTCTCGAAGGTGTGGGACATAACGGGGTGCAAGTTAAAGTGGAGGATTCGAGTTTCGCCCTAAGAGCCTGTTTGATATCTATTAAAATGGACACTTACAACGCCTTTTTCACAAATGCTTCCCCATAATTTTGAGCAATAGGATCTGCTATTGCATAAAAATTATTGGTTCGTCTGTGTAAATAAATCATTGCAATTGCCTCACTGAAAAGATATCAAACATGCTCTAAGGCGTGAAGAGGCAAGGATTCAAAACATAATGCCAAGCATTCCCGTTTATGCATTGTTTGAAATACGGCAATAACCTTATGCTTTGCTGCTATGGCATGCAGCATCATTGCATTGTCAAAAACCTCAAAGCAAAACAAAAATGAAAAACACTAAGAAAATTTCAGGATATGCAATGGCAGCATTGGTCATTCTTTCGCTGCAAGCCTGCCCTGTCGGTCTTGATTATCCATTGGATGATTCAGCCAAAAGCGAGATGAATAAAAGTCTTATCGGGACATGGAAAATTTCTGAAGACGTAGAGGAACCTGAAATTTCTGAAGTCACATTTGAAAAGAACGATGAGCATACCTACACTATTGAAATTGTACCGGGACCCTCGTTCATGGGAGAAGGCACATCTTTTATCGGGTGGATTGTGGAAATGAATGGCCGCCAATTCATGGTGGCCCAAGACATTGGCGATGGCTTGAATTATCACTACAGTTTCGAAGTGAATAAGAAAGCACTCACCACATGGGATATTTCCCTCCTTATAGGTGGAGTGGATGCGGTGACGTCCACCGCTGCGTTGCAAGATGCAGTAAAAGAGTCTATGAAAAGTGAGGAGTTTTTGAGTGGTGAGCAAAAGTGGGTGAAGGAGTGATGGAAAAAATTTCGGATGTAGAGGTGAAAGAATGAATATCGGCACTCATTTCTTTTCTTAACCTGCCGCGAACAAGGATATCGTTCAAAGGCTGGTTTGTTCTCGCGACAAAATGAAGCGGTTTTCAGAAACCCATTTCTTTTTTGGTTAGAATTTCTTTGAACTCGACCGGCACTTTACGGGCAATAAAAAAAGCCTTGCCTTTTACATATCCTTTTCCTTCGAGCACAAATTCATTCTGGAAAATGAGCGAAAGAAAATTGCCCAGTACGTTTTGCATGTCTTCATAATTTGCTTCCACTTTCATCACCTGTGTGCTCACTGCTTTTTTTGGAATTATCATTCGCTCCATCAATTGCACTTCGCCTATTTCTTTACCATCGAGGTAGAGCATAACGTGTGATTGAGTGAGTTTCACTTTATACCAGTTCGGGTTGTTGATCTGGAGATAAATCTCGGCTTCCGCACCTTCTTCATCAAACGATGTCATCTGCGCATGGGTTACTTCGACCACCTCCACTTCACGGTAAAGTTTGCAGGAAAAAAGTGTACTGCACGCCACCAGGAGCAGAAGGGAACGGATCAATTGAGAATGTACTATCATGCCATCAACCTGTTTAGTTTTTTGAAAAATGGATAATCTGGAAATCAGGTCCAAAGAAAGGAATACAGTTCGCTTGAACTAATCGCGGCCATTTGCTTAGTCAAGTCACTGATGCTATAAACGAGGCTGACGCAGCAAGGAAGATAATCCAGGCACCAGAATTTGCCCTGTCGGCAACTTTGCGAAAAATGTTGAGTCCATGTAGCGGCACTGCGAAAAGTGAGACAATAAGCGTTTTTGCTTATGGGAGGTTTTAAAAAGTTCATTGAAAGTTTTCGTCAGCTCCATCAGGTTGGCGGTGTCTTCAGCAAAGAGGTCGAAGAACATAGCGTTCTTCGGAATCATGAATGAAAAAAATGTTGCACCAATTCATACAGAATCTGGTTTTGGTAAAAATTAAAAAGCCCCGCATGGAAAACTACGGGGTAATGTTAGATGCTAAACGTTTCCGTTTGTTAAGTCAGCGTTGGATACTCAATAGTTAAACTGAAACTGAAGTCTCAGCAGACTTCCTTCCTGGTCATTGTTTTCCTTGGCAAAATCAGCAGTAACGCGGTGCGACATGGTGTACATGGCAGTCAACTCAAAGTTTTTGAAAGGCAACCACTCCACTCCAATTTCATATTCATCCACTTCGTGGTAACGCGCATCCAGTTCCAATTTCTTGGAGCCACGGAAGTATTGTCCCCTAACAAATGGAGTTACTACGTGCTTCTTGATTTTGAGCATGTAACAAAGCGTTACCTGGCCACCGTTGAGATTGCCCTGCATAATAGAATCCGTCCCCATATCGTAGCCCGGACTTGTGCCCACGTTGTACTCAGTCTGTATACCGAATGGCTTTGGATACAAGACCACACCGGCTGCTGCACGTTGGTCATCGTATTCCAAATCGCTGTTGGTCTTTACATCGGATGATATGGAGGTAACAACAAATCGTCCGGCATAACCCTGCACATGCGGCTCTATGGTTTGTGTGCCGATGTTGATGGGATAAGAAAACCGCGCGACAGCATGGAACAGGTCATTTTTTTCAGGCTGGTTTGCGGTTTGACCGTTGTAAAATCCCAGTGCTAACATGCCATAGTTACCGCTATGCTTCAGGTTGTTTTTAATCAGGTCCTCCATCGTTGATTGTACTTTTTTCGGTGTCCAATAAAAAAATGCACCGAGGTCACGTTCGTTGGGCAGTGCACTATTCAATGCATCAGCGCGATCTAGCGGCAACCTGTTCTGAGAGCTTTGAAGGTTCTCGAAACCAAAAGGCACTTTGCTCAGACCAATGCGCACACGATAAATCTTTTCTTTATCAAAGTTCAGATCGAAGTAAGCATCACGCAACTGCACAAAGTTGAGCGCAATGGAAGATGACGGTTGCGAGGCGTAGTCAAGTTGAACATAAACTCCAAGGTATGGGCTTACGTCCCCCGACAAAATAAGGCGACTTCTTCGGATAAAAATGGAGTTGTTGTCTCCCCAGGACTTATCACATTGGTCACATTTCAGTTTGTCGTTGGTTTCGAACAGCCGGTTGTAGCGTATCTGAGCATAGCCGCGAATGGACAACGCCTCGTACCATGCTTTTTTCTTTTCTTCTGGTTTTGGTTCATCGGGTTTCGGCTCAACCTGCGTGAAGGCGGAGGTGGCTGAACATGCAGAAACCACAAGCACTAAGAACAAATGATTTAATCGTTGCATAACAAGTAGATTTTAATTCGGCAAACTTATCCTAACACAAAATCGTCAATGTATTTAATAGTTTATCAATGTGTTATCGAATTATAATGAGACTTCACTACATAACTGCAATGGTAGGCTCACAAACTTGTGAAGGCATGATGTGAAGATGAACAAATTGCTGTGAGGCTCTTACATGGTGATGACGAAGTCAACACAATTGCCGAGATAACCCGAATCCAATCTGATGCGATTCACGAAACTCAGACACTGTGACCTGATGGCCAAAAATTTTGAACCCTTTGAAAATGGCGCCATAGAATTTCATGATCTGAAAGCATGCAGCGTGTTATGGTGAATGAACTCTTTTTATGGGCGTTTGCTTTAGCTCACGCAACAGGTGGGCTTTGTTAAATTGAGTGTGGTTCATCCTAGAGCCCGTTTAAAATTTCTATTCTCATATTACCTATGCACAACCGGAAGAAAACCAAAAGATATCGAACTCCCAACGGGACGGCCTTTTGGTAGCCGTTGCAAACCAGAAGGTCGTCCGCTGGGACATCGTTCATGTCACCGTTCAATTTTCTACCAAAAGGCCGCTCCGTTGGGACTTTCAAATCACCCGCACGGATAAATCGTCAATGTTCGTATAGCAAATTTTTTGTTATAGAGAACTCGAATGACAAAATTTTGAACAGGCTCTTAATGTAGTTTGTCTGATTCAATAACTCATTTGGTTGCGCACATCTGCTTTGTCGCAAATCATGGTGTCTTCATAAAACTCCACAAGACCTGTGTCGAGATGATGCTTCCCGCCAATGATGGCAATTTCTCCGCGCTCAATCATTTGTTCCAGAATGTAGCTTCGGTCCACGATTGTTTTCACCGAACGTTTGATATTGAGGTCCGTTACATTTTCAACAAACTGTGGGTTACTGCTGTTGCGATTTTCATAGTCGTTGGTTTGTGTTTCCTGGTAAACCGCGGGCTGAACCTTAGCAAGCAATTCTGTGAGATTTCCCATTTCCACGTGGTCGCAAGCACCTTTGATAGCGCCACATTTGGTATGACCCAACACCACGATGAGTTTCGAACCGGCCACTTTGCAAGCGAACTCAATGCTGCCTATGATGTCCGTGTTCACAATATTTCCAGCGATGCGAATGGAGAAAATATCGCCCAGCCCCTGGTCGAAAATCAACTCAGCAGAGGTGCGGCTGTCGATACAACTGAGTATGACAGCGAATGGAAATTGACCTTCGCGTGTGTCGTTCACTTGCTGCAACAAATTGCGGCTAACCTTGAGGTTGTTGATGAATCGCTGATTCCCTTCTTTTAAAAATTGCAGCGCCTTCTGCGGTGTCACTGAGGCTTGTGTTTCTGATGTATGTGCTTTCATTTTTTTTGATTTTGATTTTGTTTTGAATAAATTTTATACTCGCTGAATTGCGCTTGTCATTTAACGCGCTGCCCCCCTTTTGAATTCTGGAATATTCTTGAACTCTACAACTATTGATTTTAGTGGCGCTGTGTAGTCCCTGAATTCATGAATGGTTTCAATCACATCGAGATCAATATGTCGCGATTTACTTCCGTCTAACACAACAGTACATTTATCGGGCAGGTCGCTCAGTGCCTGAATAATGCTTCCCTTATTAAGAAAAGTGACGTCATCTGCCAATTGAATCACAATGCGTTCACCCTCATGATGTTCTTCTTTGCTGCTGAAGTATGCGTGGCGATAGTTGTTGCGCAAAATGTAGAACAAGGCCATACACATACCCACCGCTATTCCTTTCAGCAAATCGGAAAACTGAATGGCAACTATTGTAACAATGAATGGCATAAATTGGCTCCATCCCAGGTGATACATCTGCTTGAAGAGTGAAATTTTAGCGAGTTTATAACCCAACATCAGCAGTAGCCCTGCAAGGCACGCTAGTGGAATTTTGTTCATGATGGGTGCCAGTGCAATCACACTGAGGAGCAGAAAAACTGCGTGGATGATGGTGGCCATTTTTGTCTTTGCTCCGGCACTGACATTCGCTGAGGTGCGCACAATTACCGCAGTTAAAGGAAGTCCACCAATCAATCCTGAAAACATATTCCCAAGTCCTTGTGCTTTCAGTTCACGGTTGGTCGGTGTAGTGCGTTTGTAGGGATCAAGTTTATCTGCAGCTTCAATGCAGAGCAGTGTTTCCAGGCTTGCAATAATGGCAATAGTAACAGCGACTACATAAACCTGGTAATTTGTGAATGCCGAGAAATCTGGGGCGGTGAATTGATCCAAAAAGCCTGACACCGAACCGGAAACAGGCAACAGCACGAGTGAGTCACCAGTGAGTTGAAGCCCAGGAAAGCTGATACGGAAAATCTCGTTGATCACAACTCCTGCTACTACTAAAATCAACGCTCCCGGCACAAGTCTGAAGAACGAAAACTTCTTCACGTTAGGTCGCTCCCAGAGAATGAGGATGGCCAGAGAAACCAGCGCTATAATGATAGCGCCTGTTTGCGGATGGTTGATAGCATTGGCGATCTCGGAAAAAGTATTCGCTCCATCTGCCTGATGGAAGTTGAAGTCACCTTCGGTGTCTTTGTCGTAGCCAAGTGCATGTGGTATTTGTTTCAGAATCAAAATGATTCCAATGGCGGCCAGCATGCCCTTGATTACACTTGAGGGAAAATAGTATCCAATGATTCCAGCCTTCAGGAAGCCAAGAAGAATTTGCATCAATCCCGCGATTACAACCGCAAGCAAAAAGGCTTCGAACGATCCGAGTTGTTCTATAGAATTGATAACAATTACCGTAAGTCCTGCGGCCGGTCCGGTAACGCTGATAGGCGATCCACTTGCGAATCCTACCAACAGGCCACCCACAATTCCTGCGATGATACCTGCAAAAAGTGGCGCTTCGCTGGCCAGTGCTATGCCCAGGCAGAGCGGAAGTGCAACAAAAAATACAACGAGACCTGCGGGAATGTCATTCTTTAAGGACTTGAATGAAAGTCCACTTTTGGGTTTGTCTAATATAGGCATATGATTGAGATTAATGACAAGGCAACGATGCCCTCATCATTCTGTTTGATAATAAATAAGTGTGATAGAAAAGAATTGTCCAGAAAGGGACAGCAATCAACCTAGCTCAGGAGGCGAGAACACTTGCTCGGTGTAGCCGGGCAAAAGACAAAAACGGTGTTCTGTTGCGTACAACAACCCGATATTCTGAAGTGCATTTCTCAGCGCATCAAACTCATGCCCAAGTGTCGTTTCAATTTTCTTCAGCTTCGTTTCCTCCGGTTCCGATTCCTTTTCAGAGAGCGGCATGTTTTCATCGCAGTGCATACCTGATTGCTGCATGGCCTGCGAATAATACATGATGGTTTCAACGTTGAAAGCCAACGAGAGAAGTAAGAAAAGTATGTAACCGACAGTTCTTTTCACGAGTAATAAATGCGTGGGCGAAAGTAGTAATTCACGCATTACATGCTCAACCTCATTCAACAATTTTCCTAAAATGTTGCACTTCAAATGCTAATTCATCTGCTAAGTCGTTCTCCTTCACCGATTAGAATTCATGCTCACAGGATGTGTGTTTCTGTTTTTACACTCGGTGTACTCATCAAAGACGAAGCAGACGAGAAGCAGGCAAAACTTTCAGACTTCGCGCGGTACGATATGTTCAACCCGTTTGTGTATTACGACTACGATGCTGATTACACAGGTTCTGTTCCCACCATAGACGAAACATTCATCACAGCAGGATTGGATTTTGCACCGATACCTAACGTTAGGATTATTCCCAATATCTGGTGCAATGTGTACAATAACAAACACCCCGATGCCTCTGGAAAACTGAAAGCGGACAACGCCCTGGTGGCAAGATTGACGGTTTATTACATTTTCTGGTAAACACAAGACAGAGTTCCTGCAAAGAAGTGATGGGAGCAAAGAGAAGCAAAGAAAAATTCCTTGCGGTTTTGCGCTCCTTTTGCATTGCAATCGTCAGCTCAGTTGTTCCAAATTGGCCAAACACTGATGGACATTGCCTGAACACTGGCTCCAATTAAGATAACACCGGCTCACATTGCCAAAACACTGATTACAATCGGGAGAATATTGGATTCCATTGACAAAACACTGGTTGCAATCGGGAGAACACTGGTTTCCATTGCCAAAGCACTGGTTTCTATTGGGGTAACACACGTTTATTCCAAAACACTGGCGCCAATCAAGGAATTCTTATTTCTTGCTGATTTTCTTTATCTCTTTTGTGGGAGGCAGGAAATTTTCGGAGGCAATCACACGACTTACTGTTTTCTGTTCCAATGCAAGCCGCGCATTCTTAGTTATTCTTCCGTCTTTCTTTCCAGCAGTTGCGTTTTGCTTTAAGCCTTTTGCCTCTTCGGTTTGTGCTATCTATTGTGTGGAAAGTTATGCAAGCGCTGTAAAAATAAGTTCCGCTTCATTCATGTGGCCATGAAGATTTTGTGTTTTCAGTCCTTTCAAATCCTTGTGCTTCTTTACTGTTAATCCTGTCCGGTCTTAAAAGGTTTGCCTGCAATCCCCCTTTTGATTCTTTGTCCAACTTAAGAGGATTGAGGGAAAAGGTAGTGAGCAAAAATGCGCACAGCGAACAAAGTAATGGCGTGAAAGGATTTGAAATTGTGATAGTCGTTGTTTCCCGGAAGGGGTGCGCCCGGGGCAAGAGTTTTTGGGGCGGCTAAAGAAGAAACCTGCACGTATGAATGAGGATTGAATGAAAGAAGGAAGGAGGGGGGCGTGGAAAACAGAAATCCCTATGAGAGGAGCGAATCAATCGAAGATGAAGGGGAGCATCTCAGGAAACAATAATTTTGCGATTTGAATGAGCGAAAAGAAATTAATCTATCTTGATAACAACGCAACCACCGCAATTGAAAAGCGTGTGCTGGATGCAATGATGCCTTTTCTCATACACGAATTTGCAAACGCAAATAGCACACATCAGTTTGGTGTGGCTGCGTATGAAGCTGTGAAAACTGCGCGAATACAAGTGAGTGAATTGATTCATGCAGAAGCAAACGAAATTGTTTTTACAAGTGGGTCAACGGAAGCAATCAACCTGGCAATTAAAGGTGTTGCTGAAAATTATTCTGCAAAAGGAAAGCACATTGTAACTGTTGCAACTGAACATTCGGCTGTGCTCGATGTGTGCAAGTATCTTGAAACGAAAGGTTGTGAAATCACTTTTTTACCTGTGAAAGCTGACGGACTGATTGATGTTGCTGAACTGAAAAATGTCTTGCGTTCTGATACAATTCTTGTGTGTGTGATGTATGTGAATAATGAAACGGGTGTGATTCAACCGATAAAAGAAATTGCTGAACTCACTCATGAAGTTGGTGCGTTGTTTATGACGGATGCAACACAGGCGGTTGGAAAAATTTCTGTTGATGTTGATGCACTAGGAATTGATTTGCTCTGCATGAGTGGACATAAGATTTACGCACCAAAAGGAGTAGGGGCTTTGTATGTGAGGCAAAGAATAAATCGTGTGAAGTTGTCCGCACTCATACATGGGGGAGGACATGAAAAAGGAATGAGAAGCGGAACGCTGAATGTTCCTGCAATAGTTGCTCTTGGTGCTGCCTGTGCAATTGCACAAAAGGAAATGTCAAAAAACACTGAA
>JAWXCI010000007.1:0-46665 GCA_034408895.1 Flavobacteriales bacterium
AGCGGGGGGTTACGTTTCAAACACCTTCTGGATTTTTTATTTAAGGGCACCTCTAAACACCCCTAAGAGCCTGTTCAATATCTCATGAGTGGAATTGTTTTAAGGTTTTTTTTGGCAAGACGAGGCGTCCCGCCATTTGCGGGATGCCATAGTGGTGACTATTTCATCCCGCACGTGCGGGACAACGAAGTATTTATGAAGAAGACCCAAAAGAAACCTCTTGACGAGATATTGAACAGGCTCTAAGACTTTTTTCGAAATTCATATCACTAGTTGAGCACCGCCTGCGATTCGCCACCCATGCGTTTCAGTGCAAGTTCTTTTGCAAAGTCCACAAACATTTTATACGCCTGTGTGAATGTGAAGCGGTCTTCAAAGTTCTTGTGGGCGATGTTTCTCCGCGCCATCGCATTGATGAGATGCCTGCGGCCTTCGGGATCGCGCAGTTGTTTGTTGCTTTCAATCAAATCAATGAAGGATGAGTTTTGGAAATACCTGTCCACTTCATCAAACGTGAATTCAGAAAACTCGAGGGCATCCATGAAATTCTTTCCGTCACGATCGAGTTCATAACTAAGCACAGCGATGAAGATGCTGACATCGCGCGAAAAGTTTTCATTCGTTTCTTTCGAAAGAAGATAGCCGTAATCGCTTTTCATCACCAATTCGTAGTCGAAAGATTGTTTGAAAAAGTCCGCATAGAAATCCGAGTTTTCCTTCAGGTCGTTAAACATTGCACTATTGGACAATATAAATTTTCCGGCCATCAGGTCGTCAGTTATTGTTCGGTGGTTTTTAGGAAACATCATTTTGGTAGTGGGATTTGTGTATTAGGTACTGTGAATTGATTTGGTCGTTGGCTCAGAGTTTCAAAGCTTTCTTCACCTGCTCTATGCCATCTATTATCAGAGCATAATAGTAAACACCGCTGGCATGGCTGCCACTGTGCCACTGCACCTGGTGCAGGCCGGCTTCGTTGTGGCCATCTACCAAGGTTGTCACTACTTCACCCATCTGATTGTAAATAACCACTTTTTTTGCACTCGCAACGGCAAGGTTGTATGCCATGGTGGTGTATTGTTCAAACGGGTTGGGTGTGTTTTGGTAAAGCTCGTTTAGTTTTGTTGCGGCAGGCACAATCTGAATGTCGTTTGCCTGCATGCTTTTCAGTTGAATGTCTATGGCGCAGCATTCTGAGAGAGCGGTGGAAAGGGTGGAGATGTTATCTTGGGCGTTGGCTAGGTCTTGCTCAAGTAAAGTGATTTTGACATTGAGTTCTTGAACTGATGCTATAAGGATGGGAGTAATCGCGATATAGTTGATGGATTTCACTTCGCCCCCATTCTGTGTAACGTTTCCATATTCATCAGTAAGTTGCGGAATTGCAAATTGTTTAACGAGATTTGGAAGGGTTTCCTCCACATCCTGAGCCAACAATCCAAATTGCAATTCCTCTGGCAAAGAAATTCCAAGCGCATTGCTTTGTGAGAAATAGTAGGTACTTGGTTTTAATTGAGCAATCAGCTCAATTCCGTTTGTAATCGGAGCAATATCAGATTTCAGTTCTTCATCAGAAGTATACCAAGTTTGGTCAACTTGAAGCGAGCTTGATATCCGAACTCTGCCGTTAAAATATCCAGCCCATCCACCTTGGCAATTTGAACTACCCGTTTGTGCCTCTCCATAAACTCCGACAGCAAGTTCGCAACCGCAATCAGTCCCGCAAATACCCAATCCATATACACCATACGTATTCTTTCCCTTTTCACCTTTGCCAAAGGCACCATAACTATTTCCAGAACTAGTACCTGAATTGTTGTAGCCTCCATGACCATACAGGCCGTACATATAAACAAATGATGCTCCGTTACCACCGGTTTCGGCCTTCACACCATAATTGAATGCAGGCGGCCCAAAACTGGTTCCACCAGTGATGCGAGTGTTCAAACCGGCACCACCTGCTGATGCCGAGAAATAACTTACAATGTTGTTGGTATAGTCATTTGTAGCGGTTAGAGCATAAGTGTTTCCAGGTTCATTGTTCAACACTTGAAGTTTTGAGATTGTCGGATTCAACCCTATTCCAACACTGCCGTTGTTACAGGTTCCCGCATGGCCTGTTGCTAAATCTCCTAAGGTTGGTTCCGACCAGGTGCAATCAAAGCCCGCTGCGGAGTGCCACTGGCCATCATCTCCGAAATATTGATTACCTGTGCCATTTAGGAGCCTGTACTTAAGAACATAGTCTCCTGCGGTTGTCCCTATTCCAAGGATTAGTGCATTGGGTGAAGTGGTTGATGGCATACCCCTGAGGCGGGCTGTACCATCAATGTCAATTTTTTCGGTAGGTTGAACGTTTAGTCCTGTAGTAGAGAAATCTCCTATTCCAACCTTTCCAGAAGGTGCTAACCTCATAATCTCAAGCCCCTGGTCATCATAGTTGTTTTCATCAGTAACTCCCGAAAGAAAAAGAAATCGAAAATTATCCACATCGGTACCTGAATTGTTATCACCCCAGGCAATAACACCGTCAGTGGAATTGTTGCTCCCGGTTGGCCTTTGCATCAACCCGATATGAAGGATGTCGTCATCTGTTGTATACGTTGTTCCGATGTTCATCCAGTCCTTCTCCAAATTGTAGGTACTCGGTGGCATTCCAAGATGATGCATTGAGAATGGATACCAGCCTGCATTGGTAAATGGTCCATTGAGTGTGAAATCAGTTCTATGAACATTGGAGGCGGTCAATCCGTTCAATCCAGTCCAGGTCGGCATGGCCCTGAATTCTGCTCTCGTTGTGTTATTCTGTTTGACGACAAGAACCGCATTGCCATCATCGTCCCACCTTAAATGGTAGTTGGAAGCTGGAGTATGTCCGAGCACAGATGCTTGGCCGAGAAAAAAATTCATCACCATGAGTAATAGAATCGCTATGACTAATAAAATCATAGTTGTTTTCATAAGTATTATTTAAGAATTATTATTAGCGTTGTGAAAATTTTGGACTTTACGAGCATGCTGCTGACATAGAGGCCGGAAGGAAGCGGTGGAACTTGTTGAACTTTCAACGAATTTATTTCCTGAAAAACTATTCTACCCGAAGTATCCATTACTTGCCACAACTTTACTTCATGGCTAAGTTGTCCATCAGCAACTAATGTATTGTTTTGAGGATTGAATGTTAATTCCAACTCATTGGAAATTTGAGTTGGTACGAATATGCCATCGAGACAGTCAGAACTATAAGTTGAGACACAGACATTATCAACATAGTAAATTGCTGTACAGCCGAATCCATATTGTTCAATCAATGTTTGGTCATTCTCAAAAAAGTTTCCAATTACCAGATGTGTATATGCTAAATCAACAACTATGGAATCCTGAAAAAATACCCATCCGAGGCTATCGGATAGCACAGCAGAATAGTTGATGTGTGAGAAATTCCCCGGTTCAAAGAAATTTCCATTGTGTTGATTGTCATCCCACCAGGGTGGATCAACCATGAACAACAGCCCAATATTATTCGAAGAACAATCCAGTTCATCAATTTCGCCTCCATCTGCATCTGATAACATCAAGGATATGAAATACTCTTCACCAATAGTGAGTGGTGAAGAAAGTTCAACTGCAAGATATTCGCGGTCTGACCATCCAAGGTTGTACGTGACAAATGCGGCATAGCAACTTCCATCATAGGCAAGTTGACTACCCCAAGCGTTGCTTGGGACATCATTGCTTTCACTATTAGAACACTCGCACATTTGATCTGGTGTCCATTGCATTGAATACCAATTCTGGATGCCAAACAATCCAACAGCACTTGGCGGACAACTGTCTTGAAGTTCAAAACTCGGATTTGGTACTAGGTTCTGCGCATGGCAGCCAATTCCCGCAAAAATTAATATAAGATTGAACGGAAATTTCATAAAATCTTAAATTTTAACTACAACAAATGAATTACAAAATGAAACTACTTACACCTATGTCATGAGCAAAAAACTTGTTATTTCATTTACGCTACTATTGAACTTGCATTAAACTTAAGTCTTAGTTCGAACTACAAAAGCACAATTTCATTTTATCCTTTCCTTCTCCTCAATCCTCAACTTGGGAACAGAAAGTTTTGAAGTATTCGTTTTTATGTTTGTGCGTTCTCCCTTTTTAGAATACTCAATAGTAAATTCCTGATCGAAGATAAGTCCGGTCATTGCAAAGAATTTGTCGGTATCAATTTCTTTAAAGTCCTTATATAACTCCTTTTCGCACCAGGAGAAGAAATCCGGAACAGGAAGTTGCTCACTCAATTTTTTGTGGAATAGCTCACGGTCGAAAATCCACTTGTCAAATGGAGTGTTGTCTTCTTCCACGTAAACATTATCAGTGTGTTGAAACTGTTCAAAGAACTCGCGCACCTTGAAAAGCATGTCCTTGGCATAAGGCATTCCGCGTGTAGGCTTCAACATGCGCGGTGCATCGGCTTTGTATGGATTGCGGAGGAATTCTATCCAGCCTGTAAGTATCAGCGATTCGGTGCGAATCCGTTCGAGTAATGGCAACAATTCATTCGTCAGGATTTTGGATTGTTTCAGCATGTCTCCGTTAGTCTGAATCAACTGCACGTATAGTTTTTCAAATTCCACACGCACCGTTTCATCATCAAAGTCCAGCCGTTTTTGGTTGGCGAATTCGCTTACCTCCAATAGTTTTTGCGCAATGCTCTCCGCGTGGTTCACATCCAGAATCCGGTTGAGCGGCAAGATGTAGTACTCGATCCAGAACGAGGCTTTGTGAACCTTGTCCCTGTACTCCACTCGTTCAATGTTGGATTTGAGGTCGCGTGTTTCGTTGAGCAATCTCCAGGTGTTCTTTTCCACCATGTCCACAAATTCGCGTATCTGCTGGTTCAGGTTTTTTATTCTTTCCTGCAAAATGTCGCGGTCGCTTTGTTGTGCAATGCTCTTGCGGATTTTGATAAAGAGTTCGCTGATGGAAAGTTTGTACTTCTCTATGGTTTCAGGCAGCAGCGGCTTGAATTCGAGTAGCAGGAATTCCATCATCTTGAAATACGCATCGCGCATTTCAAAATCTTCACCTATCTGGCGGATCACCCGGTATTCCTTCAGTTTGCTTTGGATGAAAGTTCCGTGTTTTTCACAAACACGGTTCAGCGTTTCCTTGCGTAGGATGCCGTCCTCCGCCTGATGGTCGAACAGGTCGCGCACCACTTCAAAATAAGTGTTCAGGAAACTGAGGATGGTCCTGGGTTCGGCTTTTATCATGCTTCTTCGGTTGCAAGTTCGAGGCGGGCGACTTCGGGTTCATCCATAAGATGAAACTTCATGCGCACTTCTTCAATGTGATCGTTTTGTTCGCTGGGTTTGATGGTGGAGGTCATGGTTGTTATTTGTTGAAGGGTAAAAGTGAAAGGTTCAGGTTGTGGAGTTTGCAGGTTCTATTCAAAATCAAAAATTATCAATTCTCAATTGTCCATTGGGTTAAGTGCTTCTCTACGCACTGCGTGCTGTTTGTCGTTGAGGTTAATTTTTCCTTTTGACCGGAAGATGAAGTAATACTTGGAAAAACCATCGTAGGGTTGTGGTGCAGCGAAGATGGGTGTGAAGTTGTGCTCGTTGCAGAACTGCACAAGTTGCGGCCTGTTCTGTTCGTCAATGGTTCCTATTTCATCAATGAAGAGGACGATGCGATTCATGGGGTCGCTGATGGCAAGTCGGTTTATGATTGCCATAACTATCACGAGGCGAATCATCCTGTCTGTGCCATCACTTTCCACCTGCTCTTTAAGATCCACGCGTTTTTGATGGCCTTTAACATCGAGCACCAGTTCAATATCAAACAAATCTTCGAAGTCAACTTTCTTTCCACCATCGAGGTATTCGTTCAGGATTTTCAAATCTTCTCCCTGATCGAATTCAAAACTGAGCTGCGCATTGAGGTTCTGGATGGCACTGATGCGCTCCAATTCATACAACACACGTTTATTGTCCACCAATTCAATCTTGAGGGATTCGATGTTTGAAATTTTTGTCTTGCCAAGCGACTCATTGAAACGGTTGTAGACAAACGCCTTGAATTCTTCATAGCGCTTCCTAAGGTTGTAAGCGGGGTTTGCAAATTGTGTAGACAGGCTCTGCAACAATCCATCAATGCTTTTCTCTTTATCGGTTGTGCACGCAATCTCATCTTCCATGTATTTGATAAACTCCGTTTCATCGGCCATGGCGGTGTTGGTCTTGAAACGCAACTGGTCGAACGTCCTGTCCTTATTGACTTTCAAGGTTTCGCGGTCGGTGCTGCTCAGGCGAATCTTTGTGTAGATCTCATCCAGCCCTTCGGTAGATTGATATTCGGTGGGTATAATGCCCAGTTGTTCAATTTCCTGTTTGCGTTTTTTCAATTCGATGATGCGTTCTTCTGTTTTCCTTGCATCCTCCCGCATATTTTCCAGTTGCAGACCTTTTGCAACTATCTCCTTTTTTATTTTTTCAAGTTCCTTGTCAATGTTATCCTTTTCCGCTTTCAGCTTGCCCAGTTCTTTGTCCAACTCGTTGGCAGCTTTTGATAGCTCTGGTTTGGATTCGAGCCTGCGCAATTTGACTTTCACACCTTCTATTTCTGCAAGTACTTTATTGAGGTCTTTTCTCGCCTTCTCGAAATCCATGGCAACAGCCCACACCTTTTGAAGTTCAGCCTTTTCGCTTTTCACTTCAATTAGTTCTTCTTTCAATGCACCCACAGATAGTAAATCGCGCACCGGGAGGTTTTCCGGAAGTATGATTTCACCATCGAATATTTTCATGGCAGGGCCCGTCTTCGAAATCTTCTTCTTCACCAGGTCAGCACTCTGTGCTGCAAATTCAGGTGAGAAGATGTAGTTCAACAGTTTGCGGTCGGCATCTTTCGCAGCTACTTTCTGAATGAGTTGGTTGTCGTAATTTTTCACCTGTGCCTCCAGCCGTGTAATCTCCGAATCGTGTTTCGAAAGTTTTTGCTCGAGCACTTTGGTGTTAAGCTTCTGGTTTTCCACCATGGTGATGCGCACTTCTGCATCGCGCCTTTTTGCATCGAGGTTGGCGAGTGTCTGATCAAGGAAGTCACGTGTTTCGTATGCATTGATTTCATCCAACTGTCGTTGCAATTGGAGGAAACTCTCTTCGCGCAATTCAATTTCTGTTTCTTTCTTCCCCACTTCTCGCAGCAATTCCTCCTGGTGGGGTTTCAGTTTTTCATTCAGCGCTACAATTTGGTTCGCGTAACCTTTCTCCTTTTCAAGTCGTGTGCTGTCTAGTTCATTGATGTTGCCTTGGTATTGCTTGTTGAAAGCGTAAACCAAATCGCTCACAATCCTGTTCTTCGCTTTGTAGAGATTCACCACTTCGCGGAACTCTTCAAAATCTTTCTGGATGCTTTTCACCACTCGCATCTCATCGTTTATGCGCAGCAGGTCGGTAATGTCCTTCTTGTTTTTCTGCGAGAAATTCAGACCTTCGTTCTCGCGGTTGTCGGCAATGATGAGCGACTCTTTGAGCGTCTTGTTCGTGATGAGTTTCGAGTTGATGAGGTAGCGGTAAATTTTCGAGAAGTTGTTTGACAGACCATCCGTGCGCACTCCTTCTTCCAGCCACACTGCTGCTTCGTTTTTGCGGCCACGCTGGTACACTGTGTTGAAGACTTCGCTCTTGCTCTTGAATTGGTAGAGTTCGATACCACTTCCGGCCAAGTGCTCCTGAACTTCGTCCCACTTGCGGATGCGTTGTGCGGCACCATCTTTCTTGAAGTACAGTTCCTGATCGTAGGCCGAACTTATTTTATAGTACTCCAGTTCGCCTTCGGCATCGCGCTTTACCAAGATGGAATAGGGATTCACCTTGCTTACTTCGAACACGATGTAGCTCTGGTTGTGAGTGGGGAAGTAGTGGTGTATGGTTTCCTTGTCGCCCCTGCGCTGGCCGGAGAAACTCATCTTGCTGCCATCCACAATAAAAAGGAAGTTGAGTGCATAGATGAGTGTGGATTTGCCCACGTTGTTCGGGCCGACAAGCTGGATGCTGTCGCAGTCATCGAGACGCAGTTCGGCATTGACGAAAATGGCAGTGTTTACTGCAACAATTCTTGTAATCATGGTTGGATAAATTTTCTCACGCAAAGGCGCAAAGGCGCGTAGGATATTTGATTAGCACAATGACCTGATGAGTGAATAGCTGCCAAAACTATTTTTGATGTGATGTACTCACAAGCGATGTTGATGCTTTGGGGAAAACTAGGATGAGATTGTTGATAGGGGGAATTTTTTCAACAATGTTTCAACTGTTTTCGAACAGAGAGTCGGTAATAATTTGGGGGAAATGAAGAGTTGACGATGACCTGCCGTTTCAACCGTATTGGAACTTTTGCAACTTTCGCCTTTGTTGTTTCTTTGACCAGCCATTAAACACTTATTACTTGTCAGAACTCAACATGAAGTTTCATCTGCCCCTATCAATAGCATTTTTTTGTTGTTGTAGCGCTCATCAATTGCCTGCGCAGTCGGGCCATCAGTTTGATCTTCTTCCCACATCACAAACCGGGATTGATTTTGAAAACCGTGTCAATGAAACTCCGCTCCGGTGCATTGGCCAATACGATTATTTCTACAACGGAGGTGGTGTGGCCATTGCCGATTTCAACAACGATGAATTGCCCGATCTTCTTTTTACCGGCAACGATGTGCCGAACAAACTCTATTTCAATCGTGGTGATTTGCATTTTGAAGATGTGACAGGTAAAGCAAAAATCAATTCGGGAAAATGGCACACAGGTGTGTCCGTGGTTGACATCAACAACGATGGCTGGCAGGACATTTATCTCTGTTGCAGCGGCCCCGATTTTCTCACCAAGTCAACCGTGAATGAATTCTACATCAACAATCAGGATGGAACATTTACCGAACGTGCATCGGAATATGGAATTGCAGACAACGGACTTTCCACCCAAGCGGCGTTCTTCGATATGGACCTGGATGGTGATCTCGATTTGTGGGTGCTCAACCACGCATGGCGAAATCTTGCCAACCAGGAAGTGGATTGGTTGCAAAAAATAAAATCTCTTCCGAAAGAAGACACCAAACGTTTCTGCAATGCGCTCTACAGGAATGATGATGGACATTTTACCAACATTACTGCCCTTTCAGGAATTGGTGAAATTGGATTCGGGCTGGGCATTGCGGTGAGCGATTTTACTGATGATGGTTTGCCGGATGTTTTCATCAGTAACGATTTTTTTGTTCCGGATCGTTTCTACATCAACCGCGGCAAAGGAAAATTTGCGGAAGACATTGCCGGTAAGATGCCGCATTGCAGTTTCTACTCCATGGGTGCCGATGTGGCTGACATTAACAATGATGGCCTGATGGATTTGTGTGTGCTGGATATGACACCGTCAGATCATTACCGCAACAAAATGATGATGGCCAGCATGGATGTATCGCAATTTACTTTACTGACCGAAAAACTTGGTTACCTGCCACAATACATGTTCAACACGTTGTGGCTGAACAACGGCTTCGGGCAGATGAGCGACATCGGTCAACTCGCAGGTATACATCAAACCGACTGGAGCTGGGCGCCATTGCTGGCCGATTTTGACAACGATGGTCTGCGCGATTTATACGTGACCAACGGTTTCCTGCGCGACATAACCAACAACGACTGGAGAACGGAACTGATGAACCTGATTACCCAGGACGGGATGAATGCGCAAAAACATTTCGACCACCTGATGAAGGCAGACCAGACTCCCTTGCCCAACCCCATGTACAAAAACACAAATGGATTCCAATTTCATCAACAGACTAAAGAGTGGGGTATGGACGAACCATCGTTCAGCAATGGTGCTGCCTACGGTGATTTGGATCGCGATGGTGATCTTGACCTTGTAGTCAGCAATCTTAATCAACCTGCTTTTGTTTACCGCAACAACAGCCGGGAGTTGAATCGCACACACTACATCCAGTTTGTGCTGGCCGCGAATGACACCACCTTGAATGTTTCGAATGCCACGATCACAATTCATCGCAGCGAAAAATTGCAGCGAGCTGAGTATCGTTTTGTTCGGGGCTACCAGTCCCAAATGGAAGCAATGATTCATTTCGGATTGGGAGATTGGAACAAAGTGGATTCCGTTGTGGTGGATTGGGACAACGGGAGAACAACAACTATTGCTGATCCGCGCATTGATGAGAGGCATCGAATTGTGTTTGAAGAAAAAAATGAAAGGAAACCAACCACCTATCATTCTGCAAATACAACAAAAATTCTTTTCAGTAACATTACCGATAATGCCATTCAACCCATGTTCTACCATGAGGAAAATTCATTTGATGATTTCGCGAAGGAAATTCTATTGCCTCACCGCCAGTCTATGCTTGGGCCCGGTATTGCCGTGGGTGATGTGGACAACGATGGTGATGAAGATTTTTTTGTGGGCGGAGCGAAAGGTCAATCGAATGCCCTCTATCTTCAAACACCTGAAGGAAATTTTGTGCAGAAAACAGAAGAACAATATTCAGGTGATCAAGGCAAAGAAATTTTAGGCGCAGAATTTCTTGATGTGGATGGCGACAAGGATTTGGATTTGTATCTCGCAAGTGGCGGAGGCGGTGATTTTGAAAATGCTGACTCATTGCTTACGGATGATATTTTGCTTAATGATGGTGACGGAAATTTTTCGTTGGCAGAAAATCTTCTTCCCCTAATGCACACAAGCAGCAAAGTGGTTCGCGCAGCAGATTATGATAACGATGGGGACAGTGATTTGTTCGTGGGTGGAAGAAATACACCGGGCGCCTACCCCATTTCATCCAATTCATCCCTACTACAAAATGAGGGTGGAAAGCTTATAGAAGACTGGATATGGACTGAACAATACGGCACCTGCGGAATGGTGACAGACGCGCTGTGGTTCGATTGGGATGCAGACAAGGATTTGGATTTGGTGGTAGTTGGCGAGTGGACTGCAATACAAGTCTTCCTTAATGACAAAGGAAGATTTACGAAACTTGAATCAACACAACTTGATGAACTCACCGGATGGTGGTCATCCATCGCGCGCGGTGATTTCGATAAAGATGGAGATGAAGATTTGATTTTCGGAAACCTGGGCTGGAACAACAAGTTCAAACCGAAAAAAGAAAAACCACTTGAAATTTGGGCCAACGATTTTGATAACAACTCAACCCTGGACATTGTTCTGAGCAAGCACTACAAAGACCGCGTGGTGGCAGTGCGGGGAAGGGAATGTAGCTCCATGCAGATGCCCGCCCTTGCTCAGCGTTTCCCCACTTACAATCAATTTGCGTCTTCATCATTGGAAGAAATTTATTCTTCGGAATTGCTGGCCACCTCATTTCATTACAAGGTCAATTCTTTTTCCAGCATTTATCTTGAAAACAAAGGCAAAGGAAATTATGAGCCAAGAGAACTTCCTGTGCAATGCCAGTTCTCACCCATCAACGCCATGGTGGTGGATGATTTTGATGGTGATGGAAACCTTGATGTGTTGATGGGTGGAAACAACCTGACCACCGAAGTAGAAACCATTCCATACGATGCCGGCAAAGGAATAGTAATGTACGGAAAGGGTGATGGCACTTTTGATGTGAAGTGGAGCATTGAAGATTCCGGTCTTTTTATTCCCGGTGATGTGAAGGCGATTGTTCCGGTCACGATCAAGAGCGGAAACAAGAAAGGATTGTTAGTGGCGAAGAACAACAGTCGGTTGAATTTGTTGGTAGTCACAAAAACCAATAAGTAAGTGTACACCGTCCAGCCCTAGAGCACTCCAGCGTAGGCCAACGAAAAAAGCAACTTCGCATCAAAAAAAAACCTGCTCCTCCGCTGTAAGCTTAGAGGGGCAGGTTTTTTTGCCTTTTGCTAATTGTCTAGTCCCTTTTCTTTTTACTCCACCGGTTCCACCTTAATCAATTCCACATCGAAAATCAACGTGGAGAAACCCGGAATTTTTCCTTTCACCTGTGCACCGTAAGCCAGGTTTTGCGGAACATAGAAAGTGGTTTTGCCGCCTTCTTTCATAGTCTGCAATCCTTCGGTCCATCCTGGTATCACCTGGTTCAATCCAAATGTGGCGGGCTGGCCGCGGTCTACTGAACTATCGAATATAGATCCATCGGTAAGTGTTCCGTGGTAATGCACCGTTACCTTGTCATTCATATCTGGGCTTGGGCCGCTTCCCTCGGAGTTCACTTTGTATTGCAGTCCTGTTTCGGTGGTCACTACTCCGCTGGCGTCTTTATTTTTTGCAAGGAAGTCTTCACCGGCTTTTCTCGCATCTGCGCTTTTGGCTTCTTCTCTTTTCTGAAGTTGGCCGCGTACACAATCGTCTGCGGTCTTCGCATCCATCAGGGCGGTTTTGCCAATGTTGTCATTCACACCTTTCATCACCAGATCGAAGTTCACATCGCCCAGGTTGCTCTTGGTGAAATTTTCGCCAATTGAAACACCCAGTGCGTAGGCAAGGCTGTCTTCTGCGTTGGTCAGTTTAGCGGCTCCGCCTTTTTGAGTGGAGCAACTCATAATAAGCAGCGAACCAATTATCACTACTCCTGCTGTCATTCTTAAAATCATGTTTTGTTATTTTTTGTTTGTTTTTTTTTATGGGGCGCGAATGTAGTAATCGGTGTTCAGTCATCGGTCCTGGGTCCTGGGTCGCTGGATTGCGTCTTCCAACAATAAAAAGAACTCATCCTTGTTCTTCCCGCACTTTTGCGTTTTTGTTTTTCTATGCCAAAATCCCTCATCACTTTCGTTTCAATTCTGGTGGTCGCTGTTTTTCTGGTGCAATGCCGTAAGGAAAAATTTATTACTGACACGGGGGCTATGCTGGAATTATCAGCCGACACTCTTTTGTTCGACACGGTGTTTACCACCATTGGTTCTACCACGCAAGTGCTCAAGCTTTACAACCGGCACAACGAGAGCATCCGCATTTCATCCATCGAACTGCAGGGCGGCAGCGGTTCTCAATTCCGAATGGCGGTAGATGGCATTAACGGGACATATTTCGAGGATGTAGAAATTCTGGCGAACGACAGCATCTACGCTTTTGTGGAGGTGACCGTAGATCCGGGAGGTGTGGAACTACCTTTTGTGATAGAGGACAACATCCACATCATAACCAACGGAAATGAACAGGTGGTGAATCTTGCGGCTTGGGGGCAGGATGCGTATTTCCACGGAGGGCTTGGCGGTTTGTTTGTACTTGGTTGTGCTGATATATGGACGAACGACAAGCCTCATGTTGTTTACGGAATTGTGGCGGTGGACTCTGCCTGCACCCTTACCATTTTGCAAGGAACACAAGTTCATGTTCATTCAAAGTCCGGCATGTATGTATATAAAGGAGTGCTAAATGTTGAGGGCCAACTTGGTGAGGAAGTAGTCTTTCAGGGCGACCGTCTTGAACCGGAGTTCGCTAATGTGCCCGGCCAATGGGGTATCCAGCTCGACTTCCTGGTGGAAACAGGTTTCGGAACCGAGGTGGCCACCATTACACGCGGGGGCATCTGGCTTTTTGAAAGCACAGGGAGCGTAATTGATTATGCTATTCTGAAAAACGGGACCATAGGAATACAGGCCGACACCACAGGTGCCACTGGAAATGAATATGCCCTGGTATTAAGGAATACCAAAATCCAGAACATGTCTGCCATTGGACTTTGGGCGCAGGGCAGCGAAATTGCGGGCTACAACAATTTAATAGTGAATTGCGGGCAGGCTTGCGGTGCCTTCACAATAGGTGGGCGCTACACCATTGACCACACCACGTTTGCCAACTACTGGAGCGAAGGCACACGCACCGCCCCAGCGTTTGTGCTCACTGATTATTACGAAGACATTTTCCAAAACATACAATTGCGGCCATTGGAAGAAGCCACCTTCCGCAACTGCATTATGTGGGGCAATAATGCCACGCTCAACGATTTTTCTGAATTTGTGATTGACCTTGCCGAGGAGGTAGATGACCAATCCTATTTTTTCGAAAGATGCATTGTGGACACGGAGTTGGATGTTGATCCGGTTGATCATTGGTTGGATATGCGCGTTGCACCACCCATGTTTATTGACCCCGCAGCCTTGAATTTTCTTCCTTCAGGTACACCATCGCAAATGACTCTCGGACCTAATTTCTCAACCTCTGATCTTGCAGGTGTATCATGGGAAGAGGTGGTTGTCGGATGCTATACCAATAATTAAAACCATCCTTTCGAAAGTTTTGAAAAAAAAATTTAATACGGCACGAAGAGAGTTGCACAGCATCCTGCGAAAGGGCATCATGAAGGAACCATCATTCTCACTGGCCTCACTTGTTTAAACAGGCTCTAAGTGTTGGAAAAAGCTTTTAGTAAAGAGCTAGTTCGGTTATGATAATGGCAACTCCCATTGCCAGGCTGAACCAGGCAAATGCCCTTTTGATTTTTTCCGGTTTGGATTTGCGGGAAACCAATGTGCCCAGCATCATACCCAAAAGAGAAAGCGATGTGAACGATGCCAGAAAAGACCAGTCGAGGTTATGGTTGCTGTGCAAATCTCCCAGGAAACCAACAAGCGATTGCCCTGCTATGACGGTAAGGGAAGTGCCCACCGCCATCTTTACTGGCAATCGCGCTAAAAGAATCATGACAGGCACAATCATGAATCCACCGCCTGCCCCCAGCAGTCCGGCAAGGAAACCCACCGCACAACCCCACGCAGAAATCACTACCAGTTTCCAGGAGTTTTGTAGGGATGGTTTTACGGCATCGGAGCTTTTGGCTGGACGCATACCTGGCAATTTGCTCAGCATAGAAATCCCGGCCACCATTATCAGCAAAGCAAAAAATACCATTAGCACGAATTTCTTCTCAAGCAGTTTATCACCGATAAAAAACTGTTGTGGTATGGCAGGAACGAGCCATAGGCGGGTGAGATAAACAAAAATTACAGAAGGAACCAAAAAGAAAAACGCGATGAAAAAGTTCACCTGTTTGAGCGCCCAGTAACGCAGCGAACCAATGAGCGCGGTGGTGCCCACTACAAAAAGGGAGTACGCAGTGGCTTCATCGGTGGGTATGCGCAGGAGATAAATCATAACCGGCACTGCCAGCATGGCACCACCACCACCGAGCAAGCCTATCACGATGCCAATAAGCAACGCGCCTGCATAGCCAGAAATTTCGAGTAATTCCATTGAAAGTTATTATTGAAGCAAATAAAAGGATGGCCTGTGGCATTTGGGAATATGGAATAAGCAACAGGCAGCAGGCAATGGTCAAGACATCAAGTATGAAGCAAACATTTGCATCTACCATTAATAACGAAGGAAAACTTTTTGTTTCTTCTTGCAATGTAACGGGGGTGGTTAGTCAAGGTAAACTAAAAGGAGGCCCTGCTAAAGAAGTGCTGGGTGAATTGTGACCTGTAGTCTTTGTATTTATCGTTTCTAATGAATCCCATTTATCTTCGTCCAATAATCATTGTCTATGAACAAAACATTTTCAGCATCCATACACAAAGAAGAAAATCTCTATTTTGCCTCTTGCATTGAAGTGGTCACTGTGAGTCAGGACTCCTTTGGTTCCAAATCATAAGGAAATCGCAGATGGAACTCTCCGGGGAATTTTTAAGGCTTTGCAAAAATTTCGGTGGAAGAATTCGTCACAAGTTATCATAGCAACGGATGCATCTGCCATTGTCAATTGTCAATTATCAATTATTTAAATGAACTCCCTCGTTACCGGTGGTGCCGGGTTTTATAGGTGCACATGTTGTGCGCGAATTGCTTGCGCGAAAGCACAGTGTTGTTGTGCTCGATGATTTGAGTGGTGGCTTTGCGCAGAATGTTCCGCAACAGGCAACGTTTGTGCAAGGTTCCATTCTCGACCATTCACTTCTTGAAAAACTTTTTGCAGAACATCACTTCGATTACGTGTATCACCATGCGGCTTATGCGGCCGAGGGGTTGAGTCATTTCATCCGAAGATTTAATTACACAAACAATCTCATTGGTTCCGTGAACCTCATTAATGAAAGTGTGAAGCACAAGGTGAAATGTTTTGTGTTTACATCGTCCATTGCGGTGTATGGCAAGGGGCAATCTCCCATGCGCGAGGACATGATGCCGCAGCCGGAGGATCCTTATGGCATTGCGAAGCTGGCAGTAGAACAGGATTTGAAATGTGCGCATGAGATGTGGGGGTTGCCATACATCATCTTCAGGCCGCACAATGTGTATGGCGAGTTCCAGAATCTTGGGGATAAATACCGGAACGTGGTGGGCATCTTTATGAACCAGTTGATGCAGGGCCTTCCCTTAAGCATTTTTGGTGATGGCACACAGACACGCGCTTTCAGTTACATCGGTGATGTGGCGCCACACATTGCGCGAAGTGTGGATGTGAAGGAAGCGTACAACAACATCTTCAACATAGGTGCCGACCATCCTTTTACCGTGAATGAACTTGCACAAGCAGTGGGCGATGTCCTTGGCGTGAAGGGCGAGCTCCTTCATCTGGCCCCGCGAAATGAAGTGCAACACGCGTTCTCGGATCATACCAAACTGAAAAAGATTTTTGGGGATAACTCCTCAGTTTCATTGCATGATGGTTTGGCGAAGATGGCGGCATGGGCGCGCACCGCAGGAATTCAATCCAGTAAAAAGTTTGAGGGGATAGAGATTGAGGAGAAGCTGCCGAAGTTTTGGGTGGAGTAATGTTGTGATGTTCAATCAAACATCGCGATGCGGGCCCCATCCCCCCTTTCTCCTTTTATTTGCCCTGGAGTACAAATTCTCCTATCTCAAATCCCAACTCTTCTACAATGGCAACCACCACCCCACTAAAAACCACCGCCCTCACCGAAGTTCATAAAAAACTTGGAGCCAAAATGGTTCCGTTTGCCGGCTACCTCATGCCCGTTCAATACAGTGGCCTGCTGGACGAACACAACACCGTTCGCAATGCAGTGGGCGTGTTTGATGTGAGCCACATGGGCCAGTTTTTTGTGAAAGGGACGGGCGCCCTTGAGCTTATTCAACACGTTACATCTAACGATGCATCAGCGCTTGTAATTGGCAAAGTGCAATACTCCTGCCTGCCCAACGACAAGGGCGGAATTGTGGACGACCTGCTGGTTTACCGCTGCACGGAGGATATGTATATGCTTGTGGTCAACGCATCCAACATTCAAAAAGACTGGGAATGGATTGGCAAACACAATACGTTCGGTGCCACAGTGGAAAACCTGAGCGGGGTAGCATCGCTGCTTGCCGTGCAAGGCCCAAAGGCATTAGCCACGCTGCAACAACTTACGGACCTTGACCTGGCATCTATGCAATACTATTCTTTTGGTATGGCCACATTTGCGGGGCACCAACACATATTGATAAGCGCAACAGGCTACACCGGTGCAGGCGGATTCGAAATCTATTTGCCCAACAATGTGGTGGAAGATGTTTGGAACAAAATTTTTGAGGCAGGCGCTGCTCACGGCATCAAACCTGTTGGACTCGGTGCGCGCGATACCCTTCGCCTCGAAATGGGATTCTGTCTTTATGGAAATGATATTGATGACAATACCTCACCCATTGAAGCCGGCCTGGGTTGGATAACCAAATTCACCAAACCCTTCATCAACTCCGAAGCGCTGAAAGCACAAAAAGAAAACGGAGTAATAAAAAAACTTGTCGGGTTCGATTTGTTGGACAAAGGCATCCCCCGTCATGGATACAACGTGTTGGATAAAAAAGGAAACGTGATTGGAGTAGTGACCAGCGGCACACAAAGCCCCTCACTCGGCAAACCCATAGGCATGGCTTACGTGCCCACAGCATTATCAAAACCCGGTTCTGAAATTTTCATCAGCATCCGCGACAAGAAGTTGAAGGCACAAGTAGTATCATTGCCTTTCATCAAGAATTGATAATGGACATCCCGGTCGCCATCGGGATGCAATGACAAAAACCTCGACTGTATTATACACATGAGCCTACCCAAAGCAGTACAATTCTATAGCCGTAGTGTTGCGTTAGCTATGGTCAATTGTCCAATATCAATTATCCATTAAAGAAATGCTGACTCCCCTATCCCAACGCAAACTCGTAGAAGTGTGCTACTCTCCCGGGCAGTACTATCTCTATAAAGAAAAGTTCGACATCTGCGTAGTCATTGATGTGTTGCGCGCCACCAGCGCCATCACCACCGCATTGCATTATGGTGTAGAAAAAATCATTCCGGTGAGCACCGTGGAAGAAGCGCGTGATTACTTGGGGCGAGGCTACATAGCCGCAGCCGAACGCGATGGCGAAGTAGTAGAAGGATTTGATTTCGGAAACTCACCCTATGCGTACATGGATCCCAGGCTTATAGGACAAACTATTGTACTCACCACCACCAACGGCACCCGCGCCATACAAATGGCCAGCGATATGAGAACAGTGGTAATTGGTTGTCTCAATAACCTCGATGTGCTTTGCGAATACCTGATTGAAAAACACCAGAACACCCTCATCCTTGCATCAGGATGGAAAGATAAAATAAATCTTGAAGACACAATATGCGGTGGTGCCATAGCCGATCGTCTTCTCGATTCAAGAAAATTTCATTGCGATGAAGACAGCACGGTGGCTGCCAAATTCATTTACAAAGCAGCAGACGAACACTTACTTAGTTTGCTAAGGGCATCATCACATCGCAGGCGTTTAATTAAACTCAACATCCAGCGCGATGTCAAGTATTGCCTCACACTCAACACCGTTCCGTGCATTCCCATTTTGAAAGATGGCGCAATCGTGAAACTGGATTTCGTTTCCAAAAAGATTATGGCTGAAGCAATAGCACACGGATGAAACGGATCAAACAGATTTTTACGGATTCAATTAGCAACCACACTTCTGTCATTGTCACTTGCCAATTGCTTTTTGTGAAGCGTAGCGGAATCCCGATTTTTATCGGGGCCTCTTGCCTCTTGCTCATTACACTCACTTCCTTCACTCCTCACTGGGGCTTCTTCGCCCACAAGAAAATAAATGAACTTGCAGTGAACACTCTGCCGGAAGAAATGTTCGGCTTCTACAAAAAACACATCGACTACTTATCGGAACACAGTGTGGACCCCGACAAGCGAAGGCTCAGCATGAAGGGCGAAGCCGAGCGCCACTACTTCGATTCCGATCACTATTGTTTCGATACAACAGGATGCAATCCTTTTGCAAACGTCCCCCGCAGATGGACCGAAGCAGTGGCGAAGTATTCGGAAGACACCTTGCGGGCCTATGGCATTGTTCCGTGGCACGTCTATCTCGTCACCATCAATCTTACCCAAGCCTTCAAGGATGAAGATGTGGGAAGAATTGTTCGCACAAGTGCCGAACTGGGTCACTATGTAGCCGATGCACATGTTCCGCTCCATTCAACAACTAATTACAATGGACAACAGACAGGTCAACGCGGCATTCACGGTTTCTGGGAATCGCGCCTGCCGGAACTTTATCATGATGAGTATGATTTCTTCGTGGGGAAATCAAACTACATTTCTTCACCGCTCAATTTCATCTGGGATCGTGTGGAAGAATCGTATGCCGCAGTGGATTCAGTGCTTGGCTTCGAAACAGAACTAAACGAAAAATTTCCCGAAGACCAGAAGTACAGTTTCGAGAGCCGTGGCCAAACCAATATGAAAGTTTATTCTGAAGATTATTCACGCAAATACACCGAGATGCTCGATGGCCAGGTGGAACGCAGAATGAAACAATCAATAATTTCCTTAGGCAGTTTGTGGTACACCGCGTGGGTGGATGCCGGCCAGCCAGACCTCAACAAACTAATAGGACTACCTGTGCTGGAAGAACCCATTGTGATTGCCAATGACGAAATTAAAGGGCGGGAGCATGAGTGATTCATTTCACCTTCACCCTCAACATTTTTTTTCCTTCCATTTCTCCTTCCAGAATATCTCCTGTAACAACCGGTCCCACTCCAGCAGGAGTTCCTGTAAAAATAAAATCACCAATTTTCAATGTCATGAACTTAGAAACATGAGCAATGATTTTACTGAATGAAAAAATCATCTGCGCTGAATTTCCCTTCTGAACCAACTCATCATTTTTCTTCAATACAAAATCAATAGAGTGGATGTTGCCGATTTCTTCCACTGCAATGAATTGATCAGAAAGCACCGCAGAACCATCGAAACTTTTGGCCTTCTCCCACGGCATTCCTTTTTTCTTCAACTCTTCCTGCACATCACGGGCAGTCCAGTCAATCCCCAACCCAATAGCATCAAAGTATCGTGGGGCGAATTCTTCACTAATATTCTTTCCAAGGCGGTTAATGCGCAACACAAGTTCAATTTCATATTGCACGTTCTGGGTCCAATCAGGGATAAAAAACGGAATGCCTTTGGGAAGAATGGCAGAGTCTGGCTTGCAGAAGAACATAGGCTCAACCGGCAGCACATTGTTCAGTTCCGCAGCGTGTTCAGCGTAGTTTCTTCCGATGCAAATAATTTTCATGACTGCGCAAACGTAAATGTTGTTCAATAATCATCTCATGTATCCGTTCTCCCCATCCAATCGTCTGACGAAAGGGAACAATTACTTTTGCCCGCCCATGTCGAAAAATTTCCTGCTTTTTTTTATCGCTTTTCTTTCATTCGTCTCGTGCAGCGAATATGGCCGTGTGGTCAAAAGCACCGATGCGGAATTTAAATTTACCAAGGCCGTTGAGTATTACGAAAGCAAAGAATACTTCAAGGCCCTTCCCATTTTTGAAGAGTTGATTGGCATAACGCGCGGCACCGATCGAGCCGAAGAAGTCTATTACTACTATGCGAAATGTCATTATGGTATCAAGGATTATTACCTGGCCAATTATTATTTCAAGCAATTCACAAAAACATATTCTACGAGCAGATACGCAGAAGAATGCCTTTTTCTGGCCGCCATGTGCAGCTACAAACTTTCACCCGACTTTAGCCTAGATCAAACCGAAACCAAAGCGGCCATTGATGAATTTCAGTTGTTCCTGGACCGCTATCCGAACTCTGCCAATCGCGATACATCCAACTACATTGTCAGTCATCTTAATACCAAATTGGAGTTAAAAGATTTCGAGGTGAGTCGGCTTTATGTTAAAACGGAAAAGTACAAATCTGGAATCCAGTCGCTAAAAGATTTCCAGAAGACCTATCCCAATTCCAGCTATAAAGAAGAAGCCATGTACCTGATTGTAAAGGCGGCCTACCAATATGCTTTGAATAGTATAGAAAGTAAGCAGGCAGAGAGGTTCAGGGATTCAGTAGAAAGTTATACTACATTCGCGACCGCTTTTCCCGAGAGCAAATGGCTGAAAGAAGCCGCTGAAATTGCTGAAAAAAGTAACCGGGCGCTGGAACGCCTCGCATCAAACGACACACAATAAAAAGAAAAATGAGTTTCAAAACTTCAACCGCAGCAAAGACCACCATTACGCGCAACACCAACGAACTGTACGACAAAGTGGATCAAAACCTCTTTGAAGCCGTAGTGCTTCTTTCCAAACGCTCCAACCAGATAAGCAAGGAATTAAAAGAAGAACTCAGTCAAAAACTGGAAGAGTTTGCAAGCCATGCCGACAACCTGGAAGAGGTATTTGAGAACCGCGAGCAAATCGAAGTCTCAAAATTCTACGAGCGCCTGCCAAAGTCAAACGCCCTGTCCATACAGGAACTGGTGGAAGATGAAATCTACTGGCGCTATCCCGATGAGCCTGTCAACAATTGATAATTCGTTTCGCAATGAATAAAGATAAAAGATGGTGCAAGCCATCTTTTATCATTTCTGAACCATGGTGATTGAAGGGAAAAAGATATTGGTAGCTGTAACGGGGAGCATTGCAGCCTACAAAAGTGCTTTCCTTATTCGCCTTCTCTTACAGGCCGGTGCTCAGGTGAAGGTGGTGATGAGCAAAGCCGCTATTGATTTCATCACCCCACTCACTCTCTCCACCTTATCGAAAAATCCTGTTCACTCAGATTTTACCGAAAATCCGGATGCAGGCTTATGGACCAATCATGTGGAGTTTGGAACCTGGGCCGATCTTATGGTAGTTGCACCGCTTTCGGCCAACACACTTTCCAAAATGGCAACCGGCCAGTGCGATAATTTTCTGATGGCTGTGTACATGAGTGCCCGCTGCCCGATAATGTTAGCCCCGGCCATGGATCACGATATGATGATACATACGGCAACCACGGAAAATATTGAAAAACTTAAATCATTCGGTCATCAGATTCTATCTCCAGGTTATGGCGAATTGGCCAGCGGATTGGTGGGAAAAGGCCGGATGGCCGAACCAGAAGAGATTTTTCAGGAAGTTGTTTCGTTCTTTAATCCAGAACTTCCGCTGAAGGGAAAAAAAGTTTTAGTGACTGCAGGGCCGACTTATGAAATGATTGACCCAGTGCGTTTCATTGGTAACTTTTCTTCTGGTAAAATGGGTTTTGAGATAGGGCGAGCTCTAGCCGATTGCGGAGCATCGGTTCAACTGGTATCAGGTCCGGTATCTCAATTCATACAGCATTCACATATCAAAATTCATAAGGTGACAAGTGCAGATGAGATGGCTGAAGTGTGTGAAAAGATCTTTCCTGAAACGGATATTGCTGTGCTGGCTGCGGCTGTTGCCGATTTCAAACCAAAAAATAAGGCCACATCGAAAATCAAGAAATCGTTAAAGGCACTGAGCCTGAATCTGGAAGCAACAACGGATATAGCTGCTAAGCTGGGAAAACAAAAACGCCCCGATCAATTGCTTATTGGCTTCGCACTTGAAACGGATAATGAGCAAGAGAATGCAACGAAAAAACTTGTGGCCAAAAATTTTGATATGATTGTTCTCAACTCATTGAATGATGAAGGTGCAGGCTTTGGAACGGACACCAACAAAATCACTTTAATTTGGCCGAACAATAAAACAATGAACTTCGGGTTGAAGCCCAAAAAACAAGTGGCCAAAGACATCGTTTCTGAAATAATAAAACTCACCAGTAAATGAAAAAGGGAATATCAATTTTCTTGTTTGCAATATCAATCTCATTGGGCATCCATGCGCAGGAACTGAATTGTGATGTCAGTATCATCAAGCCTCAAATCATGATTGGGGACGAAGCCATTTTCGAAACCATGGAAAATTCTATTGAAGAATTTATCAACGGCAGGAAATGGACAGAAGACGATTTCAGACTGGAAGAACGCATTGAGTGCACTATGCAGATTACGATTGAAACGTGGGTGAACCAGCGCCAGTTCAAGGGCGCGATACAAGTAGGAAGCAGCCGCCCTGTCTACCATTCCGATTACAAGACACCACTTGTTTCCATCAACGACCGCGATTTGGAATTCATTTTTCAGGAAAATTCCTTGTTGCAGTGGAGCAGCGACCAGCACCGGGATAATCTATCATCGGTGCTCGCGTTTTACGCTCATTATCTCATCGGGCTGGACTACGATACTTTTTCCATGGAAGGAGGAACACCCTATTTTCTTTTGTGCCAGACGGTGGTTGCCAACGCACAAAATTCCCCCGAACCCGGTTGGAAGTCGAACGAAAAATCACAACAAAACAGGTATTGGCTGGTGGAAAACATCCTTTCGCAAAGTTTTAAACCCCTTCGCGAGTGCATGTACAACTATCACCGCCAGGGCTACGATAAACTCTATTCCGACTTCGCAAAGTCAAGAATCGCAATTGCCGATGCACTGGTGGCATTGCGCAGTGTGCATAAGATTCGTCCATCATCTTACAACATGCAGGTGTTCTTTTATGCCAAGAGCGATGAGATTGTCCAACTCTTCAAGCCCACAGCAGTGGCAGAAAAGCAACGTGTTTACGACCTGGTGAAACAAGTGGACCCTGGAAACATCTCGAAGTACGAAGGGATGATGGACTAGTCGAAAGTTGGCAGTAAGCAGTTGGCAGATTAATTCAAATTTCAGATTCTGTGTTGCGTCATCTTACCATTTCGAATTATGCTTTGATTGATAAAATTGAAGTGGACTTGCATGATGGTTTCACTGCTATAACCGGGGAGACCGGTTCCGGAAAGTCAATACTTATGGATGCACTTGAACTTGCACTTGGTGAACGTGCCGATTCAAAAATTTTTCGAGACAACACTTCCAGGTGTGTGGTGGAAGCCACGTTCAATCTTGAAGGATTTAAACTCAACTCATTCTTTGCATCCAACGACCTCGACTTTGATGAGCAAACTGTTCTCCGCAGGGAAATTTCTCCGGGAGGAAAAAGCCGCGCATTTATCAATGACAATCTTGTTCAGCTCAACACACTCAGGGAATTGGGCAAGCAACTAATTGACATTCATTCGCAGCATGAAAATGCACTGATTACTGAACGCACATTCCAGTTTGGTTGTGTAGATGCCTTCGCGAAGAATGAAAAAATCAGGCAACAGTATTCTGAAATTTTCACACAACACAAAAAGGCGCAGGCCGAACTCGATGCATTGATTGCGCAAGAGTCGAAGTTGAGGCAAGACCTGGACTATTTCAGGTTTCAATTTGAAGAATTGGAAAAGGCAAAGTTGGATACGCTGTATCTGGATGAGCTCCAAGCAGAACTGGTTACACTCACCCATGCGGAAACCATCCGAAGCACTTTGGATTCCGTTATAGGATTGCTGGATGGAAATGAACAGGCCGTGCTGGCGAATCTTTCAACCGCAAAAAATCTTCTTTCAAAGGTTTCGGTTTTCAATTCCACGCTAGCCGAATTGCACCAACGAACGGAAAACTCTTGGATTGAAATGCGTGACATGCTCAGCGAAACCGAACGGGTTGCTGATGAAGTGGTGTTCGACCAGCAGCGGATTGATCAGGTGAATGAACATCTTTCACTGTTTCAACATCTGTTGAAGAAACATGCACTGCAAACGGCAAGCGAACTCATCGCGCTTAGGAATGACCTTCAAAAGAAAATCAACACAGCAGAATATTTTGAAGAAATAATTACAGGAGTGAGGAAAAAAAATGATTCACTAAAATCAGAACTTTCTGTTTTAGCACTGGAGGTTTCTGCATCCAGAATTAAAGCAATCCCTGAACTTGAAAAAGCAGTTTTCAAATCGTTCATTGGTCTTTCTCTCGAAAATGCTGAATTGAAAGCAACGCTTACAAAGTCAGAAAATTTCCATGCGCTTGGCAACGATGAAATCAGTATTCTCTTCAGGGCTAACAAAGGCTCATCACTTCAACCCATAAAAGAAGTGGCATCGGGAGGGGAGATGTCGAGGGTGATGCTCGCGCTGAAATCTTCAATCAGCAAATACCGGAAACTGCCCACCATTATTCTGGACGAAATAGACCAGGGCGTAAGCGGTGAAGTAGCAAAAAATGTGGGCCATATTATGCACCAGATGAGCCAATACATGCAAGTGCTTGCCATCACACACCTGCCCCAGATTGCTGGCCAGGCCGGTCATCATCTGAAAGTTTACAAAACCACTGGAAAAAATTCGACCACAACACATCTCGAAGTGCTGGAAGGCGAAAACCGTGTGAATGAACTCGCAGAAATGCTGGGTGGAAAATCGTTATCGGATGCTGCCAGAGAAAGTGCCCGCGAGTTAATGCGCTAGCCTCACAAATGAGGTTGACTTCAATTCTAAGTTTTCAAATATGATTCGAATTCAATAAAATCTGGCTGGGTTCACTTTCTATACCTTGCGGTTTCAATCACTTTATTTCATGATGGATTTAATAAAACAACCCTGGCCCTGGTACATCGTTGGACCACTGATAGGGCTTACTATGGTTGCACTGCTTCTAAACGGCAAACGTTTCGGAGTGTCGAGAAATTTGAAAACAATATGCACCATAGCCGGAGCCGGTTCACTGTCCGACTACTTCAAAGGCGATTGGAAAAAACAAGCTTGGAACCTTGTATTTATCCTGGGGTCAATGATTGGCGGATACATTGCATTTAACTACATGTCCGATGATCCTTATGTGATGGTTTCAGAAAAAACAGAAGCCTGGCTTTCGTCTGTTGGTATTGAAAGCGCTGGCACAGCTTACCAGCCCGATGAAATTTTTTCCTGGCACGGATTCGCTTCCAATGGCGGATGGGTGCTGCTTATTATCGGTGGATTGCTGGTGGGATTTGGAACACGCTACGCTCAAGGCTGCACCAGTGGACACGCTATCAGCGGCCTCAGCAATTTCCAGTTGCCATCTCTGATAGCGGTCATTGGATTTTTTGCCGGAGGACTGATAATAACATGGCTTGTTCTTCCGTGGATGTTCACCTGGTTATTCAGTGCTTGATTTCAATTTCAAGCATGTTCAAACATTCAACATTCAACACCCCAAATTCAACAATCAACAAAAAATGAAATTCATCAGTTACCTTCTCATAGGAATTGTTTTCGGTATTGTTCTCACCAAAGGCGAAGTGATTTCGTGGTTTCGCATCATTGAGATGTTTCGCTTCGAATCTTTTCACATGTATGGCGTGATTGGATCCGCAGTTTTGGTAGGAGCTTGTTTTGTTTTTCTAGCTAAAAATTTTCAATGGAAGGGTCCTGACAATGAACCCTTGAGACCTATGCTTTACGACAAAGGATGGATACGCTATTTAGCAGGTGGAACCATCTTCGGGCTGGGATGGGCCATGACAGGCGCATGTCCCGGGCCACTGTTTATTAATGCGAGTGCAGGCTTCACCGTTTTCTATGTGGCCATAGCTGCCGCACTGTTGGGAACATTAATTTATGGAATGGTGAAAAAATATCTGCCGGAATAATTTGTGGTTTGAGATGACAGTTATGGTTCTCGATAAAAAGCGGGGTGGAATGCGGGATTGGTTTGTTGGTGCAAACTTTCAGTCTTAAAAAATTCACTAAAAAATTATTACGAAAAAATTCCCCGTTGTAAATAGGCTGCAATGAGGATGCGATACATTGCGCCATAATAAAAAAAGACATGAGTATAGAAGTAAACAAAGAAAAACAAAAGGCACTTCAACTTGCCCTGGACAAACTTGAAAAAACCTATGGCCGAGGTGCGGTTATGAGGCTGGGCGATGAACCCATTGAAAAACTGGAAGTGATACCGTCAGGATCCATCGGCCTCGATGTGGCACTTGGTGTGGGCGGCTATCCTAAAGGAAGGATCATTGAAATTTATGGGCCTGAGTCTTCCGGTAAAACCACCTTGGCAATTCACGCCATTGCACAAGCACAAAAACTCGGTGGCATCTGTGCAGTAATTGATGCTGAACATGCATTTGATAAATTTTATGCTGAAGCGTTGGGTGTGGATACCGGCAACCTCCTCATCTCGCAGCCCGACCATGGAGAACAAGGACTTGAAATTGCCGACAACCTTATTCGTTCAGGTGCTATAGATTTAATTGTGATTGACTCGGTGGCTGCACTCACACCGCGAGCCGAGATTGAAGGCGAAATGGGCGATTCGCAAATGGGACTGCAGGCGCGGCTGATGTCGAAAGCATTACGAAAACTCACCGCCAACATTTCCAAGACCGGTTGCTGCTGCATGTTCATTAACCAATTGCGTGAAAAAATAGGAGTCATGTTCGGCAACCCGGAAACCACCACCGGTGGAAATGCACTGAAGTTCTATGCCTCTATCCGCATTGACATACGCAAGACTACCCAGATAAAGGATGGAGAAAATGTGATGGGTGTGCGAACCAAGGTGAAGGTGGTGAAGAATAAAGTAGCACCACCGTTCCGCAAAGCTGAATTCGACATTATGTATGGTGAAGGAATTTCGCGTATTGGGGAGTTGATTGATTTGGGAGTGGAGCACAACATCATCAAGAAGAGCGGTTCATGGTTTAGTTATGGCGATACCAAACTGGGACAAGGCCGCGATGCGGTGAAGCAACTGCTGGACGACAACCCTGAATTGCAGAAGGAAATTGAAGACAAACTCAAATTAGAATTGGCAAAGCCAAGCACTTAATTTATCCCTTAAATAATTTCGGAAAGCCACCACGCAGCAGCGTGGTGGCTTTTTTTTGTTCAACTTCATGATTGGGATTGTTGTGGAAAATAAATGGCAGTAATTCTGCCTCCGCATGCAACACCCTCACATTTGCCCACCTTAAATAACCCCCCCTATGGAATTCCTCAAAAAAATATGGAGCCGCAGATGGTTTCGCTTCCTGCTTATTTTTTTCAGCATTTGTTTTTTGTTGTTTCTTTTGCGTCATCCCGTTTTGCGAGGCATGGGCAATTATCTTGTGTGTGAAGATGCTCTGCAAAAAACAGATGCCATAGTAGTGCTGGGTGGCAACAGTTATGAACGCGGAATGGAAGCAGCAAATGTTTACGTGCAATTTCCTGGAACCACCATACTGTGTACCGGTGGCAACGTGCCCATGCAGTTACTGGCGTTTGATACCATGATGTATGAAGCACAACTCACACGCATGCTTTTGCACAAACATCATGTGCCCGCTACGTCCGTTGTGGCTCTCACCACAGCGCACTCCACGCGCGATGAAGCGTTTGAATTGCTGGACTATTGCCGGAATGAAAAAATAAATTCACTCACCATAATTACCAGCAATTTTCACTTGCGCAGAACACGAAACACATTTGAAGGAATTTTTAAGGATGCTGGAATTGAACTCCGATTTCATGGTGCGCCTGCCGCAGCGTTCAAGCCAGACACGTGGTGGCAAGATGAAGAAGGACTGATAACAGTGAATAACGAGTTTGTGAAGTTAATTTATTATTGGTGGAAGTATTGAACTTCACTGTGCAATTGCGTTGTATAGTCAATAGATAATTGCGCAAATCCTCCTCAAATTTTCCTCCCGTTGCCAGCTAAATTCACTCGCAGCCAGTTTAAGATTTTTCTTCCTCTGAGACCGCAGACTGATGACCAGAGACCAATGACCGATGCACGGATGTGATTGTCTGACAATTTCATTGCATTACAAGATGCCACGATTAGATTTGCCCCAATATTTGAAAGAATCAATAACATAATAAAACTAATCTATTAAAGAATGAAAAAGAACAGCTTTTACATTTTGGCTGTAGCAGTCATCTCCGCTCTGGTGCTCGCATCCTGTGCTAACCTGGGCAAAATGGAGAAACGAATTGAAGAACTGGGGGCTAAAGCCGAACCGAATCCATTGGAAGTGCATGGCGACAGCATTGAGCTGAGCATCAGCGGAAAATATCCTGAGAAGTACTTCTCTAAAAAAGCAATCGTGGAAGCCACTCCCGTGCTTGTTTATGATGGTGGCGAAACCAAGTATAAAATGAAGGGCTACCAGGGCGAAAAAGCAGCTGGTAATTATGAAATGATTCCGTACAAAACGGGAAAGAGCTTCAGCTACAACGACAAGATTGCTTACAAGCCAGCCATGGACGTGAGCAAACTGGAATTGCGCATCCACGGCATGCAGGGAAAGAAGACAGCCGACTTCGCTCCCGTTCCCATTGCCGATGGTGTAATAACCACTCCTTATCTAATGAAGAATGATGACAAAGTCATTTACGCCAAAGACAACTTCGTGCGCACCCTTAATTTCACTAAAGAAGCTATAGTGAATTTCGACTACAACTCCAGCGTGTTGAAGAAGGGCCAGGTAAACGATAGCGACATGGTGGCGCTTGGCAACTTCTTCAATGAGGTTCAGGCCAATCCCAAGTTGAAAATTACTAAAATAGAATTCCAGAGCTATGCATCACCAGAAGGAGAAATCTTCCTCAATGAAAACCTGGCAGTGGAACGGGCAGATGCAGGCAAGAAGGCCCTCACCGAGATGGTGAAGAAGAAGAAACTCGATGCCTTCGTTACCGAAAATCTTTTTATGATGAACCCGAAAGGAGAAGACTGGGAAGGTTTCCGCGCAGCCATGGAGAAGAGCGGTATTGAAGACCGCGACATCATCATACGCATTCTTGAAAAAACCACTGACCTTCCAAGCCGCGAGCAGGAGATCAAAAACATTTCGAAGACATATCAGGAAATCCAGAAAGATATTTTCCCACAATTGCGCAGATGCATCATTCGTGTTTCCTATGATGAAGAGGGATACAGCGATGCCGAGCTTAAAACCCTTTCCGCATCCACTGCCGACTCGCTTACCTACGAAGAGTTGATGAAAGCCGGTACCCTTACAGAAGACCTCGCACTCAAAACCAGTATTTACCAGGCAGCGGCCCGCAAGAGCGATGCCGACTGGCGCGCTACCAACAACCTCGCTGCAGTGCAGTACATGCAGAACAAAACAGGTGATGCAGAATCATCCTGGACAAAAGCTTACGGCCTGAAGAAAAGCCCCGAGACCAGCAACAACATGGGAATCGCCACAAGGCTTAAAGGCGACCGCAAGCAAGCCGTGGTGTATTGGAAAGAATCAGGCAGCCCTGAGGCGAAGTACAACCAGGGCCTGGTGAACATCCAGAACGGTGATTATGCATCTGCCGTAAACAACATGAGCGGCTACAAGACTTACAACAGCGCTCTTGCCAAACTGCTGAACGGTGACAATGCCGGTGCAAAGGCCGACCTGGATGCCAGCGGTGATACTTCTGCAATGGCTGATTACCTGAGGGCAGTAATAGCAGCCCGCAGTGGCGATGGTGGCGGTGTGGCCACAGCCATGAAGAGTGCAGTACAGAAAGACAGTTCCCTTGCGGCAAAAGCTGCAAAGGACCCAGAGTTCCGCAACCACAAGGACGCGCTGAACTAGTGAGTAACTGTATATGAATTTTTGGAAAGCCCTGGCCTCTATGCCGGGGCTTTTCAATTTCTGTCTACACCACAACGTTTGACGAACCTTTGCCTGCCTGCTGCCAACTCATAACTTGTCACTCCTTTTATTTGCGCCATGCAAATCACTTTTCTGGGAACAGGTACCTCGCAGGGTGTTCCCGTTATCGCTTGCCTTTGTGAGGTGTGCGCTTCGCAAGATGAGCGGGATAAGCGGCTGCGCACTTCCATACTGATTTCACATGAAGGAAAAAATGTGGTGATTGATAGCGGGCCTGATTTCCGCCAACAGATGCTGCGAGAAAATGTGAAGATGATAGAAGCGGTGGTTTTCACTCACGAACACAAAGACCACGTAGCAGGGCTGGATGATGTGCGCGCATTCAACTATTTCGGCAGGAAAACAATGGATGTTTACTGCACCGCACAAGTGGAGCAAGCCATAAGGCGGGAATTTCATTACGCCTTCAGCGAATCTAACTATCCCGCAGTGCCGCAATTAAATCTGGTGAGGATGGAGCACCAGCGGTTTGAAATTGCCGGTATCCCTTTTCAGCCCATTCCTGTTCTGCACTTCGGGCTTCCAGTGCTCGGCTTCCGAATGGGGCGCTTCACTTACATCACTGATGCGAATGAAATTCCTGCGTCATCTAAAGAAAAAATAATGGGGAGCGAAATTCTTGTGCTCAATGCTCTGAGGACGGAAAAACATCCATCGCACTTTAATCTGGATGAAGCCCTTGCGGTTATACAAGAATTGAAACCAGCCACTGCCTGGCTCACCCACATCAGCCACCAGCTAGGCCGCCATTCCGATGTAGAAAAAAAGCTGCCCGCAAATGTTCGTCTTGCTTATGATGGATTGAAACTGGAAATCTGAATGAACAAACTCCTGTATTATCTGGTGCTACTTCCCATCAGTAAACTTCCTTATACACTGCTGTACGGTCTTTCTGATTTACTGTTTTTCGTACTTTGGTATGTGGCCGGCTATCGGAAAAAAGTGGTAATGGGAAATCTTGAAAAATGTTTCCCTGGAAAAAAAAAGGATGAGATAAAAGCAATTGCCAGAAAATTTTATAGCCACCTGTGCGACCTGGTGCTGGAGAGTGTAAAGAATTTTTCCATTACACGGCAAGAAGCAAGTGCTCGTGTAAAGAACATCAATCCAGAAGTGCTCAACGGGTTTTCGGAAAAGGGCCAAAGCATTGTGGTTTGTGGCGGCCACTGTGGCAATTGGGAACTTTGGGCTGTAGCCACGCCCATGGTAGTGAGGCATAAAATGATAGGTATCTACAAGAAACTGAGCAATCCATTCTTCGATAGCAAAATGCGGGAGACCAGAAATAAATTCGGGATGAAACTGGTTTCAACCCGCGAAACGGGAGAATACCTTCGGCTCAATGCGGATGAAACCAAAGCATTGATTCTCGCCTTCGACCAATCGCCAGGGGATCCCAAAAAATGTGTGTGGGTAAATTTTATGGGACAAGAAACAGCGGCATATTTCGGTGCGGAGAAGTACGCAAGAGAATTTGACTACCCTGTGGTGTATGGCTACGTGAGGAAAGAAAAACGCGGCTACTATTCTTGCGAATACCGCGTGCTTTTTGAGCACCCTCGTCAGCAACCAGAAGGCATTATCACCCAAAAACTTTTTGAGGTGCTGGAAGAAGAAATAAAACGTGAACCCTATAACTGGCTTTGGTCGCACAAGCGATGGAAACACAAGCGGCCTGTGTAATTGCCGGTTCAAGTTCTAATAATGATGTACTAAAACTGGAGATTACACCACAAAAAGAGCGTTGACGTTTTGCCGGCTATGCAACCTTCGTATTATTGCGCCCCCAAATTTTCTCACCTAATAGGTCAAATCCCATGAATCGTATTAAAGAGCTTGAAAACAGAATAAACCCGGTAAAGGCGCTGGCCGATTTTAAATCCGGTGATACCATTACCGTCAGCTATAAAATTGTTGAAGGAGCAAAAGAGCGCATACAGGAATTTACCGGTGTAGTGCTGCAGCGCAGGGGCACTGGTTCAACCGCTACGTTTACTGTCCGCAAGATGTCGGGTGGTATTGGTGTGGAAAGAATTTTTCCAGTTGCCTCACCATTTATTGATGGCATCGCGGTGCTGAAACGCGGACGAGTGCGCAGGGCGCGTCTGTTCTACCTCCGCAAGCTTACCGGCAAAGCCTCACGCATTCAGGAGAGAAAAAAATTCACCGCAGTTGAAGTTCCTGCCACACCAGCCCCGGCTGAAACGGAAGCATAACACTGAGATTTTTAAACGCATAATAGAGGGCGGCCAAATGGTTCGCCCTTTTTCATTGCTTACCTCGAGGCATTGCTAATTTCTTCCCCATAACCCTGCCCGACCGACAAACGGTTATCAGAATGGTCATTGCTAATTGAAAACCCGAAACTGGAAACTTATTTTTACCCCCTCATGTCTGAAAAGGTCAAGATATTTTTAAAACGATATGGCTGGTGGGCCATCTTGTTTTTTGTGGTGAAAGGGGTGGTGTCGCTTTTCCTAATCTGGAAAGCCGGTGAAGCCATTTTGGATTGAGTCATTGTGGTTCACTCATTTTCAAAAAAAACATTCTTACTGAAGTTCTTCCGCTTTCCATCAAAGCCTCCTTTTGTTTTTCACTCATCCGTTTTACCCGAGGGCCGATGCCCGAATCGGAAATGGCAATGCTGCGTGAAAAATCAGTTTCCGTGAAAGTTTGCCGGTACATATTTTCCTTGATGATGGTGTACATGGCTCCAACGTAATCGCGCACATTGGCAATGGGGAACGATGCCATTTTTCCGTTTTCAAAATCGTTAGCGGTTTGTGCTGCCGACTCCACGTGCAAACCAAGTGTTTTCATTGCTCCATTTTCTTCACCACTGATGGAATCAAAAACCTGGAGCGGGAAAATGGCCGTTAGTCCTCCGTCCACCAGAATGTGATCTGTTGGTTTCATCTCTTTTCTCCCGATCTTTTTTCCATCTTCATTAATGATGACCGGCTCGAAGTACAGCGGTATAGCCATAGATGCACGAACTGCATCGGCAATGCGCATGTGGGGATACGTTTGGTTGGAAAGAAAAACGGTTTGTTGGTGGTTGAGGCTGGTGGTTGCCACTGTGAGTTCAAGAAACTGATTTTCCAACTGGGCGAGTTCGTACAATTGATGAAAAGTGATATTCCGGTTTCTGGTTTTCGCGTCAATGAGTTTTTCAAGCCATTGAGGAAAAGTGTGCCCGCGATACCATCCGAAATTTTTGATGACACGAAAAGAACCTCCAATAAAAATATAGCCGCCATCATTGAATTTCTGGAAACGTGTTGAACTGATGAGTGTGAAAATTTCCTGAGGGGTGTATCCCAATGCAAGCAAGCAAGCTGTAATGGCTCCTGATGATGTTCCGGCCACCCTCCGCAAACCAGCAGTCAGTCCCAGTTCCTTCAACTCTTGCAACGCTCCGCAATAAGCAATGCCTCGAATGCCTGCTCCCTTGAACACAAGGTTTTCAATCTGGATGTTATCGCGGAGTTGTGATCTGCTTATAATGCTCATTGACATTGCAAGGATGAAAAGTGTGATTCTCATATTCATTGTTGTTCATTTGGCCATTGAGACTTCAATCACACTTTAAAGTTTAGCCATGTTCACTATCGAAGTTGTTGCCAGCACCCTTCAATCTTGCATCAGCGCGCAGAAAGGTGGTGCCCGCAGAATTGAATTGTGCAGCGCATTGGCCACTGCCGGTGTCACTCCATCAGCCGGGCTTATACAGCTGGTGAAGCAATACGTAACCATTCCTGTGGTGGTAATGATCCGCCCGCGAGAGGGTGATTTCTGCTATTCGCATCATGAGTATGAAACCATGAAGCGAGATATTCAACATGCTAAAGTGATGGGCGCTGATGGGGTGGTGCTGGGCTTGCTTTCCCGCGATGGAACAGTAAACTCAAAAATGACTTACGATCTTGTTCAGGTTGCACTCCCAATGAAAGTTACGTTTCATAGGGCTATAGATATAGTGCCAGATATTTTCGAAGCAATGGAGGCGGTGATGACTGTAGGTTGCGAACGCATTCTTACATCGGGGGGGAAAAAAACTGGAGTGGAGGGAATTGAAATCATCCGCGAGATGGCTAACCGGGCGGGTGATAAAATTGCCATTATGCCGGGTGGTGGTATTACAGCGGAGAGTTTGAGTGCAATGCTCACTGCGAACATTCACGATTATCATCTGAGCGGCAGAGTGGCTGTTTCATCGCCAATAAAAACGGATGTGTTCGAGATGAATTATGCGGAGACCGATGCAGCCATTATAAAATCTGTGGTGAAAAAAGCGAAGGAGTTTTTTATGCCCGCGTGAATTACTCCAGCATCTTGCCCAACCGTTCCAATTCCTTGAGGTAGTATGGAGATTTTACACCAGAGCGTATGGTTCTTTTTTCGGCTTCGGTGAGGTGCCAGCTTAGGGATACAAAGTTTTTTTCATCGTGTTGCAACTGGAAGGTAACCAGGTCTATGCTGTTGTCGAACCATGCTGTGAGGTAGCGCAGCATTTGTTCGCTGTTGTAGTCGTGTGTTTTGGTCATGTTGCCATAGATGCTGCCGAGCGGTGCTGTAAACTGGCTGAAGAGGGATTGGTTGGATTTCTCTATATCAATTCCCTTGGGCAAGTCGCGCACCTGCACTATGATGACTCCGCTGGTGTTGGTGTTTATCCAGTTGCGAAAGGTGTAGAGGTATTGCAAGGTGGTTTTCAATCCGAAGTTGTCGCGTATGCCTGCGTCCATCAGTTCCATAGGATCCTTGGTGGGCAGTGATGTCATGGGGAAGATGTAGGGAAAGGTGGCGTTCATCCTTAGCGCGGTGGTAAACTGCAAACTGTCGCCTCGTTGTTTTTTAAATAATCTTCCAAACTCGATATCCTCCGGCAATGGATTTTTTTCTCCATCGAGGCGGTTGCCGGCCGTGAGGTAGCTCAGGGGTTGTGGCGAAATGATCATTCTGCGTCCATCATTTACAATGGTGGGTGAAAAAATCATCATGGGTATTTCTGCATTCTCTTCCGGCTTTTGGTAGTCGAACATGCGAAGGGGAAACAGGTTGCGGGTGTTTTGTTTCAGTTGTTTCTCGAAAGCGTAGCCGCGATCTTTGGTGTAGCGGAAGGGGCCATCGTGGTATTTCTGGTAGCGCACAAACCAGTCGTTGGTGGCTATGGAGAGCATTACCGGGTTGAGGAGATCCAGTGCCATGTGCTCGGCATAAAGGGTATCATGCACTGAAAAATTTTCGCCCCTTGTTTCCCTCAGCATTATCTCGCGCAAGTAAGAGGCGCCCACCATGCCGCCCGATGCGCCTGTAATAAGCACACATTGGTTGAGTAGTTTTCCATCCAGCATACTATCCGCCTGCATGAGGCTGCGCATGGTCCAAAATGCGGAGCGGGAGCCTCCGCCACTACAGTTTATGATGATGAGTTTGGGTTTTTCGCCCGTGAGCAGGGTGGTGGCGTTGTGCTTCTTGCGCCAATTATCCAGTATGGTTACGGTGTGCTGGAAATCGGCCTGCACCAGAGTTGTGTCGGTTATTATTTTCTGAATATCGTACTCGGCTTTTTCGCCTGTGTAGTCCAGGCCATAGGCGCGGCTTTGGTAAGTGAGCACTCGCAGTTCGGAGTAAAAAACATTTCCCGCAAAAAGCAAGATGAACAGGAGGGTGATTGTCCACCCTTTTATCCACGAAAAAAAAGCGCTCACCAACATGAGCATCATCGTAAAAAACAACAGGGCGCTGGCTGCCGCGGGTAGAATGAAATACTGGTTTTCGCGCAGGGAGCCTATGAGCAGGAAGGTGAGCACAAGCACGATCTCGAACCGCGATGCGTTGATGTGGTTTTGAGAAAAAACTTTGTCGAGCACACTTTTGCTGTAGTGGGTGCTATCGCGCGCCAGGCTTATGCGGCCAGGGTGCGATAGGTAAGTCTCTACATGCCACTGCCTTGCGTGGCTTCGTTTAAACCAATGTAGTACGCTGTGTACTGGACTTTCGGTAGGTTCGGTTTCGGGGTTGTGTTTCTTCTTTTTGCGCGCTTTGCCAAATTGCTGTGCCTCCTTGTTGGTGCGCGAGAAATAGAAATAGGTGATGGAGAGAAACACCGCAATGCCGGCATAGAGGCTAAGGATGTTGAGCAGCACCTTCCAGCCGGGTATAAATTCATTGATCTGAAACGATATAGATGTAATGGTGTAGGTGAGGAGAAAGGAAAGGGGCAGTATAAAATTATTGAGCGAAAATTTTAAGAAGGGTTTGCTCAACGTGGCAATAAAAGGAAAACGGTAGGCATGAAGGATATAGGTGTATAAGTTAAAGGCTTCGATGAAGCCGCCCAGGGCAAAACCCACAATGGCAAAGGAGATAAAGCCGGTGCCCCCGCGGTATTCGGGCACCAGAAATTGCTGTGGCACCCCAAACCTTGACGCCAATGTGCCGCTGGCAAACCCAAATAACATTAACCATAAAAAAAGAAGAAAATGGTTTCTTTTAAGATGAAGCACCAGCAGCCTGAAGGGGAAGAAATAGACCAGCCGCTTGTAGCGGTCGCGAGGGGTTAGGGGGGATTGCGGGGTCATCTTTTTGAAAAAACAAAGCTATAACCCCTAAGGGGTTTTCAAGTCTTGGAATAAATACGAATTACAGGTGGAAGTGTTTTATGAAGGGTTTGTTTTATTTCTCTATCATTTGTAAAAACTCCAGTGTGCAAGTCTAACGGCAATGAGGAAATTTTGCATGAAATGAAATTATCACCATAGTGGTTACCAGGTTAAGTCGGGTAACCCTCCTAATTAATGTTGCTTTTGCTCCGAACCCCGTGCCCCCATTACACGGGGTTTTATGTGTTCCGTATTTGTGAGCTGCAATCCCCTACTATAGTGGTGTGTATTAAGGCAAAAGCCTAATGACCCGACCCCGCAGTCTTTCCTAAGCAGTCAACAGGTCCTTTTAAGCCCTCAGCAGACAATCCTAAGCCCTCAGCAGACATTTTCAACCAGTCAGCAGACATTTCTAACCAGTCAGCAGACATTTCTAAGCAGTCAGCAGACATTTTCAAGCCTTGAAAACCTCTGCTGAGTGGTTGAAAATGTCTGCTGAGCGCTTAGAAGGACCTGCTGAGTGCTTGATGACACCTGCTGAGGCCTTGAAAAATACTTCAAAGAAATTTAGAGAGGTTACTTTCCCCTGCCATACTCCATAGCTGCAGGCGCCACATTAGTTAATGCCAAAGCATTAAGCCTCGGATGGTCAGAATTTTACCATTTATGCTAATCAAGAATGCGATTGGGAATACGGTGCGTTGGAAAGCACCTGAAAAAAAAATCTCATCCCGATGCTTCGGGATGAGATTTATTGCTTTTGAGACGGCCCCTTTTTGCCTATGGCTTATTGCCCATCGAAACCACCTTCTCCACCCGCGTTTCCTTCTCCGTTTTTATTTCAAGAAGATAAGTACCGCGCTGGGTCGGCAGCAGCACTTCGGCCTTTAGCGCATTCACGCGTTGTTCCCCCACCAGTTTTCCGCGGGCGTCATACACCTTTATATAAAGTATTTTTTCGTGGGATGATGTGATATCCACTTTTCCCGAAGCCGTGGGGTTGGGCCAAAGCCGTATACCTTCCTCCATAAAAGCAGGAACACCGGTGAGCACCGAAGAAACCACCCATTGGGCAACCTCCACCGGCCAGGCCCCTTGCTGCACGTACATTTCTTCAAACAGATCAATCTCCGGAGCACTCACGCTAAACAATTCGTTGTTCCACTTAGGCGGCACACTTTGGTACATCAGCCGAGCCGCCACATGCACAATACCATCCACACCACTCACCGGAATGTGGAAACGCACCTCATCGCTGCCGCTTCCTTCCACTCCATTAGCCACATTAAAATTGGGATCATTGGCGGCACTGCCCACAATCATGGTGGTGTCGTAAGCCGTGTGTTCAGTAGAAAAACCCAGCGGCACCAGCCTGTTGTCTTTTATGGGATGATGGGCACGCACAAGTACTGTTGTCACATCGTCATTCACATCGCCCATCACCAGTTCGTATATCTGCACTTCATCTTCTTGTGTAATAATATCGTAATGCGGCTCCCACTCCGGGTCTTGCCCCCACACCTCGTAGTTGGGTTGCAAAGCACCCGATTGCCAGAGGATGTTATCCTCATTATCCGTCATAGTAAATTCGATATACGCCCTGCGCGATGGATAGCCCGATGGAAACTTGTGCCCAGCCAGGTTGGCCAGTTTCACCACATAGCGTGCAGTGTCGCCATCCACTTCGCCTTCCTCAATTTCCAGCGTGGCCGTTTGGGTTTGAAGTTGGTTCAATGTGCGGTCAATCACCGTATCGAAGTTTTGCTCCGATGCAGTAAGCCCCAATTCATCAATGTTATTCTTCAATAGCTCCAACATAAAAGTGTTGCCACCCACCAGCCAATGCTGCCCGAAAGGCGCACGACCCGGCAGAAAAGCATAACCCGAAGCAAGTATTATTTCTTCAGAGTCCGGCAAGCGGGGCAGGTGGCAGCCCTGGCACTCTTGCGCAGTTCCGGGTATATCGTTGTAGGCAGAGTTCAACCACTCGTGGTAGGTGGCCTGTTCAATAAAATCAGTCCCGGTAAAATTTCCATCAAGGTCAATGGTTTCGGTAAGAAGGGTGTGGCAAGTGGCGCACATTTCTGATTGCGCCACCTTCTCATGCCCCATCGGGAAAAAGCCAACGAAACTTTCCATGGCCGATGAAAAAATGGGAAACTGTAGCGAGTCGCTTATATAAGGCCCCCAAATAGTATCAGGGCTAAAATTGAGCTTGCCGGAAAACAATTGCCCCAACCCATCAGGCCGTTGCTGGTGGCAGGCCCCGCAGCTCACCCCATCCAGCGCAAGCGAATCAGTGGCCATTGTATCGAGCGAATAATGCTCATAGCCCATAAAGTCTGAATGAAACTTACCCTGCGGAGCGTGGCAACTGGTGCAATTATCTACAATATCATCCTCGTGCTGTGGGTGCAGGGCAATTTCGTGAGCCACTTTGGCCCGCCAAAAAGGATCTCTTGCGGAGTTGGCCATCATAGTGCCGCGCCAGTCATCGGTAGGATTTACGTCCACTCCCCCACTGGTCACGTTGGCGTTTTCCAGCAGATCGTGACCGTGGCAACCCGCACATTTCCCACTGCCTGCAAACACAGAATTGAAACCTGTGGGCAACTGGCCCTCCATCATTTTGCGCCACTCCGCCATGTCAATTTCGTTGTGATAAGGTCTGGGTTCACCAATGCTCGAAGAAGCAATTAATGCAACGAACACCACACCAAACACAAGGGAAACAAGTAGAAATTTCTTCATAAATAATGCGGGATATGCTTAGAAGTGCGCAAGGTACAGGCCTGCCCTGGTTTCCCCTCCTCTACCCAATGTGGGCTGTAAGTTTTATTCAACAGCATAACCATCACTTAGGGCGAGAAGAAATGCAACCAGCCATTGTTCCTCTTCCTCGCTCAATTTCAGATTGCCGGTAAATTCGTTTTCCACATTTTCCTTTACCTCCGGAGCCGCAAACATTCCATGATTGCGGGTGTTGATAAAATGCACCACCTCCTCCAGCGATTCCATGGCACCATTATGAAAAAAGGGCCCGGTGTACTGAACATTGCGAAGCGTGGGTGTACGGAATTTTCCGTTTTGTTTTTCCTCTTTCACCACTGCACCAAGACCCAGATCAATGGCGTCCCGCCCCAAAGGATTCACACTTATATCCGTAGTGTAAAAGGGATTCGCTTCGTTGCGGGCAACGCCCAGGTTATGGTAACTGAAATCCGAAAAAAGAACACGGCCATCTTGTGGCTTTAAGGAATGGCAGTTGCTGCACTTTGCTTTTCCACCAAAAAGTGCGAGGCCAAGCATTTCATCCTCATTCAACAACACTTTTCCATCCAGGAATAAATCGAATTTCGAGCTGAACTCGTTGATGAAAATTCCGCGCTCGAACGTGGCAATGGCATCGGTCATATTCGTGTAAATTTCTTCATCGCTTTTCGATTTACCATAAATGCTTTTATACAATTTGTAATAGTCCGCATTTCTAACCTCGGCCACCAGCATGGCGGTATCGGCATTGTTCATTTCGGCTATGTTGAAAAAAGGACCCGAGAGTTGGTGTTCGAGCGAATTGGAACGGCCATCCCAAAACAAACCACCCCGCCATTCTTCCATCGTTTTATCATAATGAAGGGGAGGAACAAAAGCGCTGTAAGAAAGTGTGGGACCGTTGCGGTTTACAAAAAATCCATCGAGCATGCCCTCGGAAACGGCCAGGTGATCAGGATCGCTGAACGATGTTTTGGGTGCGTGGCAAACAGTGCACGACTGGCCATCGGGGTTGCTCAGTTTTTTATCGAAGAACATCAGCCTGCCCAGTTGGGTTTTTTGTTCTTTCAATTCTGCATCATTCCACTTTTTTTTGCGCAATGAAAAAGCAGCGAGCATCACAAATGCCATAATAAGCAAAACAATGCGGTTCAACATGGACTGCAAATGAAAGAATGAAAGACATCAAACCTGTTCCCAAGTCCTGTCATGTTTAAACCTTTGTGAACCTTTGCGCCTTTGAAATCCAATTCAGCCCATGCAAACCCTCCATTGCACCCTTTACCGTTTCGATAAGCAAGGCGAAAAAACCGGCTGGACTTATATCGTGATTCCTGCAGATGTTGCCCAACGCTTGAATCCCCATAATAAAAAATCATTTCGTGTAAAAGGAACAATGGATAATCACACGTTCAACCAGGTGGCACTGTTGCCCATGGGCGAAGGTGAATACATCATGCCCATAAACAACATCATGCGTAAAGCATTGAAAAAAAAAGAGGGCGATGTGATTTTGTTGAAAACCGAGACGGATGAATCTGAATTTATCCTTTCTCCTGACATGCTGGCCTGTTTGGAAGAAGAAGCCTCAGTAATGAAACATTTCAACAGTTTGGCCGGAAGTCACCAGCGGTATTTTTCGAAATGGATTGAGAGTGCAAAAACTTGGGATACTAAAACGGATCGGATTGCAAAAACATTTTTCGCGATGCAGAAGCAGATGGATTACGGAGCAATGATCCGGTATTTCCAAGGCAAAAAATAAACACACTACCGGATCTCCAATTCTTCAATCACCACGGACCCCATCTTTTCATTCACCAGTCCAATAATTTTCGATTTGCTGTAGCTCAGCTCTTCCTTCAAGGGACCACTATCGCTTCGCAAGATCAGTTTCCTATCCTTCACAAACACCTCGCGGATGCGTTTGGAAATGAACTCGCCCACCACTTCACGAAAACATCTTTCTATTTCCAGTTGATCGTATTTCCGCTCCAGGCCACCGGCCTTCAGCATGTCGCGGATCACCTCTTTCAAAGATTGTTCGTTGTAATGTCTTCCCATTCCTTAGATCATATTCAGCTTTCAGTCTCGACAGCTATTGGAATCGTTTCTTCACTCACCATTCCGCTCTGCACATTGAACGGCCTGAAGTTCAGGCCGGCTTCGTTCAGCAAATGGGGTACGCGGTGGCGGTGGGTATCAGTGATAAAAACCTGCCCGAACAATTCGTGGGAAAGCAACTGGAGCAAATGAGCGGTACGCTTCTCATCCATCTTGTCGAAAATATCATCAAGCATAAGTATGGGCAGTTTACCCACGGCATTAGCAATAAAACCGAATTGAGCCCATTTCAAGGCTATGAGATAAGTTTTTTTCTGCCCCTGCGACCCAAATTTTTTCAGGGCATAACCATCCAGCAAAAATTCAAGGTCATCCTTATGTGTACCTGCCGAAGTGCGCTCAAGTGCAAGGTCTTTTTCAAGGCACGACTTCAATAGGGTTGCAAAATCAGTTTCATTCAAATGCGATTCGTAATGCAAAGCGGGGACTTCCTTTCCTCCACTCAACTGCTGATACCACGAGGAGAAAGTGGGCGTAAATGCCTCCACGAATTTTTTTCTCTCGGCATAAATTGTTGTACCTAAATCTACCAGTTGCATATCCCAAGGCTCAAGCGCATCGTACCGCTGGCGCTCGCTGCGCGGTTGGCGCGAAAAATTTTTCAGCAAGTTATTGCGCTGCATCAGTGCATGGTTGTAAGCCATAAGGTTGTGCAGGTAAGGCTGCGAGTATTGGGATATCACACTGTCGAGAAATCTTCTCCGCACTTCGCTGCCTTCAATCACCAGTTCAATATCGTCAGGCGAAATCATAACCACTGGCAAAAGCCCAATGTGGTCAGCCAGTTTTTCGTATTCCTTCTTGTTTCGTTTCAGGATTTTGCGTTGGCCCTTGCGCACGGAACAACTCACTTCATCTTCACTTTCGCCACAAGAAAAATTTCCACGCAGGATAAAAAATTCTTCATCGTGTAAAATGTTCTGGCTGTCCACATGATTGAAATAACTTTTGGAAAAACCGAGGTAATGAATGGCATCCAGCACGTTGGTTTTGCCGGATCCATTGTCCCCCAAAAGGCAATTGATACCTGGCGAAAATTCAAGTTCAGACTCGTTGTAATTCTTGAAATGGGTAAGTGAAATAGTGTTGAGAACAATGGCCGGCATTACTTCGTGTTTGATGGTGGTCAAAGGTATATCCCGTTCATGACAAAGTCCCTTTGGAAAAGTCTAAAAAAATTGTTTGAAAACCTTGCGTCATATTGTCGCACTTTTGAGCAACCTTTCTAAAACACAATCAGTCTATCATCGCGTTAACTCCTTTAAACCAATGAAACAACTAGTTACCAGATTTTTCTACAGCATTGCCCTTGTGATGATTTTCGCCACCGCAGCGCAGTCCCAACTCGTTGTCACCAACAACATGACCATCGAACAATATGTCCAGGATGTGCTGTTGGGTCAAAACGTAAGCGTGTCCAACATTACTTACAACGGTGGTTCAGCTAACTCCTCTAATGTGCAAGTGGGTGGTTTTGAATGTCCGGATTGCAATCTGGGTATTGAATCTGGTTACCTTATGTCAACTGGTAGTTGTGACGGTGCACAAGGCCCCAACACCCAAACAGGTTATACCGGAGCCAGCAACGGTCTTTACAGCGGAACCGATCCTGATCTGGTGGATTTGGTGACGAGTGCTGGAGGTTCATCCGTCAATGACTGGATCATCATCGAATTTGATTTCATTCCGCTAGGCGACACCATCCGCTTCAACTACGTATGGTCTTCTGATGAGTATGATTCATACGCCAATTCAAGTTTCAATGATGTGTTCGGCTTCTTCATAAGCGGACCTGGCATAAACGGTTCTTATCAAAACAATGCGGACAACATTGCGCTGATTCCCGGCACTACCATTAGCGTGGGCATCAATACCATCAATAACGGAAGCGGAAATGCCGGCCCATGTGAATATTGTGAGTACTACAACCAGGACACTCCCAGCGATGGATACTTCTGGGGCAATGAAGATGAGGACATCTACACAAATCCCTACTACATGCAATACGATGGCTACACCGATGTGCTTGAGGCTTTGGCTGTGGTGCAATGCGGCCAGGAGTACCATATCAAACTTGCAATTTGCGATTCAGGCGATGGAATTCTTGACTCAGGAGTTTTTCTTGAAAGCGAATCTTTCAGTTCCAATCTCGTAGTGCAAGTAGCCATCGAATTTGAAGTAGGCGGACCCGATGGTAATGTCTTGTTTGAAGACTGCGGTGATGCATTTATCACATTCGCACGCCCGCAGACCGGTGATGTAAGCACACCACTGATAGCCTACATTGATTACAGCGGAACGGCTATAATGGATGTGGACTACACAACTCTTCCCGACTCGGTAGTGTTCGATCCTTATGTAATGGAAGTTTCTTTCCCACTCGATGCTTTTGAAGACGGTATATCGGAAGGTGTGGAAACAGTGTACATGGACATCCTGAATTTTGCACAATGCGCTGGGGTTTTTCTGGCGTCCAATTTTGAGTTTGAAATATGGGACACTGCCGATCCTTTGGTGGTAACCGGGTACTCTGAAGAAATATGTTTAGGGGCAAGCATTGATATTACACCTACTATCGAAGGTGGTTATGGTAACTACTCCTTCGACTGGAGCACCGGTGAAAACACACAGGTAATTAATGTGATGCCTGACTTAACGACAACTTACAACGTGATAGTAAACGATACCTGCGGCATGCCAAGTGACGATGCAGACATTACTATTGTTATTCTCGATTTTCCTAACCTTGAAGTGACCATTGACTCTCCCGACCTTGAACTGAATTGCGGTGACTGGCTTACTATCTTTTGCATCGCAACTGGTGGAAATGGCGACTATGATTACTTCTGGTCTGATGAAGATGGCAACAACCTTTGGGGATGGGAAAACAGTGTGGGATACAGTTCATGGAATGGTGAAGGCGAGATAAATGTGGAGGTAACCGATGGCTGCGGATTCGTTGCCACCGATGTCATCAACGTCACATTGAATGTTCCGGACATGATTGTGGATGTACCCACCGACATTGTTGCCCCTTGTGGATTGGCTGCCGATATTGAAGTGATAGTAAGTGGTGGCAGCGGTCCTTACTGGTACACATGGTATATAGATAACGTATGGCAATGGGATTGGGACAATATCCTGACTGCTACCTACAGCGTACCTTCAACGGTGATGCTACAGGTAGGTGACAATTGCGGCCAGCTTGAAACCTATTACATCAACGTCACCATTGACTCCCCTCCTATCGAACTTGAACTTATAGACCAACTTACGGGCAATTGCCTAACCGAGTTTGACATCACCCCCGATGTGAGTGCAGGAAGCGGCACATTCTCTTATTCATGGACTGAAGGGGGTTCATCAGTTGACAATGGATCAACGCTCAACAACTTCCAAAGCGATACAACTACAACCGTGAATCTTTTGGTGACCGATGCCTGTGGTGCCACAGCAACTGACAACGTGATTATCGAAATCATCAACCCCGAAGTTTTGATTGAAGTGGGCGAAGACATCACCTCATCCTGCATTACCACCAATACTATTGATGTGGAGATATTGAGCGGTGCAGGTGGATACTCTTATCTATGGTACGTGGATGGAACACAGGAAGGCACAGGTGCAACTTTCGATATACAGACTTATGAAACAGCAGAAGTAAGTGTGCTCGTTACTGATGCATGCAATTCAAGCGATGATGATGCAATGACCATCACAATACCCGATGTACCTATTGATGTAGTGACCAGTGCCGATACCTCAGTATGTGTGAACGGCAGCGCGCAGGTGTGGGCGTTGGCAACGGGTGGTGAAGGTGGTTTCACTTACGATTGGACACCGGGAGGACAAAACGGTGATGTGCTGAACCTTTCTCAACTCGCAGGTTCCAACACTTACACCGTTATTGCCACCGACATCTGCGGTGATGAAGAAACTGCAAGCGTGGAAGTTATTGTGATGCCTATTACAGCAGATTTTACTGCGGAAGAAATCGGTGCAAGCCTCTTTGAATTTATTGCCACACCGGAACCCGCATGCAACCCTGAAGATTGTCAGTACACCTACCTTTGGGATTTCGGTGATGACTTTACAGCAGAAGGCGAAACAGTGGAACACCAGTTCGATGGTTTTGCACAATACACCACTATGCTCACCGTGGTGAATGAAATTGGTTGTACATCCAATGCCTATTACCTGGTGACAGCACCGGTTATCATCTACATCCCGAATTCATTTACACCCAACGGTGACGGAATAAATGATGTGTGGCTGGTGCAAGGCGCAAACATCCGC
>JAWXCI010000008.1:0-21827 GCA_034408895.1 Flavobacteriales bacterium
CCACAATGTCTTCCATGGTAATCATTCCCGCAGTTCCGCCAAACTCATCCACCACCACAGCCACGTTTTTTTTCTTGCGGATAAACATTTCAAGAATTTCGTTGGCGGGCATGGGTTCGTGAATTATGGCGGCAGGACGAAGGATGCTTCGTATGGATTCAGGCCTTTTGAAAAGTTCAAAACTGTGGACATAGCCAATGATGTGGTCAATGTTTGTTCGGTACACCAAGATTTTGGAGAGGCGGGTTTCAATAAACTTTTGTTTGAGAACAACTATGTCGTCATCAATTTCTACGGCCACCAATTCGTTTCGCGGAACAAGGCAATCGCGGGCTTTCACTTTTGAGAAATCGAGTGCGTTTTGGAAAATCTGGATTTCATGATCGAGGTTTTTTCCCGGATGGATATTTCCGGTTACTTCCTGCAAATAGTGGTCGAGATCAACTCGCCCGAATTCTACTTTTTCAGGCTCTGATTGTTTCCCCAAAAAAATACGGAAGAATGCTCCTGCCAGCCCGGTAACCATCCATGCGAACACGAACAAAGCAACATACCAAACCACCAGCAACGGAGCGAACAAGTTGAGCCAGCGATTAGGGTTGATGGAAAAAATGGCTTTGGGAATGAATTCCCCAAAAATTACTACCACGATGGTGCTTAGGATGGTTTGTGTAATCAACTCGCCAGTATAGCCTAGCACTTGTCCGGCATCTCCCCAAATCATATCCAGCCCGGCCATGATGGCTTCACCCATGTAAATACCAAACACCACCAGTGCAATGTTGTTTCCCACAAGCATGGTAGCTATGTACATTTTTGGATTGCGCATAAACCAGGCAATGATGGTGGCCGAGAACACCCCCTGCTTGCGGTCCAGTTCCAGTTTCAGTTTGTTGGCCGTAATAAATGCAATCTCCATCCCGCTGGAAAAGGCGGACGCCAGAAGGGAAAGAACTATAACGATTACTATTCCTGCGTTATCCATCACGATCAGGAGTCAGGATTGTTTCGGCTACGCTCCATCCTTTGCCGCATAAACCTGCGGGTGAGAAACCAAAAAAATGCAATGATGGGTATGATGAAATTCATGTACTCGACAGCCCAGCCACCGCTGAAACATTTGTAAAATGCATAGATGGCGGAGGCAATGGTGACAGCAAGCCAGAAATGCTCCATTCCGCGGTTAATTTTTTCCATGAACGAAAGACGGGATTACAGTGGTTGAATAATCAATTGTTGTGCGCAAAGGTGAGAAAAGACTGAAAATTGAAAAGAGCAGCACGCGGATAAGCCACTAAAAAAAAGCAGAGATGAGTTTCTTTGGAAGAATGTCAAAATAAAAAAATGAAAAGTGGACATACCATTGATTGAACGAATGCCTAGATGGAAAAGAAAATGTACAGACGAAGTGCTGACGCAAAAAATCGAATCCTCCTGAATGTAGAATTAAGTGTAGTCGCCTTTGCACGAACAGACCTGGATTGCTTCATCAGTTACTTTGTAAATGAGTCCATGTTCATCGTTGATTCATCGCTGCGAAAGGATTTAATCAGTATGTGATGAAAACAAAAAACCCCAACTTTTTTAAGACCGGGGTCTGTTCTCATTTACGAAGTGAAATTACTTCACCATAACCCTTTCATTCATCTTCACATTGCCATTTACATCCATCACTTGCACGGAGTCATTTGTAACTAGTATTACCAAATCCGGGTCTGTTCCACTATAGAGACCATCGCTTGAACCAGTATGATTGGGACTGTTATTGGGGCCTTGAGCACCGATACGACCACCTGTTGACATAATGAAACCGTTTTCAATCTCAAGATTAGAAATAACAGGTTCAAATGTCCCTACCTGATTGCATGGCGTTGTCAAATCTTATCCGTTGAAAGTGACATTGGACACAAAAATCCCGTTCGCAAGAAATACATCCTCAATTATCTGCGCTGGTGCAAGCGAATTGTCCACCACGAGTTGCGATGTTGCACCAAGTGCAACTACCGCTAAGAAAAGAAATGCGTACAGTTGTTTCATATTTTGAAGTTTTGATTTGGTTTGAAGGAAACTGAAAATCCGGATTTGCCCGGAGTTCGGAAGATAGGACAATGCCTCCTGGACGCCTGTTGCTTCACTCAAAAAATCAAATCACCATCACAAAGCAGTAAAGAGAAGATCGAGCAGGTCTTTGGTATCGGCCGCAGTGGAAGTGACAGATGTCTTGTTTTTCTCTGCAACACCCTTGAAGGCCCCAGCGCTCCTCACTTTACCAGATTCTATAGTAACCACATCGGTTGAAGCAGGAGTATATGAATTCAATGCAGTGTTGTTTGATATTTCAGAGTTGATGAGAGTTACTGAGTCGGATATGACATCTGTACCTCCATGGGAAAATGTGTAAAAGCCAACTGCATCGTCATTCACGGAAGGAGCTTCCAGGGTTTTCAACTCAAACGCGCTGCCTGAAAAAGTTGGAGCTGCTTCTTCAGCACGAAACACAAGTTGTTCATTGGCGCTGCCTGATGCTTCCATCTTGCTGAGATCCTCTTTCTCTGCAATCATATCTATTCCACGCTCATCTTCAGCAAGTTCTGGTGGTGTGAATTTTATCTGTGCCGTATCCTGCACTATATCTGCATTTTCAATAGTAGTTGTATTTGGCTGGATGGTTTTGTCTTCTTCTTTTTGCGTCTGCTTCGACACCTTGTTTTCCGCAATCAGGCTTTGGTTGCCGGATTGATTCATGAAGAAAAGCACTCCGGCCACTATCACCACCGATGCAATAACCAGCACATAGGCAGGACGCATCCCCCAACTTCGTTCCGGCATGGCGAAAAGTGAATTGAGCCAGATGAAAAATCCACGTTTGTGTTCAGTGGAAAATTGCGCCATCAGGTTTTTGCGGATAGACGCATCGGGTTCCAGCCACTTGTTATTGCGACTGTCCAGTTGCACTTCGAAAAGCGTCTTGCGGATGCTCTCGTATTCATCTTCATCCTCAAGATGCTGAAGCACAAAGTTTTTTTCTTCGGGATAAAGTTCATCGAAGCCTTTGTTCATCATCAGCGACTCAATGTCTTCGGGGTCGTATTTCATTGTTGTTTTTTTTGTCTATAGTTCACAGCCGATCATTCGCAGCAATCGGCAATTGTCCATTATCAATTATCCGTTGTCCATTATTCATGCTATTCCTTCAAACACTTTTAATTTCTGGTTCAACTGTTTCAGGGTGTAGAACAACCTTGATTTCACAGTTCCTTCGCTACACTGCATGGTTTCACCAATTTCCTCTATGCTCATCTCGTGGCGGAAGCGCAGTTCGAAGGTGGTGCGTTTTGTTTCGTCCAGTTCGTCCAGCGCTTCGGCCAGTTTTATGTTGAACTCCGCGCGATCCATACTGCTCTGCGCTTCGTTGCGGAATTCGGTGTTGGGCACATAAGCCAATTCAGGTTGTGCATTTCTGCGCACTTCCGCCTTGGCATATTCGTTCTTGCACATGTTGTGCGCAATGCTGTAGAGCCACGTCTTGAACGGCCTTGAGGGGTCGTAGAGATGCGGCTTGTGCACAAGTTTCGCAAACAAATCCTGCGTAAAGTCCCTCGATTTTTCCTTGTCCTTCCACAGCATTTTGTGGAAGTAGTTGTACAGCAATTTGCCGTAGCGATCGTACAGCACGCCAAAAGCCTTCTGGTCCTTTTCACCGACCAGTTGCATCAGCTTTTCATCTTCGAAAGCGAGGTATGGGTTGCGGAACAAAGCCATAAAACTCAATCGAGGTATTGATTCACTTTCGATGGATTTGTGGTGCTGAGTGCAAGTTGTTTTGCCAAATCATCCACCGTTTTTTTCTTGTCTGGTTGTCCGGTGTCATCATAGTAGGCAGAAAGCTGGATGAGCGGAAGAATGTAATTGCGGTTCAGGGCCTCGTTGTCGGCCAGATGTGTCTTTGAAAAATAAACTTCCCATTTGCTTGCAAGATCAGGCAGGTTGGATTGCGATTGATTGCTGTACATGAGTGCAAGGCCGGTGAGGTAAAGTTTGTCGGCATACTTTTTCAATTCATTGGGGGGTAACGTGAGCGCAACGAAAATTTTCTTCGGACTGCCAGCAAGAATTTCGGCAAGCGATAATGATGCAGATGAAGTGATTTTGTTTTTCGCCACTCCACAATCAACGGCCACCTGATCACGGTAAGCCGATGAACCCAACCAATCGAGACAAACAATTTTTATGTCCTTGCGCAATCCGTTTACTTCCTGACTGATGATGAGTGGATAGGTGTCCACATTTCCATACGTGATAAGCACCGCACCCACACTTACTGATGCAAGCACATTCCTGTTGTATTCAAGTTCCGCCCCAGAATACACTTTGCCCTCAGAAAGTTTTTGTGCGAAATCCTTTTTTTCAGACTCATTCTTTTCAATCACTGCATTGGCCAACATATCATCGTGCAATTCGGTAGATGATGGATTGAGTGTGTGGGCTTGTTGCAGGTGGGAAAGCGCGTCAGTACTTTTATTTCCGTTCAGGTAACTGGCATAGTGAAATTCAAACGTATTTGGAATATGGGTATTCATTTCAGAAACCATGAAATCAAGCTTCTTCTGGCTATCGGTCGAGATGCTGCGCGAAGTACCTGAGTAATTTCCGTAGCGCTCTGCTTTGTAGGCATTAACCCATGCATTGTTGTTTTGATTGTTCACCACAAGTTTGGAAACGTTGTCTTCCAATTTGTCGGCATAAGCCGATTTAGAAAGTTGCTGCACTTCCACTGCGGGCACTTCAGCGGCCTGCTCTTTCTCTGTTTCCGCCTGCGCCAAAACGAGAACAACAGAACACGAAAAGCAAAAACAAGAAACCATTCGTTTCATTTCAGGAAAATTTTAATTCAAAGAAAATTCAAAGTAACAGCCTGTACATGAATGAAGCTGAAAGGTTCAAATTGAAAAAATCTAAATTTTTGTTGCAGTTTGCTAGCTGCATGTTGGAAGTTGTGGGTAGACAATTTTGCGGAACTCCACAACTCCTATCCCGATAGCTATCGGGACTCCAACACCCTGTCAAACTCCTCCGGAAAATACTGCAACGCATTTTTTACCGGCAATGGAATTCCACCACCATGCGCACACAGCGAACCGGCAGTGAGTGTGAAGAGCAAGTCCTCCAGCAGCACTCTCGGGATTTTATAATCGCTCGTTCGCGCTTTAGCAAACATTTCTTGTCCGCGCTGGGTTCCCAAACGACAGGGGAAACATTTACCACAGCTTTCGTAAGCCGCAAACTCGAAGATATGCTCAACATACTCAACCAATGAAAAATTTTCCGGGATGCATACAACCGAAGCATGGCCGAGAAGGAATCCGTTCTGGGCAAAAGATTCAAAGTCCACAGTGAGTGAATCAATTTTTGAAACGGGAACTATCCCTCCCAACGGGCCACCAATCTGCATGGCCTTCACCCGATGTTTGAAACCCTTACCCAATTCATCCACGACCACTCTCAATGGTGTTCCCATTTCCACTTCATACATGCCGGAACGATTAAAATGACTATCGAGACAAACGAGTTTGGTGCCTTTTGATTTTTCGGTACCGATGGATGTATAGTGTTTTCCACCCTTCTCCAATATGTAGTGAATGGATGCGAGCGTTTCCACGTTGTTCACCACAGTGGGTCTGTTGAATAATCCGCGTTGTGTAGGAAAAGGCGGACGTGTGCGTACTTCCGGTCGCTGTCCTTCGAGGGAAGAGAGCAAGGCAGTTTCTTCACCACAGATGTATGCGCCTTGCGCACGAATCACCTTGAAATCAAAATTGAATCCGGTGCCTTGAATGTTTTCACCTAACCATTTTCTTTCGTACAAATCGCGGACAGCATTTTCAGTTATGGTGATGGCCTCAGGGTATTCCGCACGGATGTAAACCACTCCCCACTTCGCACCGATAATGAATCCGGCAGCCATCATTCCAAAAAGCAAAGCGTGAACGCGCTGCTCAAGAATGTATCGGTCGCTGTATGCACCTGGGTCGCCTTCGTCAGCATTGCACACCACAAATTTTGTTTCGCCCGGTTCGTTCTTGCATGATTCCAGTTTGAAACCCATTGGGAAACCCGCACCACCACGTCCGCGAATGTTGGCTGTTTTAATTTCCGCAAGCATTGCGTCATGACCGCTATCAATCCACGATTTCAGCAGGGAGAAATAGTTTTCAAGTTCACCAATGGGTGAAGTGAGTGCAGCATGACCAAGTGACTCCACATGATAATTATCGAGAGGCCGAGCATTTTTTGATTTAAAAATTTCATTCAGTTGTTCATCTGAACAGGCCGAATAATTTTTACCATCAAAATGAAAAGAACTGTTTTCATGGCAGCGACCCAGACATGTCATGTGACCAATTTCCTCAGCAGAAAAGTGTTCTGAAATTTTTTCATGAAGGTGGTGTTGTGTTCCAGCAGTGAGGCAAGCCGAACCATTGCACACATAAACTTTCTTGTTTTTGTTTTCTGGTTTTGTGAAATCGTAGAAGGTTGCTGTTCCATAAATATTTGCCTTGCCGAAAAGAAATTTTTCGGAAAGCCTGTCCATTTCTCCTGTTTCAGGAGTGCCGTCTTTTCGCGCAAGAATTCCGAGTTCTTCAAAAAGATTTTCCTGAAGGCCGCGTCTGCCTGAAAGTTCGCTGAGGTTTTTTGACATATGTAGTTACCGCTAAGCCGCAAAGGATTCGCGAAGCCGCAAAGGAAACGAGAATATCGAGAGAAAAAAAAGATTCGCCCAAGTCATTGGGTCCAATCTGGAAACATTGATAGAACCTTTAAGAATCCTTTGCGTCTTTGTGGGAACTCATTCAATTCGTTCAGGATGCGAGTAACAGGTTGCCCGGTCTTCCCTGCAAAAACCCAGAAGTGTTACTCCAAGTTCCTTTGAAAAATCTACAGCAAGTGAAGAAGGTGCGCTCACCGCAAGAAGAAATGGAATTCCAGCAATGAAACACTTTGTGACAATCTCGTAGGAGACTCTTCCACTCACGAGGAGAAATTTTGCTTCCTTCAACTGACCGTTGTTGAGCAATGCACCAATCACTTTGTCCACTGCATTGTGCCGACCTATGTCTTCCATGAGGGTCAGCATTTTTCTTTCACCGTCAAAAGCCGCACTTGCATGGCAGCCACCGCTGGAAAGAAATGCGTCCTGGTGCTTCGACATCTCATTAAACATTTTGGGTACATCCACAAAACTCAACTGAGTGTTTGAAGTGAATTCCTTTCTCTCAATGACATCAAGTTCTGTTTTTCCACAAATGCCACAACTGGCAACAGACAAAAGATTTCGTTTATTCAATTGAGAGGCGTCCAATTCATTTTCAGGAATGTTGATATTAACTCTCGAAATAAAATCCTGTTCACTTTTTTCCTCTACTTCAATTTTCAATTCACCGCTTTTCTTTTTGTAAACGCCTTCAGTAAATAACAAGCCACGCGCGAGTTCCTTTTCATTGCCAGGTGTCTGCATGGTGAGTGTGAACGGAGTGCCGTTGATGGAAATGGAAAGAGGATGCTCAACCGTGAGGATGTCGGAGACTGTATTATCTCCATTCACTTGATGCCTTAGGGCATTGTAGGCATTGGTCTTCATTGATAAACTAAGAAAGCCCACTCACCACTCCATTCCTATCAATATCCATCCCCTCGCTGGCAGGCACCGCTGGCAAGCCTGGCATGCGCATCATCTCACCAAGAATCGGAATAATGAATCCAGCACCAACTGCAAATTCAAATTCGCGAACAGTGACAATGAAATTCCGGGGCCGCCCGATTTTCGATTCATCATCGCTGAAAGATTTTTGGGTTTTCGCCATGCAAAGCGGAAGTGCTGCCAGACCAAGTTTATCAATCGTCTTCAAATCCGATTCAGCTTCTTTAGTGTAGTGCACATCGTCAGCACCGTAAATTTCTTTTGCTATGATGGCGATTTTTTCTTTCACGGGTGCATTCCAATCATAAAGAGGTGTGAAATTGTTCTTGCCTGATTCAATTTCTTCAACTACGGCTTTTGCCAAATCAGTCGCGCCTTCTCCGCCTTGAGCGAAACCTTTACAGATAACGGCTTTCGTTTCCAGGGATGCACATCGTTCAATCACAAATTTTATTTCCTCATCAGTATCAGTGGGGAAATGATTGACGGCCACAACAGGATTGATTCCAAACTTCCGGCAGTTCTCAATGTGCTTTTCAAGATTCTCAATTCCGCGTTGCACACGTTCCAACGAGGCCGTGTTGTATTCGTCCTTTTTCGCTCCGCCATGATGACGCAGTGCACGGATGGTTGCGACCAAGACAATCACATTTGGTTTCAATCCGGAATACCCACACTTGATATTCATGAATTTTTCCGCACCAAGGTCTGCACCGAAACCGGCTTCAGTCACCACGTAATCAGAAAGTGAAAGTCCAACTTTCGTGGCGATGATGGTGTTCGTTCCCTGTGCGATATTGGCAAACGGCCCACCGTGAATGATAGCTGGATTGCCTTCGAGTGTTTGAACAAGATTCGGTTTGATGGCATCTTTCAACAGCAATGCCATTGCACCTTGCGCCTTGAGGTCGCGTGCATAAATCGGTTTTTTGTCGAAGGTGAATCCAACGAAGATATTTCCAAGTTTTGTTTTCAGGTCTTCGATGTCTTTGCACATGCAAAGGATGGCCATCACTTCACTGGCCGGTGTAATGTTGAAACCATCCTGCCGTGGAATTCCGTTGGTGGTACCACCAAGCCCGATGGTAATGTTGCGCAGTGAACGGTCGTTCATGTCCATTACACGTTTCCAGTAAATCTGTCGCGGATCAAGATTGAGGGAATGTTGTTTGTTCTGGAGATTATTGTCAATCAATGCCGCAAGAAGATTGTTCGCTTTCTCCACCGCACCGAAGTCTCCGGTGAAGTGCAGGTTGATGTCTTCCATTGGCACTACCTGCGAATAACCACCGCCCGCTGCGCCACCTTTCATTCCGAAGACAGGTCCAAGAGATGGTTCGCGTAAAACGACTGTTGCTTTTTTCCCGATTCTGTTCAGTCCTTCAGTAAGACCAATTGATGTTGTGGTTTTTCCTTCACCAGCAGGCGTTGGAGTAATGGCTGTAACAAGAATGAGCTTATTCCTTTTGATTTTCTCTTCATCAATCAGGTTGAGCGGAAGTTTCGCTTTGTATTTGCCGTAATGCTCAAGGTCATCAACTTGGATATTGAGTATAGTAGCAATGTCGTTGATGTGTTTGAGTTTACACGCCTGTGCAATTTCGAGGTCAGAAGGAAAATCCATAAATTTTTTTTGGGGAAATGTAATTGTGTTGCTTACAACATTACGACAGGTCGCGATTGGAGCGAATTAAGAGAGTGCTGAAGAATCCATCGGGATGAGATAGCAAATCTGTTCCCAATTCTAACTTCGTCCCATAACTTTCACCACCCATGTCCGAACGTCTTCAAATGATTGAGCAAATGCTCGAAACCAATCCACATGATTCCTTTCTGCATTATTGCGCTGCACTCGAACATCAGAAAAAGGGAGATGCTGCACAGGCCATAAAAATTCTTAAGGCGATTACCAGCAGCGAACCCGACTATCTGGCTTCTTATTACCAGCTTGGAAAATTATTGGAGGAGAAAGGAAAAACCGATGAAGCGATTGTGTATTACAAAACCGGTAAAGAAGTAGCAAAGAAGAAAAAAGATTCCAAAACTTTCGGTGAACTATCAGAGGCGCTCATGCTGCTGGATGTTTATGAGGATTGAGCCAAAACTTGTTTTGCGTTCTTGCACCACACATTTATTATTGTGAAAATCATTCCCGATTCGGTTCTTGCGTTTTACTGCTCCTCTTCATCATGGGGCGGACTGGAAATGAACAAGCTTCGTTTTGCTTCATGGATGCATGAACGAGGTTGGCGAGTGAAATGTTTTTTCGTAGCAGGTACTCCGCTTTTTGAAGAAGCGAAAAAATCGAATCTTCAAATCATCCCTATCCAGCGCAACAGAAAATATTTTGATATTGCCAATGGCATGCGACTCGTCCGCTTGTTCAAAATGGAGCAAGTGAGATTGGTTTGGAGTCAATATAGCCGTGATCTCAGTGTGCTCGCATGGGCAAAATGGTTGCGGCCTTCCCAGTTCAGACTTCTCTATCAACAGAACATGCAACTAGGTGTTGCCAAACGCGATGTCATTCACACCATTCGATATAGGAAAATTGACGCATGGATCTCACCACTCCCCTTTCTGGCAGAAGAAGTAAAAGCAAAAACCAAATTTCCATCCCATCGGCTTCATACTATTCCATTGGCGATTGAAATGGAAAAATTCATCCGGCATCCTCTTTCGAGATCGGAAGCAAGAAAAAAATTGGGTATTGATGAAACCCGCACATGGATGGGTGTTGTTGGAAGACTGGATGTTCTTAAAGGTCAGCATCTCGCGATAGAAGCATTGGCACAATTAGCATCTTCACATTCCAATCTCAGTTTGTTACTGGTTGGCGAAAGCACCCGCAACGAAGGGAACGATTACGAAATGCGACTCCACAAAATGGCTGGGGAGTATGGCTTGAAGGACCGTATAATTTTTCTTCCATTCATGAAGGATGTAGAAATTTTTTATCGTGCCATGGATATTTTTATACTGGCCAGCGAAGGTGAAACATTCGGTATGGTAACCATCGAAGCAATGGCTTGCGGTTGTGCGGTTATTGGAACCCAATCGTCTGGCACACCTGAAATTCTTGAACACGGAAAATGTGGATTGCTATTCGAACCTGGCAACTCTTCGCAACTGGCCAATTGTATTTCCCGGCTTATGAATGACCGAGTACTGATGAAAGAAATTTCTTTAATAGCTTCAGAAGCTGCGCAAGAAAAATTTGACCATCACCGGGTGTGCGAACGAATAGAAAATGAAGTGATAATCCCACTCCTCCAACTTTAAGTTGGTGATTTGCTATGAAGCTTTCTAAGATGCAACATGCACCAATCATCGCGAAGAATTTTCGAAACAAGGGCGAATTCGCTTCCGGCTTTGGCGAGCAGCATTTCACTATCGTCATTGTAGAAGCCACTTAGCAACAAGTCGCCTCCGGGTTTCAATGATTGAATGTAAACAGCAAAATCGGCAAGCAGCACGTTCCGGTTGATGTTGGCAAGAACAACATCAAACACTCGTGGTGAATTTTTCAACTCATTGATGTCATTGTGAAAAATGGAAATTCCTTTTGTGTTGTTCAGTTCGATGTTCTCGGAAATGTTATTCACACTCCATTCATCAATGTCAATTGCATCCACCGTTTTTGCACCCAACCTCATCGCAAGAATAGCAAGAATGCCAGTGCCTGAACCCATGTCGAGTACAAGCTTTCCATCCCAATTCATGTTCATGATTTCTTCGCACATCAAATAAGTAGTGGCATGATGCCCGGTGCCAAAAGACATTTGCGGTTGTATGATGATTTCATGATCAACTTGTAAATCTGGCTCATGAAAGACGGCACGAATTCGAAGATGGCCTGCCACAACAATCGGCTGGAAATTTTTTTCCCACTCTTCATTCCAGTTGTGATTAGGGATGTGAGCTATGAGATAGGAGACTTTGAATTCCCGGAGAGTTGTGATCAAAAGATTTTCCAGCATTGATTCAGAAAAATCTTTCTCCCGGATAAAAGCCTTTAATCCGGTTTCGGTATCCAGAAAACTTTCGAAAGGCAGTTCGCTTAGTTCAGCCATCAGCACCTCACGCGCTTCTATCAAAGGTTCCAGTGTAAATTCAACCTCAATGTAATTCATCCTCCTGCCGCTTTTATTATGGCCGTGAAGTCGCGAACATGAAGTGATGCTCCGCCAATCAATCCGCCATCTACATCGGGGCATGCCATCAGCTCTGCTGCATTGTCTGGTTTCATACTTCCGCCATAAAGAATGGGGATGAGTTCCGATACCTCACTACCAAAATGATTCAGTAAATTATTTCTGATGAACTCATGCATTTGCTGCGCTTGTACTGTGGTTGCAGTTTGACCCGTTCCAATTGCCCACACCGGTTCATAAGCAATCACAACATCCAACATTTGTTTTGGTTCAAGATGAAATAATGCCATTTCGAGCTGGCGCTGTATTGTAATAAAGTGCTGATGGCTGTTTCGCTGGTCGAGAGTTTCACCGCAACAGAAAATGGGTTTCACTTTATTTAGAAGACAGGCATCCACTTTCAGCCTGAGCCAATCATCACTTTCAAAAAATAATTGTCTGCGTTCGCTGTGGCCGATGATGCAATAAGAGATGTTCATTGCGCCCAACATGGCCGCTGAAATTTCTCCGGTGAAGGCACCGAAATTTTCGTGATGACAATTCTGCGCAGCCAGTTTGTGCCACGGTTCATCGAGCATGAGGATGCTGGTGATCCAAAGTGATGGAGGGGCAAGTACCACTTCAACACCTGAAGGAAATTCTGCGGAATGTTCTTTCAGTCTAATGACTAGTTCCATTGCATCGTCCAGAGTCTTGTTCATCTTCCAGTTTCCGGCTACAATTTTTTTTCTCACGAGAAAATTTTTGCGGTCGAAAATAGAATGTGCAATCTTGCAGAAGTTTGAACACTCCTAAAGACATACTGAAACAACACTGGGGATTCGATTCGTTCCGGCTTAAGCAGGAAGAAATAATCGCCAGTGTGCTGGCTGGAAATGATACCCTTGCACTGCTGCCGACTGGTGGCGGCAAGAGCATTTGTTTTCAGTTGCCAGCCTTATGCAGCGATGGAATGTGTCTGGTTATTTCACCATTGCTTGCTCTAATGCACGACCAGGTACAACATCTACGCTCTAAAAAAATTCACGCATACGCCATCACCTCCTTTATGACGTGGAGAGAAATGGACATAGTGTTGGATAACTGCGCCTATGGCCAGGTGAAATTCCTATACATCTCGCCTGAAAGATTGAAGAATGAAACCTTTCTTGAACGATTGAAAAAGATGAAGATCAACCTCATTGCAGTGGATGAAGCGCATTGCATTTCGCAATGGGGTTACGACTTCCGTCCGCCTTATCTCGAAATTGCTGAGGTGCGGGAAATCATACAGGATGTTCCCATACTTGCGCTTACCGCCACGGCAACGCCCGTTGTTGTAAAAGACATCCAGGAAAAACTGAAATTCAAAACCAGCCATGTCATTTCATCCAGTTTTGTAAGAAAAAATCTTGCTTACGTGGTAATTGAAAAGGATGACAAGCTGAGCAAGATGCTTGAAATTGCACACAAGGTTCCCGGCTGTGGCATTATCTACTGCGGGACAAGGTTGCGGACAAAAGAGATAAGCAACTTCATGAACAAACGCGGAATTTCATCAGTTTTCTACAATGCCGGAATGCTCCATAAAGAACGCGTGAGTGCGCAGGAAAAATGGTTCAGAGGTGCTGCGCGTGTAATGTGCGCCACCAACGCATTCGGGATGGGTATTGATAAGCCCGATGTGCGCTTTGTGGTTCATGCTGATGTGCCGGGTAATATCGAAAATTATTTTCAGGAAGCCGGAAGAGCGGGTCGCGATGGCAAGAAGGCTTATGCTGTGTTGCTGCACAACAATCACGACCTTGTTCAACTGGAAAAAAAAGTTTCCATTCAATTTCCGCCCATTGAATTTATTCGGAAGGTTTATCGTTCCATTGCATCGCATCTTCAGGTGGCCCTTGGCGCAGGCGAGGGTGTTCCTTTTCATTTCAATTTGAATGCAGTGTGCAAAACATTTAACTTGGAATACAGCCCAGCCTATTATGCCATACAAATTCTGGAACGTGCCGGTTATCTCTCCTTCAACGAATCAGTATTCGAACCTTCGCGCCTTCACTTTACAATTTCACGAATTGGTTTGTACGATTTCCAGGTTTCAAATCCATCGCTTGATTCGAGCATAAAACTCCTGTTGCGCATGTACGGTGGCTTGTTTGAATCATACGTGAACATCAAGGAAGAAGACATTGCCGGCCATGGAAAAATGGAGGAGAAGGATGTTTACGCAAAACTTGCCATTCTTAAACAACACGGCATTATTGACTATGTGAAACGCAGCGATGAACCACGGCTCAGTTTTGTTCTCCCGCGCGTTTCGGAACAACACCTGACTATTCCCGACACCGTGTATGCTAACCGCAAAAAAGCGGAAGAAGTCCGAATACATGCAATGCAGAAATTTCTTGGAAGGCAACAGTGCCGGAGCATCCAATTGCTGGAATATTTTGGTGAAAGCAATGCTGAACCCTGCAATCGTTGTGATGTTTGCAACGCGCAAAAGTCGCATGGCTTTTCACACGAGGAATACGCAGCAATGGACAACGCCCTTACCGAAGTGGTGATGCGAAAAGCGATCAGTATTGAAGAATTGGACACTCACGTTACCGGGTTTCCAACTGATAAGCTCATAACATTGGTGAGATGGAAACTTGAAAAGGGCGAATTGCTAATGAACCATCAACTCAACCTGGTGATTCCGGATGGTCAAAAGAAGGGGCAATAAACAATAAGCAAAGGGCAAAGAGCAATACGCAATAAGCAAAAGGCAAAGGGCAATAAGCAATATCCGTCTCGATAGAATCTTGAGGTCCATTGAGAAAAATGAATTTCGAAGTAGCTCAGGAAATTTTATTGACTATGTTTTATTGGCCATCGTGATAAACAAACTAGAAACATTAAGCACCAAACACAAACGCATGATCAACTATCCCGAAGTAAAACTAAAGCCAGGTAAAGAGCATTCGCTGCGCGGGTTTCATCCCTGGGTTTTTTCCGGTGCTGTGGCATCGGCTGAAAAAACTTTAAGTGATGGCGAATTAGTCAATGTAGTGGCGCACGATGGAAAATTTTTGGGAACAGGACATTGTGGTACGGGTTCCATTGCCGTCCGCATTTTTTCATTCAATCCCTTAGAAGATGAAAAAAAATTCTGGCTTGAAAAATTGAAGAATGCTTTTGAACTGAGAAAAAATCTTGGCTTCGCTGATAACCCACACACCACTATCTGGCGCCTTGTCAATGCAGAAGGTGATGGTATTCCAGGTCTCATCATTGATGTGTTTGGAAGCACCGCAGTGGTGCAGGCACACTCCATTGGCATTTACGATTTACTTCCGCTATTGGTTGAATTGCTGGACGAAGTGATGCCCGGAAAAATTTCTTCCGTGTTCAATAAGAGTGAAGAAAAACTCTTTGCACATTCGGGCACCGCCACCACCAATACTTACCTGAAAGGCGGTGCACAGGAAACAGTTTGCCGTGAGAATGATTTACTCTTCAACGTTGACTGGGAACAGGGTCAGAAGACGGGTTTTTTTATTGATCAGCGTGAAAACCGCACCTTACTTGCAAAGTATTCAAGTGAGAAAAAAGTGCTTAACACCTACTGCTATTCCGGAGCATTTTCAGTTTACGCCCTAGCACATGGTGCGGCTGAAGTTCACAGTGTCGACAGTTCGCAGCGTGCGCTCGATCTCCTTGAAAAGAATCTGGTACTCAATTCACTTGATGGGGCAAAACACGTTACCATTAAATCCGATGTTCAGGAGTTTCTTCATATCGTGGAAAACGATTTTGACTTGGTAGTACTCGATCCACCTGCGTTCGCAAAAAGCCTGAGTGCACGGCATCGGGCGGTGCAGGCTTACAAGAGACTGAACGAAACTGCATTGCAGAAAATAAAACGGGGAGGGCTGCTTTTTACCTTTTCCTGTTCGCAGGCTGTTACACCCGATTTATTTTTCGGTGCTGTGATGTCCGCTTCCATTTCAGCAAGAAGGCAGGTGCGCGTTCTGCATCGCCTCCATCAACCAGCCGATCATCCTGTTTCTGTTTTTCATCCTGAAGGAGAATACTTGAAAGGATTGGTGCTCGAAGTTGAATAGTTGATTTAAAAAAAAAGCGACCTGCTGACAGGTCGCCTAATTTTTCAACATTAAGAAAAATTACTTCGACAATTTTTCTGCCCACTTAAGCGCGTTGTACAAATTGACCACACCTCCTGAGCGCGAAAGTTTTCCAAACTTTATTTTCTTAGGGCGTGTTGTTCCATCGGCCAGCGGTTCGTTGCTGCCTGGAAGTATCACCGTTACCTTTTTATAGTTCGTTGCACTTTTCATCAGGATAGTTTTGAGTTCTGCGGCTGTGAGGTTGGGATAATAACTGAGCACTGCTGCTGCCACTCCGGCAGCAACAGGTGCAGCCATGGATGTTCCACTTTGTTTCTTGTAAGTAGCACCAATAAAAGTGGAATAAATTCCTGCCCCGGGTGCAAATACATCCACGTTTTTCTTTCCGTAGTTTGAGAAATCAGCAGCAAGTTCTTCTTTTGAAACTCCGCTGGCACCCACTTCCAACCACACAGCGCTTTTGGTCTTATCGCTAAAGTTATCGTTGGGAAAACTTTTGGATTTGTCAATATTTTTTCCATCGTTACCGGCTGCATGGATCAGCAAAACATTCTTGCTTTCCGCATGCTTCACCGCTGCATCCACTGCATCCTTTTGTGGCGAATAACTTTTGCCGAAACTCATGTTGATGATTCGTGCACCATTATCGGCAGCGTACCGAATGGCGTTGGCCACATCCTTATCGCGTTCATCACCATCGGGCACACAACGGATGATCATCAGCTTCACATCCTGTGCTATTCCATCTACGCCTTCGTTGTTATTTAACGCTCCAATAATTCCGGCTACATGCGTGCCGTGCTCTGCTTTTGGTCCATCTATATGATTGTTGCCGTAGAATTTTTCATTCACATCATTGTAGTTATCGCCCACCAGGTGCCGCGGGTCGAAGTCCAGGTTGTAGCTATAATCAAACTGGTTGTTCACATGGTTTGCCCATTCTTTAAAATCGCTGGCAAAATCCTGCTCAAGCGAGCTAATCATAAATTCTTTCACGGCTTTCATAAAATCATCGTCCGCGTTAAGTCCCTTCACCTCTTCCAGTGTGAACTCATCTTTTCCGAGCGCTTGTTGAATGGTGCTAATAGCCAATTGCTGAAATTGCAACACCTGCTCCATCTGAATTTTTTCTTCCGTTGCTTTTCCTATGCGCGATTGATATTCTGTGTTCATCCGCTCGTATCGCTCAAATTCTTCCACCTCGGCTTTGCCAATTTCTGTTTTTGAGCGACCGTAGTATTTGGTGCGCAATTCCTTATACACTCTTGTAAATTCCAGGTTGTCGTGCTCCACGTTGCCACCGGGACCACCGATAAAACTCCATCCATGAATGTCATCTACGTAACCGTTGCCATCATCGTCCTTTTCATTGCCTGCAATTTCATCTTCGTTCACCCAGATGTTTTTTCCCAGATCGGGATGAGCGGTTTCTGTTCCGCTATCAATCACTGCTACTACGATTTGAGTGGGGGTTTTACCAGCCAGCAATTCGGAATAGGCCTTGTAGGACGACACACCCAACTCGCCACTTCCAGGGTCTTGATGATGCCATTGATGAATGGGCTGTGCCGATGATTGCGAGAGCAAATGGCCTGTGAGCATTACGCAAGCAACGAATGCGAAAAAATTCTTTTCGTTCAAAAAAACTAGTTTGTTCATGTTTTAAAAATTGGCCACAAAGAAAACTTCATTCACTCACCGGATGGTTACCACCTATAAAAAAAGAATCCGATTGGTGACTAACCTTAGCTGAGGAAACAAGGACCTATTACACCTGAAATCCCCTTTATCCATCGCAAATCATTTTCATCCACAAAAAAGCCCCCGGCTTTCCAGGGGCTTTTTCACTAACAACTAAACTTACCTTTTTCTCCGGATTTATAATCTGAAAAGAATCAGTAATTATATCGGGTGCAAAAGTTCACTTGATTTGTAACGAAAAAATCACAGGCTTATCATTTAACCTTTTACCCACATATGAAGCAAATAGTAATAATAGAAGACGATGATTCCATTGCCGAATTAGTCGAGCTGCACCTCAGCGATATGGGTTGCACAGTCCACAGGTTTGCTGATGGACGTGCCGGGTACGAATATGCAAAAACGCATGTCTTCGATTTGCTGGTGCTGGACATCAACCTGCCCAATTTGAACGGTCTTGATATTTGCAGGAAACTGCGCGAAGAAAAAATATACAGCCCAGTGCTGATGCTCACCGCAAGAACCGATGAAATTGACAAAGTGCTCGGACTTGAAACCGGTGCCGATGATTACGTAACCAAGCCTTTTAGCATCCGTGAATTTCTGGCAAGGGTGAAAGCCATTCTACGCAGGGTCGAAAATGACATGGAAGTGCTGGATGCCGACTTGCAGATCATTCGCATCAGGGACATGGAAATTGACAGAAAGAAAAGAAGAGTAGTATTGAATTCAAAGCGTATCGAGCTAACACCAAAGGAATTTGACCTGCTTTTCCTTCTTGCCTCCAATCCAGGTGTTACTTATGAGAGGAAAGAATTGTTGAACAAAGTATGGGGCTACAATTTCAAAGGATTTGAGCATACTGTAAACTCGCACATCAATCGCCTGCGAACAAAAATTGAAATCGATCCCAACGAACCGACCTACGTGCTTACTACATGGGGTGTTGGCTATCGTTTTTCAGAATAATCATTGACCACAAAAAAATGAACCCGAAATCAACCAACCGCGTGCTGGTTTATACCTTAATCGCCATCACCCTCATTGCAGTTTATATGACTGTAAACAGCTATTACACTCAAGTGGCGCTTTATGAGGAAAAGGAAATGTTCAAGTTGGATTGTATAGCCAATGCTGTGGCCTACAAAATATCTGGCGAAGAACATAAACAACTTGTAGAGGCCTATCCTAAAGCAGAACAAGCGGCTTCGGCCCGTGCAGATTCATCCTATAGAAAAATCCATGATCAAATGTCCATGGCGAAAAAAATGACGGGGGTGCCATCGGAAATGTACACGGTGGTGCGCGACACCAACATAGGGGCGAAAAATTTTTATCTGGCAATAGCAACCGACAACCCCAATTGGCTTAGCGAGCTTAATGGAAATGAAGAACGCCTGGACACCATGTACGCAAAGGGCGGAATGCTCGGCCGGTTTGAAAAGAACGGAGAAACATGGATGGGTGCTCTTTCACCGGTAATGGATGCAAATGGGAATGCGGCAGGTGTACTTTCAGTGGAAGAAACTTTTTCTTCGTTTATGGCCAAAGCCCGCGACCAGATTTACATCAACATTATCATCTCCCTGGCATTTATCCTTATAGTGGGCTCTCTTGTGTTTTATAGTGTGCGTGACATTCTTGCCCGGCAGCAGCGGCTGGCGCTTGAAAGGCTGGAGGTGGAAAACATGCGGCACGAACTTATTGCTAATGTGTCGCACGACCTGCGCACTCCGCTGGCGAGCATACACGGCTACATAGAAACGTTATTGATGAAACGGGATGAATTGGACAAGGAGCAGATGACTAAATACCTTAACACTACACTACAGAGTGCAGACAAATTGCGAACTCTTGTTGACGAATTATTTGATCTATCGAAGCTGGAAAGCAAAGAACGTAAACTCAACATCGAATCATTCTCAGTTTCCGAGATTGTCTATGATGTCACCAATAATTTCAGGATAGCAGCCCAGGAAAAAGGTGTAGAGATAATACATGACCTGCCCACCCATCTGCCCAATGTAAAAGCTGATCTTGGCTTGATTGACCGTGTATTGCAAAACCTGATTTCGAACAGCCTGCGGTTTAGCTCAACAGGGCAAAACATCACACTCAAGGTGGAACAAAATGGAAGGAGACTTTGGCTTCATGTGGACGATCAGGGAAGTGGAATTACGGATGAAGAACTGCCGCATATTTTCAACAGATATCATAAAGGAAAAACATCAAAAACCGGAAGCGGGCTTGGCCTTGCTATTGTTAAGGGCATTCTCGACCTGCACAAATCAGAATACAAAGTGGAAAGCAAAGTGAATGAAGGTACCCGGTTCAGTTTTTCGCTGGACATTGCTTGATTATTCCGATAGATTTCTATCGGGAATGGACTAATTTGAACTAAGAATTGGTGTCACACATTGAAGCGGAAGTGCATCACATCACCATCTTCCACTACATATTCTTTGCCTTCAACACCAAGCTTTCCCACTTCCTTTATTGCAGCTTCTGATTTGTAAGTGATGTAGTCCTTGTACTTAATTACTTCAGCACGAATAAATCCCTTTTCGAAATCCGTATGAATGACGCCCGCAGCCTGCGGAGCTGTGTCGCCTTTGTGAATGGTCCATGCTCGCACTTCTTTTACCCCGGCTGTGAAATAGGTTTGGAGGTTCAGCAGTTGGTAAGCAGCGCGAATCAGTTTCGCAACACCCGGCTCTTCCAACCCTATGTCATTTAAAAACATCTGGCGTTCTTCATAAGTTTCAAGCGAGGCAATATCAGCTTCAATAGCTGCACCTATGATGAGCACTTCCGCACGTTCATCCTTTACAGCTTCCATTATCTGCTGCGAGTATTTGTTTCCGCTCACCACCGATGCTTCTTCCACATTGCACAAATACAAAACGGGTTTTGCGGTGAGCAATTGAAGTTCTTTGTTGAGCAATTCTTCATCTTCATTCAATGCCAACACAGTGCGTGCGCTCTTCCCCTGCTCCAGCGCGTTTTTGATTTTTGAAAGATGGTCAAAAATTTTCTTTGCCTCCTTATCGCCACTTCCCGCTGCTCGCTGCACTTTAGTTACGCGGGCATCAATGGTTTCAAGGTCTTTGAGTTGAAGTTCGATGTCAATAATTTCCTTATCGCGCACAGGGTTTACTGAACCATCCACATGTACCACATTGGGGTCATCAAAACATCGCAGTACATGAATGATGGCATCTGTTTCGCGGATGTTCGCCAGAAATTTGTTTCCCAAACCTTCGCCCTTACTGGCGCCTTTCACCAATCCGGCAATGTCCACTATTTCTATGGTGGTTGGAACAATTCGCTCCGGGCTTACGATTTCAGCCAACGCAGTAAGCCTTTCATCGGGCACCGTGATAGTGCCTACATTGGGTTCAATCGTGCAAAAAGGGAAATTTGCTGCCTGTGCTTTTGCATTGGACAAACAATTAAACAAAGTTGATTTGCCCACATTCGGAAGACCTACAATTCCACATTTCAATGCCATGTTCTAAATTTTTTTTGGGGCGCGAAAATAGTTGGGTGGCTTTGTTTTTGTTGAATTTGCGCTACTTTCGTTTAACCCTTCGCTGCCGAATGGAAGTCTTAAAACCAAATTAATCATGAAAAAAAATTTACGCCTTAGTCTTTCACTGATCTCAGCACTGATACTATTTATCAGCACAGGAATACTTGCCCAGAAAACAACTTCTGGGAACACAATCCCAAAAGCCGGTACAAGTTCCGGTGTTTCGAAATCATCGCCATCCAAAACAATAATCAGCAAACCTTCGGTTTCAAAGCAGGCACACTCACCTTCAGTCGCGAAACCATCTAACAAAGGCACATCATCCAGCGCAAATTCTGGCAACCGGAACTTAGATCCTAAGCCGCAGGCTGCTAAACCACAAGTGATGGTCAGCCCAAATTCGACCCATGCAAAACCCGATAAGAATTCTTACGGCAGTGGTGTAACTCATTCAGATGACACTCCGGCACCCGCAATTGAAAGTGACGGGGGTGAAGATTCATCAGATATTGAAGAATGCCAACCGAGCGAAAGCAACTTGGTTCGGGAAACAACAATTTGTAGAAAAGAATATCGCAGGGATTGGAACCAGCGCCACTGCGGATGTGCAGGCCAGATCACATTTGTAAACC
>JAWXCI010000009.1:0-13894 GCA_034408895.1 Flavobacteriales bacterium
ACTCACTCCCAAAAAAATTCTTTAATCTTCTTTGAAGAACCAAAGCATATACCGTGGCACAAGGTGAACATCCTTGTAATAAAAATGAATGATGTCCTGATATGAAATGTTTTTGCGCGCCATGTTGATAGCGCCTTCCTGGCAAAGCCCCACCCCATGTCCGAAGCCATATCCCATCAACTTAACCACGTCACCTTTCGGCATCACTGCAAAACTTGTTGAGCGCAGTTTGAGGTCTTCACGCATTTTGGGAAGTGAAATAAAGGAAGTGCTGTCAGCGATAAAAAATTGTTTGCCGCGATATTGCGGTTGTTGATCAATGCCTGCGGAATCATTCCACAATTTATGATTTGAAAGCAGGTAATTGTTCCATTGTGAAGCGCTGAATTCCTTTTCCCATTTTGCATTGGGCATCGAAACACAAAAACTATCGGGGCAACCTACGAGGTAGGGCACAGGTTTGCTCCACACGTGTTCCGCATTCTTGGTGTGGCCGCCACAGTTGCTATGAAAAGTTGCAGTGATGAAGTTGATGTCGGAATCCACGATAACAATGTCGCGGGTTTGATACGTTGCAGCCTCAGCCAAATCAGTCGAGCGTGGTTTGCCATGATAGACCTGGCAATGGGTGGCGTCACACAAATTGAATCCCTCGGCTTCGTGCCTGCGCAAATTGTTGAGGGCATAAGTACGTGAGATAACCGATTGCACTTTGTAATATTCCAGAGTGTGCGCGGCACCGGCTTCGGCTTCCACAACACCGCCTACATATTTTTCAATATCAATGATGTTGACCAGTTTCAGTTTGCCTGAGGTGTTTTTCACTTCCAGCGTTTCTTCATAGATCCGCGGAGATTGTTTTTGTCCTGCTACCTGGATTTTGAATGAAGCCTGCCAGTGCACAGGTCTCAGTTCCACTTTCGAAAAACCTTTGTGAGCAGCGCCCTTGAACCAGAGATTTATTTTTTCACCCACGGCATTGATGTCAACCACATCTCCTTTTTGCAGAATGAATTTTTTTCCATCATCACACACGAGCTCGAAAGACTCGGTGCGAATGGTTACAGTAATTTTTGCGAAGTGCTGATGGGAAAGAATGCCAAGGCGAATAGGCTCGGCAGTGCAGCAAAGACTTGCCAGAAGTAGAATCGAAAAAAGAATGTTGAAGCGCATCAGGTACAAGTGAACGAAACTATTAGCCTGAAAGTTTACCAGTGGCTCAGTTTCCTGAAATTTTCAACAAGGCACTTGCAACTCTTTCCGATGCGCCCGTTCCTCCGAGTTTATCATGAAGTTCATCGTAGTCCGTTAGCATCAGCTCCCTTGCAGTTTCATTCAGCGTGATTTTCCGCAGTTCCGATTTCATGTTCTCAACGGTGAGGTCGTTTTGAATCAACTCACGCACCGCAATCCTGTCTAAAATCAAATTGACGAGCGAGATGTATTTCACTTTCACAAGACGTTTTGCAATGAGGTAAGAGATGCGGTTGCCTTTGTAACACACCACTTGCGGCACACGAAAGAGCGCTGTCTCCAATGTGGCAGTTCCACTGGTTACAAGAGCAGAAGTGGCAGACTGCAACAAATTGTATGTCTGTCCGAAAACAATTTTTACATCACTGCCGGAGACGAAAGTTTTGTAATAATCTTCAGCTTGTCCGGGTGCCCCTGCAATCACGAATTGATGCCCCGGAAAACTTTCCCGAACCTGAGTCATCAGAGGAAGCATCGTTGCAATTTCCTGTTTGCGGCTGCCGGGTAGCAGAGCGATGATTGGTTTATCGGAAAGGTTGTTTCGTGTTCTAAACGCACTTTGTGGATTGTTGTTTTGAAGATGTTCAATCTCATCCAGCAGAGGATGACCAACAAACTCCACATCAAAATGAAAGCGTTTGTAGAAGTCTTTTTCGAACGGAAGCACCACAAACATCTTGTCCACGCACTGTTTGATTTTGTGTACACGATTTTGTTTCCACGCCCAAACCTGTGGCGAGATGTAGTAGTAAACCTTTATTCCTTTGGCATGCGCCCACTCCGCAATGCGCAGGTTGAAACCCGGATAATCAATCAGCACAAGTGCATCGGGTTTGAATGCTGCAATATCCTTTTTGCAGATATCAATGTTGCGGAGAATGGTGCGCAGGTTCATTAGCACTTCAACAAAACCCATGAAGGCGAGTTCGCGGTAATGCTTCACCACATCAGCCCCTGCTGCCTTCATCTTGTCTCCACCCCAACCGCGCAACTCCAGGTCATTGCGTATTGCACGAAGAGCCTTGATGAGGTTCGCCCCGTGTAAATCGCCACTGGCTTCTCCGGCTATGAAGTAGAATTTCATGCTTGAAAATTTATTCGCGGATAATTTCTATTTCTCCGTCCAAACCTAGTCTGACAATAGAGGAAGGTTTTGAAACGCTGGTATCATACTGACGAAACAGCACCACATAATCCACAGCATTTCTTATTGCATCACTCACACCGGAAAACAATCCGGAGAAATTTTCACCACTGATGTTGGCCGAAGTTGAAACGATGGGTTTGCCGTATTCACGAATCAGCATCTTGCAGAATTCATCTTTCACAATCCGTATTGCAATGCTGCCATCTGGTGCAATAAGATTTAATGCGAGTCCCTTTGCCTTGGGATAAATAATAGTGAGGGGATTTGTAGCATTTGAAATCAGCTTCCCTAATTGTGATGGAATTTCCTCGAGGTAGTCATGCAATTTATTTTCACCGTCTGTCAGAACAATCATTGCCTTGCTATGGCTGCGTTGCTTTATGGCGTAAACTTTTTTTATCGCTTCTTCATTCGTTGCATCGCAACCAATTCCCCAAATAGTATCTGTTGGATAAAGTATGGTTCCACCTGACTTCAAAACGCGCAGGCAATGATGCAAGTCATCATCAAAAGAAGCCATCATGCAGTGAGTTTACGCAGAAGCGGAGAACACCTATAACGGTCTTCGCGATAATTTTCATACAATCGGTCCATAGTCTCCACACATTTTTTCAGTCCGATTTCTTCGCCCCATGCAATGAGGCCCTTTGGATAATTCACGCCTTTGGTCATGGCCAATTCCAAATCATCGCGAGAAGCAATGTTGAGGTAGAGTGCATCATGCGCTTCGTTGATGAGCATTGCAAGAATTCGCCAACTGATATTTTCCTTCAGTTGTTCATCGGAGGAAGGTTGAGGCTTCGCAGCACCATCTGAATAATCGTAATAACCGCGGCCTGTTTTTTTTCCCAGCCACGCGGCCTCCACCATTTTCTTTTGTGTGATGAAGGGTTTATAGCGCGGGTCATAGTAGAATGATTTGAACACACTTTCAGTCACTGCATAGTTCACATCATTGCCAATGAGGTCCATCAATTCGAATGGCCCCATGCGAAAACCGATAGAGCGCATGGCCTCGTCAATCGTAGAAAAGTCGGCAAAGCCCTCTTCATAAATGCGCAAGGCCTCACCATAAAACGGACGCGCCACGCGGTTCACGATAAAGCCAGGAGTGTCCCTGGCAATCACCGGAACCTTGCCCCATGAAGCGATTTGATTTTTTACTTCTTCAACCAAACCAGTGCGTGTCTGCAATGCAGGAATAATTTCGACAAGCGGCATAAGCGGTGCAGGATTGAAGAAATGAATGCCAACAACCCGTTCAGGTTTTTTGCACGATGATGCAATGGCGGTGACAGAAAGTGATGAGGTGTTGGTGGCTAGAATGCAGTCCGCAGAAACTACGTTCTCGACTTCAGCAAATACTTTCTTTTTGACTTCAAGGTCTTCTATGATAGCTTCAATCACAAGATTGCATTCGCTCAGTGAAGTCAAACTTTCGCTGAAAGAAATTCGTGACTCGACTGCCACTGCATCTTCCGCAGACATCTTTCCTTTTTCAACCAGTTTCGGAAAAGTAGCCGCAAGTGCAGACTTCGATTTTTGCAGCGCTTCTGTCTTTGCATCATGAAGCACAACTTCACAACCCGCTTGAGCGGCCACTTGTGCAATTCCGCTTCCCATTGCACCACTTCCAATGACACCAACTTTCAACACCTGAAAAATTTTTGGGACGAAGATGGTTTAATCCATCGTTGAACTCACACCTTTGTAATTCGATGAAGTCAAAATTCGCCTGCATTTTATTGTTACTCATTTCTGCAATTGCCTTCGGCCAGAAGCCGAAACAATATGTAAAACTCGGAGACAAGGCGCGGGAAAATGGAAATTGGCCAGCTGCCTACGCATACTATGAGGAAGCGTTTCTTCTCGACTCGACCGACTTCGATTTGAACCTGCACTATGCAGAGGCTGCAAGGCAAATCAAGAGTTTTGAATTGGCCGAACGGCTGTACGACAAACTCTACGAGAAAGACCGGGGCCGTGTTTTTCCTGATGGTTTGTTTTGGCTTGCTATGATGCAAAAGCACAATGGCAAATACGAAGATGCTCAACGCAATTTCAAGAAGTATGCGAAGAAGCACAAAGCAAAAGCTGACAAAAAATTGCTGGAACGTGCGGAACAGGAAGTGAAGAGTGCGGTGTGGGCAATGGAGTACAAGGAGAATAATGAACTCACGAATAAAATATTTTTAGAACTTGCATCACCAGAACAACTTCAGAAGTGCAGACTGCTGGCAGCCGAAATGAAAACTTTGATTGGGCCAGTGAACTCAGAGCAAAGTGAAATTGCACCTCGCATTTTCAGCACACAGCTTACCTACTCAACCTATTATTCTGACTCATTAAGCGAGTATTGGATGATGATGAAAAGTGCTATTGAAACTGGTAAGGAAAACAACTCAGGGTTTTTGGTTTCAGATATCAAATCCTACACTGATGAAGTCGGTTTAAAAAACGAAGCGAATCTTTTTGTTTTTGATAATGTCGCTTATTTCACCCGTGCTGAAAACGGGATAAGCCAACTTTGGTCTGCTAACATTGAAAAGGCCAGCCTGCAGGAAGGGCAGGGAAAACTCATAAATCCACATCCCATAAATGAATTGAATGAAAAAGGATTTGTTTTCACCATGCCCTGTGTTGCAGAGAAGGAAGGAACCGAAATTCTTCTTTTCTCATCAAACCGGAGTGGTGGTTTCGGTGGTATGGATATCTGGGCAAGTGAAAGGCAAAATGATACCTGGAAAAAACCAATCAACCTTGGGGGAATAATCAATACACCTGGAGATGAACTGACTCCCTTCTACCTGAAAAATCATTTGTTCTTCAGCAGTGATTGGCATGAAGGCATGGGGGCCCAGGATGTCTTCTGTGCTAAAGACCTCGGCAACGTTTATGACAAACCACTGAACCTCGGCAGGCCATTCAACTCACCGCAAAACGACATCTACTTCTGGCTGGATGAAACCGACCTGATTTTTCTCTTCTCATCGAACCGCGAGGGAAGCACTGGTAGTACAGAAGGAGTTTATTGCTGTAATGACATCTACGGAGGTAAGGTGGAATTCATTTGTGAGAAGGAAGAAATATCGGAACTGGCCAACCTAATGTCATCCCTCCCCGTTCGCCTTTACTTCCATAACGATGAACCGAATCCTGATTCCAGGGACACCACCACCACTCTTCCCTATTCATCGGCTTATGAATCTTACCTGGAGAAGATTCCAACCTATCTGCGCGAAAATGGCAAAGGACTAATCGGTGAAAAACAGGAAGAAGCCGAAACCATCACACAGGATTTTTTCGACCTGATGGTGAAGAAGGGAATGAATGATTTGCAAACCTTTTCCGATTTGCTCTTGAAAGAACTCGAACAGGGAAAACGCATCCGCATTTCCGTTCGCGGATTTGCAAGCCCGCGTGCGCAAACGGACTATAATGTGAACCTCACCAAACGCAGAATCGGCAGCCTGATAAATTATTTGAATGAAGAAAAAGGCGGGGCATTTATTCCATTTATCAATGCAACTGCAACGAACGGTGGCAAACTGGAATTTGGGCAACTTCCCTTTGGGGAATATAAGTCGGATAAGAGTGTGAGCGATGATTTGTTCAATGAAAAACAATCCATATTTAGTCGCGCAGCATGTCTCGAAAGAAAAATTGAAATTGAATCGGTGAGCATCATTCCCGCTGAACCAAAAGCCGTGATTGAAATGCAGGAGGCATTTGATTTCGGGAAAATTCTTTCAAGCCAACCGGCAGTACACATTTTCGAAATCCGCAACATTGGAAATGCCCCACTGCAAGTGGATTCACTCCAGGCATCTTGCGGATGTACAACCCCAAGTCTCGATAAGTCTTTTATTCTTCCCGGTGAAAGCGCACAACTGAAAGCGGGCTTCGATCCGCTCAGGAAAAAAGGACAACAAGTGATAGAGGTTTACCTCTTCATTCATGGCGAAACGGAACCTCGCATCATTACCATCATGGCTGATGTGGAATAGAAAGTAATGGACATCCCAATAGGTATCGGGAGATAATTGACAATGGACAATTTCTGATGCGTGAACTCCAAGGGTCTTAACAATTTTGGTTATACGCTTTTGGCCTACTTTTCCAGCCGAAAAACAACTCAATGAAAAATATATTCATCATATCAGCAGCAGTAGTTGGACTTTGTTGCAACAACAAACCTGCTATTTCACAAACCGAATGGGAAGTGGGCAACACCACACTTACAGAAACGGATCTTGTAACAGGAGTTGATCTTCCCTGGGAAATACTTTGGGGCCCTGATGATCACATCTGGTGCACCACACGCCCCGGAGAAGTGCTGCGCATTGATCCATCCACAGGAAATTATACCACAATCCTCGACCTAACCTCAGTGATTTTTGGCGATGGAGAAAGCGAGCCGGGAATGCTTGGTATGGCGGTGCATCCCGATTTCGAGAACTCACCCAAAGTTTACATTGTGTATTGTTATGGCTCAGGTGGTGCCAGTGAAAGGTTGTCTGTTTTTGATTGGGATGGAGCACAACTGGTGAACGAACAATATGTGATAGACGACATTCCTGCCAACTACATTCACAATGGTTCACGCCTTATAGTCACACCCGATAATAAAATTATGATGACCACAGGCGATACAGGCGATGGTGGCGATTCATCACAAGACATTGCAGCGCTCAACGGAAAGGTGCTGCGCATAAACCTTGACGGAAGCATTCCTGCTGACAATCCTGATCCGGCCAGTTATGTGTGGAGTTTTGGACATCGCAATAGCCAGGGATTGTGTGTCGGGCCCAATAACATCATTTACGAAAGTGAGCACGGCCAAAACGCGTCCGATGAATTCAACATCATCGAAATGAATCGCAACTATGGATGGCCAACGGTACAGGGAGCATGCAACACCGGTGCTGAACAAACTTATTGCGAAGCGAACAACGTAAAGGAACCGCTCAAAGAATGGTCACCATGTGTTGCCGTGAACGGTATCGAATACTACAATCATGAAGCGATTCCTGAATGGCAGAACAGCGTGCTGATGGGTGTAATGGGTGGACTTGGGGGTGCCAACAACAACTATGATCGCGTTTCAGTGCTGCACATGAGTGCTGATGGATTGACGGTGGAAAGCGAAGACCAATTTTTCACCAGCCTTAACCAGCGCTTCCGCGATGTGTGCGTGAATCCTTACACAGGTGCTTTATATGTTGCTCTCAATGGTTCGCAGTACCCCGGCAATGGGCCAAACAAGATTAAGGAATTCCGCAATTTGGCCTATAATGCCATCAATGAACCTAAGCCTGCTTCCCAAAGCATTATTGTGTTTCCGAATCCTGCAGGCGATTCCATGACGGTGGAGATTTCAGAAAGTCTTGTAGGAAGCACACTTGAAATTTTCTCAAACAATGGACAAGCTGTAAAGGAAATAAAGCTTCAATCCAAATCCACACAACTTGATTTGTCGGAATTCAAACCGGGGAATTACTGGATGAAAACAGGTTCCGCTCTCGGAACGTTAACAAAGACATTCGTGAAGAATTAAATTAAAGTGAAGAAATGAGAAAGGCCATGATGTGAAAACATCATGGCCTTTCTCATTATGGATGCTGAGAAAATTAATTCACTAAACTCTTCCTTATCAAATTCAAAGCGCCACCCGCCTTGAACCATTCAATCTGTTGAGCATTATAAGTGTGGTTCACAGCTATCAAGTCTTTAATTCCATCCTCATGCACGAGCTCAAGATGAAGAGATTGTTCAGGTTCCATTGAAACAAGATCTGTGAAATTGATGACATCGTTCTCGCGGATTTTATCATAGTCTGCTTCATTGGCAAACGTGAGGGCAAGCATTCCCTGTTTTTTCAAATTGGTTTCATGAATACGTGCAAAAGACTTTACTAGAATTGCACGAACACCCAAATGTCGCGGCTGCATAGCAGCATGTTCGCGCGAACTTCCTTCACCGTAATTATGATCGCCCACCACTATGGTGGGAACTCCTGCGGCTTTGTATGCACGTTGCGTTGCAGGCACTTCTCCATACTCCCCGGTGAGCAGATTCTTCACTTTGTTTATCTCACCGTTGAAAAAATTCGTTGCCCCAATCAATGTGTTGTTTGAGATATTGTCAAGGTGGCCCCTGAAGCGAAGCCACGGCCCTGCCATAGAAATATGATCGGTGGTGCATTTGCCTTTGGCCTTGATAAGTACACGCGCTCCTGTGATATTTTTTCCATCCCACTCAGGGAATGGTGCAAGCAGTTGAAGGCGATCGCTTGTGGGTGCAACGTTAACGGGAACGTTGCTTCCATCTTCTGAAGGTGCCTGGTATCCCGCATCACCTACATCGAAACCGCGCGTTGGTAATTCTTCTCCGCTTGGTGGTTCAAGTTTAACCCGTTCGCCTTTATCATTTATTAATGTGTCGGTGATGGGATTGAAAGTGAGGTCGCCTGCTATGGCAAGTGCTGTGGTCAACTCTGGTGAAGCCACAAACGCAAGTGTGTTAGGGTTGCCATCGTTGCGGCTTTGGAAGTTTCGGTTGAATGAATGCACAATGGTATTGCGTTCCTTTTTCTCGGCATCCACCCGCGCCCACATACCAATGCACGGTCCGCAAGCATTGGCAAAAACCTTGGCACCCATTTCATCAAATGTTTTGATGAAACCATCGCGCTCAATTGTGAAACGCACTTGCTCGCTTCCGGGAGTTATCGTGAATTCGGATTTTGGTTTCAGACCTTTTGCGTTCGCCTGTTTAGCGATGGATGCCGAACGCGAAATGTCCTCGTAAGATGAATTGGTACATGAACCAATAAGTCCTACTTCAATTTTTGTCGGCCAGTCGTTCAGCGCTGCGGCTTCTTTCATTTTGGAAACCGGTGTGGCGAGGTCAGGCGTGAACGGACCATTGAGATGTGGTTCCAGTTCGCTCAAATTAATTTCAATCACTTCATCAAAATACTTTTCCGGGGAGAGATAAACTTCGGCATCTCCGGTCAAATGTTGTTTGATGGAGTTGGCCATGTCGGCAATTATTGCACGTCCTGTTGCACGGAGGTAACGCTCCATACTTTCATCGTAACCGAAGGTAGAAGTGGTGGCACCTATTTCAGCGCCCATGTTGCAGATGGTTCCTTTGCCGGTGCAGGAAAGTGTTTTGGCACCGTCACCGAAATATTCCACGATTGCACCTGTTCCACCTTTTACGGTGAGGATGCCTGCCACTTTCAGGATCACATCTTTTGCCGATGTCCATCCGTTCATCTTACCCGTGAGTTTTACACCGATGAGTTTCGGCCACTTGAGTTCCCATGCCATGCCGGCCATCACGTCCATGGCATCGGCACCACCCACACCGATAGCAATCATTCCTAATCCGCCTGCGTTCACAGTGTGTGAATCTGTTCCAATCATCATCCCGCCCGGGAAAGCGTAATTCTCAAGGACGACCTGATGAATAATTCCTGCACCGGGTTTCCAGAATCCAATTCCGTATTTGTCGGAAATGGAGGAAAGGAAATTGAATACTTCGTTGTTTTTGTTGAGTGATTCCTGCAAATCCTGCGAGGCGCTTACACGCGCCTGAATCAAATGGTCACAGTGAACGGTAGAGGGAACAGCCACCGTTTTTCTTCCTGCTTGCATAAATTGAAGTAAGGCCATTTGTGCGGTGGCATCTTGCATGGCCACACGATCGGGTGCAAAATCCACGTAGGATATTGAACGCTGCGCGGCTTCTTTAGCATCACCATTCCACAGGTGGGCATAAAGTATTTTTTCTGAAAGTGTAAGAGGGTTGCCGGTTATTTTTCGTGCCGCTTCTATGCGCAGCGGAATGCGGTTGTATACCGCTTTTATCATTTCAAGGTCGAAAATCATGTGCTGAAATTGGGTGGTTTTGTTGCAGGCGCGAATGTAATCCGTGCGTTTGGCAAACGGAGTTTATCGCTTCCGTTAAAAACTCACAAGGTGCCCTTCATCCGCGAAAAACGTAACTACCCAACATCATTGAAGCTGTAATAAGAACGGTAATAATACTTTTGGTGACCACATCAAAAAGATGTGAATAAATTTCATGACCCTCATCAATTCAGCAACACGGGAAAACATTCGCATTGCATTTGGCGCCATCCGAAGCCAGAAACTGCGCGCCATCCTTACCATGTCCATTATTGCGGTTGGCATTATGTGCCTGGTGGGCATCATCACCATTACCAGTGCCATGGAGAACAAAATCAACAGCGAGTTTTCCACGCTGGGCAGTAACACCTTTACTGTGTATTCGGCCAATTCGAGGTACGATGGCGGCCACGGTGGCGAGCAGAAAAAATCGTATGGTGTTTTCAGTTACGAAGAAGCGAAAAATTTTACGGAAAGATTTAAGTACGATGCCTACATCTCGATGTCGGCCTTTGGCGGAATGATGGTGGTGAAGAACGGAAGCAAAAAGACTAACCCGAACATAACTCTACTCGGTTGTGATAACGGGTACTTCGCGCTTTCGAGCTACGAAATTGATGCCGGTCGAAATTTCTCGATGAATGAAATGGAGCATGGCAGCAATGTGGTCATCTTAGGCAAAGACATCACTGACAAAGTTTTCGAATCATCTCAAAATCCAATAGGGCTTGAGGTGACTCTTGGCGACCAGAAATATCTTGTAATAGGAACACTTTTGCCCAAAGGCAACACCTTCGGAATGGCGGGCGATAACCAGTGCATGATTCCCATCAGCAACCTCCGCAAGAATTTCGCTGGAAGCCATACGGAATACGCCATCAATGTGCGGGTGAAGAATGCAGATCAACTTGACAATGCGGTGAGCGAAGCGAAAGGAGTTTTGCGCCAGGTGAGGAAAGACAAACCGGGAGAAAGCGATTCGTTCGAAATTGAAATGAGTGACAGTCTGGTGGAGGAATTAACCAGCATGACTTCCTCCCTTACCACTGGTGCATCGGTTATCGGCATCATCACATTATTGAGTGCGGGCATTGGGTTGATGAACATCATGCTCGTTTCTGTTTCTGAACGAACTCGTGAAATTGGCACCGCAAATCCGTGGGTGCGGCATCTAAAACTATTCGAATGCAATTTCTTATCGAGTCCATAGTGATTGGACAACTGGGAGGTGCTTTGGGAATCATCCTGGGAATTCTGGTAGGAAACCTTCTTGCCATGATGCTCACTTTCGACTTCACCATTCCATGGATGTGGATGATTATAGGCGTGACGCTTTGTTTTATTGTGAGCGTGATGTCGGGGTATTATCCTGCAAGAAAGGCTGCTCGACTTGACCCGATTGAGGCGTTGAGGTACGAGTAGGTAGTTTGTAGCTGGTGCTGGTAGCCTGCGGTCTTCAGTGATTCCATATAATCTGTTCATTAGACCGTTTTCATAATTCACACTTCGGCTTCGTTGGAAATAAATTGGAGGACAAGAGGCTGTCTCAAAAGCAATAAATCTCGTCCCGAAGCTTCGGGATGAGATATTTTTTCAGGTGCTTTTGAGACAACCTCTTTATTGCTTTTGAGACATCCTCGATGAGTTCAAGAATGATTTTCGAAACAGGAAGCATTGGATTTAGGAATTGTTTTGAATTATGAAAGGGGTCTAATGAATATCGGGGTTGTACAACATTGACTTTCTGTTGTGAGAAGCCGTGGTGTTCATTCGGCAGGCAGGCTTTATTCTTTCACGAATTTCAAGTTGTGCGATTCGCTTTCCGTTGCAATTGAAACGAAGTACATGCCAACTGGAAGTTGTTCGATCTGGATTTGCTTTTTCTTTTCTCCGGCTGACCAGGTGGTGGTGAGTTTTGTTTGGCCGATGGAGTTTAGGATTTCAATAGATGCATTTTGGTTCAAGAAAGGTTTTGTTTCGAGGGTTATGAAATCGGATGATGGATTTGGAAAAATTTCGACATCAGACATAACCAATTCCTGCACACTCACTGGAAGCGGAAACATCTCCCCACCGCCATTCAACGTCCTCCAAATGCCACCCCCGCCACTCACTGCATAACACACGTTTTCAGAAGGGCAATACACATCGCGTATTTCAGGGGAGTAACATTCGCTACATGTGAATTCATATTCCTGATAATTCCATGTTTCGCCACTGTCTGTTGTTTTTAAGAATGAGTATTGATTCGGATACCATGGTTGACCAACGCAATAGGCGGTAGATTGATTGACAAAAACAATGGAACGCAGGGCGTAAATCTCGTTTAAATCCTGTATTTGCCAATCTCCTAGTAACCCATTTCGGCTTGCAACGAAGCCGAAGTTTTGCCATGTTTCCTCATTGAGACCAATACCACAGATAAGCGCGGAGGTGTCAGTAGGTGAATATGTAAACTCAATTGGCGAACGTCCATCGAAACTAAACACTTCTGGTTCCCATGACTCAGCGCAATTGGTTGATGACAAAATATCACCACTGAGCATTTTTATTGCGCAGGAATCAACTTTCAGCAGACTGATACCTCCGAATTCTTCCTGTTCGTTCCATGAATAACCCCCGTCAGTTGTCTTTGCGAAGAAAAGGCCTCCATTACCGAAACACCCAAAACCGATTTCATTGTCTTCAAAAACAATACTTTTGAATTGCAGCCACTCTGAATCAGGATTTGGGTAGAACCAAGTGTAGCCACCGTCAATTGTTTTGAGAATGTTCCCGTAAGTACTCACGTAGCCCACACTGTCGGAAGGGAAGTACACATCATAAAAGTAATTTGCTTCTTCGGAATAAACTACTGTCCATGTAACTCCGTAGTCAGATGTACGCAAAATGAAGTTATCAGGACTGCAATATCCAGTAATAAACCCTGTGCTGTCATTGGTAAAAAACAGAGAGTAATAGCTGCAATTGTTATCATAGGCCATCAGTTGCCATTGGGCTTTGAACGATGGTGCATGAAGTAGGAACAGGATTCCGCAAAATAAATTTCTCATGTCATAGTGACTATGAAAACCGATGGCCGCTGCGCGGCCACCGGTTTTTGTTTATGTCATTGTTTTACAAACCACTGAGTCAAAACACCCGTTCTGTTGGTCACCCGAATAAGGTAACAACCATTTGCCAGATCATTCAAATCAAGTGTTGTTACAGGCCCGGAAGAAGTACAGGTAAAAACTATTCGGCCAATGTTGTCAATCACATTGATGCAACTACCTGAAACAAATTCTGAGGGTAGTGTCACATCTATCATCCCATCGGTTGGAACAGGAAACAGAGAAAGTTGATTCTCAATTGATATTTCCGCCTGCACACTCACTGGAAGCGGAAACATCTCCCCACCTCCATTTAGCGTTCGGTAAATCAAGCCGTCACCGGAAACCGCATAGCAAACATTTTCAGAAGGGCAATACACATCATGTGTAAGTATTCGGTAAAAACGGTTTATTCTCTGGTTCCAACAGATGGATTTTCTTCAAGCGGTGGATATGTGACCAACAAAGGACAGTTGAGGAAT
>JAWXCI010000010.1:0-78974 GCA_034408895.1 Flavobacteriales bacterium
AATGTTCGCAACGAACGCCTCGTAGTAACCCGCTAAACGGTTTAAGTAAATAGTTTTGAAAAAGCCCTCTGCGAAAGCAGGGGGCTTTTTCGTTTTGGACATTGTGCAAAAAGGAGGGTCTCAAAAGCCATTGCAAGTTGGAGGCACGTCACTCTTTAAAGCGTGGTCGCGCCAGATGGGAAAATTGAAAAGTGATGGCAAGTAGAGAGCACAGTCCCGATTACTGGTAGGAGGAGAAACTTAGTGAGATGGCAAGCAGGGCAGCTTATGTTGCCTCCAAAATTTTTATCCCATGAGGAAATTTGTATTCATAGTATTCTTATCTGTTTGTGCGCCCATCATGAAAGGACAATACGTTCCCATGATTGACGAAACACATACATGGAAAGTATTTGTAGCAGGTTTTGCCAACCTGAACGAAACCCTAATAATTGCTGGCGATTCCCTGTACAACGGAATACTGTATAAAAAATGCTGGACAGACTTTGGGTTGGGCCTTGGTTTTAGTTATTCAGCGCTGCTGCGCTAGGATGTTGCAGGTCAAAAAGTGTACGTTATTATGGTGACCTACTCAAACGAATCCATGCTGTACGATTTCGATGTACAACCTGGATCGGAGGTAACGTTTTATACCCTTATGCAGTCACAAGCACTAGTGGTGGAAGCGGTGACCTCGACCAGCATAAACGGTGTGTTGCGAAAGGTGATCACCTTTCAAGATGGTTCATACAATGAATAATGGATTTCCGGAATCGGCTCAACTGACGGGCTGCTGAGTCCTTTCAACGAAGGAGCTTTGAACCCAGCAGACCTCACCTGCTTTTACGAAGATGGAGACTTGGTTGATGACAACCCTAACACGAGCTTTTCTTGCCCTTCTACTTATAATGCAGTTGAAGAATCAATTGACCCGGCCTTTTTTGTTTACCCGAATCCATTCCACTCCACATTAAAAATTGCTTTGCCGCTTGGTAGTGCCGGGTTAGGTATTTCAGCAGAGAATGCGCTGGGACAAAATGTTTTTACAAGTGTTGCTGAAACGGGTGAGATGCAAATTGATGTTTCATCATGGCCGGGTGGCATCTATTTGTTGCGCATTGGTCAGCAAACCACCAGGTTGCTGAAAGAATAACCAGTAGCGACCTACGCCACAACAGCGCAGGTGCTTCCACACGAAAAAGTAGATTGCTTGTTGCTTAAAAAAAATCATTCCATCACCACCTACTTCATCACCTCGCCTTTTCACGAAATAAATTCCGCGTGGCGGGTGGCGGTATGCGATAGTGAATTTCTTCTGTCCCTTCCGGAAATGGCTTGACAAATTTTGAGAGAAAAAAAAATCTGGAAATGACAACAGCCGCCCATGTGAGGGAGCGGCTGCGCTAAATGAGGGGTGTACTTATTTAAAAAGTATATAGTCGGCTGGCACTATACCAGATTAGTTTCTCTTAATTTTTAGATGCGTACTCGGAATAACTTGAACAGGATACAGGATACAGGCGGTCTAGTTTTGCAATTCCGGTAAATTCCCAACGTTTCCACTCACCTGTTTTCATTCCGCTCTGGTAATGTCCTTCTGATTCCGGAGTGCCAACAGCAAAGAAATACCTAAACAATCCCTCTTCGGTGGTAAGGGATGCATCACTATAAGAACCTGACATCACCAACTCGCCAGAAGAAACCTCATGAATCTCCACATGGTAAAGCATTGCCACGTCAATCTCGCTAGTGCGAGTAAACCAGGCACCGTTTGTACCTGACTGCACTACCCGGTTCTGATCAAGGTACTCAATCTGCACTTCACCATTCTTAACCACCTCCCCGATGCCGGGCAACTGAGCGGACGATGAGAATGCGCCTGATAGAAAGGCAACGATTAAGACTGCGATCTTTTGTCCATTGCGCGTCCATTCCCAAAGTGTTCCGGTGAATTGTTCCGAATCAAGTCCTAGAATCGATTTCATATACAGTATGTGCTTCTCTTGATTCGCTGTGGTGCTCAAGGGGGTGCGGGTAGACTTTTTCATTTTGCTTTCTTTTATTTTGTAACTGATTTATTACGCTGCAAAGCTGAGCTAGCCTTTAAGGGTGAGAGTTACATAATAGTTGAAACGAGTTGCATCATTCACGCACGATAAGGTGTGATGGTTGTGGAGGTTGATGTGGGATTGAAGTCGACATGGACTACAATGGCCTTGCGATTCGCTCTAGTGATTCACAGTTTTTATTCGTCCACTAACTGCCACAAGAACTCCCACAGAAATGATGTTCCATGATTTCTCAAAACTGAATGTTGAAACGGATTCATTTAAGAAAACATCCGCGGAAGTAATGGTGCCGGTTCCTGAAGTTGCGAGATGTGTAAAACCCAGTGAGATTCCTACTATGCCATATCGAAACATTCCCTCTTCATCTGTTTTTGCATATCTTTTGTATTCAAGGCCAATGGCAAAACCTGTTGCTGAACTTTTACCACTCTGGTAGTCATTCACGAAAAAATGGTTGGAAGTGTATTCTTTGAACGCATAAAGACCGTTGGGCAAGGTTGATCTGCCAGTACAAAATGATGCACATGGTTGAAGGTATCTTTCCTTGTTCAGGTGTAAGTTCATGCCAACACCAAATTTCCAGTAGTCGAGTGACGGGACATTATAGGACCAGCCATCCACCTCTTGGTATTTGCTTTCCTGTTGAATGAAGTAATTCGGATTTTCTTTCTGCAATTGGCCCAGTGCTTTTTCTCTATTGGAACGAAGACTGCTCAAGGTGTAGGATGCCGCGGCAAACACATTGTTCTTTATGTGCAATTGAAAACTTACCACTTGCCAGAATCCGCCCAGGTCTCGCTCGTTCATCAAAAGGGGCGAAGCCTGGGTCGAATTTGAGGAGTTGCCGATGTATGAAAAACCACCCGAAAAGGGAAAGTAAAATTCGCCACGCAGACAACGGATTGTGTCAGTTTGCGCATGAAGGGTACTGACGATTTTCATAATCAGAAGTATGGAAAAAAACTTGCGCATTAATAAAGTTTGATCGTAGAAGTTGAATCAGAAAATTCAGTTCCATCATAAAGTACAATTCGCACAAAGAATTTTCTTTCGTCCAAAGAATCGGGATAGTTTATCAGAAGAAGATCGGCATAGTCCGGAAAATTGTTGTCAGGATATCTTGGAAGATAATCGGCAGTGATGTAGAACGCGGTACTGTCTTCGGGCAGTGGCCTGCAGTAATTGTAGTTGCCGGGGAAGTAGATGAAATTTCCATTGAGTAAACTGCCCTCAGTGTGATCAACATCCATTGCCTTATCGCTGGTGATGAAGATGTAATGCACCGGATTTTCATTTTGCGCAGGTGCTTCATATGGATCGAAGTATCTCCCCTTTCGAAAAGTCTCCACAGGGTGAAGATTCAAACGAAGTCCGTACAATTCCTTTTGGATGGAGTCAGAAGAAAAAACTTCCGTGAGGCCACTTGAAGTATGAATATGCTGTAAATCGAGTCCCGTGAATTTGTAACGTACAGTTTGGTCGCCTTCGCACGAACACAACGTTGTTACGCAAAGAAGGGAAAGAAGCCGGATGAAATGTTTCATGCCAAAGTTGGTTCGGCCAAAAGTAAATGACAAAATTTATTCGTTGGAAGACGAACCGCAAAAACGTTCCTACTCAATAAGCAGTTTTCCGCTAATGATTTCACCGCCATGCAAACTCAACTTGAGTGCATTATCCCATGAAGCCAGTTCAGCGATTCTTAAAGTAGTTTGATGCGCTATTGGGCTTTCATTTTTTATGAACCTTCCGTAGTCACTTAGCACCGCTATCCTGAGTGATTTCGCACAAGGCCAGCACTGGAAAAACATTTGTAATCTAAGCGGATAGTTTCCTGGTATATATTACTCATGCCCAACATTGTGATAGCCCCTTGCCTGCGTTGGAAGGTTATAGAACACACTGTTGTCGGGTTTCAATTGTTCATAGTAACTCATCAACCCGATGAGCGTTTGAATTTTTGTAGTGTTCGATTTTGCGATTTCGAGTTGTTGCTTTAAGCTGCCAACGTTTGCGTTTTTTTTGAGTAGCGAGTTGAGTAGCGAGCCAGCCAATCAAAAGGATAAGAACGGATTTTTTCGGGAGTTGATATTTCGACTACTGACCTTCCAACTTTTCTATCGTCCTCTTCGCAGCCGCCAACCTCACTTGTTTGTTTTTCTCTACAAGAATCTTTGTAGTCCATTTTTCCAAACGATAGTGAAGTGGAATGAGCAGCGCAGCTAAACAAACCAGTGCGATCAACATCAACACAGGAGAATGATGTGTGATTTTTTCCAAGAAGGGATGAAGCAACAAGTTCAAAAACTCGAACACAATCAGCAAGGCAAGTACACCGAAAAATGAAATTAGTCGTGTATTTGTAATCATGCTTCTGCTGAGCAATAAAAAAAGCGAAACGAAAACAAGAATGCCGAGGGCCATCAAAGCAAATTGAATATTCAGTTGGCGTTGTTGCTTTTCACTTTCCAACGATGCCAATTCTTCCTTCTCTTGAATCTGAATTGCAAAATTCATGTTCTGAATTTGATTCAGTTCTTGTTCGTTGAATACGCTGTCGCGATATGCCGCTTTAATATCCGCGAAGTAGTATGCGCTGTCCCTTTGCCCCAACGCCAAATACACTTGCCTGAGAAGAGAAGCACTTGCGGACACTTCAGACTTTGCTTTGGTTTCAATGGCTTTAGAAAAACCAGCTAATGCAAATTGTTTCGCCTTTTCAAAATGTTTGTTGTTCAACAGAAGCTGACCAAAACTTTGGTTCGCTTCAATGTAAGGAATTGACACTTGTTGACTGTCGCAATAGGAGATACATTTTTTGTAATAACTCTCTGCCAAATCAAAATCACCTTTGGCCTCGTGCACCCTTGCATTGAGATAGAGTACTCTGCCGTAACCATAAGAATCGTTTTCCTTGCTGTCAATTGCATTCGCAAGTTGCACATACTTCAAAGCAGAATCAATTTGATTCGTTGACAAAAAAACATCAGCGAGGTTCGTATAGTTCCTGTTCAGGCCCGATTCATAGTTTTCGTTTGAGGAAGAAAAAATTTCTACAGCCTTCTTAAGGTATTTCAACGCTTCGTCATAATTTTTCAGTCGCCTGAATATCACCCCAATTTCTTTGGTCGCAAGCCATACGTATTTTTTATGGTTGTGCTCTTTGGCAATGACCAGCGCCTTCATTTGAAATTCGAGTGATTGCTTAAAATCGCTCCTCTGGCTAAAGAAACCACCAAGATGACAGTAGGTGGATATCTTTAAGGTATCAATCTGTGTTTTGTTGGCTATCGCCATCATTTGCTCAAGAATGAATAAAGTGCTGTCCACGTCACCGCTGTAGGTGTACGTCTCCAGAATCCCACTCAAGAGTCTGAATTGCTCGATAGATGAATTTTCTTGATTCAGCCTTGGCTGAAGACTGTCCCGCCTTTCTCTGTAATTCTGTGCACTGCAAAGCGCAGTTATCAATAGGGGAATGACTATCAGGAGTTTTTTCATGTCGGAATTTGTGATTGTTATTTGGCTGGCCCGAGTGGGGCGTATAGAATTTCACTTCTCAAACTGCCCCCACTTCACCACCATGTTGTAGTCGTTTTCTATAGGCAGGTAGCCGAAGTCGTAGCAAAGTTTGTACACCGTGCCTTTCAGAGTGGTGTGTGTATGTGTGTGGTATTTGAAATTAAATCCTGCTTCGTGCAGTTTGGTTTTTGAGATTCGTTTCTTGCCTTCTTCAGCGGCAAGGTCAAACATGATTCTGCGGTTCTTGCGCAGGATGTTGTTCACGTTGCGCATTTCTGCGGTGCTGTCGCTGTTCGCTTTGTTGTTGTATGCGGAACGGCACTGGTCGTCACAGAATTTTTTGTCAGCGCGGCCTTTGATTGTGGAGCCGCATTCGAGGCAGAGTTTTTCTTCTGTCATGTTATTTAAATTATAGTGGTATTGATACACAGCGATTCTATTTTTAGTTGCTGGTCATAAAGCGCAATTGGTGGCTCGTCTGCATGAATGCATTTAGAAATATGAAATCCGTTTCTCATCAAAACGGACTGCCATTCTTCAGCCGTGTACAAATGAAATCCGAATTGTGTGAAGGGCAATTTTTCCATGCTTGCCTGCGGGCGCATTCCTGTGCAAAAAACCCCACTGGGTTTCAACACACGTTTTATCTCTGCAAGGTGCTTGTCAGGATTCTCCCAGAAGTAAATGACATTGATACAAAAGACAAAATCGAAACTGCCATCAGCAAATGGCATGTGGTCGCTTGCGCCATCAAAAATTTCAAGTTGGCCGGATTGCACCTGCGCACGATTTTCTCTTCGCGCACTTTGAGTCATCTTCTCAGAAAAATCCAATCCGGTGATGCGCAGATTTTTCGCTTTTGCGAAAAGTGTTGGAAACAATTTGCCATTGCCAAAACCAATTTCAAGCACTTCGAATCCGTCCTTCCATTCGTTGTTACTCAATACAAAATGATACAGAAAACGATTGGTTTCATTCAGCTTATTGGCCACCCTTTTGCCCAATAGACCATGTGGTTTTCGCAGTTGGTCAGCAAGCAATTGAGGCGGTGGGCCGAATTTTTTCTTACCAAAGAGTGAACTGAAAAACGACTGTATCATGTGCGGAAGGCTGTGATTTTGCTGGCCAAAGTACAAATTCCACTCCCGTATACAAACGGCTACATCCGCTTGCTTTCAGAAGTAAATGGCTAATGTCCGTTTCGGGTATTGGGGTTTGGGAAATGTTTGCAGCGTCAAATCAAAAATGGTTCGACAACAACAAAATCAAAATTTTTCAAACCAATAAAAACAAAGTATCATGAACAATTTAAAAAACAGTGTACGCCTGATTGGCAACGTGGGAGCAAATCCTGAAATGAAGTCATTTGAAAATGCTGAGAAAGGCACCAACAAGATGGCGCGCTTCTCTATCGCCACCAACGAGCATTACACCGACAAAAAAGGTGAGAAGCACACTAACACCGAATGGCATAACGTGGTGGCCTGGGGAAAAACTGCAGAGCTTGCCGAGCAGCTTCTCCAAAAAGGAAGTGAAGTCGCCATCGAAGGAAAACTCACCACCCGCTCGTGGGAAAAAGAAGGCGAAAAAAAGTACATGACCGAAGTAGTTGTGAACGAACTGCTGGTGTTGAGTAAGAAGAATTGAGAGACACCGACAAATTGCATCTATCAAGACCCGACAGGTATTCAATGCCAGTCGGGTTTTTTATTGAAAAATTATTTTAGCTCCTCTGTCCCCCTTCCATTTCCTCATTCGTTGTTAGTGTGTTCAATCAAACAAAACAATTTCAAAAAAAACAACATGACAACAAAAGAGAACGCTATCAATTGGTTTGAAATCTCCGTGGGAGACATCAACCGCGCAAAGAAGTTTTACGAATCCATCTTCGGTATCAGTATGGAAGTGCAGAACAACATGGGAATGGACATGTCCTATTTTCCTTTTGACATGGGAAACGGAAAAGTTTCGGGGGCGCTGGTGCAAGGGCATATGCACAAGCCTTCTACAGATGGGGTGAAACTCTATCTCAACGCTAATCCCGACCTTGCCAACGCACTTGGTAAAGTGGAAGCAGCGGGTGGAAAAATCACCATGCCGAAAACAAAAATCAGCGATGACATTGGGCACATGGCTTTCTTTATGGACACCGAAGGCAATGTGATTGCACTTCATTCGCAGAACTAATTCTTAATTCAAAAACAGATGAAAGAATTCTTATTACTGTTTCGCGGTGGCGATGCAAAAACACTGCAACAATCACCTGAGAAGTGGCAGGAGCACATGCAGCGCTGGGCGCAATGGATGGGCGACCTTGGCGAAAAGGGAAAATTCATTGTTGCACAACCACTCACTGCTTCGGGCCGTGTGGTGACTGGCAGCAAAAAAGTGGTGACCGATGGCCCATTCATAGAAGGAAAAGAAATGGTGGGCGGCTACATGATGTGCAAAGCCGATACATTCGATGAAGCCATCGAAATTTCAAAGGGGTGCCCCATTCTTGAATTTGATGACGGCACCGTGGAGGTGCGCGAGATCAAAGAGATGATGATGTAATTCGTGCTGAATGAAAAAGTTGAGGCGAGTAAAGCTTGCCTCAATTTTTACCTTGCCTTCGCTAAATGGATTCTTCCCCGGGCGAAATACAAAAACTGACCGACCATCTTTTCCGCCACGAAGCCGGAAAGATGGTCGCTGTGTTAACGAGCCTTTTTGGATTGCACAACATTGAGCTTGCCGAAGATGTGGTGCAGGAAGCGTTTGCAAATGCGCTGAAAGATTGGACCTATCGCATACCGGAAAATCCGGCAGCGTGGCTTATGACAACTGCAAAAAACAAAGCCGTGGATGTGGTTAGGCGCCAGCGGTATCAAAAGGTTTTTGCGAAGGAAGTTTCTACACTTCTGAAATCGGAATACACCACGGCTGCCATCATCAATCAATTGTTTCTCGACCACGAAATACAGGACAGCCAACTGCGAATGATTTTTGCATGTTGCCATCCGCAACTTGCAGAAGCCGACCAGTTGGCACTCACGCTAAAGACCTGTTCGGGTTTCAGCACTCATGAAATTGCAAGTGCACTGCTCACCAACCACGAACACATCAAAAAAAGATTGCAGCGCGCCAAACTTTTTATTGTAGAACACCAGTTGCAATTTGATATTCCATCGGGCGATGAGTTGAAACAACGGCAGGATAGTGTGATGAAGGTGCTCTACCCCCTTTTTAATGAAGGGTACAACAGCAGCAGCAACAGCGAACTGATACGAAAAGATTTGTGTGAAGAAGCCATGCGTCTTTGCTTGCTCATTACACAACATGCCTACACCAAATCACTCAAGGCACATGCGCTGATGGCATTGATGACGTTGCTGGTGGCGCGTTTCGATTCGCGGCTTGACGCGCAGGGAGAAATAATTCTGCTGCACGAACAAGACCGCACAAAGTGGAACAAAGAATTGATAGCCATCGGGCTGAACTATCTCTCACAATCATCGGAGGGCAACGATGTTTCGGAGTATCATTTACAAGCTGCCATTTTTGCGGAGCACATCATTGCACTTGATTTCGAGGCTACCAATTGGAAACATATTCTTGTGCTCTACGACTCTTTGTTGCAACTCAATCCGTCACCCATAGTGAGGCTCAATCGCGAGATAGTGTTCGCAAAATTGAACGGTCCGCAGGCGGCCATAGAAAATATTCTTGCCATTGAAAACATCAACCATCACATTGAAACCAATTACATTTTTGCAGCAGCACTTGCCGATTTGTATTCGGGGGAAAAGGACAAGGCCGCGCACTATCTCCATCTTGCGCTTTCGATAACCAAAAATGAAGTGGAGAAAAGGTTGTTGCGGAAGAAGATAGATTTGTTAGCCAACAGCACCAATTGATTGCCATAGGAGCCATCGTTAAAGGTTCAGTTTAAAGTTGAATATTCTATATTCGTCCCTTAAACAAACCAAAGTTTTGACTCCTCCACCCTAGTCAAAATTTGCCTTCTTGAATAAACACTTATGACAACCGCATTGTATTATTTGGGTGATTTTCGTTTCAATTTATGCAGAACTGCGCTGGTGGTGAATGCCTATAGCGCACCATACTATTGCCCACATTGAGTATGGCACAAATTGCAAATCCAAACGCTACTTTATGTGTTTCTCATCCCCAGACAAACACTAAGTACATGACCCCCACCGATTCAACATAAACAAAGCTTGTCAGGAAGAATACAACAAAAACAAACAGCTATAGCCTAACCTTAAATATTAACCAGACTTATGAAAACTAAATTTTACCTAACAACAATCCTTGTGCTCACCCTAGTGAGCATGGCAAAAAGATCCAACGCGCAATTCCCACACACTTTATGGGACAGTCAATTTGGTGGTACTAGCAACGAATCAGTGAATGAAGGTGAAGTCATTGACCAAACTACCGATGGCAATTTTATCATCCTCGCCAATACCAACTCCAATGATGGTGATGTGAGCGGCAACCACGGCTTGCAGGATGCGTGGGTAATAAAGGTGGACCAATATGGCAATCTACTATGGCAACAATGTTATGGCGGTTCGTTGAATGATGAAGCCAACGCACTTAGGGCAACCAGCGATGGCGGTTTTGTATTGTGCGGCATGACCAAATCAACCAATGGAGATTTGGCGCTAAACAACGGGGCATACGACACCTGGATTTTAAAAGCAGATGCCAACGGCAATACTGAGTGGTCAAAAACATTGGGCGGCCCGGGCGATGATAAATTTTATGACATAGAATTAACCCTCGATGGCGGTTATGTGACTTGCGGCTATCATGGCATTGCAGGCGGAGATGTCACCACCGTGTATGGCGATGAGGATGGATGGCTAGTGAAATACAATGCTGATGGAACACTGGATTGGAAAAGAGCATTCGGCACCAGTGGTACAGATATTTTGTACAATGTGGAAGCATGCAAAGGCGGTGGATTTGCAATAGCTGGAGAAGCAGAATCTGACAATGGCACTGTGAACCAAGGACACAGCAACGATGGCTGGCTGCTGCGCACTGACGAAAACGGGGTCACACTTTGGCAAACCTTTTCAAACGAAACCGCCTTTACAGTTTTCGATTACCTATACCTTGATGAAGACATTGATGGCAGTCTGCTGACCTCCGGCACTGCCAGCTACAGCGGCCCCGGAGATACTTATGTGGTAACCAAATGGGATGAGGCCGGCACCAGGCAATGGAGCTATTATGCCAATGAAATAGACAAACGAAAAATAGCAGCGACATCATTCGCCTGTAATGGCGATATTTTTCTTGCTGGTTATCTCTTCAGCCAATCAGAACCCAACTATGATGGTTGGATTGGTAAGCTGGATAGGCTTGGCAATGAATTGTGGATGAGGAATACCGAAATTGATGCAGATGTGCACAGCTATGCGCAAGGCATATACGCATTTGGGGAAGGTAATATTATGATTGCACAGAGTCAGTATCTGCAATTGCGAGTGGTTCTTTTCAGTGAAATCAGCGCTGAATACCAAACCGGTCAAATCACCACAACACCACTTCTTCCTCAGCCCATTTGTGAAGGCAGCCTTTTCGATGTGTCATTTGTTTCTACACCCATGAATGCGGGCAACGTATTCACCTGCGAGTTGAGTAATTCATCCGGGCAGTTTGACAATCCAGAGGTGCTCGGAACGTTGCAATCTCAAACATCCGGAACCATTACCTGCCAGATACCTGTTGCCAACAATGTGGCGGGTTATTTCGTGCGCGTAGTTTCATCCAACCCTATCGTTATTGGTTCTGCGGTTGGTTCAGGTATTGGAAATTCAATCACCATTTCGAATACAGAGGTTACTCATTTTATTGAAACCATTGGCACAGTGGTTCCATCAGTTTCTGTGGCAACCCATGAAACAAACAATGGGTTCGACATGGACACTTACACCATGTCAGGATCAGCAACTGTGGGCAGCACCAATCCTTCGAACAATTATTCAGGAGCCTCCGGTGCAATGAATGTTGAACTGGGCAGCACCGCAGGAACTTTTTTCAGAATAGACAACATCACTACGAGTGCGATTTACGATTTACAATTGAGCCTGGGGGTGTACAAGAGTTCCAACAATGGCAATGAGACACACATGTCTATCGCATATAGCACCGATGGCACCAACTTCACGCCACTCACCTACACACTTTCCACCGGAGCGGGGTCGAATACTTGGCAATACATCACGTGCAATGAAAATTTTTATGCAAGCAGTCAATTGAGCTTGCTCTTCACAAGAAATAGCGGTAACAGTTCATTCTTTCGCGTGGATGATATCCAACTGACCAAAGCTGGTGATGCATCCATTTCGCAAAATGGCCCTCTGGCATTTTGCTCTCCTGACAATGTGCAGTTGACTGCTACAGATGGCGCTTCATACTTATGGAGCAATGGTGAAACAACACCAACCATAACGATTGATTCTGGAATAGAAACCTATTACTGCACCATCACATCGCTCAATGGCTGCACCATCAAATCAAACGAAATAACAATAACCGTAGGCCCCACCCTTTTTTATGCAGACGCGGACAATGATGCGTATGGCAATTCAGCCATCAGCAATATGCAATGCGAACCTTACGGCATTTATCAAGTGCTGGTCGCAGGAGATTGTGACGATGAAAACGAAGAACTAAATCCGGCAAACACAGAAACTTGCAATGGAGTGGATGACGATTGTGATGGAGAAATTGATGAGGAATTTGACAACGATGGCGATGGATACAAAACCTGCGATGGTGATTGCAACGACAGCAATTCAGACATATTTCCAGGAGCTACAGATGTGGTGAATGGCATAGACGACAACTGCGATGGACTCGTTGACCAGGCGGCAGAATTTATCTGGTACCAAGACAGCGATGGTGATGCATTCGGCCACCCATTTCATGTTTCAAACAACGCAACACCACCTGTGGGATATGTTTCTAACTACTTGGATTGTGATGACACCGACCCAACGAGAAATCCATTTGCTGAAGATGTTTGCACGGATAATATTGACAACAACTGCGATGGCATAGTGGACAACTGCCTCTCACCTGTGTGCCTGGGCGACCTCGATGGCAACGGTGATGTCAATGTTGGTGACTTGCTCATCTTTACCAGCGTGTTTGGAACTTCTTGTAACAATTAAGCCATATAAACAATGAAACTATTTTTTCGAAATTCTTTCCGCAATCTATTACCGGCAATTGTCATTCTATTCATTTGTAAAAATGGAAGTGCTTTCATCTCAATCACAGGAGATACTTTTCACACCTTGGAATGTGGTGCACCCATTCCATTGAGTTGGCTGCCCATTCTTGAAAACACTTGCGGTACTGCCAACACTACTTATTTAGAACAATGGGTGGCAGACGATTGTCAGGATAACTTAATCAGAATCTGGATAGCCACAAACACCTGCGGGCAAAGTGACACTTTATTTCAGACGATTGACTATGTTGACTTCACAATACCCGTTGCGACATATGTGCCTGCGGGCGGCACATTGGATTGCTCATTGATGGAATCTGGTCCAGCCGATGCACCCACCTTCACCGATTGCAATTCTTTCGATCTAATATATAGTTATAACGATGAACTAGTCTCTGGCTGCAATTGGGTACGCAGCTACACCTTTAACGCCATTGACGTTTGCGGCAACATTGCCATCGTAACCTGGTCTGTGATCTTCACCGATGAACTAGCACCGGTGTTCGATTATGTACCACCCATTTGTGAAAACTGCGAGGTAGGTGTGATTACAGAATACCCCGTTTTTCATGACAACTGCGGTACTAATGACGTAGTAATACTCTATGAATGGCTTCCTGTTAGCCCCGATGAAACCTGGCTGGTATGGACACTAACCGATGATTGTGGAAACTCGTCAAATGCAGTAACAGTCTATACCCATCCATGTATAGGCCATGAAGTTGCTATCGAAATTTTGACCGCATATCCTGACTATAATCTTGATATTGAATACACCATTTGGAACAACGTGACAACGCAGGTCGCCTTCGGAACGCTCGTTATTGAAGGTGGAATTGCTTCATCTGAACTGATGTGCCTTGAGCCCGGATGTTATTCCATATACATAGGCCCGCAAGGAAATATACAAGAGCTGCTCTGGCAAATTACAGTGGATGGAATCGCTGCGCTGACAACTGATGACTACAACACATATCTCAACTTTTCTGTGGGTGATGGAACATGTAATACGAATGGCTGCAACAACCAACAGGCGTGCAACTTCAATAGTTTTGATTTGAGCAACAACTACTGTTGTTACAACTGTAACACCGCTTCACTTACCGAACCTTCAACACCATCATACACCAATTGGGAGTTGTGGACTACGGATGCAATTCCGATTTTGATTGGAACAGGAACCGAGGCATTTGATGGAATTATTTGCGCAGAACTTCTCCCCTTCACTGACTACGAATTGAGGATGAGTGACCCCGAAGGCGATGGTTGGGATGGAGCACAATTTGGTATTTCGGTCGCGCAGTGGAATTGGTTCTTTTCTGCAACGCTGGAAGATGGCGCCTTTGAATCAATAATTTTCACCACAGGTGGCCCCGGTTGCATGGTTCCAGCTGCTTGCAATTACAACTCGCTGGCAACCATTGATGATGGCAATTGCCTGCCTCCAGGTGCCCCCATTCAAATAATTATGACAGACGCAAATGCCAACGGATGGGGAAATTTTGAGTATCAAATTTCGGATGCAAATGATTCCACTTTTCACATAGGTAAACTTGTAGGTGGTGCTTACGGCTTAGAGGAGTTTTGTTTGCAAACCGGCTGTTATTCTATTCAATTGATAAACCCATTTGGCGGTATGGGTGGAGCATGGCAAATAGGGTGGACATTGCAATATCCGAACGGTGTTGCCATAGCCACAGGCGGGGCGCCATCCAACACAGCATTTGGCTTTGATATCAGCGGAAATCAGAACAACGATTGCGCAGTAAACACAGGCGACCTTTTATTGTTCATGGCTGCGTATGGCTGTTCAGGTTTTTGCGGATTTCCGGATTTGAACAACGACCTAACTGTCAACACCAGCGATTTGCTTTTGATGATGGGTTCATTTGGTTCGAGTTATTGATTAAAACATTTCATACGTGCTGACAATGGTATCTGGGCACCATAACAACGGTGCCTTCGAACAGGTTGATCACTTAAATAAAAAGAGGCCGTCTCAAAAAGGGCGGCCTCTTTTTTTTACTTTTTAAATCGCTTACTGACATTGCCCGCCAAACAATGCCACAAACAAGAGTAGGTCTGTTGTTTTCACTGCGCCATCAGCGAATAGGCGGGCAAACAATTATTCGCGTGCATATACTTAGGATTAGTCAATGGTTTTCTCTTTTCGGTTTTGACTGAATGCCAACTTCAGGCAAGACAACTGGAAGTTTATGATAAAATTTTCCTTCAGAACCTTTCAGTTCGTCTTGCGATGTTTACAACGTCTGGATAGAAACCAATGCGACACCCGCAGGGTCAACTGTCGAAATACTCTTGTCATTGACACTGGACCGAATTTCCAATCTCTTAATAGAATCGGCTTAATTTGTTCCCGACTTTCGACCCGAATGAAATTGCTTTTGACAAAACAATCTTTTTTGAGCTTTGTGATTGCCGTTGTTGCAATCCTTGCTGTGCACATTACCAGCGCCCAAATTGTATCCGACAATTTTAATGATGGAGACTTCACCACCGGAACATTGTGGGAAGGAACCACCGACAATTTCATCGTGAATCCCGATGCCCAGCTTCAACTCAATGACGATGTAGCGGCACAATCTTATCTCACTACTTCATTCACATCCACATCGCTCGACAATAAAGAATGGCGCATTTGGGTGAAGCAAAGTTTTGCGGGGAGCGATAACAACCAATCAAGAATTTACATTGCTGCTTCAGGAAATGTGTTGAGTTATTCAGGAAGCGGAACCGCTGGTGTGCAAGGATATTTTCTCAAACTTGGAGAAGCCGGAACTGCTGATGTGATAAAATTCTGTCGCGATGATGGTGCAGGAAGTGTGGTGGAGTTGATGGCCGGAACGACTAACATCTCTTCTTCGGTTGAAATGTTCATTAAAGTGATTCGCGATGGCGCGGGTAACTGGAACATGTATTCCTCCGATGATGGCGTGAGCTATTCATTGGAGGCAACAGTAAACGACACTGCATATTCTTCATGCACAACTTTCGGAATGGTGTGTACATACACAGCTTCCAATGCCGACAACTTTTTCTTTGATGATATTTATTTCGGAGACATTGTGGTTGATACAACTCCTCCAGAAATTATTTCCGCAACTGCGACCTCATCCACTACGGTTGACGTTCTTTTCAATGAACAGGTTGATGAACTGACTGGAGAAACCAGCACCTTTTACACCATTGCCGGAATCGGCACAGCAACCAATGCCGCGCGCGATGATGTGAATAATGCGCTCGTTCATCTCACATTCGGAACTGCATTTACTGCGAATGTGACTTCCACTTTGCAAGAGATTGACGTAGAGGATTTGAATGGAAATTCTTCCAATGGTTCCTCCGCTGACTTTATGTGGTTTGTTCCCGCCACAGCTTCTTTCCGTAATGTTGTTTTCAACGAGGTATTTGCTGATCCTACACCGGTTGTTGGATTACCTGATGCTGAGTTTGTAGAGTTGTTCAATGCAGGTGATGAAGCATTTGATTTGAGTGATTGGCAATTTGTGAATTCAACTACTGCGAAAACACTTCCATCATTCGCACTTGCTCCCGGTGCATTTGTGGTTTTGTGTGAAGATGATTTTGTGACAGAGTTTCCCGATGCAATCGGGATTTCCTCCTTCACTGCGCTGAGTAATGAAGGTGATTCACTCACTCTGATTGACAACAACGGAAACATCATTGACATTCTTGTTTATAGCGTTGATTGGTTCGACACACCGGAAAAGTCTGAGGGTGGATGGACACTAGAACAAATCAATCCGGCATTGCCCTGTATGACTGCGAGCAACTGGAGTGAATCGCAAAACATAAACGGAGGAACACCCGCGGCACAGAACTCTGTTTTCAATTCATCTCCCGATGTGGTGGCGCCCACTGTCGTTGCATGGGGCATTGCAGACTTGAATCACATCTATGTTCAATTCTCGGAAACGATGGACACAACGGGATATTCATCACCATCATGGGAGTTTATTCCATTCAGCAGTGTGTTCAACAGTGTGTGGAATTCTGCACTCGATGGAGTGACAATGGAAGTACAATTTCCTCTGAACCCGCCAGGAGCATGGCAATTATTTGTGAATGGAATTTCCGATTGCAGTGGAAATGAAATACAGTTTGTGACACTCGATTTTTTTGCAGCATTCAGCCCGCAAGTGGGCGACATCATCATCAATGAAATAATGCCCGATCCCGATCCCCCGATACTCATGCCCAATGCTGAGTATGTGGAGCTGTATAACAAAAGCCTGAGCCAACTTGATCTGAAAGGGGTGATGTTGAATGATGAAATAATTGATGAACAGGTGTTGATTGAACCGAACGATTATATCATCATCGCTGACCAAAGCAACGCAGTTGCATTTCTTGCTTACGATAAAAAAGTATTCATTGAAAATTTCTCTGGTCTCACCAACACAGGAGCAACACTCACGCTGAAAGATGCTGATGGAAATATCCTTGATGAAGTTTCATACACCGACCAATGGTATCATGACATTAACAAAAACGATGGCGGATGGTCGCTCGAACTCATCAACCCCAACGACCCGTGCAGCAACGAAGACAACTGGAGAGCGAGCGTTGATTCACGCGGAGGCACTGCGGGTGAAGTCAATTCCGTTTTGGATGAAACACCGGACTCTTCGCCACCACAATTATTATATGTGTTGAATGAACCGCAGGAACACGTCACGCTGGTTTTTGATGAACCCATTGATGAATCTTCACTTGCCGGATTGAGTTGGACAGTGAATGGCGAAGTGTTCAATTCTCCAAGTGCATTCTTGTGGGGAGAATCCAGCGAACAGGTTATCATTCAATATGGTGAAATGGAAGCAGGCATGATTTACGCCTTTGAGTTATTTGGGTTAAACGATTGTTGGAGTAACAGTGCCGGGCTTGTCACGGGACAATTTGCGTTAGGGCAGGAACCTGAAGTTGGTGGCATCATCATCAATGAAATTCTTTTTAATCCATTTGATGGAGGATATGATTTTGTAGAGATTTACAATCGCTCTGTACTACCAATTTCTCTGGCCGATTGGCGAATCGCGAACGGTGAAAACAATGTTCCGGATGTTTCAGAAATCATCACCGAACTCAACTATGTGTTGTTGCCCGGTGAATATCTCGTGCTGACTGCTGACGGAAGTTTGCTTCCTGAATTTTATCCTTTTACAAAAACCAATCGGATTTGGGAAGTGGAAAGCTTGCCGACATACAATGTACAAGCAGGCGAAGTTTTTCTGCTTATGCCCACTCTTGCAACCAGCGACTATTTCACTTACAACGATGCCATGCACTTTGCATTGCTCAACTCAAACGATGGTGTTTCACTCGAACGCATTGACGCATTTCGCCCAAGTGATGATGACACGAATTGGCATAGCGCTGCCGAATCGCAAGGCTTTGCAACTCCCGGTTACATCAACTCACAAACGTTCTTCGGTGATTTTAACCCAGAAGGAATTTCTATTGAGCCTGAAATTTTCTCACCTGACAATGATGGCTACAACGATGTGGTAACCATTCATTACAGCGATGACACACCAGGACTTGTGGCGAACATCTACATCTTCGATAGTGAAGGAAGAGAAATACGCCACCTCACCAAAAATGAATTACTAGGTACCAACACATCTGTCAGTTGGGATGGTACCACAGACGAAAAACAACTTGCCCCAATCGGCATTTACATCATCTACTTCGAAGTTTTTTCCACAGATGGAACTGTGATGAAACACAAAGAGACTTGTGTGCTTGCACACAAGTTGAATTGAATCCCCCCGGTTGAAAACGTTTGAGGCTCTTCTCATTTCTCCTCAGGATGTCATTTTAGTTTCGGCTCCGCAAAATTTAAAAGGGTGGAAATTATAGAACGTCCAGCAACACAGCTAGCCGAACAATGGATGGCCCCTGTCTTCCTGTTTATCTTGGTAATAATTGCCTGGGCCAGGTGGCGCCACCCAGGTTACTTCACACGGCTGCTCAATGCATTCGTTAATTCCAGGATACTGCGTCAAGTGATGCGCGAGGAGTCGGTAGATACACGCCAAAACTTCCTGTTCACTCTTGTCTTTTGTCTCGTCATGGGGTTGTTCCTGTTTGCAACGGCTAAAGTTTTCCTGATCAACATATGGGGCTTGACGGGCTTCTTGCTTTTTCTATTGCTCACTGCTTTGCCTGCCGTTGTTTACACCATAAAATCTTTTTTCATACGCACCGTCAAGGTAATCAGCGATGGAGATTTCAGCCTTGATCAATACCTCTGCAATGTGTTTCTGATTAACCGCATGGTCGCTCTGGTGCTGCTTCCATGTGTCTTGATTTTATGTTACACTAACCTGGAAAATGTGTACCTGTCCATCTGGATTTACTGGGCAATTTTGGGCTCATTCTGGCTTTATCGTTTATTCCGGGGAACTATGGGAGCGCTGGAATCAAAAGTGCCTCTGTTTTACATCTTCTTCTACATTTGCAACTTTGAAATTTTGCCGGCAATCATTTGTTTGCGGTTCATCATCCCCTAGCCACTTGGTTGTCTGTTTAGCCCAGGTCGCACAATCTATACAAAGCAGGAGCCTTTCATGAGCGAAAAGATCAAGACCATTCTTATTACCCAGCAGGATCCTGGCACGGAAAAAAACCCCTACGTTGAACTTGCTAAAAAGTACAAACTGAAGATTGACTACCGTCCATTCATTCATGTTGAAGGGGTGGAATCGTTGGACTTTCGTCAGCAGCGCGTCAATATACTTGAGCACGGTGCGGTGATTTTCACCAGCCGTAATGCCGTGGATCACTACTTCCGGCTGGCCAAAGAACTGCGTGCCATTATACCGGAAAGCATGAAATACTTCTGCATGTCCGAAGCTATTGCCTATTACCTCCAGAAGTACATCCAATTTCGCAAACGAAAAATTTTCTTTGGACAGAGCACGTTCAATGACCTGATGGGTCTCATCAGAAAACACAAACAGGAAAAATTCTTGCTTCCCTGTTCTGATTTGTTGAAACCGTCCATCCCAGACACACTCAAAAAAGAAAAAATTATTTTCAGCAAAGCCGTGATGTATAAAACCGTGTGCAGCAACCTGGGCGATTTGGCCGATGTGAAATACGACATGCTCTTGTTCTTTAGTCCGGCTGACATTGAATCTCTGTTCAAGAATTTTCCTAAATTCAAACAAGACTCAACCCGCATTGCTGTGTTTGGCCAAACCACCGCTAAGGCCGTGCAGGATGCCAAATTGCGCATTGATGTGATGGCACCCACCCCCAAGGCACCTTCCATGTCCATGGCGCTCGAACAATACATCAGGGAAAACAGGTAAAAAATTCCGTCCGGCTGATGAAGGGTCTTGAAACATCATGACCCTTCTTTATTTTCAAAAATCACTATTCGGTTTTAGTTGCCACATGATAATTACCTCTAGAAATACTGATCAAGGCTTGGGCAAGGAAGAAAGGCTGAGCCGGAAAAAAATCATTGAAGCTGTTTTTGAAAGTGGTGAAAGCATTAAAACAACATCGTTCGTTCTTCTTTACCAATTCGTGGAAATTCCAGGAACATTTCCTGCACAAGTATTGTTTAGCGCAAGCAAGAAACTTTACAAAGCAGCCCATGACAGGAACCGGGTAAGGCGGCTGATGCGCGAAGCTTACCGCAAACAAAAATGGAAGCATTACCTTGCACTGGAGGAGCAGCAGCAACAGGCAGCACTGCTCTTTATTTTTACCGGCAGACAACTGCCCGACCATGAATATGTGTTTGGCAAAATATCTGAACTCATAAAACGTTTCATCCAAAAAATCCCACTTTCAGAATCCAATAAAAAATCATGAACATTAAAAAAGCAATCATCACCTCTCCGAAGAAACTTATGATCGCGCTGGTGTGTGCCGGTGTATTATTTACAGGCATGAGGGTGACCGAAGACTACTTCGAAATTTCCAAAAACATGGAAATTTTCACTTCGCTTTACAAGGAATTGAACATCTATTACGTGGACGAAACCAAACCCGGTGCCCTGATGAAAAGTGGGATTGATGCTATGCTAAAATCGCTCGATCCCTACACCGTTTATTATCCGGAATCGAAAATTGAGGACTACCGATTTATGACCACAGGGCAATATGGAGGAATAGGTGCGTTGGTAAATACCATTGATGGAAAAATAACGATTGCGGAACCCCAGCAGGGATTCGCTGCCGCAAAAGCGGGGCTGCTTGCCGGTGATGTAATCGTGAAGATTGATGGCAAAACCGTGGCTGGCAAAACGGTGGACGACCTGAGCGACTTCCTTACCGGACAGCCGGGAACCGAAGTGGAACTTGAAATACAACGACCCGGTGAACCGGTAACGCGAACATTTAAAGTGAAGCGTGAAGAAATCAAGATTCCTGATGTCCCTTACTTCGATATGCTCAACGATGAAACGGGCTATATCCAGCTTACAGGATTTACACAGACCGCCAGCAGCGATGTGCGCAACGCCTTCAACAACCTTAAAGGAAGAGGAATGCAGGAATTGATTCTGGACCTGCGCGGCAATGGTGGAGGCTTACTTCGCGAGGCGGTCAACATCGTAAACTTCTTTGTTCCGAAAGGAACTGAAATAACGAAAACTAAAGGTAAGATTGACGAGTGGAATAAAACCTACTACGCATTGAACGAGCCACTCGATATCCAGATGCCTCTCATCATCTTGGTTGATGCCATGAGTGCATCGGCCAGCGAAGTGGTGAGCGGAAGTTTGCAGGACCTCGACCGTGCCGTGGTGGCGGGTGAAGAAAGTTTTGGCAAAGGACTCGTGCAACAAACGAAAGACCTGGCCTACAACACGAAACTGAAACTTACCATTGCGAAATACTACACACCCTCTGGCCGATGCATACAGCGATTGGATTATTCGCACCGCGATGAAAAAACCGGAAAGGTGATAGCCGTTTCCGATTCGCTTATCAAACCCTTTAAGACCAAAAACGGAAGAACAGTTTACGATGGACGTGGTGTGGATCCTGATGTGGACGTTGAGAATGAGGAAATGAGCAACATACTGGCAGCGCTGGTAGATGAGTGGATCATCTTTCACTATGCCACCCAATTCAGGTCCACACATTCAGCCATTGACTCGGCTGATGTTTTTCACCTGACCGATGTGCAATACGATGAGTTCGTGAACTATGCAAAAGGAAAGGAATTTTCATATCACACGCATACAGAAGAACTTTTCAAGGAGTTGAAAAAAGTGGCCGGTGAAGAAAAATATTACACCGGTGCCGAAGCGGAATTTGACAAACTCTTCGCACGGATTGAACCGCACAAGGAACAGGACCTCATTAAATTCAAGGATCAGATCAAGCTTATGCTTGAAAATGAGATTGTGTCGCGTTACTACCTGCAGACTGGCAGGATTAAACACGAATTGCCGGTCGATCCTTTGATAAAAAAGGCGTTAAATGTTTTTGACGACACCTATTCATCCTTACTGCAAGGGCCAGCCACCGGAAAGAAATAGCCAATTCATCATGTTTTCAAGTTCGCATTTATGAATCCGGAAATCCGTTCTTGTGAATAGCGGAATATCAAAACGTGCATACGCCACTCCATTCCTGAAATTCTGGGATGACCTTATCGGCTTTTGCCAATTCTTCGGGTTGGCTATGTTGATGGTATCCCTTCCGTTTTCCAATTTTTTCATGAGTGTGTTCAGCTTTTGGCTGGTGGGTGCATGGATGCTTGATGTGGCCACCAACATTAGGCTTGGAAGAGGTGAAAGTGTTAAACAAAGTGCGAAAAAATTTCTTCAGAACGAGGCCGCAATCATCTTTACTGGCTTATACCTCTTCTTGCTTATCGGCTTGTTTTGGACAGACGATTTCACCTATGCGTGGAAAGACCTGCTGGTGAAATTGCCTTTGCTCTTCATGCCATTCCTTGTACTCAGCCTTCGGCCAATCGCTGAAAATAAGTTCAGGCTATTGCTTGCAATTTTTATCGCAGCACTTAGTGTTGCTGCCATCATTTGCCTTATCAATTATGCTGGCTGGCCAGCTAACACTCATGGTGATGTCCGTGAAATTTCCATCTTCATTTCACATATCCGTTTCAGTTTGCTGCTTGCACTTGGCATTTGCATAGTGCTTATTGTTTTCACGAAAGAAAAAAAATGGCGATTCGTTTCAATCCTCATTGCCCTTTTTTTTCTTTACTTCCTTTGGGTGATCGAATCTATCACCGGGTTCAGCGTATTGTGCGCTGTGGCTGCCTGGTTTCTCTTTAGCAAAATTTTCAGTTCGCGACTCATGATGATGCGGTTTGTAGCTTCGGCTTTGCTCATTGGCGGAAGTGTTTCTCTATTGCTCTACCTGAAAAATTGTTACCACAACTATTTCACTGCTGAAATAATTGATTGGAACCAACTCGAAGAATGGACACCGCGTGGCGAGCAATACGAACATCGCCCGGAGAATCATCAACTGGAAAACGGCCATTACATATTTACTTACATTGCATGGGGCGAAGTTTTTTCCGGCTGGAGACAGCGAAGCGCTTTGCATCCCGACAGTGCCGATGCACTCGGCCATCCGGTGAAAGGAACATTGATTCGTTACCTAACTTCTAAAGGATTAAGAAAAGACCTTGACGGCATTGCGCTTCTTACAGATGATGATGTGCGAAGTATTGAAAGGGGAACAACCAGTGCCCGCCAGCACGAAAAAAGTGGCATCCGCAGCCGCATTGATAAAATTCTTTTTGAGTATGACGTGTATCGCAACGGAGGAAACCCTTCCGGACATTCAGTTCTTCAGCGCATTGAATTCTGGCGCGTGGCCTGGGCCATCATCACAGAAAATTTCTGGGCGGGCACCGGCACAGGCGATATCAGGAGCGCTTATCAGGCACAGTACGAAAAAATGAACTCGCGGCTGGATGCAGAGCATCGCTTGAGAGCGCACAATCAATACCTGACTTTTTGGGCCACTCTTGGAATTTTCGGATTGCTGTGGTTCGTTTGGGTAATAGTTCACCCTGTTGTTTTCGCCAAACGATGGCGCGACCCACTGTTTATGTCGTTCATAATTATTGCAGCCCTTTCATGCCTTGCCGAAGACACATTGGAAACGCAGGCCGGTGTCACCTTTTTTGCGTTCATGTTTTCACTGCTGATTGCAAGACCTCTTCCACAAGCCTGAAAACTTCCCCAGGTTCAATGGCGAGTTTTTCTCCTTTGTGTGGATGAACTTTGGAAGAAATCACTTGCACATTTTTTCCAATAGGCGCCCATCTTCCTGCATGAATAGGCCGCTTTGGTGAAAACAACCCGATAGCGACTTTGCCGAGGACTGCGGCAATGTGCAATGGACCTGTGCTCGCTGCAACCATCACATCACATTGTCCAATGAAGTCAATCAATTCTTCCAGTGTAAACTTTCCGGTAAGGTCGCTCACATTTTTTCCAGATAGCGGATGCTGAGATAAAATTTGTTCTCCTTCCTCCTTTGTTCCTGTGATGTAAACCTCGAATTTTTCGGGGGACAAAAATTCAATAAGACGCTGATAATTTTCCAATCCCCACTCAATTGCGCTGCCTTTGCTCAATGGATGAAGGACAATACGTGTCTTGTTTTCAAAAGGTGGAAATGAAAATGGAATAATCGCTCCCGATGGTTGAAAACCAAAATACGCTTCCAGTTCCTGCTTCGATAATTCCGGTTCGATGCCCAATGGTTTGAGCAATTTCAAATTTAGTTGAGCTTCGTGCAGAGGAGAATTTTTTCGAGTGAAGAAAACAAGCCGGTTGCATTTGGTGACCGTGAACAGCCTGTTGCCAGTGGCAATCCTTAGGAGGATGTTAGCGCGTTTTGCGAGCCAGACAATTTCCTTTCGCGGGTAGGCATGAATGATAACATCTGCTTTTACCTCGCTTAAAATTTCAATCTGTTTTATTGGGCTTTGCATTTTTATTTCGTCCCAGTCCAGGAAATCGTCAGCATAAATACAGGAGTTGATAATGGCGCGTGTATATGATCTCCCCAGGAATGAAATTTTGCAATGCGGGAAAAATTTCTTCAGCACACCACACATTGGCAACGTTAGCATCACATCCCCAATGCTGTCGGTTCGCGAAATAATAATTCTTTCAAATTTCTTTTCCTGCATGAAATTGTTTCAGTTTGTAATACTTACGATAAGTAGCGTAAGCGGAGAGTCTTGAAATGGTAAAACCTGTGGTGCCATCTAAAAAACCGGCTTTCAGGAAATAACTCTTTGTGAATTGTGCAACCACTTTGGCAATAATTATAAACCAGTTGGTGCTTGATTTCTGCTGGTGAAGTTCCAGTGCTGCAATGGAACTGAAGTATTCAATTTGCAGCAAGTGATCTTGCCGTGTGTAGTAGGAGTAATGTAAAATGTCTCCGCCCAAGTGAATTGTTTTTTCGTTATTGATCAGTTCTAGCCTGTCGTGAGGATTCACTCCCGTCCATTTGGCGGCATCACGTTTAACCAGGCGGAGTTTTGAATCGGGATACCAGCCGCAATGGCGCACCCAATGCCCGCAATAGTTGGTGAGGCGGTTCATGGTGTAACCGCTGCAGGCAGAATTGGATTTCACACCAAGAATGTTTTTCTTCAATGCTTCATCCAATGCTTCATCGGCATCCAGAGACAGAATCCAGTCTCCTGAAGCCTGATTGAGTGCAAAATTTTTTTGTTGGATATGACCTTCAAATTGTTGTTGCATAAAACGAACGCCATATGATTTGCAAATTGTTTCGGTGCGGTCAGAGCTAAACGAATCCACCACCACAATTTCATCAGCTATGCCTTGAAGCGACTCCAGGCAGCGGGCTATGTTCTTTTCTTCGTTGAGGGTGATGATGACAGCAGATAGATTCATGTCGAAGGCAAAGAAACACGAAGGTCTCGTTTCTGTTTAGAACTTGATGGCATCTGTAGGAATTATTGAATCTTACTTTGGCGCAAATTTTACAAAAAAACAATGAACGTTTTAGTACTAGGCTCCGGTGGACGCGAACACGCCATAGCGTGGAAGCTTGCCCAAAGCTCACAATTGACTGGGCTATACATAGCGCCAGGCAATGCGGGAACATCACAGGTGGGAATCAATGCTGACATCAAACCGGATGATTTTAAGGCAGTGAAAAAATTCGTGCTCGAAAAAAACATTGAGCTTGTAGTTGTAGGACCTGAACAACCGCTTGTAAATGGTATTGCTGATTTTTTTGCAGCCGACAAAGAGTTGAAAAAAGTGGCCGTGATAGGCCCCAACAAAAAAGGCGCACAACTGGAAGGCAGCAAGCACTTCGCAAAACAGTTTATGCAGAAGTACAACATACCCACTGCCAAGTATGCCGCGTTTACCAAAGAAACACTTGTAGCGGGGCAAAAATTTCTTGAAACACTGAAGGCGCCTTATGTGCTGAAAGCCGATGGGCTTGCTTCCGGAAAAGGTGTGTTGATTATCCCGGATTTAAAAGATGCGAAATCGCAACTAAAAGAAATACTCACCGGAGAAATGTTTGGTGAGGCAGGCTGCAAGGTGGTTGTTGAAGAATTTTTAAAGGGCGTTGAACTCTCCTTATTCATTCTTACTGATGGGTTGTCTTACAAAATTCTTCCTTCAGCAAAAGACTACAAGCGATCGGGCGATGGCGATACCGGCACTAATACGGGAGGTATGGGTGCAGTGTCACCGGTTCCATTTGCCACCCGCGAGTTTATTGATAAGGTGGATAACCAGGTAGTACTTCCCACCATGCGCGGGTTGCGCGAAGAAGGCATAATTTACAAAGGATTCATTTTTATTGGAATAATGAAAGTGGGCAACGAGCCTTATGTGATTGAATACAATTGCCGCATGGGCGATCCGGAATCGGAAGTGGTGATACCCCGCATAAAAAGTGACCTGCTCAGTTTGTTTGAAGGCGTGGCCACCGGCACGTTGGGCGAGTGCGACCTGCAGGTGGACGAACGCACAGCAGCCACGGTAATGCTGGTTTCCAAAGGCTATCCTGGTAAGTACGATAAGGGTAAAGAAATAAAAGGGCTGGAAAAGGTGGAGCGCAGCATTGTGTTCCATGCAGGTACTAAAATGAGCAAAGGGAAAGTGGTGACCAATGGGGGGCGGGTGCTTGCCATAACAACGTTGGGAAAAGGAATGGAAGACGCACTCAAATGGTCGTATAAAAATGTCGAGTTGATTGAATATTCCGGCAAAACCTTTAGAAAAGACATTGGTTTTGATCTGCGCAAAATTTCGCAAAAGGCATAGCCTAAATCTCAGGTAAAGACGCGAAGGCGCAAAGAAAATTTGGACTGATAATTAGAAAAATAACTTTGCGTCTTCCGCGCCTTTGCGCTAGGCAATGCGACTTTTCCAAAGGATGCTGCGCATGCGACAGCCATTTTTCTTTTCACAGCAACAAACAAAAAACCCCAACACAATGTTTTGCCGGGGTGTGATAGTTGGAATCTTCGGGAATGTCTACGGTGTCGTTCCTTCTTTTAGCGCCTTGCGGTTGTAGTTGCCCTGCCTGCGCATCCAATAGAAGATGCCGATGAACGCAATGGCGATACACACCCAATTTAACCAATGGCTGGTGGGCTCGAGAAGAATCTTGAAAAACCATTGAAGTGCGGATACAATTGGTTCGAGTATGTCTTGTAAATTCATTGTTCAAAAAATTGTGCGGCAAAAGTAAAAATGCACGACCACCATGAAAGGACAATCCACATTTTTGTCAAAATAGATTTCCACCGATGATTCTTCGGCAGTTCGCCTCCAATTCTCCATTCCTCCTGCTCATTGCCCCTGCCATCAGTTTCGGGGGATTGCTGGCAGCGGGCTATGGAAGAAATATGGTGGTGAAGGATTCACGGTTTCCGCTGGACACAGTGCTGGAACCACTCTATGCACAACAACTGCCGTTGCTTATTGTCACTGCTACGCTTATTTCAGGCGGAGCAATTCTTCTCAATTATGTATTCAATCGTTTCGAGTTTCACTCGGCCCCCAGTCATATCCCCGCACTGTTCTATTCACTGGCGGCAACCACTTTTTGTTTTTTCCATATCCAAGTTCCACTGCTGGTTGCCCACTTATTTATCGGGTTTGGGTTGGTTCGCCTGCTGCATGTTTACCGGCAAACAAGGGTGCTGTCGCATTACTTTGAAAGTGCACTGGCGTTCGGAATGGCTGCTCTAATCTATCCGCCTTACGTAAGTCTTTTGCCCGGCTTGTTGCTGTGTGTGATGTACACCCGAACGTTCAATTGGCGGGAATTTGTTGTCTCCCTGCTTGGCTTTCTTTTCCCCTTTGTATTCTGGGTGACCTGGAAATTCTGGAACCGCGAAATGAATGATCTCATTCTTTTCAGGGGGATGATGGACTATCGCGCTCCTTTGTTCTCCACGCTCAGTTTGAGTCAGCGCAGTATGCTTATAGCATCAGCCGTGATATTCCTTCTTTCGCTCCCTGGATTTTTTTTCAAAACTGAATCTACCAAATCAAGAAATACTCGCAGCGTGAGTTTCATTATTTCCATATCGCTTCTTGTCTCAATTCTCTTTTCTAAACAGCTTCTGTTCGAATGGACATTCGCCCCCGCCCTGCTTCCATCGGTTTTCATTGTGGGTGCCTGGTTCAGCAACTACCGTTACTCGCTGATTGCCCCCGTTGCATTTTATGGTTTGCTGGGCATAAACGGGTGGATGATTTTCCAATGGATAGTTTCCCATTAACAGTTGGTTCTCCAAACAAAGCCGCATCATTAAAACTCCAAGAATTTTCCAGGTATGAAAACCAAATCCATTAAGCAATCCGTGATATTCCAGGCGGCACCCCACGAAGTTTACGACCTTATCATGAATTCAAAAAAGCACGGTGCATTTACCGGAGGCAAAGTTTCTGTGAGCAAAAAAATAAACGGCCAATTCAACATTTTCGATGGTTATGTTCGTGGATACAACATTGAGTTGATGGAAGGAAATAAGATTGTGCAGGCATGGCATTTTACCGAAGATGGCTGGCCGGAAGATCATTTTTCTATATGCACGTTTCAATTTGAGAACCATTCAAAAGGGACAAAACTCAACTTTGTACAAACAGGAGTTCCAGAACACAAAGTGCAGTCATTAAAAGATGGCTGGAAGAGATACTACTGGGAACCCATGAAGCAATTTCTTACAAACATTGAAAAGAAAAAATGATACATAAAGACCTCTTTCTACAATTGGCACGAAACAAGGAAATTTTTCATGGGATTTTGCCACACGATTCTGAAGAATTTCAGACGTGGCGTTTCCATCCTGACAAATGGTGCCTCAAAGAAATTGTTTGCCATTTGCTGGATGAAGAGCGTGAAGATTTCCGCTCCCGCATTAAGCATTGTTTTGAAACTCCTGACGAACCTATGCCACCAATCAACCCACAGGCATGGGTTATGGAACGCGACTATATGGGAAGAAATATTCAAAACACATATTCTGAATTCAGGAAAGAGCGTGAGAATTCGATTGCCTGGTTTATCTCATTGGTTGAACCGAATTGGAAGAGCACACACCATCATCCGCAACTGGGTGCAGTGAGTGCCGAAAAATTTCTTGCTAACTGGGTGGAGCACGACTTCCTGCATATCCGACAGATTTTTACCCTGAAACATCAATATCTGGCACATACCACAAGCGAGGATTTAAGCTATGCCGGAAACTGGTAAAGCATCACTGTGGTAGAAGTAAAGGCTGTGCGCGACTTTTCGGGAGTATTCTCATTTTCATTTTTTGGCAGGCTTACATATTACAGGCACGCACACAGTTGCTTCACTTAGCATCTAGTTTTGTCCTGATGGATGCAAGCCTGAAGGCCCACCTTATTAACGCGCACAGCAAACGAAAAGAGAACAAAAAATTTCTTCTCTCGCTTTCGAAGAAGAAAAACCTCGATGAGGTTTTTCATGCACAACACCAAGAAGTTTTTTCGCATACCGATTGTCTTCAATGTGCCAATTGCTGCAAGACCACTTCACCCATTTTCCGGGATGTGGATGTGGAACGCATAAGCAAGCACCTGGGAATACGTCCAGCAGATTTCACCAAAAAATTCCTGCATCTTGATGATGAAAACGATTGGGTGCTCAACTCTGCACCATGCGTATTTCTCGATGAAAAAAACTATTGCATCATTTACAATGTGAGACCAAAGGCTTGTCGGGACTACCCGCACACCGATCGCAAAAACATGTCGCAGATTCTTGACCTAACCTACCGCAACACATTGGTTTGTCCCGCAGTGGGGGAGATGGTGGAGAGGATGAAAAAGGACGTGACGATGTGACGATTACTGAACTCAACGCAATCGAGCTGAGAATTTCTCATCATTTTCACATCATCACATTTTCCTCACATCACCACATCAAATGCACATCGTAAAATCGCCATATCTCATCCCTTCGCTTCCCGAGTTGGTCTAAAACTTTGATGAAACTGAATACTTACGCAGTGTGCTCCCGTATGAGCACACATGATACTTAAAGGAAACATCAGACTAAGAGCAATTGTCCAGAGCATCGCAGTCCTTTTTTTGACACATGTTGTTTCCGCCCAATGCCCCGAAGTTTATGATTTTTATGGCACCGTCACTGACGAACCGTATTGGTATTCGTGCAGCGGAAATGATTACACGCTGAACGTGCAGACTCCTGACTCATGGGGTGCTTATACCATTGATTGGGGAGATGGAACACCGGATGACAGCGGTGCTTCATGGACCTATCCCGACTTCATACAACATGCTTACGTCTCTGCTGTTGACACGTTTGTTGTGGTGATTACGGAAACAGCAACCGGCTGCATGGTCACGGGTGTATTGGTGATGGAGGAAGCCACAAGTGCTTCGATACAAATTCCTGTTGGCGGTCTCACACAATCCTGCGCACCGCAGGTCATGGAGTTCATCAACTCCGCAACAAATGTTTCTGAAACAACAATTTTCACTTGGGACTTCGGTGATGGCAGTCCCCAACTTGTTTTCGATTACACCAACTGGCAGCAAACCATTGCACACCTCTACGATGTGGGAACGGTGGATTGCGAAACAGAAGTGACCTTGTGGGCTGCGAATTATTGCAACACTGTGCAGGGAGGCCCATCACAAGCCACTTTCAATCCCATCCGCATCTGGGATTTGGATGATCCGAGTATCAGTGCATCAGCCACATTGCTTTGTTATCCCGACACGGTAGTCACATTCATGAACACCACGGAATTGAACTGCTACTTCCAGGGAAACATTTACCAGCGGTATGAATACTGGAATTTCGGTGACTACTGGAATCTCGGTTACGACTCAATTGTTGACTGGACTCCGTGGCCACCCACTTTTCCTCACACCATTGCATTTCCCGGAATAGGAACGTATTCGATTGAAATGGCAGATAGCAATTTCTGCGGCATTGCACCTACTTCTATCACGATTCAAATTGTGCCTCCACCGATAGCACAAATTGACATCAGCGATGACACCGTTTGTGTAGGAACTCCCGTCACATTCTACCAGCAGTCAACCGGTGGAATGAATGTTTACAAATGGAATTTCGGTAACGGAATGGGATGGATACCAACCGGAGGCGGCAACATCACTTTTGTTTATGGCACACCCGGAACCTACACCGTGCAAGCGATGGTGGGAGTGACAGGAGCATCCAATTCATGCAGTGATACAACATCGGTGCAGGTTGTTGTCTTGCCCAATCCAGTGGTAAGCATTATTCCTGACCAAACAATGGGATGCGATAATCTTGATGTGAACTTCACTCAAGTGGCCAGTGATGCGGTGCAATGGAACTGGACGTTCGATGTTTCTCCCGGAAGTTATTCCGGCAATTCACCGCCTACCATCAGTTATGATAGCCCCGGCACATACAATGTGACACTCGCAGTTTTAGGACAGAACGGTTGTCCCGGAAGTGATACCGAAGTGATACAGCTTTATCAATCACCCGTTGCGGATTTTGCTATGAACAATTTGTGCGAAGGTGACTCTGCACAATTTATTGACGAATCTGCTGGTAGTGTCAATGATCCAATCATTACCTGGAACTGGGATTTCGATGATGGAGAATTTTCAAGTAACCAATCTCCCATGCACTTATACAATGCTACCGGAACTTTTGATGTCACCCTCGAAGTGACTACTGTTCATTGCAATGATGAAGTGACACTGAGTATGTCGGTGGATGAAGCACCCGCTCCACAAATAGGTCAAGATGTATTGAATGGTTGTGGGCCCGTTACTGTTCAGTTCAGCAACACCACCACGAATGCAATCAGCTACACCTGGAATTTCGGTGACGGACAAAACTCCACCGCTGCTGAACCTCTTCACACGTACTTCAATCCTACCACTCAGGACACTACTTATGTGATAACCATGACTGCCGACAACGAATATGGTTGTGGCGGAACGGATACACTTTTCGTTACAGTGTTCCCATCGGCACAAGCAGGATTTAATGACAACAGCACACCACCGGGTTGTTCACCTTTTGAAGCTAACTTCTTCAATACATCAACAGGCGCATCATCTTACTTGTGGGATATGGGTGATGGAACAACAACGACAACAGAGAATCCTGTTTACACTTTCAATAACACTTCCGGCTTTATTGATACGTATGACGTAACGCTTTATGCTTATGCCAGCAATGGATGCAATGACACCGTCATGCATATCATCACCGTTTTCCCTCTGGCCGATTTGGATTTCACGATTTGGCCAGATAGCGGATGTGCACCACTCACCGTTACAATGCCATACATATCGGGTGCGCTAGAGTACTTGTGGGATTTTGGTGATGGCACCACTTCCACGTTTGCAATTCCTACGCATCAATACCAGAACGCGACTTACGACCCGATTCTTTACACGGTAACTCTTGTTGCCACTTCACCTTTTGGTTGTGTGGACACTGCGTCCAGTAGCGTACTGGTGAATCCTTCACCACTTGCACAATTCAATGCGGATGTCACCGCGGGTTGTGCACCGCTCACCGTCACGTTTCAAAATCTTTCGATACAATCCGACTACTTCGAATGGAATTATGGAGATGGAACAACTTCAACTACAAGTTCAGTCACACACACACACACTTACTATAACACTACCAACAGTGTGCAGAATTTCCAGGTGATGCTCACCGCACATTCCGATGACGGATGTTCGCATCAATTTGTAATTCCTGTGCAGGCGTATCCTGAAGTTGTGGCAAGTGTCAATGAACCATCACCGCAATGCGCGCCTGCGAGCGTTTACTTCGACAACACTAGTGTGAATGGAAGTGGTTACCTGTGGGACTTCGGAAACGGATTGCAATCCACCGAAGAGAATCCAACTGGTTATTTCGTAAACAACACTGCCGACCCCATCATCTTCAACGTACAACTTCAAACCACATCTTCTTTCGGTTGTGTGGATGAAATCAGTTTCCCTGTTGTGATCAATCCAACTCCGGTTGCTGATTTTGAAATGAGCGAAACGTCATTGTGCGAACCAGCTCCCATCATTTTTTCCAACACTTCTATTTATGCAGATTCCTACAACTGGAATTATGGTGACGGACAAACTTCTGCAAACAGCGATTCAATTCATGTGCATGTGTTCCAGGACCCGATGGATGATTTGATGGATTACAACATCGTGCTCGTTGCATCAACAAATGAGGGATGCACATCGTCAACCACTGCCATCTTCTCGTTGTACCCGCAAGTGATTGCAGCATTTGCAGTGGACACGATAGGATGTTCACCTCATGCTGCCATGTTCATGAACCAAAGTATTGATGCGAATTCTTATGAGTGGAGTTTTGGTGACGGACAATTTTCAGCAGCAAACAATCCTGTGAACATTTACACCACCAACAGCACCAGCGATACAACATACACTGCCGAACTTGTTGCCGAAAACCAATTCGGCTGCACTGATACTGCCGATGCGAACATTCATGTATTGCACACTCCCCTTGCTGTAGCACAGATTGACAACCTCTTTGATTGTTACCCGATGACGGCAGTGCTTGCTAACTATTCTATAGGGGCGGACTATTTCCAATGGGTTTATGGAACCGGTGACGTGAGCAGCAACAGCAATACGTTGCATGAATACACGTACTTCAATTTCTCACCCAGCCTTATCACTTACAACATCACCCTAAATGTGTACACCAATAACGGATGCACAAGTTCAGACCAACTCACCGTAGATGTCTATCCTGATTTGAATGCCGACTTCGAAGTTGATAATGAAGGCTGCACTCCACTTACCCTCACACTCGACAACAACAGCGATGGTGCATTCAGTTACCTCTGGAATTTCGGTGACGGTGATTTTTCAAATGAGTATGAACCCACACACACATTCTTCAACTGGGGAATCAGCGACACGACTTATACCATCACACTTATCATCCAGAATGCTTTTGGATGTACCGACACTGCCGATGCAAGCATCACCGTATTCCCAGTTCCCAATGCACAATTCACTGCATCACCCTTCGTGCAAACGTGGCCTGCCGCAACCATTACCATAGACAACATGACAACAGGCGGAACACTCACTTACGATTGGGACATGGATGATGGAACGGATTTGTTCGTGGAAGAACCGGGTGATTACACTTACGCAACATGGGGCGAATACAACATCGAATTATTCGTGAGTAACGGCTCGTGCAACGACAGCTACATGCAGACCGTTGAAATTCTTGCTCCCGCACCTGTTGCAAACTTTGAAGGCCCTGCACAAGGTTGTGGCCCCCTTAATGTGCAATTCAACAATCTTTCGGAATACGCAGTCAGTTCGTTCTGGCAATTTGGTGATGGAGGAACTGCAAATTCAACAAATCCCGTTTACACTTATTGGCAGCCCGGCACCTACACAGTCTCACTCACTGTTTATGGTTACGATGGCACCTCCGACCAGATGGTTCAACAAAACATCATCGAAGTTTATCCGTCAGCCATTGCAGCATTCACTGTCACTCCATCAGAAGTAAATGTTCCGGGGCAACCTGTTTATTATTTGAATCTTTCGCAACAAGCTGATATTTATGAATGGCAGTTTGGTGATGGCGGCACCAGCACAGTCGAGAACCCGATATACCTATACCAGGATGCCGGCACCTACACCGTGACCCTCATCGCGAATAACGAATACAACTGTCCCGATACTATGGTAATTGCAGATGCAGTTCATGCCATTGCTGTTGGCCAGCTTGATTTCCCCAATGCGTTTACACCCAACCAGCAAGATGCAAGCGGTGGTTCTTATGATGCCATGGGTTACGATAACGATGTGTTTTTCCCGCTACATAAAGGTGTGACAGAATTTGAGATGTTCATCTTCAACAAATGGGGCGAACTGCTGTTTGAAACAAAAGATATCTGGCGCGGATGGGATGGATACTACCGCAGTGAATTATGTAAACAGGATGTGTATGTGTGGAAAGCACGTGCACGTTTTGTTGACGGACAGGAAGTAGTGAAATCAGGAGACGTGACATTGCTTGTGAGATAAACCTAACGCACACCCATGAAAAAACTTTACACCGTAATTCTCTTAGTGTTTGGTGAATTGGTGACACTGGCGCAAGACCAGCAGTTCACGCAGTTCTATTCATTACCCACTTACACCAATCCTGCCTTTGCAGGAGCAAGTGTGCAAAGCCGCCTGGGCATGCAATACCGCAAGCAGTGGGCTGCTATTCCCGGTGGGTTCAATGCGGCCAACGTGGCTTACGACCAATACTTCCCGCTGATAAAAAGTGGTATCGGATTTTTGGTGAGTCATGATGATGCTGGCAGTGGTTCGCTGCGTTCCACCTCCGTTAATTTCCAATATGCTTATGAAGCGCGCATCCAGCGCAACTGGTTTTTCCGTCCGGGATTGCAGTTTGGTTATGTGAGCAAAACCATTGACTTTGACAAACTGACTTTTTACGACCAGATGATTCGCGAGGGTGATGAGCCAACTCTTGAAGTACCCACCATTGGTCCTGTAAACTATTTTGATTTTGGCGGAGGCCTGCTCACCTATGGCCCGAAATTCTGGCTGGGCGTTTCTGCTTATCACGCCAACACTCCCAATGAATCGCTCTATCTCACCAATGAAACTCATCTTGCTCGAAAAGTTTCGGTTCACGGAGGATTGCGTTTGCGTATCAAAGGAAATTCGTTGACCACGCTGGACCACTACCTCGTTCTTGCCAGCAATTACCAGATGCAGGCCGACTTTGATGTAATGGATTTCGGGATGTATTATGAATTCACACCTGTTGTATTGGGTGTATGGTATCGAGGCCTGCCTATGAAGAACAATGGTTATGGCTACCCCAACCACGATGCAGTGAGTATGCTGCTGGGTGTGCAGGCATCGAAATACAAATTCGGTTATAGCTATGACATCACCGTTTCAAAACTCGGAATCGGGAGCAGTGCCGGTTCGCATGAAATTTCTGTGGTCTATTCCTGGTCGAACAAACACAACGAGCGAAGCAAGAAGGTGAGGATTATGCCTTGTGTGGAGTTTTAGTTCATCCCTGCATTTATTGAAGACAGTGCAATCTATTTTCTCAGTTGTTCCACAACTATAAGCAGTAGTTTTAATGTGCTCTCCGGCAATGATTCCATCTCCGACTTATCGTACATAGCTAAAAGGAAAATTTCATCAGGTGTCACTTTCACGCATGTGATAACTCTGGCACCATCAGACTTGCCTTTCCCTTTTGACCGGATTGCCATTCGAACTTTGTAGCAATCCTTTCCAATAGCATCTCCCTCCCGGGGAGAATCTTTTAAAGTAACAAGTAGCTTGGAGAAATCCTCTTTCAGCGAAGTGTACTTCTTCGCGAGTCGCTTGAGGCTGCGTTCAAATGCTGGAGTGGAAACTACCTTAAAGCTCATTGAGCAAGTCTTCTGCTGATTTCAGTTTCACTTTGCCTTGCCTATGTAAGTCAACAGCGTTGAGGGAATCCGTCAAATCACGGATAAGTGGTTGGTTCATTTTTATTTCGCTTACCACTTTTACAAAATCGAGATGAGACATCAGGTCAAGAAACAGCTTTTTCTTCTTCTCGTCTTTCAGGGTTAGAATGTATCCGCTCATAGTTTTAAATTTTTTCAAATGTAAATCTTCGTTCTGTGATGTGATGCAATTGTTGGATGTGCTTTGGGTCGAACAAACACAAGGAGCGAAGCAAGAAGGTGAGGATTATGCCTTGTGTGGAGTTTTAACGCTATCATCAGAACCAGCATCCGCATTGTAGTTGCAGGCAAGGACATCCGCACAACTGGGATAAACCCATGCATTGACCGAACACATCGCAAGCGGATCGTAGTTACACGCACCTTCATTTGTGCATCCGTAAATAGAAGATCCACTGAGTTTTAAAAAGAAAATATCTTCATGTTCAAGAAGGTGAGGATTATGCCTTGTGAGTTTGAGTCTCTACTAGCGCGGCACCGCCTTTTAGTGTGATGAGAAAATCACTTCTTCAATTTGCATTCGACAAATGAGAATCCTGTATGCGAATGATGGATGAATTTTACTTGTTAGTCATTTAAAGTGCAACTACAATTCCCGAAATACGCAAACTGCCTCCTGTGGTAAATGTCAAGACCCAACACCAAACCCAATACCTTTGGGCCATTCAAATCTTTTGCAATGCCCATCTACCATCAGCTTGGAAAAATTCCACACAAACGCCACACGGTTTTCCTGAAACCGGACGGAAAAAATCTTTACTACGAACAACTTTTCGGCACGGAAGGTTTTCATGGCTTAAGCTCACTGCTCTATCATGTGCATCGTCCTACTATGATTAAAAACATCGGCACACCCACCGATGTAGCACCGGAAGCGGCTGTGGCCAAAAACATTACTCCGCGCATGTTGCAGGGCATGAAGGTGAAACCGGCTGATGATTTTCTTGAAAGCCGGCAAGTGGTTATGTTCAACAACGACCTTAACATCACCCTTGCTGCACCGCGCTTTAGCATGAAAAATTATTTCTACAAAAATGCCGATGCGGACGAATTGATTTTTGTGCACGAGGGCAGTGGTAAACTAAGGACTCATCTGGGCCAACTAACGTTCGGCTATGGCGATTACCTCGTGATTCCGCGCGGCATCATTTACCAGATTGAATTCAACGATGAAAACAACAGGCTCTTCATTGTGGAATCGTTTTCACCCATTGTTTCACCCAAAAGATACCGCAACAATTTCGGGCAATTGCTCGAACACTCTCCTTTTTGCGAGCGTGACCTCCGCAGGCCGCTGGAACTGGAAACGCTTGATGAAAAGGGAGACTTCACTTTGAAAATCCGTAAAGAAAATGTGTTGCATGAATTGGTTTATGCCTCACATCCATTCGATGTGGTGGGTTGGGACGGGTATAATTATCCCTACGCATTTTCCATACACGACTTCGAGCCGATAACCGGAAGAGTGCACCAACCACCACCGGTGCACCAAACATTTGAAGCGCACAATTTTGTGGTGTGTTCATTTTGCCCGCGCATGTATGACTACCATCCGCAAAGCATCCCCGCCCCTTACAACCATTCCAACATTGACAGCGATGAATTGATCTACTATGTGGACGGTGATTTTATGTCACGCAATCATGTAGAGCGCGGATATATTTCGCTGCATCCCGGTGGAATTCCGCATGGCCCCCATCCGGGTGCTTATGAACGCAGCATTGGCCAGAAGGAAACAAAAGAACTTGCGGTGATGGTGGATACGTTTCGTCCACTAAAACTTACCCAGGCTGCACTGGACATTGATGACGGCACTTACAAGCTTAGCTGGCTCGAGTAATTTCCCAAAATTCTTTTGTGCCATGAATGCTGCAGCAAAACCAGTTGTTGAATGTTTTGGGCAACAAATGCATTTGTATTATTAGTTGGTTTTTTATGGATGCGATCTCTGATTATAAGATGTTAGTCTTGTTCAATTACTGAACATCCTAGTCATCTTCACAAACTCTTCCACGCTCAATTGCTCGGGTCGTTTGCTGAAAATTTCCCCTGACAAATCCACTTTGCCATCGCTCAACGCCTTAAGCGAATTGCGCATGGTTTTTCTTCTCTGGTTGAAAGCGGTCTTCACCACTTTGAAAAAAACAACCTCATCGCAATCGAGGTTTTCAGTTGCATTTCTTTTTAACCTTATCACGCCCGATTTCACTTTCGGTGGCGGAATAAATTCATGTTCATCCACTGTAAAGAGGTACTCCACGTCATAGTACGCCTGAACAAATACGGACAGAATTCCAGTGTTGCGCGTTCCCGGTTTGCTTGCCATTCGCTGGGCTACTTCCCGCTGAAACATGCCAACGAGTTCAGATACCTGGTTGCGGTGCTCAAGTGTTTTAAAAAGAATCTGCGATGAAATGTTGAAAGGAAAATTTCCAGTGATGGCAAACTTATCAGTGAACAATTCATCCAGTGGAAGTTTCAAAAAATCGCGTTCGATAATTCTATCCTTCAGTTCTGGAAAATTTTCTTTCAGATAAGGCACCGACTCACGGTCCAACTCAACTACAACGAGTGAAAAAGATTCTAATTCCAACAAGTGTCTCGTCAATGCGCCCATGCCAGGGCCAATTTCAAGAATTTGTTTATAGCCGCCATGACCGGTGAGGCTTCCTGCTATTCGGGCACTTATTGCATCATTCTTCAGGAAGTGTTGGCCGAGGGATTTCTTAGGTCTTACCTTCATGCAGTGGGTGATCCATATTCTGACATTGCATTGCGGGGTGACTCCTGATTGGACATCATTCAGTTTGGATAAACACCAGCAGTGGGTAATTGGTGTTCGTGAACTATCTCCAGCACCGTGCGAAATGCGACAAACTTTCCATTGAACTTTTGTGTGTGCTCCTCTTGCAGACGGGGAGCATAATCGCGCTGATATTCTTCAAGATCGTTCATGCCGGCACAGAGGTATTGAATGGCATAACTCACTCCGCCATCTTCAAACGCATGGATGCGACAGATTTTATTCTCCAGAAAAAAACCTGTAGCCATTACAGCAGGAATGTGAACGTGCTTCATCCATTCCAGCCATTGGGATTCAATATCCGCATCTACATTAACGGTAACGTTGTATAAAACGCGATTGTTCACTGCGCAAAGAAACGGGATTTGTAAAAAATCAAAAGGCAACGGCCTGAAATAGTTTGGAGTTGGCAGGTGGCAGTCGGCAGTCGCCACGCGTGGCATTGAGCAAGCAGCCTGGGTGGGTCGGCAGCAGGAGAATAATCAGTGATTGATAATCATCGAATCATTTATCACCGCTCCCAAAAATGGACATTGCCACATTATCACATCGGTCTTCGGTCCCCCGTATCCCCACTCTCACTTCCCCTAGCTTTGACCGCAATCAAAATTCTGCATGCATGTTTACCGTACTCAATGACATTCACTCTGCCCTGCGATGGATCATCGTGCTGCTTATCATCATTGTACTTTTCAAAAGCCTGACAGGGATGTACAATAAAGCGTATAACCAGAACGACAGAAGATTTGCTTTGTTTGCGATGGTGGGATTGCATTTGCAATTGATAATAGGCCTGATACTCTACTTCATCAGCCCCGCAGTGAATGCCGCACTGGCTGACACTGACCTGATGAAAAACGCAACATCAAGATTCTGGGGAGTAGAGCATATTGCCGGAATGCTTATCGGCATCACCGTCATCACTATGGGATATATGCGGGCAAAAAATCGCGGCTCCGACTGGGCACGTCATCGCACCATATTCTTTCATTACCTCATCGGTTTCATTTTAATTCTAGCAACAATACCATGGCCCTTCAGAGCAAATGGCATAGGCAGGGACTGGTTCTAACCGGCTTCGCCTTTTTCACAATACTTTCTTCTACTGCAATGTTGAGTTGCGGTAATTCAGGTGCTACTCCGGGTGCTAACTCAGTTTCAACGACTGATCCCGCAATGGTGAAAAAACTCTTCCTTGCCAAATGTGCCATCTGTCATGGTGATGATGGCAGGCTGGGTTACAACAATTCAAAAGACCTAACTGTTAGCATACTCACCCGTGATGAAATAATTGCACTGGTGAAAACCGGGAAAAACACAATGCCTCCACATGAAAATATTTTGTCGCAGGAGCAGATTGAAGCCCTTACCGATTTCACCCTTCAACTTCGCGTAAAACCATAACGTGAAAGCAAAAATGATTGATACTGCGAAGAAGCAAGAGACATGCATTTTGGTGGGGCTTGTTACCCGCAACCAAAACCGCGATCAACTCAACGAGTACCTGGATGAATTGGAATTTCTTGCTGAAACGGCCCAGGCGAAATGCCTGAAACGTTTCATCCAATCACTCGATCATGCCGATTCAAAAACTTTTGTGGGTTCAGGAAAACTCCAGGAGATAAAACTTTTTGTTGACGAATTAAAAGTTGACCTCATCATTTTCGATGATGAACTTTCGCCTGCACAACTCCGCAATCTTGAAAAGTCTTTCAACCCCGATGGTGCGTTGGGCAGAAATGTGAAAGTGCTCGACCGAAATAATTTGATTCTTGACATTTTCGCCAGCAGGGCACGCACTGCAAACTCAAAAACACAAGTGGAGCTTGCACAATACGAATACATGCTTCCGCGGCTAACTCGAATGTGGACTCACTTGGAAAAACAACGGGGAGGAATCGGAATGCGTGGACCGGGCGAACAGGAAATTGAAACAGACAAGCGCATAGTGCGCGACCGTATCGTATTGCTTAAAGAGGAATTGAAGACCATTGACAAGCAGAAAATAACACAGCGTGGCAATAGAGGACCTATGGTGCGCGTAGCACTGGTGGGCTACACCAATGTGGGCAAAAGCACATTGATGAATCTTCTTTCTAAGAGCGATGTGTTTGCTGAGAACAAACTTTTTGCAACGCTGGACACGACAGTGCGCAAAGTTGTTCTGCAAAACCTTCCCTTTCTGCTTTCCGATACTGTTGGGTTTATACGCAAACTTCCGCACCAACTTATCGATTCGTTCAAATCCACATTGGACGAAACCCGCGAGTCGGATTTGTTGCTCCATGTGGTGGATATTTCTCATCCGGCTTTTGAAGATCACTACACCATTGTGAATGAAACGCTGCGTGAAATTGGAAGCGGTGATAAACCAACTATCCTAGTGTTCAATAAAATTGATGCATTCAAACATGTGCAGAAAGATGAAGATGATCTCACTCCATCAACCAGGGAAAACATATCGCTCGAGGACTGGCAACAAACGTGGATGTCGCGTATGGATGCACGCGATGTCATTTTCATTTCAGCGGTGAAAAAAACAAACCTGGATAACCTGCGCGAAATGCTTTACGAACGCGTAAAGGAGATTCATATCAAGCGATATCCGCACAAGCTCTTTTTGTATTAAGCAACGAATTGTTGGCGTTTAGCATCTTAGTTCAAACTCAAATTATTCCTTATGAAAACAAGATTGCTCATTTCATTTTTTCTGTTCTCACTTCACTTGAACTCCCAGGTCTACGTACCTCTTATCAATGAAAACAATACCTGGCAAGTTGAAATTATTGGCTGGACTACCAACAATTTCACTTACTGGTTTGAAGGCGACACGATGATGGATGGAATGACATTCAAGAAATTGGTTTACGAACAGTTGGGGCAGGCAGGGGAATCTGTTTATGGCTTCATGCGCGAGGACGAAGTCGAGGAAAAAATTTATGCCAGGTATGCCACAACGCCCGAGGAATTGTTTTATGATATGGGCGCTGAGTTGAACGAAGTTGTGACCATCTATCCAGCCGGTTTTGCGGAAACGGATACTGTTAACGTAGTGGAAACTGAAATGGTGGGTGGAACTGAACGCAGGGAAATCCAATTCAACAAAGGCTGGTGGACCGATGAGTGGGTGGTGGGTATGGGATCAACTCAAGGGCTGATAAATCCTTGGCAGAGTTATTCCGATTTTGATCCACGACTCACTTGTTTTTACGAAGGCAATGACCTGGCTTGGGACAATCCCATGGATGAAACCAACTGTGGTCTTTACCTCAACATTGCAGAAACACCGGAGCATTCAATGGCAATTTGGCCTAATCCTGTGCGCAATGAGATGCTGATCCAACGAGAAACACGGCATGATTGCAAACTTGAAATACTATCGTTAACGGGTGATGCTGTTATTCAAAAACAACTCACTGGATTTGTGAATCAAGTTGACGTTTCCAATCTTGCTGAAGGAATCTACTTCGTTCGGATAAATGAGAACAACAATGTGGTGGTAACAAAAAAAGTGGTGATTGTGAAGTAGAAAATTTACTTCCGTACCACCTTGCCGTTTTCCACCTTATCACCCAATTGCATCCGCCACAAGTAAGTTCCTTTTGGCAACGCTGCTTCCGGCTTCCACTTTCTGGAATTTTTTGCGGCTGGTAGCTGTGAAGAAATTATTTCATCAATTTTATTTCCAGCCACATCAAAAATTTCCAGTTGAACGTGCGTTGCTGATGCCAGTGTAAAATTGAATTCAACTTCGATGGTAAATGGATTTGGAAACGCACTGACTGTTGCAATCGGATTCGTGCTCTGTGCAATTCTTACCGCATCAACCGGTGTGAGACTTCCTGAATAAATGCCGTTGCCATGTGTTCCCACAGCGATGGTTCCGTCAAATGGTCGCGCTGTAACCATGTTCACTACCACATTTCCAATGGTGTTATCACCTTCCATTTGCCAAACTGTGCTTTCACCATCGAGAAGTTCCGTGGAAAAAAGTCCTGCACTTGTTGCAGCAAAATAAACGGGAGGATCGCTTGGATAAATTTCAACCCAATACACTCCCGGACCGGCACCGCTCCCATCGGTGTTTTCTTCGAGGTTGCCGCTTACATCAACCCATGATGTACCATTATCCGAAGTATGAAAAATGCTTGGGATGGAATAGTTCGAGAAACTGCAAATGGCTTCGTTTGGATCAAGATCATTCATTGTAACACAACTCAACCAGGCGCTTTCAGGAAAATTATCACCGGTAATTTCAGTTCGCACAGGTGTTTCTCCGAAACAATCATCAAGCCTCCACATGCGCCCTGCTGTGGAACCGTAAAAGATGATGTTGGTATTTGAATACGCTTTGTCAAGGCAGGAAATACTTCCTGCAGAAGCGGGTATAATGCTCTCCCCCAAGTTGTCCCAGTAATCATTGTCCAGCGCATCGTAGTAGTTATCATTTACCACAATATCGCTAACGTTGGGCATCCACCAAATGGTTTTATTGCCGGCTATGTACAGGTCGTTGCTGCTCCATGGATCGAGTATCAGCGGATTGATGAAAAGTGCAGATGGACCCACCTGCGGATCTATGCGTGCAGTATTGGTAAGTATTCCTTCAGCGTCTATTTCTTTCTTATACATGCGCCCGAGCTGTGATGAGGTGATGATAAATTCTCTTCCAAAAGGCAAAGCTCCGAATGCACCATCATCGGCATGAACTTCTTTCCATGCTCCTGTTTCATCTTCGCTGTGCGTGAGCCAGGTTCCGTTGTCCTGCATACCACCAAAAACAAAATCGCTTTCGCTCAATCCTTGTTCAAGATGTGTAGTGTAAAACTGAGTGGTCACATATCCATTGTTCAGCACTTCCCATTGCACACTGTCGGCCATGCAATCATCAGTGCGATATACACCACCGTCATTAAAGTTGTACATCACATCAGGATTGGATGGCAAAAACAAAAAGCCATGTTCATCGCTGTGATGGTTGGGATAGTTATAATCTTTCGGGTCGTCAACGTTGCAACGATAACCACCAATCCAATCGTTGAGGTCGGTTGCAAAAGCATCGGGTGCACGATGAACGTTGGTTCCACCAATGAATAAAACATCATCCGTTGGGTGATGTGCAATGCACAAATCATAACTGTTTTGGGAGCGAAAAGTTCTGAATTCAAAAGGAGATCCCAGGTCGAGTTCACAGGTTTCATCAGGAAGATTTTCCGAACGGTTTTCCCAATTACCACCGGTTCCGTTTCCATCATCGCTTATGTAAGTGTATTTGTAAATGGTGTGGCCGAGAAAATTTTCAGTGTTATTCATTTCGCTGAGGAAGTACACTTCGTTTTCATTTTGAGGATTGAAACACATCACAGTTCTGCGCTGATAATTGAATTCATCGGGCGAGATATCTGTCCAGTCAGTTCCGTTTACTGAGCGGAAAATTCCACCGGGATTGCCTCCGTTCGAAAATGAAAGTGTTGCATAAAGCACTCCCAATGGTGTAATCATTACATCTGTAAATACGGAACCTCCTGCATCGAAGCCCAGCACCTGCTCCCAGGTATCACCTGCATCTTCGCTACGGATAATGCCGTTGTAAACTGCTGCATAAATCACATCGTTCACTATATCGGTATGGTCGAGCACCATGTTCCAGATGTAATCATAACTGCCGCTCACCAAAATTTCTTCGGGTGTTGCGCTGGCAGTGCTTTCAAGTTGTTCCCATGTTTGTCCGCTATCATCACTCCTGAAAATTCCATCTCCACTCAAAAGGGAAGTGAATGAAGTTCCGCTCACCACCCCGTAAAATTCTTCACCGGTTCCGTAATACCATTCATCTTCATGCCCTGGGCGTTTGTCCTGCACCACACAACTTGCGCTGTGCAATTGCAGCGGTGCGGTGGTTATTTCCCAAGACTGGCCGCCATCTTCGCTTCGCCACATTCCACCCGTCACTGCTCCTGCCATCAAAATGTTTTCGTTGGTAATGTCAAGAGCGAATGCTCGCGTGCGTCCGCCTTTGTTAAATGGGCCACGACCCGTCCAGTTCACATCGCGGTTGTTATTTTTTGGAAGGCGTGATGCAAACTGCACCGAGCGTGATTTGATATCGCGTTCAACAATTCCGGTTTCCGGATTTCGCTGGCGGAGGTATTGGTAGTACTTGCGGCTATTTGGATTCAGGCCGGAGCCTTCTTCGTGAGGAGTTCCGGGTTTGAAGTTGAGCGAAGCGAGATCCTGATGCATCGTGCTTGAATTCCTTGTGATGAGGATTCCACCCACAATGGCAGCAGAAGCAAGTGCAATGACAATTGTACTTTTCATTTGACGAAAATGTTTTTGATTTGGCCGAAAGTTAATTGGCTGTTTGAAAATTTGAAAAATGAAATCCCTTCACACTCTTTCTGTTTTTGCATTGATATGCCCGTTGTGTATTTTGATTGCACTGCTCATGGCGTTCATTGAAGTTTCCGCAAACGATTCTAATGACATTGAATTCCTCCTCGTTTTTGGAGGCATTGCTTTGCTGTCATTGCTACAGGTTATCTACACCATTAGCACAAGACGCTTTCTTCAACTTAAGTTATACAGGCAAGAAATTATTGCGCTTGACGATTTTATAGTCCAGGAAATGGATGTGGATTCAAAACTTGTTTCTTCCAATGTCATCATGAAAATTTTCTGCATCCTGTGTTCACTGGGTTTGTGCCTGTTCGCTGTGGCATTCTCCTATTTCTTGTATATGGAAGGTCGTGGATTGCTGCGACAACTTACACGGTTCAATCAAATGCAAGAAACCGTTGTGCTCTGGATGATGCTCTTCGCCTATCTCGCCTCGGTTCCAACCATCATTTACAACATCAGGACGCTTACCATGAAGTGGATAATGGAAAAAGCGGAATGAAGTTTTAAAGTACTGTGCATATTTCAATCTGGTCTATTGGTTTTCCTTCGGATTGTTTTACCTATTCGCATTGGAGGTTCTCTCCAATAAATCTAACTAGCCTTCGTTGACCCGATAATCTTCAATATCTCTAATGTGCAAAACCTCTGGCCCCAGCATCACCTCACCACCATTCATACAAATACTTTTGAACCCGATTCAAAACCAGCAATGAAATTCAAGAATTTTCCATTTTCCATTTTCCATTTTCTATTGGTGTGGCTTACTGCCTCCTGCTTCTTGCCAACTTTCAGCAACGCCCAGCAACAGGAATACAAAGACTTTCATGACAACGGCCAACTGCGCACCGAAGGCCAATACGAACGTGGTGTGGAGCATGGCAAATGGAAATTCTATTTCCCCGATGGTGTGTTGGAGGAAGAAGCGAATTACTATATGGGAAGGCTTCATGGTTCAGTAAGAAAATTTCATGCGAATGGCAAGCCCATGATTGAAGGCTATTTCAAATGGGGTAGGCAGGACAGTGTGATGCGGGCCTTTTCAGGCAAAGGAGTAACGCTCGAATCAGGCTATTACAATGATGGATTGAAGACAGGTCGCTGGAATTATTTCCATGCGGAAGGTGACACTCTGATGGTGGAAGAGTATCGCGACACTGTGATGTACCTCTGGAGTTTTTATGGCCGCGATAAAGAATCGCATGTGAAAGACGGCAATGGGAAAGTGCTGGAGAAAAATGCTGCAGGCAAGATGATAAGGCTGACCACATACGTTACCGGACTTCGTGATGGCGAGTACACCGAGCGCTATCCCGATGGTACAATTCAGACTTCTGGTCAGTATATGCATGGACTTCGCAACGGTATGTGGATTGAAAACTATGCAGCCAGCCTGCCTGCCGCACAGACAGGAAACATCAAAAAGAAAGCTACCTACACATCCGGGGCATTAGATGGTTTGTTCGAGGAGTATTCATCAGACGGAAAACCAATTGTCCTCGGCAGTTACTCCATCAACAAAAAGAATGGCTTTTGGACTTGGTACATGGAGGATGGCAAGAAAGACATGGAGGGAAGTTTTGAAAATGATTTGCAACAGGGCGATTGGATTTATTGGTACGGCAACGGCCAGAAACATTACTTCGGGAAATTCGTGAATGGAAAGATGGAGGGACGCTGGACCTGGCAATACTTCGAAGGACAAAAATGGAAAGAGGGAAATTTTTCATCAGGAAAGAAAAACGGATTGTGGACTTCGTGGTTCGAAAATGGAAAGAAGTTGCACGAGGGAAATTATGCGGATGATCTGGAAGAAGGCGTTTGGACATCGTGGTATGAAAACGGTGCGGTACAGGACGAGGGTAGCTATCAACAGGGAAAAATGAATGGCAAATGGCAAGGCTGGCACCCGGGCGGAGTTAAACACTATGAAGGCCAATGGACCATTGCAAAACAAGTATCGGGACTTGCCGCAGCACAAGAGAAATACATGCCAGTGGATGGAGTGAAGTACGAACAAGCAACGGCAGGTGACATAAAAACAGGAGTGTGGAAATACTGGAACGAAAAGGGAAGGCAGGAGAGCATGATCACTTACAATAGAGCGGGGGAGATGCATGGCAAAGCGGAGACTTACAATGAAGCTGGTGCTGTCACTTCGCGTGGCAGTTATGCACACGGTAAACCCAACGGCAAATGGCAATACTTCCATGCTCACGGTGCTCGTATGCGCGACTGCACTTACAAAAACGGCCAGCTAAACGGTCCATCGTTTACTTACGATGAACAAGGCAGGCTGATTGAAGAGGCAGGTTACAAAGCCAACAAAATGCATGGCGATTTCAAACGCTACAACGACCGCACGGGAAAACTGGAACAACACATGGTTTTCGAAAACGGAAAAATGGTGAAGAATGTGGTGGGGAAACCAGGAGGGCAATAAGCATAGAACAAAGGGCAATCTATCCGCCACTTCAAATCAGCACAGAGTCACATCGTTCTTCCTACTTCCAACTCCCCACATCTCACCTCCCACATCTCATATCTCAAAAGCTATCAGGCGGATTGTTCTTGTGCTTTGGCTCACCGTGCTTGCGTTTTGTCTTGGCACTTACGTTTTGCATCCTGAGTATTTCACTGCGGAATGCATTGCGAATTTTCTTGACCGGTTTCGTGGCGGTTTGATGGTGGCGTACATCGTGCTGCACATTCTTCGTGCGTTTACATTGCTGCCAAGCACACCATTAGTTATTGCAGGAGTGCTTCTTTTTCCGGGACAACCGGCAGGTGTACTTGCCATGTGCGTGACAGGAATTGTTCTCTCTTCTGTTCTTATTTATTACTTCTCCGAATTCCTCGGGTTTGATAAATACCTGGAAAGAAAAAGTCAGAAGCGCATGAATTACATCCGCACAAAATTGAATCATCCGATGGCTACTGTGTTTGTTGCAGCATGGGCTTTCTTCCCAATTGTGCCAACAGACCTGTTGAGCTACGCAGCTGGTTCTGTGCGCATGAATTTCTGGCGCTTCATTATCGGGATATTTATCGGAGAAACATTGCTATGCGCGATCTATGTGTATGCCGGAGCTGAGTTTTGGGGAAGGATAATTTGAACTGGCGTGGACATTTGTCCGTGCCACACGTTCGGAGGACTTGCAGTCGGTACGATACGTTCGCCCGACCATGTGCACAGCGTTGTCAGGATTGTTTTCATAACTCTTCATCATAAAAACATGTTCAACAATGTGCATAAATACCTTCGCACGAAAACAACACCCATTGGCAAAAACAAAAAAAAAGCAGAGCACTACCAAACTTGATCTGCGCAAGGAAATTCTGGATGTATTTCATAAGTATCCTCGCAGGCCTCTTAACCACAAACAGGTTGCATCAGCGCTGGGCATCAGCGATAGCGGTATTCGCACACTCATCTTTGAGTTGTTGAATCTTGAGGCAGAGAATGGCAAACTGAAAGAAGTTGAGCGCGGGCAATTCGTGCTTAAAGAAATCCAGACGGAAACCTATCAGGGCATAATTGAGATCACCCGATTCGGGAGAGGATTTGTGACTGTTGATGGTTTTGAGAAAGACATTGAAATTGCAAAGGGAAATACGGGTTTTTCATTTTATGGCGATACGGTGGAAGTGCAGCTTAACCCTAAAGCGCGCAGGCCGGAAGCAAGAGTGATTCGTGTAGTGGAACGCAGGCGTAAAGAATACGTAGGCATCATAGAACTTTCAAAAGACCACGGATTTTTCCTGCCATCGGACAAAAAGATTCATTCCGATTTCTATATCCCGAAAGACCAGATTGGAAGTGCAAAGCATGGAGACAAAGTGGTTGTTGAAATGACTGGCTGGGATAATCCTGACAAGAATCCATTCGGCAAAGTGGTGCGCGTGTTGGGCAAGCCTGGAAATCACTTTGTGGAAATGCATGCCATCATAGCTGAGTTTGGATTGCCTTATGAATTTTCCGAGGAAGTAAACCGCGAGTCAGAAAAAATTTCAACTACTATCACCAAAGAGGAAATTGCCATGAGGAGAGACTTTCGCGAGGTGCTCACTTTTACCATTGATCCCTTTGACGCAAAAGATTTTGATGATGCACTCTCATACAAAAAACTTGAAAACGGAAATGTGGAGGTGGGAATTCACATTGCTGATGTGAGTCATTACGTGTTGCCGAAAACATTGCTTGAACAGGAAGCCATTAATCGGGCAACGTCAGTTTATCTGGTGGATCGCACCATTCCCATGCTACCCGAAAAGATTTCGAATGAATTGTGCTCACTCCGGCCCAACGAAGAGAAATTGTGTTTCTCCGCAGTGTTCGAGCTGGATGCAAAAGCGAAATTGAAAAAGGAATGGTTTGGAAGAACGATTATTCTTTCAAACAGGCGATTCACCTATGAAGAAGCACAGGAGGTAATTGAAACAGGCAAGGGAGATTTTGCTGCTGAAGTGCAACATCTCGATAAACTCGCCAAGCTGATGCGCGAGCAAAGATTTGTGGCGGGGGCGATTGATTTCGATACTGAAGAAGTGAAATTTAAGCTGGATGAAAAGGGATTTCCGCTGGGCGTCATCATCAAGCGGATGAAAGACAGCAACCGGTTAATTGAAGAATTCATGTTGCTCGCCAATAGAAAAGTGGGTGAGTTCATAGGAAAAGCAAAAGACAACCAGCAGGAGAAAACTTTTGTGTACCGCGTTCACGATTTGCCATCTGAAGAAAAGTTGACCCAGTTGCGCACGTTTGTAAAACACCTGGGGTATAAACTTCCAAAACCGACCGACAGCAATTCAGTGGGTGTGATTCGTGCACTGATGGATAAAGTGGCGGGCCAACCTGAAGAAGACATCATCAAACAAATGGCGATTCGTTCGATGGCTAAGGCTGAATATTCCACAAAAAACATTGGGCACTACGGGCTTGCATTTAAATACTACACGCACTTCACATCACCCATAAGACGATACCCTGATGTGATGGCGCATCGGCTCCTTCAACATTATCTTGACGGAGGAAAAAGTGTGAGCGCTGCGGACTATGATGTGAAGTGCAAACACAGTTCGCTGATGGAAAAACGCGCTGCGGAAGCGGAGCGCGCAAGCATCAAGTACAAGCAAGTGGAGTATATGCTGATGCACGAAGGACAGGAATTCGAGGGAATTATTTCAGGCCTGGCAGGATGGGGATTTTATGTGGAAGTGAAAGAAACTAAATGCGAGGGTATGGTTCCACTCAAGACGTTGAAAGATGACAACTATGAATTTGATGCGGAGCGGTACATCATAAAAGGATTGAGAAAACGCAGGGAATTCCATCTGGGTGAAACGGTGCGAATCCGTGTGGCGGGAGGTGACTTGCAGGAGAGGAAGCTGGATTATGAGTTGTTGGGATGATTCAGAAAACAACAAACTTCTTTGTTGAAACATTTCCATTGACTTCCGATAAAATCTGGTAAACTCCTGGTGCAAACTGAAAATCAAAATCAATCATAGATAAACCCGGTTCATGGTGCCTTTGAAAACTGGCAATCTCTCTGCCTGTTGATTCGAAAAATTTGCCGCAAAGGATCGGAAAGATTATCACTCAGATACTATCCATCCAGGTTTACTGCATTGCCGGAATTGTTCTTTAGTTCGATGAAGTCTGGTGTGTCCTCATTCAGGTCAAAAACTGTCTCACTGTTCTTCGAGCATACTTCATGGATCACAACACCTTGTGGTTTGCAAAACTGTGCACAAACAATTACCAGAAAAATCACCAACGTTGCTTTCACTTTTTTGAGGGTAATGGTTGAAAAGGGTGTAAGGTAAATACTGCCGGCCTTGCATACAGTCGCGGTAAAATCCTCCCTTCCATGTTTAATTCGCTCCTGTGAAAAGTTGCTCCACTTTTGTTCTGCTCGCCTTGCTGTTTGTTGCATCAACTGCACAATGTCAATGCACACCATCGGATGCAGGCGCTGGTTACCCCTTCTATCATGGTGTTGCATCGGGCGATGCTACAGAACATGAAGTATTGATTTGGACCAAGGTGACTCCCGAAGGAAGTTTTTCCGAACTTGAAGTGATGTGGAGGATGAGTGAAGATTCGCTAATGGTAAATGTGGTTGCGCAAGGTTCAGTGGTTACTAATGATGAGAAAAACCTTAGCGTGAAAGCGGTCGTAACCACTCTTGAGCCAGGCACATGGTATTACTATGAATTTGAGTGGAGCAATTACATCTCACCGAGAGGACGAACAAGAACACTTCACGAAGACAACAGTCCAATGTCCATCGCTGTTTTTTCATGCTCAAATTACGAGCGTGGATACTTCAACGCGTATCGCGATGCGCTGGAGAAAAATAACTTCCACGCAGTGATTCATGTCGGAGATTATTTCTATGAGTATGCAGCCGGTGTTTCCTCATCAGGATTGCCTGACCGTATTCATGAACCACTCAACGAACTTTTTACCCTCGATGATTACCGGACACGTCATGCGCAATGTTGCCTTGATGATGACTTGCGTGAACTGTCAAGACAATTTCCAATGTATTCTATCTGGGACGATCACGAATTCCGAAATGATTGTTACAGTACTGGTGCATGGGGTCACGATGAAAATGTTTACGGCCCTTGGGAAGAAAGAGAACAGGCGGCCAAACAAGCATGGTTCGAATGGATACCCGTCCGCGATAACGCAGAGTTGAACATTTACCGCAGTTTCGAATGCGGCACTCTCGCTAAATTAATTTTTACCGACACGCGAATGGCAGGTCGCAGCGCACAAGTGAGTGCGGATTCTCCTTTAATTTTTGATACCACGCGAACCATCATCAGCGAAGAGCAAAAGGAATGGCTTGCAGCAGAATTGCAAAGTGATGCCAACTGGAAAGTGATGATGAGTTCGGTCATGCTGAGTCCGCACATCACTTCAAGCGGCTACACAATTGATCCCGATTTATGGGATGGATATGTGGCGGACAGAAACTGGTTGCTGAATACGATCGAAGAAAATGAAATCGAAAATTTCATTGTTGTTTCCGGAGATTACCATTCCAGCCGCGCGATGAATATTCCTTTTGCGAATTACAATGACACGCTGGCACAAGGCTCTGCCGGTTGCGAATTCACAACGTGTGCTGTCACATCGTATCCACACTCGGTGGGCGATATTGGAGACTTTATGCTTATCAATCCGCACATCAAATTCATTGAACAGACACACAACGGATTTATGATTTTACACCTGGCGCAAGATTTCGCACAAGCGGAATGGAATTATGTCAATAGTGTTTTGAGCAACGACTTCAGTTCGTCTTTTGGTAAGCGGGCAATTGTCCATTCAGGAAATTCTTTTGTTGAATTGAGTGATGCTCCATCAGGAGTTTCAGCCAATGAAATTCTTCTACTTGCGGATTATTCATCATCACAAAGTTTGATGCACTATGATTTCATTGAGTTAGAACTGATGAATATTTTTCCAAACCCAACCTCCGAAAAACTATTTATACAGTTCAATTCAGAACCAGGAGAAATTCAATTTTCAGTTTATGATTTGAGCGGAAGAGTTGTTCTCCAAAAAAATGATTGCATGTCACAACGCGGAATGCACGGATTGGATTTTCAAACACAGCAACTTTCTTCTGGGGAATATGTGTTGGAAATTCAGAAGTCGGGGAAGAGCATGAGTGTGAAATTTGTTGTGGAAAAGAATTGATCCGCCCTTTGGAAATTTATCACAAATTCACCCCTTGCGATCAAACCAGAAGTGTTGTAATGATGAAGAAGGTTTGCTTTTCTCCCAACTCATCCGCTTGAATTTTTGGGCAACGTTTCAGGTGTAACCGAGCTCAGAATGATGATTACGATAATGTAACTGATAAATATCAGCTGCTGAAGTGTTTTCGGTCACTCAATGTCACGTGTCAATACCAAAACATTTATCTCATCAATTGTCAATAGAAGTGGTGGACGAAAAAATTGATGCGAAGTATGACAATGGCATTCTGAAACTGACAGTGCCTAAGAAAACGGAAACAAAAACACGGAGTGCAAAGGAGAGAAAGGTTTGCTGAAGTGTAGTAAATTGATGGAAGTCCGCCCTGACAGACACAAAGCGAAGGGTGGCTTCTCTTTTACCAAAAACTATGTTTGCCCAATGGATAAAATTAAAACTGAAGACAGTTTCGAAAGCAGGTTTGAATCTATATTCAATCATGTGAACGAAGGAATTTTGATTGCAAACAGGGATGGAAATATAGTGCTCAACAATCCGAAATTATCGCAACTGTTTGACTATGGTGCTGACGACCTCAAGGGTCGGCCGGTGGAAAATCTTATTCCGGTGGCGTTGAGGAAAAATCACATAAGCCACAGGGAAGGGTATATGAATAAACCCACCCCGAGACCGATGGGAAAAAACATGGTGCTGTTCGGACAGAAAAAGAGTGGTGCCCAGTTTCCTGTTGAAATCAGTCTTAGTTACTACGAAACGGAGGGAAGCCTTTATGTTATTGCATTTGTGATTGACATCTCGGAGAGATTTATGCAACAGCAAAAAATTGAAGGCATCAATGATGAGCTGAAACAACTGAATGAGAACCTCGAACGAAAGGTGGGTGAAAGAACATTGGTATTGAGAGAAGCACTCGACTCGCTGGAAAAATCGCGAGATGAATTGACAATTGCTTTGGAGAAAGAAAAGGAGTTGAACGAAATGAAGTCAAGATTTATTTCAATGGCCTCACACGAATTCCGCACACCTCTTTCAGCGGTGCTATCTTCTATCTCGCTTATCGGGAAATACAATAAAGAGGAAGAACAACCCAAGCGAGAAAAACACATTGATAGAATAAAATCTGCGGTCCACAATCTCACCGATATCCTCAACGACATTCTTTCACTCGGCAAACTGGAGGAGGGTGTGATTCGTGCGAATATGGTCGTCTGCGACTTGGCTCATTGTATTGAAGAAGTGGTGGCCGAACTTTCTGCGATTACAAAACCGGGGCAACAAATTCGCGCAACGCATTCGGGCAAAAATGAAATTGTTGCCGACAAACAATTGCTCCGTAACATTATCATCAATCTTGTTTCAAATGCCATAAAGTTTTCTTCTGAAGATGCTGCCATTGTGGTGAAGAGTGCGGTGAATATGCACGGAGCAACAGTTGTCGTGAAGGACAACGGCCTTGGCATTTCGGAAGATGACCAGCGCCATTTGTTCGAGCGATTTTACCGGGGAAAAAACGCCACCAACATTCAGGGAACCGGTCTTGGTCTCAGTATCGTTTTGAAATACCTCGAACTGATGGATGGCACTATCGAATGCAAAAGCGAACTTGAACACGGTTCCGAATTCATCATTTTTATTCCATTTCATATAATCAACCAACAACAAGCATGAAAAAAATTCTTCTCATCGAGGACAACAAGGACGTACGCGAGAACACAGCAGAGATTTTGGAACTTGCCAGTTACCGGGTTTTTGCAGCAGAGAATGGCAAGATGGGAGTAGAAATGGCGCAGGGTGAAAATCCCGACCTAATTATTTGCGACATCATGATGCCCGTGCTGGATGGTTATGGCGTACTTCACTTGCTGGGCAAGAATGAAAAAACTGCAGGCATTCCATTCATCTTTCTAACTGCAAAGGCAGAACGAACCGATGTGCGCAAGGGAATGGAAATGGGTGCCGATGATTACATCACGAAACCTTTTGACGACATTGAACTGCTGAACGCGGTGGAGAGCAGGCTGAAAAAAGCGGAAGCGCTGCGCAAGGAAGTTCCTGCTACCGCTGATGGAGTGAGCGACCTCATCAGCAAAGTGAACGGATTGGAAGACATCGTTCATATCGCACAACGCCAGCAAGTGAAATCGTTTAGGAAAAGGAGTCTTGTGTTTTCTGAAGGTGATACACCTTCGGGACTTTACCTGCTGAACAGCGGTAAAATAAAAATTTGCAAGAGCCACGAAATGGGAAAATCACTCATCACACGGCTCATTCACCCGGGCGAATTTTTCGGATTTCTTCCGCTGCTTGAGGGAAATGAACATAGCTCATCAGCCGAAGCACTGGAAGATTGCGAAGTCACCATTTTCCCACAGGAAGATTTTTTCAGGCTCATTGAACGGTCGCCACAGGTGGCACAGCAATTCATAAAAATGCTGGCAGGCAACATGACCAGCGACCATGAAAAACTTGTGGCACTCGCTTACAGCAGTGTGCGCAAACGCACAGCCGATGCGCTTCTCACACTGAAAAAACGCTATCAGGAAAATGCTGGCGCCCACTTCAGCATGGCCATAGCGCGCGAAGACCTTGCGAACATAGTGGGCACCGCCACGGAATCTTTGATACGCACACTGAGCGATTTCCGCGAAGAAGAAATTATTTCCATTTCGGGTTCAAGCATTACCATTCTCGATGAACAAAAACTTACAAGAATGAAAAATTGATTCCAGTTGGAAGAACACATCATCATTTTCATCATCGCCCTTGTCACAGAAATTATTGGGACAGTTAGTGGTTTTGGTTCTTCGATGTTGTTTGTGCCGCTGGTTGGGTTGGTGTTGCCGCGTCCGCATGTGCTGGGTGTTACAAGCTTACTTCATGTATTCAGCAATACAGTGAAGGTGCTGATGTTTCGTAAACATATTGACTGGCGCATTGCACTCAAATTTGGAATTCCGAGTTTGTTACTCGTAATCGTTGGGGCATTTCTTGCCGGAAGTATTAATGATAGTTGGGCCCAGATTTCACTCGGTTTGTTTCTGCTTCTTGTTTCTGGGCTGTTCTTTTTCTTCCCCCAGATTAAATTGAAACCGACCAATGCAAGTGCAATTGCCACTGGTGGCGTGGCAGGTTTTGTTGCAGGAATGCTGGGCACTGGTGGAGCCATTCGCGGAGCAGGACTTGCTGCATTTGGACTAAGCTCAAGTGCGTTTGTGGGTACGTCCGCAGCCATTGATTTCGGTGTGGACTTCTCGCGCATGTTCATTTATATCTCCGAAGGTTTTATGCCACTCGGCATTCTCGCCATGGTTCCTGCCCTACTTATTGCCTCAGTGCTTGGAACATGGATTGGCAAAAAAATACTTGACCGAATTTCGCAGAAAGTGTTTAGGAAAATTGTACTGGCGATGATTTTTTTGATGGGAGTAGTGCTCGTGGTGAAGCAGATGATGTGAAGCAAAATTCTTGAACAAAAAAATTGCCTACTCACAGATCCTTCTTCCCAAATTTCCTTCCGGCAAACCAAACAGGAACGATTGCCCAAAGCAGTAGCACAGAAATTGAAAGACCAGTTGCTGAACCGAAAATTTGCTGGAACAACGCACCGGTATATCCCAGCATCGCGCTCATGTCGAGTTCGAATAAAACGGAAATACGTGCGAGGTCAACAGGATTTAGCACACACATCATAAGGGTTGCTTTGTCCAGCGGATAGTCGCTGAATGCGTAAAGGATGAAGAGTACCAACCCATCGTAGATAGTGGCGAAGTAGAACCAGAGTAGTTTGGTGAACCCGATTCCGCGGGCTTTGTCGCGTGTGAACACCGAAGCAAGAAATGCCAGTGCGGTGAAAACAAAAGTGAGCAACACACCACTGCTACAAGCAGAAGCCCGGTGGCAGTGCCATCGAAAATGAGAACCGGAATGCCACAGCCAAGAACGAATGCCAGCGCAAGTGATAACGAAAGTCCGTTGTACATGCTGAAGAAAAGCGATGAACGCCTGATTGGTTGTGCGAGCAACAATTCTATGAACTCGCTGCTTTTGTAATAATAGATGGTGGAAAAAATCATGCTGACCAGCGGCACGAACAACAGCACAATGGAGTACAGTAACACAATCCTGTTTCGCAGGATGTCGAGCAATGTGTATTTGATAATGCGAATCATACTTGAACAGTGTGTAACGCTGATGAAGTTTTTGCTTCGCTTTCGCTCAACATCACTTTGGCTATGGCTTTGGATAGCTGGTATTCGCCTGTGATGTTTCGCAATTCGCTGATGGCAAGGTGAAAAAGTTTTTTGACTTCGTTGAGGTAAACCACCTCGGTGGCCATTTCGTCCATGTCACTCAGCTGAGTGGTGACTAAAATCAATTTGCCTTCGCTCTTTTCCTGTTGAATTTTTTTCTTCAGTATTTCACTAGCCAGCGGGTGGAGGCTTGCAGTGGGTTCATCGAGCACCAAAATCTACGGACGAAACAGAAACGCGATGCTGGCATTCACTTTTTGCCGTGAAATTCTTCTATCAGTTCTTCGGCCGTGTTTGAATGTTCCTTGCGGCTATGGCGCAGCATGTCGAACAACTGTCTCACCCGAATGTTGTCGGGGAAACGACTGATTTGAGGCATGTATCCAATCGTGTTGCGATACATGCAGTCGCGGTGAATGCCTTTTCCGCTGACGAGTACTTCTCCGTTTTTCGGAATCACCAAACCCAGCAGACACTTGATGAGCTAGGACATCGAACGGAATCATACATGTAATTGATGGGGTATTGTTGCCACCCCAATAATTAGGTGGTAGTTGGCTTGCTGAATTACCAGAAGCGAAAAATCCCGGGATGAGAGTTTCTGGAATTTTTTGTTCACGCATCCTTCCAAGTGTATGGAAAAGCATCTGCAAATGTTTTCGTCAACGAATCACTTGCCGCAACAATCCACCCCACACTTCTCTACACTTGCCTTAGGGCTTAGGTAAGGAATACCGAGGTTGCTTCCGCGGAAAATGAGGAGTAGCGCAATGCATAGTGCAAACACTCTGATGAATTGCTGATGTTGTGGCTTCACAACATTTTTAATCTGCCGTGCAAAAGTTCCAATCATGACCAGCACTGGGGTGGTGCCTATTCCAAATACAAACATGAACAGCGCACCTTGCACCATGTCACCTGTGGCAAGTGCACCAGCAAGTGCTGCGTACACCAAACCGCAAGGCAAAAGCCCGTGAAGCAATCCCAGAGAAAACATTGCACCTGGATTTCGTTTTGCTATCACAGTAGAAAATATTTTCTTCAGTGCAACTACTGCTCGAGATGAGTTGGAGGTCATCCATTTCAATTTCATCCTTTGAGGAAGCAACATAAAAAGTAAAACGAAAATTCCTGCGGCAATGGCAAGCCCCTGCTGAAAGCCCATCATAGCAACAGAAAGTCCGATAGCGCCCATCACCAAACCCATGAGGCTATAGGTGATAATCCTGCCGAGGTGGTTGAATGTTTTGGAACGGATGAAACGTATGCGGCTGCTGCGGTCGTACGGCATTGCACTGATGAGCGGACCGCACATGCCAGCGCAATGCAGACTTCCTGCTAGACCAAGAATAAGTGCAGCAATTAAAAAGTGCATAGCTCAGGGTATAGTAATTTGTTGTTCGAAATAGTACGGCACACCATCAGTCATCCATTCGAGTTTGAAGAGGTAAAGTCCTTTGGCGAGGTTGCTGGTTGCGATTTGCTGTTGATAGTTTTCATCCAGGTTTAGCGGAATCATCATGTCGTTTTGTGAACCTGCCGGGCAGTAGAACTGAATCGTGCCTTCCGGTCTTTTCCCACGCTGTAGTTCAGGCATGATGAGCTGGATGCCACCGGCACGTGTTGTAACAACAGGTTTTTGTGCAAGTTCATTTGTATTGTTCGTGGCCTGAATGCGGTCCTCGTATTTCAATTCCTGAGCATAGTAGTCAGCCGAAACTAACTCTACTTTGTGATGCCGTGCACGCACCACGAACGAAATAATCATCGCGGCAAAAGCCATATAAACAATTGAAATTTTCCAGCCCCAGTTCATGATAATGTTTTTTAGTTGGCCCCTGCCACCGGTCCAATGAATGTTGTTATTTCTTTTTGAATCAATCGCCCATTCGTCCAGAATTCAATCACCATTTCATTTTTTCTATGCGTGATTTCATTTGCGTTCATCAGTATAAAAAATTCTGACTCTTCGAGGCTGTCTGCTTTTACCATCATGGCATTTCCTACAGGTTTTACCGTTGCTCCTTCCACGCGCATTTCAATGGGCATGTCATCTTTCGTCTTGTTGATGATTTTGATTTGATATAGATTGTTCACTTGCCCGTCTTCCTGTACAGTGAAAATCTGGCCACGGACTTTGTTGATGGTGACATCCACATCGCTGCGTGTAATGAGCAGGAACGCTTCAAGTGAAACCAGTGCTAACAACACAGCGGTGTATGCAAACATTCGTGGTGTCCATCTGAGTTTTTTTCCTGTGCGAATGGTGTACTCCGATGCGTAACGGATAAGTCCTTTCGGCTTATGCACCTTTTCCATCATGAAATTGCATGCATCAATACATGCAGTGCAATTAGTACATTCAAGTTGTGTTCCATGTCGGATGTCAATTCCTGTGGGACACACGCGCACACATTCAAAACAATCAATACAATCACCAACACCTGTTTTTATTTCCCTGTTGAATTTGCTGCGAGGTTCACCGCGCTTGTGGTCATATGCCACCACGATGCTGTGCTTGTCGAGCAACACGCTCTGCATTCTTCCGTATGGGCAAACAACTAGGCAAGCCTGTTCTCTGAACCACGAAAAAATGAAGAAGAAAGCTCCAGAGAAAATTATCATGGTGGTGAAACCACCAATGTGGAGGGAGAGCGGCTCAATTACAATTTTTTTCAACTCATCAATACCGATTATGTATGCAAGAAAAGTATTTGCAACAAGAACGGCAATGAGGAAAAACAAAGTGAGCTTCAACGATTTTTTCCTGATTTTTTCTGCTGTCCATGGACTTTTATTCAAAGCGCGTTGGTGTGTGCCATCGCCTTCAATGGCATATTCAATTTTACGGAAAACCATTTCCATAAAAACAGTTTGTGGACAAACCCACCCGCAAAACACACGACCATAAGCAACAGTAAATAATGCAACGAACAGGATAAAGATGAGCATGCCTAACATGAAAAGGAAAAAATCCTGTGGCCAGAAATGCACCCCGAACATGATGAATTTCCGTTCAATCACATTGAACAGAAAGAGCGGGTCGCCATGGATTTTGACAAAGGGAAGTGAAAAGAAAACAACTACGAAGAAGTAACTCACCACGGAGCGCCACTGGTAGAACTGGCCCTTTGGTTTCTTTGGGTAGAACCAATTGCGGTGACCGGTAATATCAATGTGCGTGACCGTATCGCGAAATGATTCATCATCCTGAAAGGGTTCATTCGTCATCAATTAAAAATCATTTTGGGGACGCTTTGGTAACACTGTCTTTAGGTTCAAGCGGAATTGTTTTGAGTGAATCCGCTGTAATTATTGTCGGGTTGGAAGGCATGTCGCTCCACGAATCGCCTTGCGGTTCTTTCGGATTCGGAGGATGGCTTCCATAAATGCTTTTGATGTAACTCGTAATCTGTGCCATATCCTTTGGCCTTATTTCACTTTGCCATGAACGCATGCCCTTGTCTGGCCATCCGTACTTGATGGATTTGAAAATATCACTCATGCTTCCGCCATGCATCCAATAGTCGTCTGTCAGGTTGGGCCCCGTTCCCCCCTGTCCTTGGTTGCCGTGGCATGCTGCGCATGTTTTCTCAGTAAACAAATTTTTCCCGGCACCGAGGTCATTCGCTGATGAAAGAAACATAACCGTTGTTTCATCCACCAGGTTTCCTTGTTTCGCGCGATGCGCTGTGAGTTCGGCCTGCGCTTTCTCTTCCTCAATCTGAAGTTCCTCAATCATCAGCGGCCCAGAATCAAATACATGGTAGTAACCGATATAGACGAATGCAAAAACAATTGTGAGATAGAAGCCGTACTTCCACCAGGGCGGCAGGCTATTGTCAAGTTCCCTTATTCCATCGTAGTTGTGGTCAGTGAGAATTGCTGCCTCCTGTTCAATTGCAACCGATTTATGAAATACATCCCAAAACGATTTTGTTTTTTGCTCGACAAATGGTGCAGGTTCTTTTTCTTTCACAAGGAAAAGTCGAATCATTTGTGCGTAGTAAAGCACCACAAGTAGTTCGATAAAAATGGTAATCGCAAGTGCGTTGTAAGCTGAATGTCCAAATCCTTCTTTTAAAAATTCAAGTCCAAAATCCTGTGCTTCATATTTTGCCGGAACGAAACTCAATGCAAGAAGCACAACGATTGTCTTCAGCGCGTTGCCAGTATTACGCGAGTAATTTTTGGCCACCGCAGAAAGAAGTTTTGAAAGTTGCAGAATAAAAACCAGAAGGACAAATGCCACAAAACACATGGCATAAAAATGAGGTTCCTGATAGGGTGATGAATTCTCAACGGGTGCAGCGGCAATTTCAACAACTGGAGTGGCTGCGGTCTGTGCAAGAGCAGTTGATGAAACTGCCATTGCAAAAACACTCATCATGAAATGGGTAAATTGTGTTTTGATGTTATCTGTACACATTGTAGAACGGTGAATTAGTTCAACGGTAAATTTTTCTGTTCGTCAATGCTCTTCTTGTCTTCGCGCAACACCATGATGGTTACTGTGGTGAAGAACAAAACGAAAATGACAAGTGATGTGAGTGCGTAAAAACTCACTCCGGTAATTCCTTCGAGGTAATTGATGAATTTCATTTTGCGCCAGAGGTTTGTTGTGGTTGTGATTTGATGTCGGTGCCCATGCGTTGCAGGTAAGCAATCACTGCCATAATTTCTGAGTTCTTGTTGAGCAACGAATTTCCCTCGTCATCGCGAACAAGTTTCTGCGCAACGTCATCCGGTTTCAATGATTCATAAATGGCTTGTGCCTGCTTGTCCAAATCGGTAAGTGCCAGCGACTCGTATCCTTCGGGATAGGGTACACCCATAGTGCGCATGGCAGAAATTTTTGAAGCAGTGAGTGAAGTGTCAAGCATCGTAGTGAGCAGCCATGAATAAGAAGGCATAATGGATTTTGTTTCCATCTCGCGCGGTGCCGCCATGTGGTTGAAATGCCAACTGTTGTTGTACTTACCGCCTTCACGGGCAAGGTCTGGCCCACTGCGTTTGCTTCCCCACTGGAAAGGATGGTCGTACACGAATTCTCCTGCTTTCGAGTACTCGCCATAGCGATGTACTTCCGAACGGAACGGGCGAATCATTTGCGAATGGCAGGTATGACATCCTTCGCGTATGTAGATGTCGCGGCCTTCAAGTTCGAGTGGCGTATAAGGTTGAACACTTGCAATGGTTGGCACATTCGATTTCACCAAAAACGTGGGAACAATTTCCAGTACGCCTCCGATAGCAACCACCACAAGAGAAATAATAAGCAACTGAACCGGCCTACGTTCAATCGCGCGATGCCAGTGTTCTTTGCCAACAATGTTTACATTTTTTGCAAGTGCCGGTGCCTCGGCAGCTTCGTTCGCAATGAATGAACCCACCTTGATGGTTTTCCAGATATTCAAAACCATGAACACGACACCAATGAGGTAGAGCAATCCTCCGAGCGAACGCAACATGTAGAAATTCTTCATGCCATCCAACATATCAACGAATGAATAACGAAGCACACCATCGGACGTGAACTCACTCATCATTTCATAATGGCGCCAACCCGCCCAATACATGGGAACAGCATAAAGAAGAATACCGAGCGTACCAATCCAGAAATGCCAGTTGGCCCATTTCTTAGAATAGATTTTTGTGTTCCACATTTTCGGAACCAACCAATACAATACACCAAACGTGAGGAAACCATTCCAGCCGAGTGCCCCCACATGCACGTGAGCAATTGTCCAATCGGTGAAATGAGAAATTGCATTCACATTTTTAAGCGCGAGCATCGGGCCTTCGAAAGTGGCCATGCCATAAGCAGTAACTGCAACGACCATGAATTTCAAAACCACATCATCGCGAACTTTGTCCCAAGCTCCACGCAGCGTTAGAAGTCCGTTTATCATTCCACCCCACGATGGTGCAATGAGCATGATGGAAAAAACAACACCAAGTGATTGTGCCCAATCAGGAAGCGATGTATAGAGCAAATGATGAGGCCCCGCCCAGATGTAAATAAAAATTAGCGCCCAGAAGTGAATGATGGAAAGGCGATACGAATACACAGGCCGGTTGGCAGCTTTCGGAATAAAGTAATACATCATTCCGAGATAGGGCGTGGTGAGAAAAAACGCAACTGCGTTGTGTCCGTACCACCATTGTATCAGCGCATCCTGCACACCTGCATACCAAGAATAACTTTTGAAAAGACTTATCGGATACTCAAAACTGTTTACGATGTGCAGCAACGCAACTGTAACCCATGTGGCGATGTAAAACCAGATAGCAACGTAGAGGTGACGTTCCCTGCGTTTAAAAATTGTCATGAACATATTGATGCCAAACACCACCCAGATGATGGTGATGAGAATATCAATCGGCCACTCCAGTTCCGCGTATTCTTTACCCGAAGTCATTCCCCAGGCAAGAGTCAGCGCACCAAGAACGATAATAGATTGCCAACCCCAGAAGTGAATGCTTGAAAGTTTGTCGCTCCACATTCGCGCTTTGCACAAACGCTGGAGCGAGTAATAAACTCCCATAAAAATTCCATTACCTACAAAAGCGAAAATCACTGCGTTGGTGTGAATAGGTCGCACACGACCAAAGGATGTTTGGGGCAAATCGAAATTCAGTTGCGGCCATACCAACTGGAGAGCGGCCAGCAATCCAGCCGTCATGCCTATCAATCCCCAGAACGCAGTGGCGTAAGCAAACTGCTTTACTGCTTTATTGTCATAATGAAATTGTTCGACTTGTGCACTCATACATTAATGCGTTTTGGTTCTTCTGCGGTTTGGTTCGTTTGATTTTCTGTTTCAGTGTCATCGGTAAGCATCCGAATGGATGGTGTGTAATCATCATCGAACTGCCCTCGTTTTGCGGAGATGAGGAATGCAATGAGGAACCCGATGGCGATGGGAAGGCTTGCTCCAATTAAGATGTAAATCGCACTCATTTAATTATCGGTTTTAAGCGCGACAAAAATTCGGACTGACATTCGTCAGTAAACTGAGGTGAGTCAGTGGGGCATGTGATTAATGTCAGGAAAAGGGGGGATGGGTTCCGTCATTCAAGCCCGAGTCTTCTCGCAGCAACCCAACTTGCCCCAGTCGTGAAAAGAATAATCGTCAAACTACTTGCGGGCATTAGTATAGCAGCAATCACCGGGTGAAGTTGAGCGGTAGTTGCATAATACAAACCGATAATATTGTACAGCAATGAGACAATGAAACTGATGATGATAATGTGGCTTGCCACTTTACTCATCTTCATAAATGCAGGCAGCAAACCGAAGGAAGCGGAAGCGCACACTGCATCACAAGCGGGAGTGAAATTATTAGCATCATCACTTATCGCAATGCCCACGTTGCTTTTACGCAATGCCCCGGCATCATTCAAACCATCGCCCACCATCATCACACATTTTCCTTCCGATTGTTTTTGGGTGATGAAAATCATTTTCTCTTCAGGGCTTTGTTCGAATTTCAATATCGCATTTCTCCCGAATAATTTGCGCAGCTGGTGTGCTTCACTTGCATGGTCGCCTGATAAAAGACTGATTTCATTTATCTCGTCAATGCTGTCCAGTACATGTGAAAGCCCTTCACGGAATTCGGTCGTGAAAGAAAAATAACCATGCACCCCATCGTCAATTTCAACATAGACTCTGGTGTCTGCAACATCACCCGAAAATCTGCCGCGGATAAATTTTTCTGAACCCAACCGAAGCTTGTGTCCATCCACTTCGCATACTATTCCGCTTCCGCTGTTCTCTTTGAAATAATCTGATGGATGACTGGAAGTTTGATTCAGGAATGAAACAATACTTCTGCTCAATGGATGGCTGCTTTGACTTGCGGCAGAAGCAATGAGATTTTTTTCCTCATCGTTGAGAAACCCAACAAAATCAATTTTCCTTAAGCGCGTTTCAGTAATGGTACCTGTTTTATCGAATACAACGGAATTGATGCGGCTCAACTCTTCAATCACTTCGGAATTCTTCAAGTAGAATTTGTTGCGCGAAAAAATGCGCATCACATTTCCATTGGTGAAAGTTGCGGAGAGAAGAAGTGCACAAGGGCAGGCAACAATCAAAACAGAAGTAAGTGCATTCAGCGATATGTCAAGACTTTGCGGCAACCATACAAAAAATGAGATGGCTGCAACTGCAAGCAGCACAACCGTGAAGTATTTCGCAACAGCATGAATGAATGATGTAGAAAATGTTTTTTGCTTGCAGAAATCTTCTTTGTTCCAAAGTTTGGTGAGCCAACCCTGAGAAACAATCTTTTCTGCTATCAATTCAATGGATGCTCCCGTTTGTTTTCCGCCTGCATAAATGAATTCGCCTTCTTTCATTTCCACCGGCACGGATTCGCCATTTACAAAACTGTAGTCAATCTGCGCTCTGCCTTTCAGCAATCGCGAATCACACGGGATAATTTCTCCGTTGCGGATAAGAAACTTATCTGTCGCAGCGAGTTCACTTACGGCAATTTCTTCTTCCATTCCATTTCCTATGCGTGTGATTGAAATCGGGAAGTAGGATTTGTAGTCGCGGTCGAAGGAAAGGCTTCCGTGTGTGAGTTCCTGGAAATGCCGGCCTATCAGCATGAAAAATATTATTCCCGACATTGAGTCCAAGTATCCAGCGCCCGTGCCTGTTGCTATTTCAAAAATGCTTCGTGCAAACGTGATGATAATGGCCAATGCAATGGGTGCATCAATGTTGAGCTGCTTGTTTGCATATCCTCTCCAGGCGGATTTGTAGAATTCGCTTCCGCTGTAAAAAAATACAGGCAATGAGAGCGACAAATTCAAAAATGCGAACAGCCTTTGAATTTGAACATCAGTGCTGCTTGCTATTGAGAAGTATTCGGGAAAACTCAGCAGCATGATGTTTCCGAAACAGAATCCTGCAACTACCAGTTTGTAAATTCTGCTGCGGTTGATGGGCTTTGCCAACCGCTCATCCAGGTTGTTCAGATTCAGGGAAGGTTCGTATCCGGCCATCGCCAGTGTTTCAACCACTCCACGCAGTTTTGTTCTTTCACTTTGAAATTCAATGGTGATTTCTTTCCTAATGAAATCAACACGGCTGGAAACAATTCCAGCATTCAGTTTATGCAAGTGTTCAAGCAGCCACACACATGAGGCACAATGAATTTGTGGTAGATGAAAACTTGCAATGGAAATATTTCCGTCCGTAAAACTGGTAAGTTTCTTTTCGACTTCCGGGTTTTCCAGAAACTGGTAACGTCCCTTGAAAGGTTTTGCCTTTTGAGGCGAACCCGGATTTTGATTCAGTTCGTAGTAAGTGCAGAGGTTGTTTTCTTTCAGTAGTTCATGCACCAGTTTGCAACCGGTACAGCAAAATACTTTTTCTTCCGAGCGAACAGAATCATCGGTGCAGTGGTCACCGCAGTGGTAACATTTTAGTTTGGAATTTTCAGTAATGCTCTTCACGGAAAAATTTATTCCTGCTCGTGATAATCATTCTCGTCCCGTTGAATGCCTAAGTCTTTGTGCTGAAGTTCTGCGCCCTGCACATTTTGGTAGTCGAGTGTCCAGTTGTCGGTCGCGGTGGTTTCGAGCCAAAGCTTTCCGGACTTGCGGAATATCTGAACATGCAGATCGTAACTCCTTTCCAATAATCGCTCAAGCTCTGTCACTGTCATGTCTTCTGCAATGAACAAATCGCCTTCGCTGTGTTGATTGCGAATGCTGCCAAGCAGTGTGCGCGGGTCAATCATTTGCTTTTTCGCTGAACCTTTAATGCTGCTGTGCGACTGGCTGAAGAACTCAATTTTCAGGAAGGGCAACATTGCAGTAAAATCTTTCTGCAATGTTGAGATAGGCTTATGGTCGTCAATTTGCAACGTCATAACTTCAAGCGCGTCAATCAATTTTTTTCGGCAATTACCAATAGCGGCACCGAAGTCTGGAATGCCATTTCTTTCGTTTTTCTTTCGTTGAACAATCGCCACAGAATATTGTGCTTGCGCGATATCATCACCAGTGCGTTGCTCTTGTACCTGCGAACAAAATCTTTCAGCGGTTCCACTATGCGGCCACTCGAAGGATTGAGATAATGAACGCGTGGTTTATTTTCATCAAGGAAGTTCAGCATTTTTTTCAATGTCTTGTCATCCTTTACCGGAAAGTTGGTATCGAGCACGTTCACAAAATCGAATGTCGAACCATAGATGCGTTTCAATTCAGCAAGCACATACAAACCCGTACCTCCGGGAATATTTTTCTGGTCGAAGGCAAAAGCAATTTTACGCAGCGGTTTGTATTTCCATTTTTCAGGAATGATAAGAGTGGGGCAACTAAGCCCATAGGCGAGGGTGGTGGAAATGCTGCCAAACACCACTTCGCTGAATTTGTCGGCATGAGTAATTCCCATCACCACCAAGGTGGTTTCGCCAAGTTTTGCCGACCGTCTGATTTCTTCGACAGCAAATCCAATCTTTACAAGGCTCTCCACTTTGAGCAGCGGATACTTGTCTTTCAAAACAGCAACAAGTGCCTTTATACTATTCTTATCAGCCTCCTCAAGTGCTTCAATTGTAATACCCATGTCGAGGTAACGATCGCTCACCATGGGAATGTGAGTGGCATGGAATACCACAAGTTTTGAATTGGTGTCCTGTGCAAGTTGTGCTGCACAATCCACCGCGTGTTGCGATGATTTCGAAAAATCCGTAGCTGCCAGAATAGTTTTCATTGCACAAAATATTTCTGCAAGAATCCCTCTCCGGCATCATTAGGCAAATGACCTAAAACCAAAATGGATATGACTTAAGTCAGCAATCTTGACTATAGATTTTTGATATTGGCGGACTACTCCCCCGCCCCATGGCAATTCTTATACTTCTTACCACTTCCACATGGACATGGGTCATTGCGACCCACTCTTGCTTCTGCCTTTGCTGGTTCGACTTTGCGGGTTGGTCCTTGCGGCATGGATCTGCGCTGGGGCATACGCAAGGTGGCTGCTCGTTGTGCAATGCTTTCTGATTCTTCTTTCGAAGTATTGACCCGTGGAATGTCCTGCGGGCGCGGTGACTGTGCCTGCCGAAGTTGTCCCGGTTGTTGTTGCGGCAATTGTGCACGAAGCAGGAAGTTGGCAATCTCCCCGTTTACTTTGGCAATAATGCTCCTGAACAATTCGTACGATTCAAGTTTGTAAATGAGCAAAGGGTCTTTTTGCTCGTGTGATGCAAATTGAACATTGCTGCGCAAATCATCCATGGCTCGCAGATGGTCTTTCCAGTTGTTATCAATTATGGCGAGCGTAATTCCTTTTTCCAGTTGGTCAACAATTTCCAGTCCCTGCGATTTAACGGCCTTCTCCAGTGCTACTCCCACCTGAAGTGTTTTTCTGCCATCGCTGAATGGAACAGCAATGTTTACAAATCCCTGCGAGTTGTTTTCAAAAACCTGTTTGATAACGGGGAATGCTTCCGCTGCTATCTGCTGCACACGTTTTTTGTACATCGCTTCCACCGCAGTGTAAAGTTGCTGTGTCAACTCATCTTCTTTTCCGGTAGCAAATTGATCTTGCGTGAATGGTGGTTGGATATGGAAGAGCCTCACCACCTCCAGTTCGAAATTCTGCCAGTCTTTGCCTGAGTGGTATGCAGCGAGCGTGTTGGCTGCCATGTCGAAGAACATGTTGTCGATATCAAGTTTCAACCGTTCGCCAAAGAGTGCATGTTTTCTTCTTCTGTAAATGACTTCGCGCTGCGAGTTCATCACGTTGTCGTATTCAAGCAGTCGTTTGCGGATACCGAAGTTGTTCTCTTCCACTTTTTTCTGGGCGCGTTCAATGCTGGAAGTAATCATTCCTGCCTGTATCACTTCGCCTTCTTTCAATCCGAGGCGGTCCATCATTTTAGCGATGCGGTCGCTGCCGAACAATCGCATAAGATCATCTTCCAGCGAAACATAAAACTGCGATGAACCGGGATCGCCCTGGCGGCCTGCACGTCCGCGCAACTGGCGGTCAACACGCCTGGAGTCGTGGCGTTCAGTGCCCACAATGGCAAGACCTCCGGCATTCACTACATCGGGGCCGAGTTTGATATCGGTGCCTCGACCTGCCATGTTGGTTGCGATAGTGACTGTACCGGAGCGGCCTGCAAACGCAACAATTTCCGCTTCGCGCTGGTGGAGTTTTGCATTGAGTACTTGGTGGTCAATGTTTCTCATGCGCAACATTTTTGAAAGCAATTCGGAAACTTCCACTGTGGTAGTTCCCACCAGAACGGGTCGGCCTTTTTCGCGTAGTTCCACAATTTCATCAATCACTGCATTGTATTTCTCGCGTTTGGTTTTATAGACCTTGTCGTTTTCGTCTTTGCGAACTACTGTCTTATTGGTGGGTATCACCATCACATCCAGTTTGTAAATGTTCCAGAGTTCGCCTGCTTCGGTTTCGGCAGTACCTGTCATGCCCGCAAGTTTGTGGTACATGCGGAAATAATTCTGGAGTGTTACAGTGGCATAAGTCTGGGTGGCTGCTTCCACTTTCACATTTTCTTTTGCTTCAATGGCTTGGTGCAGTCCATCGCTGTACCTACGGCCTTCCATGATGCGGCCAGTTTGTTCATCCACAATTTTCACCTTGTTGTCGATCACCACATAATCCACATCTTTTTCGAAAAGCGCGTAAGCCTTCAACAGTTGGGTGATGGTGTGTATGCGTTCGCTCTTGATGGTGTAATCCGTCATGAGCATATCCTTCATCTTTAGTTTTTCTTCATCGCTCTTGCCGCTGTTTTCTATGTCGGCCAGTGCTCCGCCTAAATCGGGGAGCATGAAAAACTTTTCGTCATCCATGTTGTTCGAGATGAGCTGGATTCCTTTTTCAACCAATTGAACCTGGTTGTGTTTTTCTTCAATCACGAAAAAAAGTTCGGCATCGGCCTTGGGCATTTCGCGCTGGTTGTCTGCCAGATGATGGGCTTCTGTTTTCAGCATTTGCGCTTTCATTCCCTCTTCGCTCATAAATTTCACCAGTGCCTTGTTCTTAGGCAAACCACGAAAGGCACGGAAGAGAGCGAGTCCGCCTTCGTTCACATCTTCTTTTGAAGGGGAACCGTTTTCTGGTTGAAGTTTTTTTCGGGCTGTGATCAGTAATTCGTTGGCTGTTTGTTTTTGTGCGTTGATGAGCAATTGCACTTTTGGTTTCAGGTTGTCGAATTCCTGCTGATCGCCTTTTGGTGTTGGGCCTGATATAATAAGTGGTGTTCGTGCTTCATCAATCAACACCGAGTCCACCTCGTCCACAATGGCGTAATTGTGTTTTCGCTGCACCAGGTGTTCGGCCGCTATGGCCATGTTATCGCGCAGATAATCAAAGCCAAATTCGTTGTTGGTCCCAAAGGTGATGTCGCTGTTGTAGGCTTTTCTTCGGGCATCAGAATTGGGTTGATGGCGGTCAATGCAGTCCACCGTTAATCCGTGAAACTCGTAGAGCGGACCCATCCATTCGCTGTCGCGTTTGGCCAGGTAATCATTCACCGTTACAAGGTGTACCCCGCGTCCTGCAAGTGCGTTGAGAAAAACTGGAAGCGTGGCCACCAGTGTTTTTCCTTCGCCCGTTCCCATCTCCGAAACTTTTCCTTTGTGCAATGCAATGCCACCGATGATCTGCACATTGTAATGCACCATGTCCCAGGTTAGGCGGTTGCCTGCGGCTTCCCAGTTGTTGGCCCATATTGCAGTGTCACCTTCAATCTTCACATAGTCTTTGTTGAGATTGGTGGCAAGAAGTTTATCGGATTCCTGCGCGGTTACTTTCACTTCTGCATTCTCCTTAAACCTGCGCGCGGTTTCTTTCATTATTGCAAATGCTTCGGGCAGGATTTCGTCCAACACGGTTTCCACTTTGTCATCAATGTCCTTTTCCAGCTTATCCACCTGCGCGAAAATGGCTTCCTTCATTTCCAGTTCTGTGCCGGGCAGCCCTTCGGCCTGTGCCTTCAGGTTTTGGATTTCTTCTTCCTGAGGCTGGATAGTCGCGTTGATTTTTTGTTTCAATGCGGCTGAGCGCGAGCGCAATTCATCATTGCTTATCGCAAGGAGTTCAGCCCCGGCTTTGAGGGTGGCATCCACCACAGGGTTGATTTCAGCGAGGTCTTTTTGAGACTTATCGCCTACAAATGCTTTTAGGATTTTATTTACGATTCCGAACATATTTTTGAAATTATCTCATTCTGCATGAGCGGGGCGAAGGCGCAAAGGATTCTGTTGGGTCAGCAAATTCCTTGCACGGTGCCATCTCAGGCGTTGTGTTTATTTTGAAAAATGGCGGGCAAATCTATGGGATTGGCCTAGGCGGGGCAGTTGTGAAAAATGGTGCCAATGGGAGGTGGGGTGACGGAGTGACAGGCGTGCAATACCTTTCCCAACAAATCCGGTTAACCAACATGAAAACTTACTTTACAACTGCGGTGCTCTTACTCGTTCTCATTTCCGCACAATCGCAAAGCACTTCTAAGGGCAAAGAATTCTGGATTGGGTTCATGAAAAACTATGAAGTTGAAGACCCTGAATCCCTGCAACTCTTTGTTACCGGAGATCAGGCGACTAGCGGAATAGTGAGTATTCCGGGACAGGGTTGGAGCCAGCCTTTCACTCTTCAGCCAGGAATTACTTCTACCCTCACCATTCCTAATAACCTTGCTGAAGTGCTCACCAGCGAAACTATAGAGGACCGGGGAGTGTTGCTTGTGTCAGAAGATTCGGTTTCTGTTTATGCCATCAACTTCCAGATGTACACTGCGGACGGTACTCGGGTGCTGCCCATTCAAACTCTGGGAACTCATTACAGAGTAGCTGCCTACCAGGGCCTCGATGCATTTTATGATTACAACTCGGAGTTTCTCATTGTAGCCACTGAAGATGAAACGGAAATAAACATTCAGTATTCAGCAAATACCGTGGGTGGAATTGAAGCGGGCGAATCTGAAAACATAATGCTTAATGCCGGCCAGACTTACCAGGTGCGTGGCGAAGGCCATCTCGATGATTTCACTGGCACCTTAATAACGGTGCTGGACGATGAATTTGAATTCCACCCCATAGCTGTGTTTTCAGGAAGCGATTGCGCCAATGTTCCTTACGGATGTTTCGCTTGTGATCATCTCTACGAACAAAATTTCCCGATCGAAACCTGGGGCTATGAATACATCATCACACCGTTTGACTTTGCATCGTTTTACACCTACAAATTGCTGGCGCATGAAGATGAAACCAATGTGTTCATTGATGGTGAACTTGAGTTTACACTTGATGCAGGGGACTATGCAGAATTGAACAATGCAGAAGATGCGCACTGCATCAGTTCGGACAAGAAATTCTGTGTTACTCAATTCATGCAAGGCATCGGCTGCGCGGAAAATGGAGACCCTTCCATGCTGGTGTTAAGCGCCAACGATGCACCAGTTCCTTCTGCCCTTTTCAGCACTGTGGAATCAGCAGTGCTTGGTCAACATTTTGTCAACATCATTATTAAAACCTATGATGAGGCTAACGTTTTTTTTGACGGGACGCTGGTGAGCAGTTCGTTGTTCAATCCACTCGACAATTGTGATGACTATTCTTTCGCCACGCTGACGTTAACCGAAGGCACTCATTCACTCGATGTGTCATCGGGTGATGGTTTTATTGGTTATGTTTATGGCATTGGCCAGGCAGAAAGTTATGCATATTCGGTTGCATCTAATGTCATCTCTGTTGCACCTCAAACAGATGCTGCACCCATTTTGATTTCATTCCCGGGTAACGTAACGGTGTGTGATGATGAGAATGTGGTATTGGAGATGTGGGTGCTGAGTGATACCCCTGTCACCTATCAATGGTATTTGAACAGTGTACCAATTGATGGTGAAACGAGCTATGCGCTTGACCTAAATTTCATTACAGAAGATGAAGTAGGAACTTACTACTGCTCTGCAACCAACGAAAATGGAACGGTGAATTCGCCTGAAACAAATGTTGAATTGATTTCAGCTGAGTTGCTTGAACTGTTTATCCCCGATTCCATTTGCGAGACATCAGAACCTGTTTTGCTTTCCGCTTCCATCCCGGATGGATTCTGGGCAGGGCAGGCGGTTGCCGGTGAGTACTTTCATCCTGAAGAATCCGGTATAGGTGATTTTTTCATCTCGTATACGCTCACCACAGAGACAGGATGTTTTCTTATGGAATCACACACCATCGAAGTGCTGCCTCAACTCCTTGCAGGTGATGATCAATTTGTGACTGTGTGCAACAACAATCCATTATTGAATCTTAACGAGGCGCACTTGGGCGCGTGGGATTATGGAGGCTTTTGGGTTGATACGGATGATGCCTCTTTTTTTGAAAATGATTTGTTTTATCCCATGCAGGAAAGTATCGGAATTCATCACCTTGCTTATGTGGTGAATGATGCCGGGTCATGCGCTCCTGACTCGGCACTTATCACCATTCTTATCGAACTATGTGAATCCGTTGAAAGCATCAATGGCTCAAATCCTGTTTGCGAATTCGATCCGATAAATGAAGTGCTATTGATAAGTAACCCGGATGGAGTGATAGAAGAACTCCTGATCTTCGACATTGCAGGAAAGGTGGTACTGAGAGAATCCATTGCGGCCACGCATGGCGGCAAGTACAAAATTTCCATTGCCCACTTGCTGGCAGGTTCTTATATCGTCACGACAGATTTCATAACAACAAAACTGTTTTTGGACTAGTGCTAATTCAGAAATTATATGCTTCATTCAAGAAAGCACTAAACCCACTTCCTCCTTGCCACAAAATTTATTCTTCTCCTCTTACTAACAAATTTCCAACTATACCAACAAGGTATTTTGCCGGCAACTCGAACAGCACCCTGTTGAAGCCCGCGCCTATCGCACATCATGCCATGAATTCAGGAAAAAATGTCGGTCACGATACCGCTTTAAAGCTATTGTAGGGTCGTTTGCCCGCGTCAAATCTTTGTCTCCGCCCAGCGGCAGAAAGTCATGTTTAAAACTAAAGGCAATTGTCAATTCTTTCGTGTTGCAACATGAACAGGAAAGACAAACATTTGACCTCGCCAAACAATAAAGCATGTGGATTTAAAGATGAAGGATTTGTTATTTGGAAATGATGCTTCTGCTGAACACGGAAGCATTTTTAGGCTAAAGACCTACCGCTACCAATAGAAGAAAAAAAATCACTCGAAATTTCACCCGAATAAAATATCCTAACAACATGAACACAGCAGAAGAACCCATCCTGAGAGAGAACCCCGATCGTTTCGTAATTTTCCCCATAGTGCACCACGACATCTGGCAGTATTACAAACGCCATGAGGCTAGTTTCTGGACAGCAGAAGAAATTGATCTTGAACCAGACCTGGTTGACTGGAATACAAAACTGAACAACGATGAACGACACTTTATTAAACATGTGCTCGCATTCTTTGCAGCCAGTGATGGTATAGTGAATGAAAATCTCGCTGAGAATTTTGTACGCGAAGTGCAGTACACCGAAGCCAAGTTTTTTTATGGCTTCCAGATCATGATGGAGAACATACACAGCGAAACGTACTCGCTGCTTATTGACACCTATATAAAGGACACTACTGAAAAAAACTACCTCTTTAAAGCGATGGAAACGCTGGATTGCGTGAAGAAAAAAGCTGAGTGGGCCTTGCGCTGGATAAAGAATGGTTCGTTTGCCGAAAGGCTTGTGGCCTTTGCGGCAGTGGAAGGAATTTTCTTCAGCGGTTCGTTCTGTTCTATTTTCTGGCTGAAGAAACGCGGCCTGATGCCCGGCCTAAGTTTCTCGAACGAACTTATCTCTCGCGATGAAGGTTTGCATTGCGATTTCGCATGCCACCTTTACACCAAACACCTGGTAAACAAAATGCCGAAGCAACAAATACAGGACATCATTTCCAACGCTGTGGAAATTGAAAAAGAATTTGTGACCGATGCTCTTCCTGTAAAATTAATTGGGATGAATGCTGACATGATGCAGCAGTACATCGAGTTTGTGGCCGATCGCCTGCTGGCAGAATTGGGCAATGAAAAAATTTACAACAAACCGAATCCATTCGATTTTATGGAAATGATTTCGCTCCAGGGCAAAACCAATTTCTTTGAAAAGCGCGTGGGCGAATACCAGAAAGCAGGTGTGCTAGGACAAAAGGAGAACAGCGGATTTGTGCTTGATGCCGACTTTTAAATTACCACCACGCCAAGAGCGTCACTTACCGTATGATGTCGGAGTTTTGATTTCCCGCATCATCATTACCCAAACAAAAGACATAGTAACAACTAAAAAAATAGCTGTGGCGCGAAAGGAGATTCGCACCACAGGCTAAAAAATTTTCTCTTTAATACAAGACAGCTAAAACCCCAGGGAGGACAAAAAAAATGTATGTAATAAAACGCGATGGACACAAAGAGCCCGTGAAGTTTGACAAAATAACTGCACGCATTCAGAAACTTTGTTACGGATTGAATTCGCGAGTGGATTTCACCCGCATAGCCATGAAGGTGATTGAAGGAGTGTACGATGGTGTGAGTACCACCGAGTTGGATAACCTCGCTGCTGAAATTGCAGCTACCAATACGACCACGCACCCGGATTATGCATTGCTCGCTTCACGGATTGCTGTGGGCAACCTGCACAAAAACACGAAGAAATCGTTTTCGCAAACCATGCGTGATCTCTTTGAATATGTGGATCCTAAAACGGGTTTGAATGCAGGACTGCTTGCCCAAGATGTAATGAATGCCGTAGATGAAAATGCACCACTCCTGGACAGCACCATTATCTACGATCGCGATTTTAATTTCGATTATTTCGGGTTCAAGACACTGGAGCGTTCCTACTTACTAAAGCTGAATGGTCAAGTGGCTGAACGTCCGCAGCACATGTTTATGCGTGTGGCAGTGGGCATCCACAAGAACGATATGGATAATGTGGTAAAAACTTACAATATGATAAGCGAGGGTTGGTTCACCCACGCCACACCTACTTTGTTTAATGCAGGTACTCCGAAGCCACAGATGTCATCGTGCTTTTTGTTGCAAATGCAGGACGACAGCATCGAGGGGATTTACAATACACTCAAGCAAACCGCTCTCATCTCGCAGAGTGCAGGTGGTGTTGGGTTAAGCATTCATAACATCCGAGCGAAGGGTTCTTACATCAAGGGAACTAATGGCACGAGCAATGGAATTGTTCCAATGCTTCGTGTGTTTAATGACACTGCGCGTTATGTGGATCAGGGTGGAGGGAAACGCAAAGGTTCGTTTGCAATTTATCTCGAACCATGGCATGCCGATGTGTTTGATTTTCTTGATCTGAAAAAAAATACCGGCAAGGAAGAATCACGCGCAAGAGATTTGTTTTACGCATTATGGATTCCGGATTTGTTTATGAAGCGCGTGAAAGAAAACGCAGAGTGGACCTTGATGTGCCCTCACGAATGCCCGGGCCTGTGCGATACATGGGGGGAAGAATTCGAAGCCCTCTACACCAAATACGAAAGCGCAGGAAAAGGCAGGCAAACTATTAAAGCACAGGAACTTTGGTTCAAGATTATGGAGAGCCAGATTGAGACTGGCACACCGTATATGCTTTTTAAAGATGCTGCAAACCGCAAGAGCAACCAGCAAAACCTGGGCACCATTAAAAGTTCGAACTTGTGTACCGAAATTATCGAGTACACATCGGCCGATGAAATTGCGGTTTGTAATCTCGGTTCTATCGCGCTGCCAAAATTCATTCGCGATGGTCAGTTCGATCATCACCGTTTGTTTGAAGTGACTTACCAGTTAGCCGTAAACCTCAACCGGGTGATTGACCGGAATTATTATCCTGTTCCGGAAACGCGCAAGAGCAATATGCGCCACCGCCCCATCGGTATTGGTGTGCAGGGATTGGCCGATGCATTCATCCTGTTGCGCATGCCTTTCGACAGCAATGAAGCGCGGGTGTTGAACCGCGAAATTTTCGAAACAATTTATTACGCAGCTTGCACAGCATCGAAAGACCTTGCAATAAAAGATGCTCCTTATGAAACCTACCAGGGATCACCGGCCAGCAAAGGCATACTGCAATTCGATATGTGGAATGTAACTCCATCGCCACGCTGGGAGTGGGATGTGCTGAAGGCAGAAATAAAACAGCACGGCATGAGGAACTCGCTCCTGCTTGCCCCCATGCCCACCGCAAGCACTGCACAGATTCTCGGCAACAACGAATGTTTTGAACCCTACACCACCAACATCTACACACGCAGAACCTTGTCGGGCGAATTCATTATCCTGAACAAACACCTGATGAAAGATTTGGTGAGCCTCGGTTTGTGGAATGACGATTTGAAGAACAAACTGATTGCAGCCAATGGTTCCGTGCAAAACATTGTGGAGATACCAGACAACCTGAAAGCGCTCTACAAAACTGCGTGGGAACTTTCCCAGAAAACTATTCTTGATATGGCTGCCGACCGCGGTGCATTCATCTGCCAAAGCCAGTCGCTCAATATTTTTATGGAGAATGCCAACTTCAACAAGCTCACCTCCATGCACTTCTATGCATGGGAATTGGGACTGAAAACCGGCATGTATTATCTGCGCACAAAAGCTGCAACCGATGCCATCAAGTTTACCGTGGACAAGAAGTATAAGGATCTTCCAATTGTAGCAGAATCACAAGCGGCAGAAGCACAAGTTGCTTTCGCACCGCAAGAAGCCCTCCCGATAGCTATCGGGACACTCCCGGAGGGAAGGGAGGCTGAGCGCACTCAAGCACTCGTTGACTACACTGGAATGACAGCAGAAGAAATAGCCATTC
>JAWXCI010000011.1:0-84179 GCA_034408895.1 Flavobacteriales bacterium
CAATGTATTCTCCATCGCACATGGAGTTGCCTGGGTCGGGAGTTGCTGAAATTATTGGAGTTGGATTTACATTGTCAAACAGAATGCAAAGTTCAGTGTTATTACACGATCCAGAATCATCAATATTCAATGTGAATTGTGTATCCCCTGTAAGGGTATGAGTAAAACTACTTCCTAAACCATCATAACTATCGCTGCCATCATCAGCGCCAATATACCACTGAAATACTACATTATCTAGTCCATAGTTACCGATGGGTACAGCCAGGGTAATTTCCGTTCCAACACAAAGTGCAGTTGTATAGATACTAACTGCATTGTCGGCTACTGAAAAGCTAGAGCCATTGATTATTAGAGAATCAGGACAGCCTGATTCAATATTACAATCTTGGGCCATCAAAGTATGGCTAGTCGCAAACAGTACTAACAAACAAATCAAGTGTATGAACTTAGTTCGAGCGTGATTTGCTTTCAACTTCAAATTTTCTCTTTTCATAGTTATGGATCTTACATGATTGGCCATCGGTATCTCATTCCCACTTCCACTTCAAAATAATCACATCCGCGTTAGTGAAATTTTCCGGTACAGGGCATTGGCAGTTGCGGCCATCTTTTCCGCAAACATTTATCTTGATGCGGGCTGGGTCTATTCCCACGTACTCTATCAAGTGATTACTGATTATCCGGCATCGTTCTTCGAGTACTTCGTAGTTGGGATGTGGCATACTCTCCAGTTCGAATGCACGAATAATTAGCCAGTTCGCTGTGTCAGCCCATTGCTGATGGTTCACCAGTTTGTCAAGAAGGGGTTTTTGCGCAAGGTCGAAGGTTTTCCCATCCCAATTAATGGTAGCATAATGGTCTTCCCTGTCCTCGCAAGCTGTGCGGATGTATTTCCAGCAGCCTTTTTCATCTACATAACGCCTGTCGCCTTCCGTTAGGCAACTGTCATGACAATCCTGTATGCCGTCTTCATCATAGTCACTCATTGGGCAGCCGCAGTTTGCATCGCTGCCGGTAATATTTAGGCATTGATCAATGTTGCCGGGGTCACGTTCGTTTCTATCCGGTACTCGATCTTCGTCCACATCGGGGCAGCCTTTTGCCTCACCCAATGCGTACTCATTTGGGCAATCATCTTCCCGGTCAATTGTTCCGTCCTTATCTGTATCAGGGCAGTAGTTATTCATCTTGGTGCCAAAATCATCTGGACATTCATCAGCATCATCGGGGCATCCATCACGGTCACTGTCATTTGAACCACAGCGACTGCCGATCAGAAAAAGCATCACGCTCAAGCATCTGAATAGTCTCATTTAGGTGGTGGTTAATTAAGGAGGCCGAAAGTATAAAAATCACTCAACAAAAAAACATTTTACGAGCTTCTACGGAAATATTCTTTCGCAACCAAATCCCTTCACCTTTTCATGATCGGGTGCAGTAAACGGATCAATGGTGAAATGAAGTTGAAAATTTTCGTATGTAGTCTTTGCTTTGATTTCGTGTTCGGGAATTTTTCCACTAGTGATCACCATACTGATGTACGTATCATCTATGTGAGTTACCCATCCATGCGAGCCATGTGGCGATAGACCAAGGTTGCGTGTTTCCGTGGTATCGCGAATCCTGAAACGGAGGCCCGGGCGGAAGTTTGAGTTCATCGTCCTTTTTATGCTAACGGTAAAACGGATTCTCCTTCCAGATCATCCCCACACTCACATTGGGGTCCACCTCAAATCCACAGCGCGGGCTAAGAGCAGCATTGTCCACCCAGATGGTTGCTTCGAATAGGATAGTCCACGTGCCTAAACTCTGACTGTGTGATTCTATGGTGTAGGTGATGTCTTTCAGCCTTCGCGTGTCGCGCTTTTTGGGAAAGGTTTCCCACCAGGTAGCAGTGACGGTTTGCAACACCAGGATGATGTCCCCCTTTCTCTTTTCAAATTTGGGTAGTGCCTCGAACAAATCACGTATTTTTTTTTCAACTCCCAGATTTTGGTATTGCTGGTTTACGATGCTCGGTGCATACACAATACCGAAAGGACTCTCGTGCCCTGTGCCTGCACCCTGGCTATGCGAACGTTCCCAACCCTGCAAGCCCACACGAGATCCGGGCAACATGTTGTTTTCCAAATCTTGGCGCTGCTGGCCTTTGTCCACACGACTGCGAATGACAAGGTTTCCACTTGCATCAAGTTTAACTAGTTCGTTGCCGGGTTGTGGTATTTCGCGGAAAACCATTGTTGGGAATGAGCGGGAAATATCGGGAGATAGCTGTAATGCGAAAAAAATCTCAATTGAGGCCCTAAGATGAAGCTCGGGAGATTGACAGTGAAAATATCCTCACTGCTCCATACACTTTTTTTTTACCGCGGAGACACAGAGGACGCTGAGGTTCCGCAGAGTCAATTACAAAAAAATTAATTGATTTGAGAGATTCCTACTCCTCATTTGAATTCTTGTTCGGAGAGCGTTTGCACATACGCTCATTATCGTCAATAAGTGGACAGGACAAAAAAGGAAACAAATTTTCATTTGGGCACTCCTTGTGGTGTAGGCAATTCTCTGATTTTTTTGTCACATTCATCGTCCTTTGTCTTTGACAAATTTTTTAAATCTATTTCATGATTCTCAAGCAACTTTTTCCTCGATTCTCTTTCCTTGTCAATAATGTTATAGCAAGAAAAAATGGTTCGATCAAACTTAATCAGAATTCGACCATAGGTAGAAAGTGAATCTGGTGATGACTTTGCTTTCAAATCTATTCATCCTTGGGAAATTGCTACGGCTGAATCTGAAAGCAGTTTATCAAGCGTTGGATTTTTGTCTTTGAATCTGTCGGGCATTATTACTCCTTTTCCTTGGGCTTAATTCCGGCAGCTTCACAAAAACCATAGTAAAGTTTATAAATGTCGTTATATGATTCAGTTTTCGTGGACAATGCCTTTACTATTGTTCTCAACGAATCATCTTTCAAATTGATATCCGCCATTGTCTGTGATAGCTGGAAATAGGATTCCTTAAGATCAATCAGTATTGTTTGATTGAAACTTGAATCCTTCGGAATCAAGTCTTGAAATGAATCAATGAACGCATCTGCATTTCGCTTTGCAGTGCTAGTTTCATTGACTTCTGATGCTTCTTTTAACTTGTCTAACCCAATATTCACATTGTTCATTGAAGTAACAATCTTTTCTCCATCGATTGACTGATGATCCAGTTTAATCAACTTTTCCCGATCAGTCACCGACAGTGCATTTGTCACTTCGACCACAGAAAAAAAAGCCAACCCCACCACAACCATTGCTATAACGAACATGAGCAGGAATTTCCAGAAGGCTTCGTTTCTTTCTTTTTTGTTGATAGGTTCCATGGGTAAAGTATTTTTTGGTGAAATTGTTCTTGATGATATGGCTTAGTCTTTCCAGAACCCGCTCTTGGTTTTTTTGTCGGCTTCTTTGGCGGTGCGCTGTGTTACTATTATTCCCGGGTCTTTCTCTTTTCCTATAAAGTCGAGTTTGGCCAGCTTGGCAAAAACCTGTTGCATTTTGCTGCATACTCTTCGCAGTTTTATTACCGCATCGGAAATGTCCTGGTGGTTGTAGTTGAGCAGTACAAGGTCGTTCAGCAATGCTTCGAACTCGCCCTGTTGCAAGTTGAATTCATCCCAGTCGGTCAGGTAGTTTATAAACTCTTCGCGCCCGCTGCCTGATCGCATTTCCAAGGCATTCTTCATTACCCTTGCCAATGACGACAGCGAAGCAAAAAAGTAAATGGGTGCATTCTCCCGCGCTGTCCAGCGAAAAGCAGGAATGTGGGTGGAGAACCAGCCCATCATACGGTCGCACAGATGCTCGGCTATTTCGGTGAGCGTGGTTTGTTTCCGGGTATAAATTTTTTGGAGAATAATGCCCGTGTCTTTCTCCATGGTGTTGAGGAACACTGCCGTTTCATCGCATAGCCTGGCCAGGTCGTAATGGCTTTCCATGGTGGAAGAGGGCGGTATGTAAGTATCAATTAACTGTGCTGCGTTTTGCTGCACTACCAGTTTGGCCACCGGTAAATGCCACATGCCTACATCTTCGTATTGATCTTCGGGAACCACTTTTATACTGTAGGCAGGAATGGAGTAGGGGAAACGTTGTGGTTGCTCTCCGCCAATAGGTTCGCCAAAAGGTTTGCGTTCAAAAAGATTTACACTCAGCACTACATAAAGTGTTTTTCCGTTGTGGTTCTGGAAATTGAATTCATCCGTGAGTTGGCCTATGCTGGTATGAATATCGGTTCCTTCCATATTCACCACTTCGATACGGGCGCCTGCGGGAGTTATTGCGCGACAACTTTTTAGTACAACTCTTATCAGCCCTGTGCGATCCACTATGACTTCCAATTCCAGGCTGCGTTCCACTCCTGGTATGGGCGGCAACAATCCGTAGTTGTAGGAGGTGAGCCGTTGGTTCGATCCATCGCGAATGGAATCGTGAATGGCCTGCTCCCACGACACAAAATGCTCGCGGGTTAACTTCATGCCATCGGTCCAGTTTACAGGATAATATTTTATGAATTTGAGCATCGTAATTCTTTATTCGTATTCAACACGTTCGGCAATAATGATGTCCCGTTCTTTTATCTTGTTGTCGTTGAACGTTGCCTCAGGATTGTAGATTTTAGAACGATTAAAAAAGACTTTCTTCTTCCTGGAAAAAATCCATCCATATGCGTTTTGGTTTTCATCCATATACTCTATCGGTTTGTCCGGTTGCTTTCTGGAATTGAGGTGGATGAAGGCCATAAACAGTTGACCTATCTCCATTCGTTCCGGAATTTTTACTTCGCTTCGTTGCGGATCTTCGCCAGGCAGGTGATCCAGTTCGAACTCTACAATTTTCATGTGGTCTTCCAACTCAAATTCCGAAGGATCTGGAATATCTGCTCCCACCGGATAATACCACAACTTGTACATGGTGGGTGGCACGGCCCAGGCATAATCAAATAATTTGAGCACCAGGTAAGGAATAAGAAAAGTGATAAAAGCTAAGCTGTACCATTTCACAAAATCGGGAATATTGACCTCTCCCCAATCGGTGGCGGCAACCATTGATGTGACCAACAGGAAAATAGTTACGCCTGCACAGGTAACAAAAAGTGTGAAGAGAAATTCGGCCCAAAAAGTTTCGCGGCTGGCCCATTTAAACCACAGGTACATAAGCCAGCAATGCAAAGTGCCCAGCACAAGTGCAAAAGATTGCAGAATAACAAAGGTGACCATAGCACTTTTCTGCTCGGTAAAAATGATGCATGAACAAAGGAGGAACATGAAAATGGTTAACAGTGCGTAACGCAAAACCTGCTTGCGGTTGATGCCCTGCTTCGATCGCATAAAAATTAACAGCACCACAATGGAGATAATCAGGAGGATGGGGATTAGCCCCAGGGTACCAAGTGCTCGAAGTTTTTTTATCAGTCCCATCAGATGCAGGATGTATGGTTCAATATGCCATCAAATTTTTCGGTGGTCAAAACTAAATGTTCTTCGCCCCGTTGTATCCTCAGTTTCATTTCCGGTTCGGCATCAGCCGGAAGCAGGTAATTGCACAACACCTGGTAAGCCAGCCATGCGCTGCCACCAGTGCTAAAATCGGGAACCTGCTTTTTGCCTAACGGGCCTATGCTGATAACCGTCTCAGGAAAAAAATCTATGAGCACATCACCCGCAAACGCATCAATGCCCAGCCTGGAGTTTCCTAGTCTTGTCGTATTTGTATTCTCCACATTTCTTTTCATTACCTCGGTGATGCGAATGCTAACATCATAGCCCAACACTTTGCTGAAACAATATTCTGTGAGTTGAATATTGCCACATATTTTAAATGCGTGTGGTAGTACCTGGATAAGCGGGTTCACATATTCTTTTTTCAGGATATACAAATCCGGCCACACCTGGAAGAACAATTCGTTCCTGAAATGGTCGCTGTAATCTTCCAGTGTTTTTCGTTCTTCCAGTTCCACCAGAATGCGGAGGCGGTAAAGTTCTTTTTCAATGGCAAGAAAAAATTTGCGCGAGTCTTCTTCTTCCTTCCTTGTTTTGCGGATATGAGTTACTACATCGCCCACATTTGTTGCCCGCTTGTTAGCATCGGGCTGGTGAAAAAGACCTTCGGGCAACATATCGTATATGCCTTCGCGGCTCACTTCCATTTCCAGTTTGAAACTGGTGCCTGTTTCATCAGGCACCTTTTCAGCGCTCAACACATCCTTGCTGTAGGTTCTGCGAAAAGTTCCTGCCGGGCGCACGGTAATGTTGTTTAGGAGAACACCATCATCGAGTAGGTCAGCCGCTATCACTTCGGCCCGCACATCAGCATTGTCATCGTATTTTTCTTTGAGGTTCATGCTCGCTCTTTTTGGTTTGACATTAATACGCGCACTGGATAGTAGCCCGAAGTCTGCATAGTAATAGTATTTTCAAGACTGGCACACATGCCTTCCCATTGTCCGTGGTTCGAAATTTCATCGGAAGGCGTAATAATAACATCCACCGATCTTTCATAGCCATGCTTTGCATCGGCACTGATGCGCATTCCCCGCTTTACCTCCACACCAGCCACTCGCGATCCCATTTCGTGTTGCACCAGCAGGCGGATGTCGTTGGGTGTAACTACCCTGCCGCGGGTCATCAATGCTTTGCGAAAAGCGTCCAGCGTTTCGTTGTTGGTCAGGTTATCACGCCCGCCCTGGGTATTCGTTAGCATCATCACGCTTTCGCTGCGCACTTCATACCCAGAGAAGGGCATCAGTTTAGCACTGCTGCGAATGTTGTTGGCAAATTCGCCATGGGTTCCCCAAAATTCAGTGAAGATATTTTCAGTGTCGGCAGTGGAATTAATAATGAGGTAAGACACCTGCTCTTCGCTGAGGTTGGTGGCGTCCACTTTTTGTGAAAGCGAATTCATCAGTTGTTGCAATTCGCGTAGGTTGGTCGAGATAAGGTCGTTGCCATAAATGGCGAACGATGCACTTTCATCACGAAGCAAGTCCAACAAGTAAGTAAGCAGTTCGGATGCGGTGCGGGCATCGAATCTTTCTACCCCGCCTTGTCGCAAGAGGTAAGTGTCGGCCTGCGATTTCATAATGTCCTTAGCGGCTGCAGGTATAAATTGGTTTCCGCTGGAACTGCGCACAGCTTTAAGACTGAAAAACAATTCGCCTTCCGATTTCAGCGGAATGATATTGGAACCGCTCTGCAGGCGGTAGGAAAATTCGTGAAGTCTCCTGTTTATTACCGGATAACAATTGAGCGAGCAAATAACATCGGCCAGCGCATCGGGATTCATTGCCGGTGGAAATTCTACCCGCAGCCACAACAATGAATCTTTTAATGGTGCAAGCTCTTGGGTTGAAAACACGTTTTCAAATTCAGAGGGATATTTTTTAGTATCCGCATCCGTATCCATTTTCATGTTCTGGCTGATGGTGATAAAACGCTGATCGTATAACTGCGATACACTTTTTTCAGCCACTTTCGAGAGGTCGTTCTCCAGTTCAATTTCGAAATCGCCAATAGCATTGTGTTGCTGGTCCAGTTGAGGTAGTCCCTGTGTAATTTGCAAGGGGCTGTTGCCTACAAACCATTGGGTGAGCGGCAGCAGCCGGTAGTAGTGGTTGCGGTCGGCATCGTTTATCCAATCGAAGTAAAATGACAGGCCGGAAATATTTTCGATGCGCCTGTTCATTTCCACCCCGATATAAAGAATGTTCGGCTGGAATTTTTTCTGCCCCCTGGCTTCTGACACCACTTCGCGATCAAAAACATTTGCTACGGATTGTATGATACGTCCGCTCACCATCATTTTTATTCCGGCATCCCATACCTTGATCTGCTGTACTGGAGAAAAAAATACCTGAGTGAAATCCTCTCGTGATGAACTCTCGCGGGAGGGAGATTTTTTCTGGATGAAATACTGGAACTCTCGTTTGATGGGCGCAACCGGTTCCACGCCCCGGCTGTACAAAATGCCATGTGCTGCACGAGCACCCTTTAGCACCTGGGGTGTAAGCAGGTGTGCCAGCCTTTCCAGCACACGCGATTGCGAGGTTTGTAAATCGTTGTAAACCTTTTCAACTTCCGCAGCGCACGCGCCAATCAACATGCCCACCAGCGGATCGAACGATTCGAGTGATGCGTTGGGCTGCCCCCACAATTCGGAGGCGTTGCGCATCATGCGGGCCCTTATGCGGTCGCGTGTTTGCTGGGTATCTTTTTTTCGCAAGCTCATTGATGTATCGTTTGGTCAGCAAATAAAAACAATTGGGCTATCAAGTTAGGTCGCTCGATTCCTGTTGCCTGTACTCCAGCCACAACACACCCCTGCCCCTAAAGGGTCTTCCCGCGTTCGGCAGGTGGGGTGACCCTTTAGGGGCAGGGGTGTGAGGGGCCAATGTTAATGGGACAGTCGTCATTTACCAAAATGCGTTTTTCATTTCTAAACTTTCGCGACCTAAGTTGGTAACGCTATAAAAACAATTGGGCTATCAAGTTAGGTCGCGAAAATCTACTAATCCGCTTTTCACAAGTAGTCCCATCCCTCCACTTCCTTTTGGGAAGGGAAGGCAAGGGATTATGCCTGCGCCTAACCTGGTAACTCTATTGCTCAACTCAATCGAATGAAAACGGACTGATGTACAATCGCTGGGTGTAAGGTGTAAAAGGTTCGTTGGTCTCGGCTATGGTACCGCTCACGGTTATGTCAATGCACTTTTTAATTCGGCTGATGTGTTCTTTTCCCGGCATCACTTTTTCTTCCTGTCCAATTTCAATACGCACTGTGGGATTTAGCAAGCGCATTTCGTGGCGTATGAGCGATAACCTTATGGATTGTGCAATGCGATCTTTCCAGGAGTGCACGGAAACAATGTTTTCAAAATCATGTTCCCAGATGGAGCATCCGTAGGTTTCATCGTACCTGAATTCCCCAAACTGGGAGGTTAGGATAAGGTAAATGTTTTGTGCAATGGATTTCTCCAGACCGCAGGTGGCCAACTCCTTTTTCTGTATAAGGTTTGAGAAGTTGAGCGGGAAGCGGTAGTAACTGCTCATGCTAAATTCATCAATTAATCATGACGATCCCCGCTTTAAGTGTAGCCTGTGCAGCAGCCGAAAGTTCCAGTTGTCCAGTTGCTTTTACAGTGGTTTTTGCATTACCCGAAATTTCCATAGTGGCATTGGCGGTAAATTCAGCCGTGGCGTTGGAACTCATCTTTAATGCACTGGTGGCTTCAGTGGTCACATTAAGTCCTTTTGATTTCAAGTCTTTCATGCTGTCCAGTTGGATCAGGGTATCAGTACCTACTTTAAATTCTTTTGCCTTGAACTCGATAGATTCTTCAGCTGTAAATTTCATCGTCTTCGATTTAACTTCTATTCCATCTTTTGCTTCCACCATTATGTTTTTGTTGGAAAGAATTTTTACCAGGCCATCATCTTTCATAGTGATGAGCACTTCGTTCATTTTGTCCTTGGTAAAAATGTGAATGGCTTCTTCACCACTTTTATCGCTTAACCGAATTTCGTTGCCGCTAATTGTGCGAATGGTTTTTATGTAGTTGTCGTTGTCGTAACGGTCACTGCTATTTTCTTTTCCGTTGTATAGACTTCCAATCACAAAAGGTATGCTTGCATTGCCATGTTCGAAACCCACTATCACTTCGTCACCGATTTCCGGCAACATGTAAAAACCTCGTTCCTTGCCGGCATGGGGGGTGGTCATTCTTAACCACGGAGTGGTATCGGCACTTTTCTGCCAGTAGTATTGTACCTTGATTCTTCCTAAGGCATCGGGGTCTTTATTATCCACCACTTTGGCCACCTGGTTTTCGTCCAGTGTTTCTTTTATGTTTGCATTAAGTGGAGATACTTTCAAATCGGCAGGTATAGCTTCGAACCTGTTTTGATAAGAGCCAAGACCATCTGTCTGGTGTGCCACGCTGGTAATAATGTATTGCCCGTAGTCCAGTTTATCGCCTCCGATGGATGCAGTTGCGGCACCCTTCACGGTGATTCGCGTGCCCGCATTGAGCACTGGATTATCACTGACACCGGTAAACACCACCAGCGAAGCAGCTAGTGCATTCTTCCTGCTTTCAGTTACCGCTTTCAACATGCCCTGGTCTTTTATTACTTCGGGCGAATGGTAGGTATGACTCGAATTGTATAGCGAGTCCGAACTTTTTACGGCATGACTCGCCCAGGTATCCACACCAGGCACTGCATTGGACGATGCCTGTTTCAGTTGTTCGTTTTTCACATAGTCATAAGTATGTGCTTCAAATTTGAGTGGCGACACTTTAACTGAAAGTTCGAAGTTGCTGAGATCATGTCCGAAAAAAAGATCGGCTTTCGATTTTCCATCCGGTTTGCCGAAAATCATTTCGGAGCCGTTGTAATAAAACCATTGACCATGCGAATTGGCTAGTCGCCCTAAAAAATTGTAAGCACTTTCATTGTATTGAACCGCAAAGGGCATCATGGTGTCAGGGCTTGGGCTGCTCTTCATGGCCAGCAGGTTTACCGGATAGCCTTGTGTAGTGGCATCAACAATTTGTGAAAGGGGTTTTTCCAGGTGTGATGCGCAATGGGGACCATCATCAAGTAGTATTGATGGACTGAAGCCGCGGATAAGCAGATCAGCAGCAGCACCGCCATAGCGTGAAAGGCTAACTTCGGTTATTACTCCTTTGAAAAAATTGAGCTGGCTACTTCCCTGTTGGGCTTTAAGACCGATCTTGATACCCTTGCCCACAAAATCTTTCGATTTGTCTATGGTGTATTTGCGGTCACCCTCCACCGATTCTAACGATGCGCGAATTTCAAAAGTGTGGTGCCAGTCTATTCTTTGCACAATGCTCAGGTGGGAAATGGTGTCGAGCTTTTTGCCGGCTCCGTCTATTTCCACTTCAACTTTCAGGTGAAGATTTTCATGTGCCATAACAATCGGTATTTTTGGTTAACTTGAATAGTTGAAAGAAGAAAAAGCACAGTAAGAAATAATTCGAACTGTGCTTTTTCAGATTGGAGGAGTGCATTGTGCACCCTGAAACGGACTTTACCCGTGGAGGGAAGAACGTTTGCTGAATACAACTAAATCGGCCATGGATTCTCATGAGTGGCATCACCCACAGTAATTTTTTGTGCCGATACAACGAAATGTATTGTCATTGGATTTGCGCCCACTGAGTCAATACTCTCGCTGATTTGAACGATGTACCCGTTCTCCCAGCTCAGTTCCTTCATCTTGGCTTTTGAATCGCGTTTAAGGAACGTAACTTTTCCATTCTTGGTAGTGTACTGGTCAATCATCCAAGCGAAGAGGGATGTGTCTTCGGTGGACTCGACCTCGAGTTGGATAGTACCTCCGCGAATCGTTGAAGAAGGGCGGCCTGTAGAATCCACATCGCGGTTTAGCGCGTAGCTGCAGTGAAGCACTCGAACATCTGCTCCACCATCAATTGAAAGATTTGCATTAAACGACATTTGATGTAAGGGATTTGGTTAATATTAAATAACTATTTTGAATATACACATGTTCTATTTCTGTTGAGCCACATTGGCATCCCATGCTACTGAACTTTCTGCCTCATCGCCTTTAGTACCTTTTAGGTCAATCACAAAATTCTTAGCCGGGAAATAAGGCGTCATGTGAAGCATAAAATTAATCTTGCCTTTATCGTTGGGGTCGCGGTCGAAATGTTGGATCTTAAATTTTTCGATCAGCTTTTTCGGCCCTGTAATCCTGTCCATAAATTTCTCAATCTGCTCCTGAAGATCTTTTTTCACGTTAGGGCTCCAGTTTACAAATGCCTTGCGGTTAAGGAAGTCCATTAGTGTTTTCATCACAAAATCGAACACGCGCATCACCGAGTAAGTCTGCATTCCCTGGTCATCACCGGTGAAAAGCGTTTTGCCGGAAAAGGCCATTACTTTTCCATATTCATTTACCATGGGGATAAGGCCCATTTTTTCCATAGATGTAAATGTGCTCTTCTTCATGTTGCCTATCACTGCACCTGCCACCTCGTTGAGACCACCGTATTCTTTACCGGCAGTAACCTGCGACATTAGCGTACTGTAAACTCGACCAGCCAATGCTGATGAAGGCGGTACAGTAAGGTCTTTTCCTTCGCCCACTTCTTCGGATTTGCCCCGGCCAATAAGCCAGTTGCATGTCATCATCACATGGCTTTTCCAATCTTCGCCACCGGTATGGTTGGCCTTTTCAAACATTTCAATAATATCGTCTTCTTTGTTAAGATCCCTGAAATCAGTGATCATCATGACCTTATTCTTAAAGCAGGTCTTCCCCCATTTTTCCAGCACTGGGTTCGATCCCATGTATCCCGGTATCACAACCATGGAATAGTTGTTACGCAAATCGAGGCGATCATAACTCCGGCTCAGTTCGTCCTGAATGGCATCATGGAATAACGGGTTGTCAAGGTCGGTGAGTTGCTCCATGCCTGCATTTAGTACAGCAACATTCTTCAACTTTGTTTCTTCGGTGTTTTTGTAAAACAGGTTGAGCGAACGCCAGCCCTGTTCAAGATTGCGTGTTGTATCAAGTGCCTTTTTCTGATTTTTCTTCAGCGTCTTGGCAGCTACTTCCGCCTTTTCCCGGCACTTTTCAATCATGTCGGGTACGCTATTGCCATCGGCAATGGTTTCCATCCACATGTCAAGTACGCGCTTTAGGTTTTGCCGATCTTTCTTTTGATCGGCTTCGGTAAGAAAAATTTGTTTGCGGGCTTCGCGCTCGGGGTTAAGGTTTTGAGCACCGTCAACGGTAGATTCAATAAGCGAGTAGCCACCCACTTTGGCTAGTTTGCCAACGCTTTCGGCAAGTGCGCTGGCAGCATTTTCAATTTTTACACTTTCGCGTTCCGCAGCTTGTCTTCCTTGTTGCTGTTGTTGGAGGTCTGACATTCTCTTTTATTTAGGAGTTGATGTGGTTGGATCAAAATTATGCACCGGCTTCTTCAAGTTCCATTATCATGGCTTGAAGTGCGGTGATGTATGCCTGTTTCATTTCAGGATTGGCGAGCAGGGTTTGCAATGGTTTCGAACTTTTAAGGTTCTTCATAAATTTCTGGTATTGCTCGTGTTTCACATTCTGGTCTTGCAGGAATTTGCTTTTATTGGTAATGCCTTTTACCCCAAAATCGCCTAGGTTGCTGAAGCTGACATTCTCCTTAGAAGCGGAGCCATCTTCCTGTTCGTATTCTATTTCAATATTGGGTTTGAAATGGTTGAAGGCCGCTTCAACGGTATCCAGTCCCTGAACTATCTCAGGTGTATTCTGTACTTCACTGGTAAGTTGCTGGATGAAGATGCTGCGGTTCAATTGTATTTCAGCGAATGCTTCGCCTGCACCATCCTTTTTGCGTTCAGTTCCGCCTAGGCCGTACTCAAACATGTTGTGAGTTTATTAAGGTTAATTGTTTCGATAAAGCGGGTAAATATATTAACATTCGCTGTTTTACAAATTTATTTTATTGGACAAAACATTTGCCCAAGTCAATGCGACCATTTTACTTCTCCATCATCTCCTAACTCAATTTTCACCATTGCGCCTTTACCAATCTCACCTGAAATTATCATTCGCGATAGAGGTCTGCGAAGTTGGTTGCGGATAACGCCCTGCAACGGACGCGCACCATATTTGGGAGTGAAGCCGGACATAGCCAATGATTTTTTTGCTTCATCAGTAAGTTGAAGAATGATGCCTTGTTTTTCAAGTGTCTTGATTAAGCTCTGTAGGTGAATGTTGAAAATGCTGAGCGCAATTTTTTCGCTGATAGGCGCGAATGGAATTATTTCGGTAAGCCTTCCCAGGAACTCAGGACGGAAATATTTCTGCATGATTTCCATCAGGTCGTTTTGTTTTGGTATTTCACCGGCAGTAAATTTTTCTATGATAAAATCGGATCCTATGTTGGAAGTGAACAGGACAACTGAATTGGAAAAGTCGCCTTCTTTGCCCAGGCGATCATGCAGTTTTCCTTCATCAAGAATCTGGAGGAAAAGATCAAATACACTTTTATGTGCTTTCTCAATTTCATCGAACAACACTATACTATAAGGTTTCTCCCGGATTTTGTTTACGAGCATTCCGCCTTCTTCGTACCCCACATATCCTGGAGGAGCACCATATAATAAAGCGGCACTGTGTTCTTCTTTGAATTCGCTCATGTCGAAACGGATGAGTGCGTTTTCATCAGCAAACAAAAATTCAGCAAGCGATTTCGCCAATTCGGTTTTACCTGTGCCGGTGGGACCAAGGAAGAAAAACGAACCTATTGGCTGGCCAGGTTTGCTAAGGCCGGAACGCGATTCAAGAATGGCTGCATTGATGGCCTTAAGTCCGTGGTCTTGTCCCACCACTCTTTTCTTAAGGTATTCCTCCATGTTCATCAACCGTTCTTTTTCCTGCGACTGAAGTTTGCCAAGAGGAATTCCAGTTTTATTTGAAATCACAGCAGCGAGATCAATTTTTTCTACTGAATCTTTTTTGTTGCCCGAAAGTTCTTCGAGTTTTTTCAGGGTCTTATCAAGAAAAGCTTTTACTTCAATGGAAGTTTCCATTTTGGCTGCATCGGATTCATCTTCGATCTGGCTGAACAAGACATGGCTCACTTTGTCTTTCATCTGAACGCTGAACCACTGCAATTCTTTTAGCATTTCTGCTTCTTCGAGTTTTTGATTGTCAAGTTCTGTTAGAGCAACACCAAGTGCAGTCAATTCTTCCTTTGATGTTTCGCCCATCAGGCGCACAACGCTCATCGTTCTATCAATAAGGTCAATGGCACTATCTGGAAGCCTGCGGTCCTTATCGTATCGCCTTGCCAATCGCACCGCTTCCGGCACGGCATCTCCGGCAAGTTTTATTTCATGATGTTTTTCATAATACGGTGCAATCATTTTTACCATGCGGGCTGCTGTGGATTCATCCGGTTCATCTACCCGAAGTATTTCGAACCTTCGGCTGAAAGCTTCATCGGGTTCCACATGTTTGCGAAACTCTTCGTTAGTGGTGGCTCCAATCACGGTGAGTTCTCCCCGTGCCAATTCGGGTTTTAGTAATTGCGCTGCTCCGCCAGCGCCTCCGTTTTTATCCAACAGCATGTGTATTTCATCAATAAAGAGAATTGCCTTTTCGAAATTTTTGAGTTCGGCCATAATCTTTTTCAGGCGGTCTTCCACTTCTCCTTTGTAAGCAGCACCTGCCACCAATGCACCGAAGTCCAATTCGAAAAGGCGTGCATTCTTCAACGCTCCCGGAACTTTTCCTTCTATGATGTTCAATGCAAATCCATCAACTAGTGCGGTCTTGCCCACACCCGGCTCGCCTACAATAATTACGTTGGGTTTGCTTCTGCGTCCAAGAATTTCGGCCACCATGCGCACTTCGCGGTCGCGGCCAATAATATTATCGAGTTTGCCTTGCCGTCCGCGTTCAGTTTTGTCCACGCAGTATTTAAGCAGTGCTCCGGTATTGGCGGTATCGGGTGCACCACTTTGTCCGTTGGAGGGCGATAGGGCGGATTGAAGTTCAGCACTCGCAACACTTTCTTTAAGCAACTCATCCTGCCGGATGGGAAAAGATTTGAGTTGATCGTAACTGAATGCAAGACCGGGAATTGACAGAGCCGCGAGTACACATAAAGGATCAATAACATCCTTACCAATTTTAAGGCGGATGATGTCCGCTTCTTCCATCACGACCACAATTTTATCATCGCCACGAATGGGATCTTCCGCTTTTCCTTTAGGTTGTTGTTCAATGCGCACATCGGCCCATTCTTCCATAAAGTAAATGTCCTTGCCCAGGTTTATCATCAATTGCATGAGGCCTGCATCTTTATGAAGCAACGCGCGCAGAAGATGTGCTGGCGAAAACTTCGGGTTGGAATAATCGCGAGCGAATTGCTGTGCAATGTGCACCGCTTTTTTGAGGTCTTCGGAGTAGTTTATTGTTTCGGTCATTTTTAAATTTTCGGTCAAAACCCAGATGGAATTCTCACATCGGAATACTTCAACTTGCTATGTATGTTGAAAAACACTTTTTCCCATTCATGTCTCTTCCTGTTGTAGTCGCTGTACGGATTAAGTTTTTCTTGATCTTCTTGTAAGAGGTGAAAATTCTCCCCAAGCTGATGCTCGCCAATGCAAAAATCAATAGGTCGGTTTTTTAAACCTGAAGGGTAAAGTCTGCAAGTAACAAAGCCATTTGAAACAAAAAGAATTCTTCCCAACAGGCTTTGAACAATGCCGCGATTCTGGTTGTAGTTGTTTTGTTTGGGAATGAGTTTCGTTCCTGGTATCGGTACGTTCATGAGAATTTAATTTGCGGTAGTACTTATAAGTTCATCGAGCAAAGCGGCTTCTGCTTTTCTTCTTCCGCTATAAAGTGTTTCGGCTTTCAACTGTTCGCTGGCCTTTGTCCAGTCCTGCATCACAAAAGATTTCCAAACCGGTTTGTCCGTGTAAATTCCCTGGAATGCCCATGAAGCAATAGCTGTCTGGGCTTGGACTGGAAGTGTGTGAAAGGCAGTCTTAGCAGTGTTGTTGATGTCGGTGCCGTAAGCATTCAAAAGTTTTTTCAGTTCACTATGTTTCATTGCCCGATTCAATTCGGCAAGTTCAGTTGAACTCAAGACAAGCGGAGTTTTGTTCAATGCCGCAACTGCATCCTTCTTTCTTTTTTCAAGGTAGGGCGAAAGTTTATCAATCATGCCCTGCGAAAGATACATGCGATTTTTCAGATCATACAAATTGTTCTGACCTATATCGAAACCTTTGCCAATGGTTACACCACTTTTTCCAATGACGTCACCTACATTTTTTCCAAAGCAGGCCTGGTTGTCTTTGTTGGTGGTACTCTTCAATGTGCACTGAGGAACATAGGCAACTGTGGCACTGCCTTCCTGTTGTGCTATGAACGTATAGTCAATTCGGTTTGCTTCTTCTGCCATTCGATTTTCATTTTGGCATGAATGAATTCATTGGTAAGAATTTCATCATGGTTAATTTGACTGGATGAAAACTTGTTCAGTTAGTTTAGGTTCGCCAAATCTAAATGAGATTGACTAACCCATAGATGCAAAAAAAATCCTGAAAAATTTTGTCATTTAAAAAAGGCGAATACTTTTGAGGCGTTTTCCTAAACTATCTATCCGCTCATTACTATACTTGATGAGTGAGAACCAAACCAATTCATTAACCAACTACTCTAAAGTCATGGCTTACCAACTCAGTGACGCTTTTAAGGACTACGACAACGATTCAACATTTGTGTACAAGCGCGAACGTGGCGGTGAAATGAAATCTACCACCGAATGTGCTTATTTCGTGCAAAAGGTTACAAAAGCTCCGCTCACCCAACAATGGAAAAAGGGTACTCATGTATTGACATCAACACCTGGTGCAATTGCCAGAGGTACTGCTATTGCCACTTTCAAAGGAGAAGAATATGGTGGACATGCAGCCATTTACATTTCGCATACCGACAACGGAATTACAGTTTGGGGTCAATAGGCTGCTCAAGGCAAAGTGAAAAAGCGCACCATCAAGAAGAAGGATTTGCAAACTGTGAATTCGAATGATGCCAAGTGGTTTTATGTGGTGGATTGAGTCGGAACGTAACAGCGAAAACATAACGTAATCCTGATATCAGAGCCTTGAAGATGATACCATTCAGATAAACTTTGCGAAATGAAAACAATTGTTTCAACGGCAGTGCAGAGCAAATCAGATCTGCTTAGCCATCATCAAAAAACTATGTTTGATGATGCACAAAGCATTCAGACAGTTGAAATGGAACCAGGCGATGCACTTTGGCGGTTTGTTTCCCAGAAAAAGAAAAACCGGTTTTCTGATTGCTGGGTTGACCGTGAAACAATGAAAGCACTAATGGAAGTCTTCCGCAGTTGGGGAGATTTTTCGGAGAAGACTAAAAAGAAAGTGGTACACGACAACTTGGCCATACTTGAACATTGGTCGAAACTGAATTGGCGCGTGAAGATCGAATTCAAGAAAAGCGTAATTGCGTATGTAGGTGCTACTGGTCCGCAAAAACACTTTTCGGATCAGCCGGAAGTTTCTCAGATGTTTAAGAGCAAGGTTTACCGAGCTACAGATCACCGGATTGGTGGTTTCAAACAATATGTGATACCGCGCTTTAAAGGGATAAAGGAAAGCAGCTCGGAGGAATTTGCCACGATATCACATTTTGCACACCTCTGAAAAAAATTATACCTACCACCATGGCACTTTTAAATAAATTTTCACAATCAGAAATTTTTCTTAGTCAGGAAGAGGCACATCGCGTCATGACATTCCTCTTCGGTTCCTCAGAACTAAAGTCATCAGAATTTACTGCAAACTATATTGCTTTTGCCCAAGGGCTGCTGCTTGCTGCGATAGAGGCAAGCAATGCCATGGGAGTTGTTCATGCCTTGATGAAGGCATTTTTATATAAAGTTCCGACTTCCTTCAAAAGCATAGCCCTCGCAGTAGCGAAATTTGTAAAGAATTCTCCGAGGGCCTGGTGGAGAAACAAAAAGATTAAAACAATGAAACTGGAAGACGTGGTCATTTATGAAGCCGTCAGGAATACTCTAAAACTTGCCCACCGCTCGGAATGGGGAGCCAGAATAGCAACAGGCGAATCATTGAACAGTTACATCAAATAGCCATGGGAAAACCAGCAGCAAGAATAACAGACATGCACGTATGTCCAATGTTTGATGGACCCAAACCTCATGTTGGCGGACCAATAGTTGGACCAGGAGTACCCACAGTTTTAATTGGAGGAATGCCTGCTGCTGTGATGGGTGATATGTGTACATGTGTTGGACCTCCTGATACAATTATTCTTGGAAGTGTTGGCGTGATGATAGGTGGGAAGCCCGCTGCAAGGATGGGTGATATGTGCGCACATGGTGGGACAATTGTTCTTGGATGCCCCACTGTATTAATAGGTGAAGTAAGTCCTCAGGCAGTTACTGCTGGAGTTGCTGCTGCGGAAGGTGCAATGGGAATGTTACCATGTGAAAAAACATAAGCTACGTTTTATGTTTCAAATAAAAAATAATCAGCTTGATGTTTTTAGGGTTCCGCTAAGAGCCAAAGCAAGAGAAAAATTTCTTGCTCAACTTCAAAGTAATGGTTATGAAAAAATTTACGAGACTGAAAATAGTGTTCATATACTAGATTCGAAAAAGAGAAAATCAGTTCTTGACTATTCAGAAAAGAATTTGTTAAGTCAATTCACCAAGCCAACTGGTGTAAAAAGCAAGTTTACTTATGATGAAGAGGATAGACTCAGTCAAATTGAGCTTGCAACTAAAGAAACATTAAATTTAAAATACAAAGACGAATTACCTAAAAGTATTAATATAAATGGTGCAATACTTGAAATAGTTTATACTGCCAAGAGCCAGATTTCTGAAATTGTTTTTCCTGATAAAAAAAGTGTTCGTTTTCAGTATGGAGAAAACGATAAGTTGATTTCTATTACCAATCGTGCTGGTGAAACTCAATTTTTTAATACAACAATAATTGATGGAAAATTAATTCATCAACTGAAAGATTCATTAGGCAGGCAGATTCAGTTTACTATGGATTCTTTTGGAGGAATGGAAAAAATTTTACTTCCTGATGGAACTTCACAGGAAGTATCATACAATGAAGATTTAGATGCTGAAGTAGTAAAGCTGCGAAATGGTAAAACAAAAACTATTTATAGTGGTGAACTTTATCTTGAAAGAATTGAATGGGAAGATGGAAGTTTTCAGGATATTAAACTTAATGAGAAACTTCAAGTACAATCTATTGAAAATTCAACAGGAATTATTTCTTATGAGTATGATGAATACGGAAGACCGCTATCTGAATCATATCAAGAGTCTAAAGTAATTTACATTTACGATAATGAGTTACTTAAAAAGATTATTTACCCAAGTGGATTAAAAGTTACTTATGAGTATAATGAGGATGATGAACTGCAATCGGTAAAAATTGGCGATAAGGAAATAAATTATCAGTACAATGCTGATGGAACTTTATCCCAAATTAACTATCCAAACGGAATAAATGAGGAACAAAAAAATTTTGTTTTCAGCGGTTTGCAGAAATCAAGACTGATAAATAAATCGGGAAGTGTAATCTCAGAACAAACTTACTCTTATGACGAACTGGGTCGTTTGAAAACATTACATGACTTAGAAAAAAATACCGCAAGAGATTGGCAGTTTGAGTATGATGCTGAACATCGCTTAACTTCTGCTAAGGAAAACAACCAAAATAATTACGAGAAATATTCTTATGATGCAAAAGGAAATATAATACAAGCCAATGAAATCAAAATAGAGATAGGCTTAATGGACGAGGTAAAGCGTCTTGGCAATAACCTTTTAGAATATGACAAAGCAGGAAATTTATCGGGATTTAATGATGATAATAACAGAAAATTTAAATTCAAATTCTCAGAAAATAATACTTTAAAACATGCTCTGATTAATAATGAGACATGGGAGTATTGGTACGATGGTTTAGGAAGAAGAGTTGGAAAGTCAAATGGTAATGAAGCATACAAATATTTTTGGGCAGGTGATAAATTACTATCCGAAGAATATAGCAAAGCAGATTTAGTTATTAACCGCGAATATATTTATACTGACAGTAATGTTCCTGTTGCATTTATAGAGGGAAACAAAATTTATTATTTTCAAAAAGATGTACGTGGAGCAATAATAAGAGTGCATGATGAAAGAGGGGAAATAGTTTGGAGTGCAAGCTACACCGCATTTGGGAAAGCAAATATTTCTATTGAGAAGATTAAACAACCCTGGAGATTAGCAGGTCAATATTTTGATAATGAAACAGGGTTGCATTATAACCTTGCCCGTTATTACAGTCCTTATTTACGCAGTTTTTTATCTCTTGATCCTAAATGGATTTTGTTTGGAGCAAATAACTATAGTTATGCTGCCAATGACCCATATAATAAAATTGACACGGATGGTAACTGGCCTGAGTGGTTAAATACTAAAAATGTACTTTCTGTTGGAGCAGGTATTGTTGCAGGGGTTGCAACGGCAGCCGCAGCGGTTGCTGTTGCAGGAGCTATTGGAATATCTGCACCTGTAATTGCTGGTTCATTGGTGGCTCTTGTAATAATAGGAGCAATATCCGGTTTTGTGGCTGGCGCAACAGAATCCATTGTAAGCGATTTAATGGATCATAAAGATATATTTATTGCATGTGCTCTTAAATCTGGATTGTGGGGGGCTGCTATTGGAGCTGTATTAGGTCCAGTGCTTAAGTTAGCATCAGGGCCTCTTGGTGCTCTTGGAAGGGGAATTGGCGCAAAGATTGTAAAAATATTTCCAAGTCTTGGAAAGTGGGCAAAAGGTCTTGCACAAAAGGAAGCAAAAAAAGCCGCTGAAAAAATATTAAAAAGTGGAAGATCAAAATCTAAACTTCCAAGAGCTGTTAGTGTAGCAGTTGATAAAAAGACAGGTAAAGTTTATACTGGCGAAAGCGGTAGGGTAAAACCTCCCAGAACTGATTTGCATCCTGAATTGGAGCAAAGAATGCCTAAAGAAAGTTTGGAAAGACATTCTCCTGATAATTGTGCAGAAGTTGATGCAGCTAACGAAGCATTAAAAGATGGTGCAAAGATTGAAGATTTGGAAATCCATACGGTGAAGATTGAGAAAAATACTGGTGTGGTTTCTGATTTTGAACCCTGCAATAATTGCCAACAAACATTTGAAGGAGTTGAAATGACAAGCAAAAAATAACTAAAATGGACATTGATAAAGTAAAAAATATTTTAATAAAGTCTGGTTGGAATGAAGACCACCATATTTCTACTGATATTATTCAATCAGTATATAAAAAATACGGGTTCCCTATTTTTTCCAATGTTGTTCAAATACTTGAAAAATTAGGATTCATTAAGATTATTTTTTTTAATAAAAAAAGCAACAAAGAAGATTATTTTGATTTTAATTTTGAAGAAGCATGTAAAATAGAAGCCCCAGAAAGATTAGAGGAAGAGTATAATATTAGAACTCAATCACAACTAACAGTAATCGGAACTGCTTATAGAAACTATTATATTATAATGGTAGATGGTAAAAATCAAGTTTATATGGCATATGATTCTTTATTATTTAAGTGTGGAAACTCAATCGAGGAAGCAATTATAAATATTGTTAATGATAATGAATTTATAGAAATTCCTTATATGGATGATTAAATATGAAACTTAAAGTTAAAATATTATATCGATAATGAATAGGTTTTAAAATGAAATAATGTAAGATATAGTAATGTTAGGTCAAAATCAAGATCAGCTCAGCCACACCTACTCCATCCTCGATGCAGCCCGCATCTTTGGTGAGTTAGATACTGCCCAACAGTTGCAAACAAATTTTTTGAGTTTGTATATGGGGCAGAGTGAGGAGTTGCTGAGTTCCGTTGCACCTTATTTATTTGCTTACCAACCCGATTCAGAATTTGGAAAATGGTTATTAGAAAAAGGCTGGGGAAATTCGTGGGGCATGTTTGTGGAGACTACAGTTTCGTTAGAAGATTTAAGAAAACACTTTCGCAAATTCTTATTGGTAAAAACCGAAGATGGCAAAGAATTATATTTCCGTTTTTATGATCCGCGGGTGCTGCGCATTTTTCTTCCGACATGTGACAAAGCACAAGTCAAGGAATTTTTCGGGCCGGTAAAACAATTCATGCTCGAGGACGAAGACCCGGCTTTTGCTCTTAGGTACTGGCTTGAGAATTTTGAGTTGAAGAGCGCACGATTTGAAGCTAAGGAGGGGGACCTGATGAGAACTGAATCAAAGGTGGCCAATGGAGAAAAATCCATTGCCGATCAAAAAAAGGAACCTGCACAAAACACTTCTTCAAATTCCAATTCATGGATAGACTGAAGGGGTTCTATAAGTTTTACCGGATTTACGCGATTTTCCTGATTCAAATAATTGCTGATAAAAAATATCCGGGAATCAATTTTTCTGCACGGAAACGCGCAGAACCACCGGGAAGGGCTTACGTTTGAACCGACCTAAACTTCTGTATGGAACTAAAACCGTGTCAGAATGAATCAAACTTTACCATTCAAAATGAAGATTCAGGGAAGCCAATTCCCAAAAAATGCTTGCGCCTTTAGTCGCATAGCATATCAGAAAATCATCCCGTTCATTTTTCTTATAGCATTTTCGTTCTCACCTTGGCTTTGCCAATGCCAAACCAACCGCGCTCTGCTCATTGGCATTAACAACTATCAAAAACCCGACAGTGCAGTTCATTTAAAAACACGGAGCCAGGAAATCACAAACCTACTCGGTTGTGAAAATGATGTAATGGTCATGGATCAAATTCTCCAGGCAAGGTTTGGTTTTGAAGCCTCCAATATTTCCTGGTTGCTGAACCATGAAGCCACGCACGATGCAATTTTGATTGCACTTAACGAACAACTGCAAGTGGCAAATTCCGGGGATGTGTTTTTCTTTCTCTTTTCAGGGCACGGAAGTCAAATCAGGAATCCGCTTTCCATCGAGCCAGACAAAAAAGATGAAACCATTGTGCCGGCCGATGGCATCTATGCGGGCAAACTAATTCGCGATAAAGAACTCGCCAACCTCTTCCAGCAATTTATTGACAAGGGTGTAACGGTTACAGCGATTTTCGAATGTTGCCACAGTGGTTCCATGGCTCGAGGTGTTAGTACCGGCATCAAGATGCTCGCTACAGGAGATGAGGTGATTCAGGATGATAGGACTTACCCACAACCTGAAAAAAACGGTGCACTGATAATAAGCGCAGCGCAGGATTTTGAAGTTGCACAGGAATACAGATTCGGTGACCAAACCGTGCATGGTTCGTTCCTGAAATGTATGGCCGATGTGATTGCCGGATCACCAACGGAATTGAATATCATGGAATGTGAGCGCCTTTTGAATGTTACACAGAGTAGCGAGTTCTTTCAGGTAGTCATTCATTTTCTGGTTACTCATAACGTGGAATATTTCTTCTTCGGGTTCTCTTTTTTGCCAATCACCAAAGCGCTGCTGAATGAGTTGGAAGGGAATTTCAAGAAGAGGCACGTTGGTTTTGGTATTCGTCTTTTGTCGCCTGGTGCGTATCCAGAAACGTCCACCTTCATGATGAATATGTTTCATCCTCAATCCTTTCAGATCAATGTATGCAAGACCCGTAAAGCAGCTAAAGATGAAATGGTCGCGCACCCGGCACAATCTTTCCGATTCAATCGGTTGGCGAAGCATGCGATCAATTTCCTGCTCGGTTAGATATGGTCTTACAACTTCTTGAAGACTGATCTTGAATTGGGCAAAGGGGTCGTGCCGGATATATCCATGAGCCAACCCATTTTTGAAAACCGTCTTTACAGTTTGCAAATACTTCATTGATGTGTTGTGGCAACAACCATGACCCCTGAGATAAACTTCAAAGTCCTCGATGAAAGTGAGGCTGAGTTTATCAAATCGAATGTCTTTTGTCTGGAAGTTTGACTGAATGAGGTTCTGGAGGTGGATTTTGCACCTGGAGTATTTCTGGATAGTTGCCGGGCTATTATTTTGACCGGACAACGTCAGCTTACGCTTGATAATCCTATCAAACAGTTCGAGGAACATTGGTTCACCGGACGAGTTGTGATTGCTATCAATAAGTCGCTCCCGGGTAACGGAAAGATCAGGAGCCATCCCGCGCTGAATCATGTCCATGTAAATGGAGAGTGCCCGCTGTCGGTATTGACTCATTACTGAATCAAGGAATGCCTGATCAAAGTGCTTGCCTCTGAGTCGCTGGTTTCTGTTGTCCCAGTGATTAGGGTCAATGTCATGCTTCAGCGAAATAAGTATTGTCCTTTCGCCAATGGAAGCACGCATATATAATGTGTGAAGTTCGGGGTGCCCGGTCTTCCTTTTGAGAATGAAGTTTAAAACGATTGGCTTTATATGCATGGCGTTATGGTTTGCAAACCTCGGCCACTGGGAATGACTGTGCTAGCGAATAGGTGCGACAATCCGCGAAGGATTCAGACCTTTGATTCGCTTGTGAAAGTTGGAGGTAAGCAGCTTGAAAGTTTTCTAAAACTTCCTCTGTAAATCCGCTCCCAATTCGCTCCTGAACCAGGGGTATTTTTTGCTGAAATTGACGTTTTTCTTCGCAGTCATAAGAAAAGAAAAATCCCGTCAAACATCAGCATTGACGGGACTTTTCAGAATTTTTCGCTTTCTTTCTAACAGGGTTCCAGCGGAGAGAGAGGGATTCGAACCCCCGTTGGTATTACCCAAGCCAGTTTTCAAGACTGGTGCAATCAACCGCTCTGCCATCTCTCCGTGGCAAATCTATACGAAACGGGATTTTAGACAAGTAAACGATTAAATGATTCATTTCTCAACGCTCAAACAAAGTCGGCAAATCATGAGGAGCGGGGCACTTCAAACAGGCAAACAGAAGAACCTCATCTATCCAGTTTTTCAAATACTGAATTCTTCGATTGATACTCCGGCACCATCGCTTTCAGTCTCTGCACCAGCTTTTCATTGTCCTGCGTGTCGAACAATGAGATGAGGTCTTTCACTTGTGCATTCACACTTTCAAATTCATGTTGCGTTTCCCGTGCCGCAAGAATTTTGGGATGATGTGTTGGAACAGCATTTTCTTTTTCACTCAACACTTCTTCAAAAAGCTTTTCCCCCGGACGAAGGCCGGTGAATTTGATTTCGATTTCCGTGTGCGGTTCAAATCCCGAAAGACGAATCATGTTTTCGGCAAGGTCTGCTATGCGCACACTTTCGCCCATATCGAACGCGAAAATTTCTCCTCCCTTTCCCATGGCACCCGCCTCCAGCACCAGCTGCACCGCTTCGGGAATAGTCATGAAGAAACGCATCACATCACGGTGGGTAACAGTTACCGGCCCTCCAGATTCAATTTGCTTTTTAAAAACAGGAATTACAGAGCCGTTGCTCCCCAGCACATTGCCAAAGCGGGTAGTGATGAACTTTGTATTAGAAACGGATGATTTCGATTGCGAATAGATTTCTGCTACACGCTTGGTTGCCCCCATCACACTTGTGGGATTTACGGCCTTGTCTGTGCTAACGAAAACAAAAGTTTCCACACCCAGGTCGTGGGCAAGATCCACAAGATTTTTTGTGCCAAGCACGTTGGCCAGCACCGCTTCGCTTGGGTTGCTTTCCATCAACGGCACATGCTTGTAAGCGGCAGCGTGATAAACAATGTGGGGACGGAAATACTCCATCATTCTTTTCATGCGGTCGTATTGCCGCACATCGCCCATCACCATTTCGCACCAATGCAATTGACCTGAATTCTTCAATTCATTTTCCAGCTCGAACAACGGAGTTTCCGATTGATCACAGAGCACAATTTTTTTCGGACCGTAGGCTAGCAGTTGCCTCACCAATTCGCTGCCTATGCTCCCTGCGGCACCTGTCACTACCACCACCTTGTCTTTAACCTGAGCGCGCACAGCAGTGCTGTCCAGCCTAATGGTTTCCCTTCCCAGCAAGTCTTCAATCTTAACATTCCTGATTTGTTTTGCACTCAACTCGCCACCTATCCATTGGCCAATGGGTGGAACATTGCGCACACGCACATTGTATTTAAGTGCAAGATTCACCAATTCATTTTTTCTTCCCTTGTCAAGTTTCTGGATTGCCAGAATGATTTCATCGGTTTTTCCGGATGAAAAAAATTCTTCCGCCTTGGAGGAGTGATAGATAGAAGTTCCTTCAATTTTTTTTCCGCTTTTGCCCACATCGTCATCCAGAAATGCCACCACATAAACACCGCTTTTTCGGTCGCGATCAAGGGAGCGTTTGGTAATGATGCCCGCCTCACCAGCACCGAAAATCACAACGCGCGTTTTCGCCTTTGCCGGAGTTTTTAGTTCCAAGTACAACACTTTTATTGTGATACGGCTCACCACCATCACCACCAGCGAAATGAGATACTCGACAATGATGATGGAGTTCGGTATGAAAAAAGTTTCATCTGCAAAATGGTAACGCACCTGGTTCAGTCCAGCAAACAGCAAACTGCCCGTAGTGAGTACCAGGAAAATCCTCAGCGTATCCTGTGTGCTGGTAAATCGAATGATGCCCGCATAGGTCTTCCCGATTAAAAAGGAAAGTGCACGTACTGCAATAAAAATGGGGAAGAAGGCTTTGGCCAATTGAATTTCCAATGCGGGAACATGGAACTCAAACCTTACCAGGTAAGCACCCATGAATGCTATCACACAAATGACAACATCTATCAAAAAAATAATCCAGCGGGGGGTGTTTCTTGCAGGAAAAAACATGAGGTGCGAAACTAATCACACGTTCTGAAGTTCGCTATCCCTCAAACGAAATGGAAAAAATAAACGTACGGGTGCGGAGTTTTGAAAGGGGTGCCGAGAATTGATGATCCTCGTGCAGTAGTACATCTGGCAGCCCAAATGCAGTTTTCATTTCAATGGCAAACTTGAAATACTCCAGAAAAAAGTCGAATCCTCCGCCTGCATCAATGGAATAATCACGGTCCTGTAGTTTTATGATAATGTCGCTGGCCACATCATTATTCACGTCTTTTTGTGTTTGCATATCGAGGCCATACTTTCCACCTACCAATGCATAAGCAGCAAAATTTCCTACGCGGTTGGTGCGCAGTTTCAGAATCAACGGAAATTCCAGCCAAACTGATTCAGTTCTTTTCAGAAAGGTTTGTGTGCCTCCGTCTGCTTTATGAAAACGGTATTCAAGTCCCCTGTCTTGAAACGAGAGCGTGGGAATAAACCGGAAACTCACATTCTTATTCAAGTTTAAAGAGGCGAGCATGCCCAGGTTGAATCCTGCCTGGGGAACATTGGCAACACTCAGCAACGAATCGTTAAAAGTGTAGTCCGGTTTTAAATCCAAGAAGAAGGATGACGTGTTCCATGAAAGAAGGAAACCAAAGTGATAGGGTTTGCTATCGAAGTACGCCAGGTTTTTCTGGCCTCGAATTCTCTTCTGTGCCATTACACCATCAGAAAAGATAACAAGACCCAACAGGAGAAGAATGGAATATCTTAATAGCAGTTTCATCTGTGTACGGTTGTAAAAATAGCCCAACTAAATCCTCTGCCTTTTATTGCCCGGGCGAAGTTTTCCCATTTATTTTGTGATCAGCATCAGCCCCTGTGCGCAGCACAGTGCGCCACAACCAGGTGCCAATTGCAGAGTAAGCAAACGCAATGATTATGAGTACAAGCAGGCCTGCACCAGCAATAGCTTTAAGGCTGTAGATAAAATCAGCGCTGCTTTTCCAGTTGGCCATAATTTGTTCGCGGCTCATATCCCTGAACATTGCATTTTCTGTTTTGGCCTTCATCAGTTCTTCATCGGTATCAAGACTTGATATTATTTCTTGGTACTTACTGTTTCTGGTTGTTTCCAATTCATAACTAAACGCGGAGTAATAGAAAATGAGCAAGACCATCATGGGCAGGATATATTTCAAAGCGCCTTTCACGCACAGCCGGAAATCATCCAGAAAAGTGGAGGTGGATTTTATCTTGAGGGTTCCATAAAGCGAAACAAGAATGATTATGAGAATGATTGCAAGATTGGTGAAAATGCCGATGGTTTTTCCCCTTTCATAATTGAAATCCACTGAGTACCCACCAGCTATGCGGATACCTAACCAAAGCACGGCAAGTAAATAAGGGAGGTAACGAATCACGAATTCATAGAGATGAGAAACTCCTCGTTGTTTTTGGTTTTCTCGATTCGGTCCTTCACAAACTCCATGGCTTCCACCGGGTTCATGTCGGAAAGATGTCTGCGCAATATCCACATGCGTTGCAGCACGTCTTTATCATGAAGCAAATCTTCCCGCCTTGTTCCGGATGAAATGATATCCATGGAAGGGAAAATTCTGCGGTTCGAAATTTTGCGGTCGAGTTGCAATTCCATGTTGCCGGTTCCCTTGAATTCTTCGAAAATCACCTCATCCATTTTAGAACCCGTGTCCACAAGAGCAGTGGCGATTATGGAAAGAGAACCACCGTTCTCTATTTTTCTTGCGGCTCCAAAAAATCGTTTTGGCTTTTCCAAGGCGTTGGCTTCCACACCACCGCTAAGTACTTTACCGCTGGAAGGCTGCACCGTGTTGTAAGCGCGTGCAAGTCGGGTAATGGAATCGAGGAGGATGCACACATCGTGGCCGCACTCCACCAGCCGTTTTGCTTTTTCCAGAACAATATTGGCAATTTTTACATGTCGCTCTGCCGGCTCATCGAAGGTGGACGCAATCACTTCGCCACGAACACTTCGTTTCATGTCGGTTACTTCTTCAGGGCGTTCATCTATAAGAAGAATGATGAGAAAAGTTTCGGGGTGATTGAGTGCGATGGCATTGGCTACATCTTTAAGCAAAGTGGTTTTACCCGTTTTGGGTTGCGATACAATCATGCCTCGCTGGCCCTTGCCAATGGGGGCAAACAAGTCCATGATGCGCATGGAAATATTGGGATTGTTATCGGCAAGATGGAAACGCTCCTGTGGAAACAGGGGCGTAAGAAATTTAAAGGGAACCCTGTCGCGCACCCACCCCGGATCTCGGCCATTTATGGAGTCCACGCGAATCAGGGGAAAGTATTTTTCACCCTCCCGAGGGGGGCGTATGGCACCGCGAATAGTGTCACCGGGGAGCAAGCCGTAAGATTTGAATTGCTGTTGCGATACATAAATATCGTCTGGCGAATTCAGGTAGTTGAAATCGGCAGAGCGGAGAAACCCAAAACCATCTGGCATAGCTTCCAGCACACCCTCGGCTATTACTAGGCCATCGAAATTATAGCCATGTTCATCGGGCTGGCCACGCTTGGAACGATCGGGGCGCACCACATTCGCATTCTGATTTTGGTTGAATTTGTTGTGCTGTTGATGACCCCTGCGTTCGTGCTGATGTTGCTGCGCTGGTTGTTGTGGTGGCTGTTCCGCTAAACCGCCTGCGCTCTGTTGTTCCTGAGCACTGGTTTCTGCTTGTGCCTGAAGGCGCTTTTGCCGTTCAATTTTCTCAGCAATAGTTTCGCCTCTGGGCAAAATTTCATCTTGTTGGTCTTCCATTTCGGGCACAGTTTGCTGAACTTCCATCATTTCATTTACATCTTCATTGATGAATAGTTCTGGTTGTACATCCGGGTGCTCTATGGGTGCTGGTGAATTTTGTTCTTCGGGTGCTTGTTCAACCACAGATGGTGGAGGCACAGGCTGTTCCGTACGCGCACTTTCAACCGCTGGGCGTTTTATGCGATCCCGTTTCCTGCGATCATCATTGCCTCGCGGCTCACGCTGTGGCGGTGTGTTTTCACGTGTATCCATTTCCGGAGAAGATATTTCGGATGCTGCTAATGGGATTGAAGTGCTGTCCAGTGGCTTATCCGATGACTTCGATTCTGCGGATCGAAGTGATTGTTCGTCCAGGATTTTATAAATCAAATCGGTCTTCTTGTATTTGTCGAGCTGGTTGATTCCGAGTTGCTCGGCAGCAGCGCGCAGGTCGGACAACTTCATGGCATTAAGCGTAATAATATCGTGCATATAGATAAAAAAAGTATTAAATGGATGTCTTGAAAAAACTAGTTCTGTGAAAATGCGTTGGCCTGTTTGCCCTGAAATGAAGGTAGCGGTCGGGAAGAATCTTGTCTGAGTAGACGCGGCAAGTGTACGGCAATTTTACAGAGTGGTTTACATGGGCAGCATTTTTCCTTGCAATTTGTTTATCGTGGCCTGTGGAAAGCCACGTTTCTACCTGAGGTAAGATTGAATATTTATCACTTGTTACTCCTATGTGGCCGTATCACTATTTCAGAAATCACCACTCCATCCGGGGCATCCACCAGGCGTACAATTTGTTCTGCCACCAGATCGGGATTCATGGAAGATGCAAAATAATCTCTGTACTCGGTAAGCATTTCGGGTGTGTGTGTGTTGTCGATAAAAGCGGTGTTCACTGCCCCTGGTGATAAGGTGGACACCCGGATTTTTCCGGCAAGTTCCATTCGCAACGCTTCGGAAAATGCAAACACAGCATGTTTTGTCCCGCAATAAATTCCAGAATTCACAAACACATTGTGCGCTGCAACAGAGGCAATGTTTACCACCTGTCCACCTGTTGAAATGAGGTGGGGCAGTGCAGCATGTATGCAATTCAACACGCCATTCACATTTACATCCACCATGTGGTGCCAGTCCTCAATTCTTCCGTCCACCACCTTATCGAAATACCCCACACCTGCATTGTTTACCAACACGTCTATGGTGCCGAATACACGCAGTGTGTCATTTATTAAATGTTGAACCTGCGCATAGTCACACACATCGGTAACCACTACATGAACATTCTTGCCCAAAGAAATTTTGAGATCCTGAAGTTTTTCTTCATTGCGCGAAGCAAGAATTATTTGATGCCCTGCCTTTTGAAGTGCATGAGCAGCGGCTTTGCCAATACCGCTGGAAGCACCGGTTAGAATTATCGTTTTCATTTTCCGTTCAATAATTTTTTTTCTGATCATATCTGCTATTTGAACCCACGCTCTTTCTTAAGTTGCTCATAAGCCTGCTGCACCTTTATGAATTTGGCCTGGGCAGCTTTTTCGTGCTGTTCGCCAAGGCCGCGCACTTTATCGGGATGGTACTTCATCGCCATTTTGCGATAAGCCTTTTTCACTTCATCATCGGTGGCGTTGGATTCAATTTCAAGAATTTTGAAAGCACTCGCAGCATCCTTGTAAAACATGGCTCGGATGCTCTCGTAATCTTTGTCCGAAATACCCAGATAGTTTGCAATCGTCCCAATGATGTGTACTTCTGCTTTGTCCACATTTCCATCGGCCCGCGCTATGCCGAAGAGGTAATGCAGCAATTGCAAGCGCATGGGCAATTCCATGAAGTGCCTGATTTGTTGGCACACATCGCGCAGCGGAATTTCTTTCTTCAACAACTCTTTGAGCAGCCCAACCTGGTAGGCAGCATTGGTGCTTCCGAATTGACGTGCATAAAAAGCGCGAATGAAATCGAGTTCGCTTTTCAATAATTTTTGATCGGCTTTCATTACCGCTGCACTCAACACCAGAAGTGCAGAACCAAAATCTCCCGGACGTGTATGGTGGCGGAACTGTTCATACTGGGGCTCGCCACCACCTGGAATTCGCCCTTGCCCTTTTCCCATATCGAGGCTAAACGATTTGTCGTCCATCATATAGCCGAAAGCAAAGCCGAGCAAAGCACCAATGGGGCCGCCCAATGCCCAGCCAAGGGCACCACCAATAAATTTAGCGTAGCTCATTCAGAAGTGGAAAGTTGTGGATTGGGAGAACTTGTAAATCGCATTACGGGCGCAAATGAAACTATGCGAGGGAATGAATGAGAGGAATTGAGAAAATTTTTGAATGGAGCGCTATTGCCTTGTTCCATAAACACTTTTCGAGGCACCTCCTCCCTGTACGGAAAGGTTCGTATTAAAACTCACCACATTGTCACCACCGAAATATCCTGCCCCGCTGAAGTAATAGTGTTCCGTTTGAATTTCGAATTTCCCATCCTTCTCAACCAGAACCTCTACCGAATCCACTTCTAAAAATCGAATCCAAAGCGATTCATCATTTCCACCATAGCGTATGGTTCCATCGAACGCATCCAAAGTGTAGGTGAGAAGAATGTTGTCGGTACCCGACCAACCATGAGTTGCAATTTCAAAATGCCAAGCACCCAGGTATTTGTTTCGGTAGTTGAAGGGAATTTTTTAGCAGGAAACCAGTAGCGAAATTGCCAAACTCACGGAGCAGAAAAAACAAGAATCTGAAATGGTTTCTTCATGATTTGGGTACATCGGAGCAGGATGTACCCTAAATGTAAAGTCTCATGCTGCCAGGTAAAGGTTCATTGGAGGCATTACTTCACGCCATTCGGGGTTTATTGTGCCACAAAAGCCCGTCACTGCTGGGTTTTGTCGCCATAATACCAATGCAGCAGCCTAGAACCATTATGAAGCAGCCTAGAACCATAATGCAGCATCCTAGAACCATAATGCAGCAACCTAGAACCATAATGCATCAGCCTAGAACCATAATGCAGCAGCATTAGATGTTGAATCAGTTTAGAAATGTTGTATCATTGCCGCGCAATGCCCCCATGGGGCAATGAAATCCCTACCTACCATGACAGAACCCACACAACCCATTGAAGAACAGGCACCAGTACTTCCCGTATCGCTTACCGAGGCCGAGAAAAGAACCGCAGCCATAAGACTTGCCAAAATGGTGAGGCCGCATGCCCAACAAGGCTTAACCACATTGAGTAAAATGATAGGCCGGGAGCGAAATTTCCTTGGCCGCAGGCTGGCCACGGGCGATGTTTCCGTGAGTGTGCTGGTGTGCCTCTCATGGGCTACTCACCGCAATATGTTCGACTCTTATCTGATGCTGCTGCCGGAAGATTGTAGAGAAACAGCCCTCACCCGCCAGCTGCACAAGGAGATTGAGGAACTGAAAGCCTCACAAGAAACGGAAAAAAAAGAGACGGAAAAGTGGAAAGAGAAATTTGAATATGCGGATGGGTTGCTGCGCAGCAGGGCATAGGCTGGGGTTTCTGAAAATGCCAATGCAATAAACTTCTCATTTTTTGGATTCACCACTTACATGAAAAAATCAATTGCAATTCTTGCGCTCTGGAATTGAATGAAATAATCACTATTTAGTTCCTCTTTTTCGAAATCCGATATTCGTCCGCTCAATTTTCTCAAGGATGAATAGCACAGAACAATTTTCACAACACATCACCGAAGGCTACACCTTCAAAGGTGATTTCATAACACTCGGTGGAGCCATGCTGGATGGAACACCGCAGCAAAACACCTTGGTAAACATTCCGCTAAAAACCCTGAACCGCCACGGGCTTATTGCCGGTGCCACAGGAACAGGAAAAACCGTTACGCTGCAAATCATTGCAGAAAACATGAGCGCCAAAGGCATTCCTGTCTTGCTCATGGATGTGAAAGGCGACCTCAGCGGAATTGCGGCATTCGGCACCATCAATCCGAAAATTGAAGAACGCCATGCGGCCATCGGCATTGCTTATGAAGCAGCAGGATGCACTGTTGAATTGCTTTCGCTCTCGAAAGAAAAAGGCACAAGGCTGCGAGCCACGGTGAGTGAATTCGGCCCCGTGTTGTTTTCAAAAATCCTTGAACTCAATGATGTACAGGGAGGCATCGTAGCCATACTTTTCAAGTGGGCAGACGACAACAATCTTCCGCTGCTTGATTTGAAAGACTTCAAAAAACTTCTTCAATACTCCACCAATGAGGGCAAGGAAATAATCGAAAAAGATTACGGCAAAATTTCAGAAGCAAGCGTGGGCACCATCCTTCGCAAAGTGATAGAACTGGAAACGCAGGGTGCTGAAATTTTCTTCGGTGAAAAATCATTTGAAGTGGCTGACCTCGTGCGGCTGGATCAAAATGGTAGAGGCGTGGTGAGCATCATCCGCCTCACCGACATACAGGACAAACCGAAACTGTTTTCCACTTTCATGTTGCAGATGCTTGCGGAAATTTATTCCTCCTTCCCCGAAGCAGGCGATCTCGAAAAACCAAAACTCTGTGTGTTCATAGATGAAGCACACCTCGTGTTTAGTGAAGCTTCAAAGGCATTGCTCAATCAGATTGAAACCATCATAAAACTCATCCGCTCGAAAGGCGTGGGTATTTATTTCTGCACTCAAAATCCTTATGACATTCCGGAAGATGTTCTTGCGCAACTCGGTTTAAAAGTGCAACATGCCCTACGCGCTTTCACTGAAAAGGATCGCAAAGCCATTCGCAAAACAGCAGAGAACTATCCCATTTCGCTTTTCTACAAAACGGAAGAATTGCTTACGTCAATCGGCATAGGCCAGGCGTTGATAACCGCGCTGAATGAAAAGGGAATTCCGACTCCTCTTGCAGCCACTCACCTTCGTGCACCAAAGTCCCGCATGGGAGTGCTTGTGCCTGAAGAATTGGATCGAATCGTAAACTCATCACTGCTTGGTGTGAAGTACAACGAAGAGCTAGAGCGTGAAAGCGCTTACGAAATTCTGGAAGCCAAACTCAACACAGCAAAGGGGGAAGAAGAAGTGGAAACAAACAATAGTAAAGGGCAAAGAGCAAAAGGCAAAGAGGAACCATCGTTCATCGAACGAGCATCAAAAAACACGATGGTGCGGCAAGCAGGAAATACAGTGGTGCGAGAACTTGCACGCGGAATACTTGGAGTGTTGGGTTTGGGTGGAAGAAGTTCGAGGAAGAAAGGGTTGTTTGGGTGAGCAAACTACAAATCAGCATGTGTGTTCAATTGATATATCAACCTTGGCAGGTGGAATTTATTTGTTAAAAGCAGCTAACGGGTTTTCAGAAAAAATTGATTGAATAGATGATTGATTTCTCACTTGTAAAACTTGCGCGTACTGATGAAGATCTTCTTCAGTGCAAAAAAGTCCTGATGGAATTTCGCCCAATACTGACAGAAGAAAATTTTCTGCCCACACTGCGCGAAATGCTTGCCGGAGGTTATAACATTGCTTATGTGCTGGAAGAGAATATTGCTGTTGCTGCAATTGGTTACCGCTATCTGCAATTCCTTCACTGTGGCAAGCACTTTTATATTGATGACCTTACCACCCTGCCACAGGCAAGAAAAAAAGGATATGGCACTTTGTTGCTCGAATTTATTTTTGAAGAAGCAAGAAGCAAAGGATTCGAAGTAGTAACTCTTGACAGTGGTTTTCACCGGCTGGACGCTCACAGGCTCTACCTCAACAATGGATTTAATATTGCATCATTACACTTTGTAAAAAAATTATGAGCTAAACATTGGATAGTTGAAAAAAGTCAACTTTTTACCACAGCCTGTGTAGAAGCCTTCGAATACATTTGATTTGGCCTGGAAATGGCTGTTCTTTGCACAGTCTAACCACAAGAAACTTTTAAGTCACAGGAGATCAATTATGAGTATGGAATCCAAATTTTCGCCCAGGGTGAGGCAGGTGTTGACCTATAGCCGCGAGGAAGCCCTGCGGCTGGGACACAATTATGTAGGAGTTGAACATTTTCTTCTTGGTCTTATTCGCCAGGGTGAGGGCACCGCTATCCGGATTCTTGAATCCATGGAAGTGGATCTTGCACGGTTGAGGAGGACCGTTGAATCATCCATTCGTACTAACGCTACCGGAGTGAAAATAACGGACAAGAACCAGTTGCCCGTGGTGAAACAGGCCGAGAAGGTTTTGAAAATTACTTACCTCGAAGCAAAAACTTTCAATACCTCGGTGATTGGTACTGAACATCTGTTGCTATCCATACTAAAGGATAATGACAATGTAGCCACGCGGACCCTTCGCGGTTTCAATGTGGATTATGAATCAACCCGAAAAGAAATTGAAATGCTGGCCGGCAATCTTCCACCAGAAGATGCTCCGCGAGCCGAACTTCCTGGAAGCACTGACGAGGATGATGACGAACGCAGCTATACGGGCAGCAACCCTGGCACAGGCGCCAAGAAGCCCGGTGAAACAAAGAGCAAAACCCCCGTGCTCGACAATTTCGGTCGCGACCTAACCAAATTGGGCGAAGATGGAAAACTGGATGCCATAGTTGGGCGCGAAAAAGAAATCGAACGTGTATCACAAATCCTGGCGCGAAGAAAAAAGAACAATCCTATTCTTATTGGCGAACCTGGTGTTGGAAAGTCAGCCATTGCGGAAGGCCTTGCTTTGCGCATCATCCAGAAAAAAGTTTCGCGGGTCTTGTTCAACAAAAGAATAGTGACGCTGGACATCGCCTCCCTTGTTGCCGGTACGAAGTACCGCGGCCAGTTCGAAGAACGCATGAAGGCGGTGATGAATGAACTTGAAAAATCGCCCGATGTCATTTTGTTCATTGATGAAATTCACACAATAGTTGGTGCAGGTGGGGCAAGCGGATCGCTGGATGCTTCCAATATGTTCAAGCCTGCTCTTGCACGCGGAGAGATTCAATGTATAGGCGCCACCACGCTGGATGAATATCGCCAGTACATTGAGAAAGACGGAGCACTGGAACGGAGGTTCCAAAAGGTGATTGTAGATCCCACAACGGTGGCGGAGACCATCCAGATTCTAAATAATATTAAAGACAAATACGAAGATCATCACAGTGTGACTTACACCGATGAAGCCATACTTGCTTGCGTGAAACTCACCACACGTTATATCACCGACCGCCATTTGCCCGACAAGGCAATTGATGCGCTGGATGAATCCGGCTCACGAGTTCACCTCAACAATATCAATGTGCCGAAAGAAATTATTGATATTGAAAAGAGCATTGAAGATGTGAAAGAAGACAAGAACCGGGTGGTACGGAGCCAGAAGTATGAAGAGGCCGCAAAACTGCGCGACAAAGAGCGCCAGCTCCAGGAGAAACTCGAAGCCGCCAAGAAAAAATGGGAAGAAGAAACACGCAGTCACCGCGTAACAGTCACTCAGACTAACGTGGAAGAAGTAGTGGCCATGATGACAGGAATTCCAGTACAACGTGTGGCAGAAAAAGAAAGTGGCCGCCTTGCACGAATGGACAAAGAACTTGAAGGCACCGTGGTGGGTCAATCGCAAGCCATCCTGAAAGTGGTGAAAGCAATAAAACGAAACCGCGCAGGTCTAAAGGACCCGAACAGACCCATTGGTTCTTTCATTTTCCTTGGCCCCACAGGAGTTGGTAAAACCCAATTGGCTAAAGAACTTGCGAAGTTTTTGTTTGACACCGAAGAAGCGCTTATACGAATCGATATGAGCGAGTACATGGAAAAATTTGCCGTGTCACGGCTTATAGGTGCACCTCCCGGCTACATTGGTTATGAAGAAGGCGGACAACTTACCGAAAAAGTTCGCAGACGCCCCTACTCCATCATTCTTCTTGATGAAATTGAAAAAGCACATCCCGATGTGTTCAACCTTTTGCTTCAGGCATTGGACGATGGACAAATGACTGATTCACTTGGCCGCAAGATTGATTTCAAAAACAGCATCATCATCATGACTTCCAATATCGGTGCAAGGCAACTTTCCGATTTCGGGACCGGGGTAGGATTTGGCACCTCCAGCAGAAACAACCAGGAAGCAGATGACAAAAAAGGCATTATTGAAAATGCTTTGAAGAAAGCATTTGCACCCGAATTTCTCAACCGTGTTGATGATGTGGTAGTGTTTAACGCATTGAAGAAAGAACACATATTCGAAATCATTGATATCGAACTGGCAAAACTTTTCCAGCGCATTATTGAACTGGGCTACACCATCAAACTTACGGATACCGCAAAAGACCATGTTGCGGAAAAAGGTTACGATGAAAAATTCGGGGCGCGCCCGTTGAAACGGGCCATACAGAAATACTTGGAAGACCCGTTGGCCGAAGAAATTATAAATGGAAATGTAAAAGCCGGTGATACCATCTTTGTGGATTACAATAAAGAGGAAGACAAAATTGTGATGAAGGCAGAAAAAACCAAAACACCGAAAGAAGCCAAAACGAAAGAGTCGAAAGGGGACTTGCCTCCTGCCGAAGAATAGGTGTACTGAAACATCAAACTTCAGATAATCGAAGCGGCTAACAAAAACTTTGGATCAGAATTGAAAGAGGTCGTCTCAAAATGGGGCGACCTCTTTATTTTTTTTTGAGAACGTCTATTCATTCCATTGATATTAGAAATCTCATAACTCGTTTGGCAATCATTATGCTGCTGAGTTTACCTATTCCCGCACAATCTCAGAATAACGAGATTGATTCCTAGAAAATTTATGTGTTCAATGAATTCAAGGGTTCTGTTTATTTCAAGGAGCTCAGGTAAATTTTTTTCAATTTTTCCTATGCGCGCATAACATTATTGCCTTTTCTTCGTACCCGTTTACAATTCGAAATTCAAAGTCATTTCCCGATACCCAGCACTCATCATCCAATACCTAAGAATGTCTCCCGAAGAAACCATAGACTTCCACATCCGCTGGGCCTGGGCCAAGATGAGCAAGGCTTACAATGCCGAAGCTGCAAAGCACAATGCCACCATGCCGATGGCGTTTGCGTTGTTGAGCATTGACAAAAACGGAACCCCCGCAACCAAGCTCGGTCCCAAGATGGGAATGGAACCCACTAGCCTCACCCGACTTTTGAAATCACTCGAAGACCAAGGCTACATAAAACGCGAACCTGATGAAGCGGATGGCAGAAAAGTGATAGTTCAGATTACACAGAAAGGAAAAAACTACCGCGACATCGCCAAACAAAAAGTGATTCAACTGAATGAACGCATGCACGAAAAGATTCCACAGGGGAAGTTGAATACTTTTTTTGAAGTGATACAAACCATCAACACAGAATTGGACAAAAACAAAATTTTTTGAATAGGAAATGAAACGCACAATTAAAAAAGCAGCAGTACTCGGCTCTGGAGTAATGGGCTCCCGAATCGCTTGCCATTTTGCCAACATTGGACTAGAAGTGATTCTATTGGACATCGCCCCAAAAGAACTTTCTGAAGCAGAAAAAGCAAAAGGCCTGACCTTGGAAAATTCCATTGTCCGCAATCGCGTTGTAAACGATGCATTGCAATCGGCCATCAAATCCAACCCCTCCCCGATTTACCGCCAAAGATTTGCGAAACGCATCAAAACCGGAAACTTCGATGATGACATGCAATTGCTAAAAGACTGCGATTGGATTATCGAAGCAGTAGTTGAACGACTCGACATCAAGAAATCTGTTTTTGAAAAAGTGGAGGCGCACCGAAAACCTGGCTCACTCATTACATCAAACACTTCAGGCATTCCAATTCACACACTGATTGAAGGGCGCAGCGAAGACTTCCAAAAGAATTTTTGCGGGACTCACTTCTTCAATCCGCCCCGCTACCTGAAACTTTTAGAATTAATTCCATCGCCAAAGACATCACTTGATGTGATTTCTTTCTTCCAGGATTACGGTCAGCGCTATCTGGGAAAAGTGGTGGTGAACTGCAAAGACACTCCCGCCTTCATCGCGAATCGTGTTGGCGTATATAGTATACAGGCATTGTTTCATTTGGTAAAGGAAATGGGACTGACCGTGGAAGATGTAGACAAACTCACCGGCCCAGTCTTAGGCAGGCCGAAGAGCGCAACGTTCCGCACTTGTGATGTGGTCGGTCTCGACACACTTGTTCATGTAGCGAACGGAGTGCGCGAAAATTGTCCGAACGATGAAGCGCGTTCTGTTTTCGAAATCACTGACTTCGTGAAGAAGATGGTCGAGAACAAATGGATTGGCGACAAAACGAAACAGGGTTTTTACAAGAAAATTAAAAACGAAAAAGGCGAAAGTGAAATTCTGAGTTTGATTCTCACCACATTGGAATACGGGGCGCAGGTGAAATCAAAATTCGCCACGCTCGAAGCCACAAAAGCCGTTGACGATTTGAATAAACGTTTGCCGATGTTGTACAACGGCAGCGACAATGCTGGCGAGTTTTACAAGAAATCTTTCGCGGGATTGTTTGCTTACGTCAGCAACCGAATTCCCGAAATCAGCGACAATCTTTTCAGCATTGATGACGCGATGAAAGCCGGATTTGGCTGGCAGTTGGGGCCATTTGAGAGTTGGGATTTGGTAGGTGTTGAACAAGGAATTAAAGACGCTGAAGCAAACGGCCACGCAGTTGCCTCATGGATAAAGGAAATGATTTCATCTGGCATAAAATCTTTTTACAAACTCGAAGACGGCAAGAAATTTTTCTATGACATCGCTTCGAAATCATACCAGCAAATTCCTGCACCAGAAAAACAAATCGTGCTTTCACAATTGCCTGAGAGCGCTGTGGTCTGGAAAAACTCAGCGTCTGTGATTCGTCATTTGGGCGATGGTATTTTGTGTTGTAGTTGGTACACCAAGATGAACACCATCGGTGGCGAAGTGATAGAAGGATTAAACAAGGCAATTGACCTTGCAGAAAAAGACTATCGAGGCCTTGTGCTTTACAACGATGGAGATAATTTCTCTGCCGGTGCAAACGTTGGACTCATCTTCATGCTAGCTGCCGATCAGGATTACGAAGAACTGGACATGGCCATCCGCGCATTCCAGAATGTGGTTATGAGAATGCGTCACTCGTCAATTCCAGTTGTGGGTGCGCCACACAATCTCGCTCTTGGTGGTGGCTGCGAATTGAATTTGCACGTGGACAAAGTGGTGGCTCACGCGGAACTCTATATGGGACTTGTCGAGTTTGGTGTCGGCATAATTCCCGGTGGCGCAGGCACAAAGGAATTTGCGTTGCGTTGCAGCGATGAATTCCACGATGGTGACATAAAACTCAACACTTTCCGCAATCGTTTCCTCACCATCGGCCAGGCGAAAGTTTCTACTTCCGCTTACGAAGCATTCGACCTCGGCTATCTCCGTCATGGCATTGATGAAGTGATCGTAAGTCGTGAACTTCAACTTGCCAGAGCGAAAGAAGCCTGCCTCGAACTCGCGGACGCTGGCTACACACAACCCACATTGCGCAAAGACATAACAGTCCTCGGACAAGAAGCTCTGGGTATTGTCTATGTCGGGGCAAACACGATGAAGAGTGGCAACTACATCAGCGAACACGACCAACTCATTTCAGAGAAGTTGGGATTTGTTCTCGCAGGTGGCGATGTGAGTGCTGCAACACAGGTGAGCGAACAATACCTGCTCAACCTTGAGCGTAAAACATTTTTAGAACTTTGTATGCAACGCAAGACACTTGAACGCATGCAATCACTTATAGCTACCGGAAAAATTTTGAGGAACTGATGAATAGCTATTATGAAATTGTAAAACACTTGAATGCGAAAAATGTTCGCTACATGGTTGCGGGGGGATTTGCTGCGAACATTTATGGTGTGCAGCGCGGCACAAGGGATATTGACTTGATCATTGAATTTGAGAAAGAGAATCTTCTGACTTTTGAACAGATTGTAAAATCGCTTGGGTTTCGCGAACGGGTTCCTGTATTTGCAAGGGATCTTTGGGACAGCGCATACCGGAAGAAGTTGCGGGTTGAACATAATATGCTTGCATTTTCTTATCATGATATTCAGCGGGGCGTGTTGATAGTTGATGTTATTTTAAATGCGCCTCGTTCATTTGAAGAAATGTGGAATGAAAAGCATGTTCGATATGATCAGAATATTCCCATCAACCTTGTCTCAATTGATCACCTGATTGAAATGAAGGCCGCAGCAAATCGCGAACAAGACCAATTTGACATTGTTCAATTGAAAAGAATCCGTGGATAGCACAAAGAAATACGACCACCAGGAAGCCTGGCAACCAATTGTTTCTGACAAGCAGGAGCAATACGGCAATCGTGGTTACGTGGAAATAATGAACTGGATCGAAGAATTTCAGGAATTCACTTCAGGATTTCAAACACTTGAAGACGTGAAAAATTCCATAAAGAACAAAGGCCAGAAATACGGTGATTACACAGAACAGGCAATTGAGGCCACATACAAAATCAGGAAAGGAAAAAAACCATGAACGCATACATCATAGCAGGCTACCGCACTGCAGTCGGCAAAGCGCCACGCGGTGTTTTCAAAAACTTTCGTGCGGACGACCTTGGCGCAATCGTCATTAAAAGACTCATCAGCGATCTTCCACAGCTCGACAAAACACGTATTGACGATGTGATTGTCGGCAACGCCACACCCGAAGCAGAGCAGGGCCTCAACGTGGGTCGAATGATTTCGCTGATGGGATTGGATACCGACAAAGTTCCGGGTATGACGGTGAATCGTTATTGCTCCAGCGGACTGGAAACGATTGCGATTGCCTCTGCGAAAATTCATGCGGGACTTGCCGATTGCGTTATCGCAGGAGGTGTGGAAACCATGTCGCCCATTCCGTTTGGCGGATGGCGCATTGTTCCCAATGCTAGAGTCGCGAAAGAAAATCCAACGTGGTATTGGGGCATGGGATTGACGGCAGAAGCCGTTGCGCAGGACTACAAAGTTTCGCGCGAAGACCAGGACGCGTTTGCATTGCACTCGCACCAGAAAGCCATTGCTGCCATTGAAAGCGGGAAGTGGAAAGATGAAATTGTTCCAGTACCCGTGACGGAAGTTTTTCTTGACGCAAACGAAAAAAGACAAGAACGCACTTACACCGTTGACACCGATGAAGGCGCACGCAAAGACACTTCGCTGGAAGCACTGGCCAAATTGAAACCTGTGTTTGACGCGAAAGGCAGCGTGACAGCCGGCAACTCATCACAGACTTCTGATGGCGCTGCGTTCGTGATGGTGGTATCAGAAAAAATGTTGAAGGAGTTGAACGTTAAGCCGATTGCACAACTGAAAAGTTATCACGTGGCCGCACTTGAGCCGCGCATTATGGGTGTCGGGCCTATCTACGCAGTACCGGGCGCTTTGCAACGCGCAGGCATGAAGTTGCAAGACATAGAACTCTTTGAGTTGAACGAAGCATTTGCCTCACAATCTCTCGCGGTGATTCGCGAACTCGGTTTGAACCCCGACATCGTAAACGTGAACGGTGGGGCGATTGCACTCGGCCATCCACTCGGCTGCACAGGTGCAAAACTTTCTGTTCAACTCTTTAACGAAATGCGCAGAAGAAAAAACAAATACGGAGTGGTGACGATGTGTGTGGGAACGGGGCAGGGAGCTGCGGGGGTGTTTGAGATAATGTAAAGGGTATTGGGTAGTGAGTATGGGGTATTGAGATATGAAAATGCAAGAAGGAATATGCACAAACTCGAAGACTTAAAAATCTGGCACAAGCCAAACGATATTGTGCTGCTTACTTATGAATTGGTTAAGGAATTTCCCAAGGATGAGTTGTATGGACTAACAAGTCAGATGAAACGCAGTGCCATTTCTATTGCATCCAACATTGCAGAAGGTGCTGGTAGAAACCCGCCCGGAGAATTCGTTCAATTCCTCGGAATGGCCAATGGCTCACTCTATGAGTTGCAAGCCCAATCTATCCTCACCTCAAAACTCAGCTTTGGTTCAAAAGAAAATATTGAAGTTCTCCTAAATGAAATCAACTCGTTACAAAAAATGATATACAACCTAAGAATCCGCAATAGAAAACCAATTTCCAAACCCTAAAGAAGAACCTCAAAACCAATAGTCGTTTACCAATTCTCACATTTCAATGCCCAAATCCCACTTAGTCCTTTCTCAATACCCAATACTCAATACCCAAATCCAATGAACAAAGCAATAACCGGAGGAGAGTTCCTCATAAGAGAAACAAGTTCAAACGAAGTATTCATTCCCGAAGAATTTTCAGAAGAGCAACTCATGATGAAAACAACCTGCGAGGATTTTGTCGCGCGGGAAATTGTTCCAAAGTTGGACGCTATTGACCACCAGGAAGAAGGCCTCATGCAATCCATCCTCGACAAAGCCGGGGAGCTTGGCCTGCTGGGCATTTCCGTGCCGGAGGATTTGGGCGGCATGGGCATGGATTTCAAAACGAGTATGCTGGTGACTGAAGCATTGGGAGCAGGACATTCGTTCAGCGTGGCTTATGGTGCGCACACGGGAATCGGTACGCTGCCCATTCTTTATTATGGCAATGAAGAACAGAAAAAGCGTTTTGTTCCGAAGCTTGTAAGTGGCGAATGGAAAGGTTGCTACTGCCTGACCGAACCCGGCAGCGGCAGTGATGCCAACAGCGGAAAAACAAAAGCAGTGTTGAGTGACGATGGAAAAAACTACATCGTCAACGGCCAAAAAATGTGGATTACCAACGCAGGTTTTGCGCATGTGCTCATCCTGTTTGCGAAGATTGATAGCGATGAAAATCTTTCCGCATTCATCCTCACACGCGACATGGAGGGAATCACTTTCAATGCCGAAGAAAAGAAGATGGGTATTAAAGGTTCAAGCACGCGGCAGATATTTTTCAATAACGTGAAAGTGCCGGTGGAGAACCTGTTGAGCGAACGCGGCAACGGTTTCAAAATCGCGGTGAACATTCTGAACATCGGCAGGATAAAACTGGGTGGCGGTGTGCTGGGCGGTTCCAAGGCCACACTCACTGACGCGATTCATTACGCCAATGAGCGCCAGCAATTCGGCAGGCCGATTATGAAATACGGAGCCATCCGCCACAAGATTGCCGATATGGCCATTCGCATTTATGCGCTTGAATGCGCAGTGTATCGCGCCACACAAAATATTGATGACGCCATCGTTTCATTGGCTGCCGGAGGCGTGGAAAAAGGTAAAGCAGTTTTGAAAGGCATTGCTTCGTTTGCACCTGAATGCGCGATACTGAAAGTGTTCGGCAGCGAGGTGCTGGACTTTGTGGTGGATGAAGCATTGCAGATTCATGGGGGAATGGGATATAGCGCTGAAACCCATGTGGAGCGGGCCTATCGTGACGCGCGTATCAACCGCATTTTTGAAGGCACCAACGAAATCAACCGCCTGCTCACGGTGGACATGATTCTGAAAAAAGCTATGAAAGGGGAACTTGATTTGATGACACCCGCCATGAAAGTTGCAGGTGATTTGATGAGTATCCCCGACTTTGGCGAAAGCACCAACGATGTGTTTGAACAACACAAAAAGTACCTGGTGAATTTCAAAAAAGCGATACTGATGGTGGCAGGTGCGGCAGTACAAAAACTGATGATGACACTGGACAAAGAGCAAGAGATTCTGATGAATGTAGCCGACATGATTATACAGACTTACATCACTGAAAGCACATTGCTGCGCACAGAAAAACTGGTTACACTACGCGGTGCTGACAAATGCAAAGAGCAAATCGAAATGATGAAAGTTTTCTTTTATGACGCTTCGGAAATCATTGGCCGCGCTGGCCGCGAGGCGCTCTACGGCTTTGCCGAAGGCGATGAACAACGCATGATGTTGATGGGAATAAAGCGCTTTACCAAGATGGAAATATTCAATGTGAAAGAAACGAGAAGAGTGATTGCTGCAAAATTAATAGTCGAAAATGCCTATTGCTATTGAGATTCGGATCATTATAGCCTCCAGAGGCTATAATGGGCAATTATAGCCTCCAGACACTATAATGAGTCATTATAGCCTCCAGAGGCTATATTCGCCACTTCGGAAAAAATGGAACAGATAGCAGTAATAACAGGCGACATAGCGGGCTTTACCCGCATGAACCAAAAGAAGCGCGACAAATGCCTTGATGATTTGAAGCGTTGTTTTGAAGTATTGAAAGAATACCGAAAACAAAACTCATTGCGCGGAAATCCTGAAATATTTCGTGGCGATAGTTTTCAACTGGTGCTTACAAAGCCAACAAATGCACTTGCGGTGGTATTGCAATTAAAAACATTTCTCGTATTTGAAATCAAGCTGTCTGTGGGTATTGGCACCAGTTCGCCACTAAAGAGAAGATCCGGAGAATCAGATGGAGAGGCATTTCATCTTTCCGGAAGAACATTGGATGAGATGAAGTATTCCACTGTTTCAACCTCTTTCAAAACAACGAGTAATGAACTGAATGATGAACTTGAAACACATTGCTACCTGCTGGAAGGCATGACCTCCCGGTGGACTATCGTTCAAAAAGATGTGCTGTTCTACAAGCTGATTGGATACACGGAAACAGAGATTGCAGAAGTGCTTCACATAAGTCAACCTACGGTAAACGCCCACTCAAAAGCAGCGAACTGGAAAGCAGTGGAGAGATTGCAGAAAAGATTTAGCAACATCGTTTCATCAATGAAATAGAAGAGCGAATGGGTACGCTAATTTTTATCAAACTTTTGCTGGCCCACCTGGTTGGCGACTTCTTGTTGCAGTCGAAAGCAACGGTAGAGGACAAACGAAAAAAGAAAGCGGCCTCAATTCATCTTTACATGCACGGGGTAATGCATGCCGCACTGGCATGGTTGCTTTTGTTTGATTGGCAATATTGGTGGGTGGCTATGTACATCTTCCTCATCCACACGTTGATTGATACATTCAAACTGTACTTCGACAAGCATGGAAGGTGGCATTGCTTTGTGATTGACCAAGCTTTGCACATCGTTTCAATACTGCTTGTTTGGTGTTGGATAAATGACTGGACACTACTCAGTGAATGTGAATTCATATTTTCAAATGAGAACTTTTTCGTTGTTGCAACTGCTTATCTTTTTGTGAGCTGGCCTGTTGCCTATCTTATGAAATCAATTCTCAGAAGTTTTCATTTCAAAAAAGTAGAAGCCGATGAAAGTCTGCAAAACGCAGGTCAGGCTATTGGCATTTTGGAAAGAATTCTCACACTCACTTTTATTCTCACTGGCCAGTACGAGGTAATCGGCTATTTGATTACAGCAAAATCATTGCTCCGTTTTCGCGAGGGAACCATTGAAGAGCCTCGTATCCAGACGGAGTACCTTATCATAGGAACGCTGCTCAGTTTTCTTTTTTCACTCGTGGTTGGCTTGTCTGTCAAGGCTTTCGGAGCATTATAGCCTCCAGAGGCTATAATCGCCCATTATAGCCTCTGGAGGCTATAATTTGCTTTTTAGAATTTTTCAATCGCACCCAAACCAAACAGCGCAAAATCATATTTCACAGGGTCACTTGCATCAAACGACCGAAGCACTGCATCCAATTCCTCCACCGCTTTCCAATCATTTTGTTTGCGTGTGAGCAATCCAAGTTTTCGAGAAACATTGCCGGTGTGCACATCAAGCGGAATGGATAACAGTGAAGGAGAAGGTTTTTTCCAAATTCCGAAATCAACTCCATGTTTGTCTTTACGTACCATCCACCGCAAATACATGTTTATGCGTTTTGCAGATGAACCCTCCATCGGATTTGAAATGTGTTTGCGTGTTCTTGCCGGATGTGAAATTTCAAAAAAGAGCCTCTTGAAGGCCGCGATGGCATGTTGAGGATTGCGATAGCCAATCATTTCGTCAGAAAAAACTTTTTCCATGCCTCCTTTTTTCAAATAGATAAACTTGAGCGCTTTGACGAAGTGTTTGAAGTCCTGATCATTGAAAGTGCGATGTGCGAACTTGTTCAGCCGTAACAATTCTTTTGCGGAATGGTTCATCACAAAATCAAAAGGGCTTTCATCCATCATCATCATCATCCGGTTTGCACTTGTCAGGATTGACTTGCGATTGCCCCATGCGATTGTTGCGGACAGGAACCCCGCAATCTCGATGTCTTCCTTTTTTGAAAAGCGATGGGGAATGGAGATGGGGTCGAATTCGATAAAAGTCAATGAGTTGTGTTTCGCAGACTTTTCATCGAGGAATTCCTTCATGGAATTGATGTCGGTTGTTTTGGACATAGCCGCAAATAAAGCTTGGCGGCCTTAGGGAAATTTAGCATTCCACACGGGTTGCCGTGGCTGTTACTTTTGGCCTCCGAATTATGAATTTCGTTTACCCGTCAATACTATGGGCACTTGGCGCCCTCTCCATACCCATTATTGTTCATCTTTTCAATTTCCGCAGGTTTAAGAAAGTTCTCTTCCCTAACGTTTCGTTTCTCAAAGAAATAAAACAGGAAACACAATCGAAGAGCAGGTTGAAACATCTCCTCATTCTGGCTTCACGACTTCTTGCTATTGCTGCCATTGTTCTGGCATTTGCCCAACCCTTTATTCCCACAACGCAGAAGGCGGCTGTTACCGGCAATCGTGCTGTCGGTGTTTACATTGACAATTCATTTAGTATGGAGGCCGAACACGAAGGAGGGATGTTGCTGGAACTAGCCAGGAACAAAGCTTTTGAAATTGTAAACGCGTTTGCACCTTCTGATAAATTCCAGTTGCTCACCAATGATTTTGAGGGAAGACATCTTCGCCTGGTAAGCCGTGAAGAGATGACCGACCTGATTCATGAAATACAGATTTCCCCGAAGTCGAGAAAAATTTCAGAAACCTTTTCCCGCCTGCGTGATGGGTTGAATTCAAGTGGCATTGACAACAAAACTGCTTTTCTTCTTACCGACCTCCAGAAGAGCAGCACCGACCTGGAAGATTTGGAGAACGACACCACCATACAGTTGAGGCTTGTGCCCAGTCTTGCTTCCACCCGCTCGAATCTTTTTATTGATTCTGTGTGGTTCGACACACCGGTGCGATTGCTCAACCAGCCTGAGGCGCTCAATGTGCGCATCGGAAATTCTTCCGCTGATGAGAAGAACAATATCCCGCTTTCATTAAGGGTGAATGGTGAGCAGAAATCCGTGGCCACTGTGAACGTCCCGGCAAACAGCAAAGCGGATGTTGAACTTACATTTTCGAATACAGGGGCTGGAATCAAACAATGCATTGTGAGCATTGACGACCATCCGGTTTCATTCGACAATCAGTTTTATTTTTCGTTTGATGTGGCTGAACAAATTCTTGTCACGAATATTGGGAATACATCCGGTGCTTCTGGCCCAGTGGCCACATTGTTTTCCGAAGACCCGTATTTCAGATATGCTCAGATGAGTGCTGCCAATATTGATTTTGGCGAATTGCAGAAACAGAACCTCGTAGTGCTCGACCAGTTGATTGAAATGAGTTCAGGGCTACAAAGCGAGCTGGAAAAATTTGTGAATGCCGGTGGTTCCATCTTCATCGTTCCTGCTCCCGAAGCCGATGTGGTTAGTTACAACAACCTGCTTTCGAAACTTGGAAGTGTTGCGTTTTCTGAACCGCTTTTTGAAGAAACGAAAGTGAACACGATTAATTATCAGCATCCGGTGTACAGCAATCTTTTCGAGAAGAACAAACAGGACGTTGATCTTCCTGAAGTTTCCGCATTCTACCCCATGACGGTTTCCTCCCGGTCGGTTTCAGAACCATTGATGACTTTGCAAAACGGTTATCCATTTCTAATCAGCACCGATTTTGGAGGGGGCAGAGTGTTCGTTTCCGCTGTTTCACTGAGTAAGGAAGTGAGCAATTTTACGGCACATGCCTTGTTCCCGGCTACTCTTCTTTGCGTGGCGGAATACAGCCGCTCAACATCACCGCTTTATTACAACATTGGGCAGGATGAAACCATCAGCATGGACAACCTGAGCGTCTCGGGTGAAGAATCATTGCGGCTCCGAAACATCCAAACCAATGATGAGTTTATTCCACGGCATAGCAACATGTCTTCATCCACCGACATTTTTGTGAAGGAAGAAATGAAGCAGGATGGAAATTATTTGCTGAGTCTGGGCGATAGTGTGCTGTCAACACTTTCTTTCAACTACAACCGTGTAGAATCGCATACAGAGAGTTATTCTGTTGATGAATTGAAAAAGAATATTGTTGATTTGAACTGGGTGAATGCCACTGTTATCGAGACAGGTACAGAAGGTATTCGCAAAGGCGCCATTGAGTTGAATGAGGGAAGAAAACTTTGGTGGACATGTATTGTATGGGCATTGATATTTCTAGCTGTCGAAGTTTTGCTTATCAAATTTTGGAGATAGTAGAAGAGACCGAAGACCACAGTGGCTGAAACTGAAATTTGGAATTTGAAATTTGGAATTGACAATCCGGAATGGGAACACTAATTAAGTCGGCAACTATTGTTGATGCACGGAGCACATTGAATGGCAAAGTGAGGGATGTCCTTATTGAAAAAGGAATCATCACTTCCATTTCAACTAGCATTTCGGATGGAAAGCACAGAGTCATAAAGTCAAAAGGCCTGTGCGTTTCACCAGGCTGGATTGACCTGCGGGCGAATTTTCGCGACCCCGGTTTTGAGTACAAAGAGGATTTGATAAGTGGTGCCGAGGCTGCTGCCAGCGGAGGTTTCACACGGGTGGTACTCATGCCTTCCACATTTCCCGTGGCAGATAGCAAGAGCGCAATTGAGTACCTCGTTTCAAAGTCGAAAAATTTAGCTGTTGCCATTATTCCGACTGGTTCTCTCTCTGCAAATATGGAAGGAAAACAACTTGCAGAAATGTTTGATATGTACAGCAGTGGTGCATTGGCTTTTACTGATGATAAAATTCATGTGAGCACAGAACTGATGGTGAGGGCGCTTGAGTACACCCGGAATTTTGGTGGACTTGTGATGACATTGCCATACGATGACGGTGTGAATCCTGCGGGTCAAATCAATGAGGGACCCGCAAGTATTTCTACAGGATTGAAGGGCATTCCAAATGTGAGCGAAGAACTTGCGTTGCAAAGAGACATTGAATTGCTGCGATATTGTGGTGGACGAATGCATGTATCTCTCATCTCAACAGCAAAGTCGGTTGAATTTATCCGCAAGGCCAAAAGGGACAAACTGAAAATTTCGTGCGCCATTGCAGCTCACCAACTGAACTTCACGGATGACGACCTCAGAAATTTTGACAATAACCTGAAAGTGTTGCCGCCTTTCAGAAATGAGACAGACCAAAAGGGAATTGTTGCGGGGCTGAAGGATGGAACCATTGATGCCATTTGTAGCGACCATTCTCCTGAAGATGTGGAACACAAAAACCGTGAGTTCGGGTATTCGGAATTTGGTGTCAGCAGCATACAAACTGCATTTTGCTCTGCTTATTCTGCGCTGAAAAATTCACTGACGATTGAACAACTCGTGTCCAAATTCACAGCAGGACCTGTCGGCATATTAGGATTGCAGATGAACAAAATTGAAGAGGGCGCTGAAGCGGAACTCACCGTTTTTTCAACGTTGGAGTCTACGCATTTCACTGAAAGTTCTTGGAAATCAAAATCGAAAAATTCCCCATTCCTCAAGAAGGAATTGAGCGGAAAGGTGATTGCTACTATCAGTTAATTGGCATCATCAAGCCTGGCCTTGTGGCCCTCCGAAATTCACGGGAAATGCATTTTCCTGACTCAACGTTTCATTGATTTTGCCATGCTGTGATTCAAACTTGGTGATGTTCTCCATTAGCGCACGCATCAATCGTTTGGCGTGTTGTGGTGTGAGTATCACGCGGGATTTCACTTTTGCCTTGGGCACTCCGGGCATCACGCGGATAAAGTCCACCACAAACTCGGCAGGCGAGTGAGTGATAACTGCGAGATTGGAATAAACGCCTTGCGCCACTTCTTCTGAAAGCTCGATATTGAGTTGCTGTTGGGGATTTTTGTTGTCTGCCATTTGAGTTTATTAATTCTTAATTAGAAAGTTTGCGAATTTCGGTGGAAAGTGGTGTTCACAGAAAATCCAACAAATCATACATGTTTCGGATGGTGTAAGTTGGAGTGTAATTGTGGCGAATTCCGGATTCACCGGCAAGTGATTCTTCGGTGGTGGTAAGGAATGCCTGGTCCATCCCGAAGTCACGTGCGCCAAGAATATCAGCCTCCCAGTCGTCACCAATCATAAGGCTGGTTTCTTTTAACGCACCTGCGGTTTTCAGTGCAAATTCAAAAATTGCCGCATTAGGTTTCCGCACACCGCAATCTTCAGAATTGATGATGTGCGAGAAATAGTGCGTGATTCCTCCTGCATCAAGTTTCAGTCCCTGCACTTCTTTAAATCCATTGGTGATGATGTGAAGCTGGTAGATTTTTGAAAGAGTATCCAATGCGTGCTTTGTTCCTTCCACAAGTTGCGTCTGGCGCGGGCATATTTCCAAAAATTCGTTTGAAAAATCGTTGAGCCAGGCAGGTTTTTCTATTCCTACATCTGCAAATGCTCTTTCGAATCGGATTGTGCGAAGTACATTTTTTTCTATTTGTCCTTTCCGGTACAAAGTCCAAACCTGGTCGTTGTGGAAATGATAACGCGAAATAAATTTTTCAAAATCAATTTTATCGAGACCTTGATGATTGTAGTTTGAAAAAAGAATGGACAAGGCATTGTGTGCGTTGATTCGCAAATCCCACAACGTACCGTCAAGGTCGAAGAAAAGATGTGTGTACTTTTTCAAAATTGGAAACTCAGGCCTATCAGTTTCATACCATAAGCAACGGAGGAGAGCAAAACGGACCAAAAGAAGAAACCAACAATCATCATTGATAATGCATTTGGGTTATGCCTGTAAAATTTTGCCGCAACAAGTGATGCTATTGGAACGGAAATCAATCCTGAGATGAGCATCAGCCCTTTGATGCCGTACCGCCATTTCAACTTTATTATTCTTCTCTTCCATGGTTTGAAATTTTTTTTGGGCTTCCAAAAAACATGCGCCAGCCAGTTGAAGATGTATTCCCCAAAATGAAAGAAAATGTAAACTCCAAGTGCAGCGCCCGATGATGTGATGGCTATGGTACCAAGCCATGACCAATGTTCTCCACCATCATCTAGTATCATGGCAAAAGGAACAAAGAGGAATTTTCCAATGCAAGCCATCCACCAAAAGAAAATTTTCAGAAACATGGATAACATCAGTCTTTCCTCCCATAAGCGAGATCGCCCGCATCGCCAAGGCCAGGAACGATGTAGGCCTGCGCAGTAAGCTCATTGTCAATGACGGCTGACCAATATGTAGTGTTATCAGGTAGTTTGCTGCGCAAATGGTTGAAGCCTGAATCAGCGGCAATCACAGATGCAATATGAACACTGGATGGATTTCCTTTTCGCATAAGTGCTTTGTACACCGTCTCAATACTCATTCCTGTCGCCACCATAGGATCGGTGATAATGAGTGTTTTTCCTTCCAGCGCTGGCGAGTTGACATACTCCACATCAATTTCGAAATCGCCTCCTTTATGGTATCTCCGGTAAGCGGAAACAAAAGCATTTTCAGCGCGGTCAAAAAAATTGAGGAAGCCTTGGTGAAATGGAATTCCTGCTCTCAGTATCGTGCACAGCACCGGTTGTTCAGTAAGAGTATTTACTTCTGCAACCCCAAGTTGAGTAGTAACATCAGAAGTGGAAAAGGCAAGTGTCTTTGAAATTTCGTAAGCCATTATTTCACCCACGCGTTCGAGGTTTTTACGGAAACGCATCCGGTCTTTCTGGATTTGTTCATCGCGCAGTTCAGCTACAAAATTGCTGAGAATAGAATGATGACGCGTGAGTTCGTGAACCATAGTGTGCAAGTGGATTGGGCGAGGCGCAAGGTACACGAATCAAATAAGCACCACCGCGAGCTTTCAAAATTTTAACGGTGAAATAATCCACCGGAAGTGATTTTATTTACTTCAAAAATTGTTTACCGGATGTGTTGCTCAATTGTTGCACAGATAAACTCAGAGGCTTTTCCATTTCCAAAAATTTCGGGCCAGGTTAGATTTTGTGATGTACTAAAATGAATGAAAGCGTCCAGGATTTTTTGCGGACTTGCATCAGCCAGTACTGCATTTCCATTTTCTACCAGTTCAACCCACTCCGTTTCTTTTCGCAGGATAATGCATGGCTTGCGGAAGAAGTATGCTTCCTTTTGTACACCACCCGAATCGGTAATCACAAATTGCGAATTTTTTTCAAGGCAAATCATGTCAAGGAATGAAACAGGAGGAATGATGCTAATGTGGGAATGATTTGAATAGGAATTTTTTATGCCTGAATCAAGATTTAGCTCCATCATTTTTCGGGTTCGTGGATGAAGTGGAAGCACCAAGTGAAGATTATTGTCTTCAACCAAAGAGAGCAATGCCGAAAAAATTGCATTCATCCGGGATGCAATGTCTGTGTTGTGGTCGCGATGGATAGTGGCCAGTATAAACTGACCCGCCTGTAATTCTGTCCTCTTCAGCACATCCGATCTTTCCTCAGCCAATGCTGCGAAGTGCACCGAATTATCAAACATCACATCACCGCAATGAAATACTCCGGGAGCATCTGCGCTATATGGTTTATCGTTATGAAGTGAAAAACCCTCGCGCTCCAGGTTGGCCATTCCTTTTACAGTTGGCGAAAAGAGGAGTGTCGAGCAATGGTCGCAAAGAATCCGGTTGATTTCTTCCGGCATCTTTTTGTTGAAAGAACGAAGCCCTGCTTCCACATGCACAAGCGGAATATGCAATTTTGTGGCAACAATTGCGGCTGCAAGAGTTGAGTTGGTGTCCCCATAAACCAGCACACAGTTTGGCCGGGTCTCAAGAAATATTTTTTCCAGGCCAAGCATCATGTCAGCGGTTTGCGCACCATGTTTTCCTGAACCTGAGTGTAGGTTGAAATCGGGCTGTGGAATGCCAAGTTCGCGAAAAAAAACTTCGGACATGTTTTCATCATAGTGTTGCCCGGTGTGAACAATTATTTCGCGAAGGACATCTTTAAACGTTCCTGCAATGGCTCTTGAAATGGCCGCGGCTTTGATAATTTGCGGACGCGCACCTACAATGGTGAGTATGGTTTTCATTCGGAGTGAAGTACGCCTTCATCAGCAAAACTGAAATAGGCTGAGTTGGTAACAATGATGTGATCAGTAAGCGGGCAATCCATCACTTTACCTGCCTGAACCAAACGGCTGGTAAGTTGTTTATCCTGGGAACTCGGTTGAAGATTTCCGGAAGGATGATTGTGTCCCACCACCACACTGCATGCTTTCGATTCCAGTGCTCCCTGGAAAATCTTTTTAGGATCAACAATGGTGGCGCTTGTTCCGCCTTCACCTACTTTTTTCATAGAAAGAATTTTGTTGGCGCGGTTGAGATAAATGGCCCAGAATTCTTCGTGCGCGATGTCTCCCATCACTTGCAGGAATCGTTCGTATGCATCGCGTGAGGAAACAATTTTGTCTTTTGCCGGAGACTCCTGAACCCTGCGTCTGCGGGCAAACTCGAGGGCTGCCAACACCGTCACTGATTTTGCTTCACCCATCCCATGGAACTTCATCAGGTCGGCAAGGCTCAGTTTACCCAATTCATCCAGGCTGCCGTTTACCGACAGAAGAATGCGCCTGGAAAGTTCCACCGCTGATTCTTTGCTGGAACCTGAACCAATGAGAATGGCCAGAAGTTCCGCATCGCTAAGGGCTAGCTGGCCTTTGCTCATAAGCTTTTCCCTTGGACGGTCATCGGGCGACCAGGTTTTGATGCCTTGAAAATTGGAAGTGGTGTCAGCCATTGGCCGAAAATAAAAGAGGCCTTCAAAAAATGAAGGCCTTCGGTATAAAATCAGGATGTAATTATTTCAATGAATTGATATGAACCTGCAGGCTGCTTTTGAGGTTGGCTGCCTTGTTCTTGTGGATCACGTTGCGCTTGGCCAACTTGTCGAGCATCGAAACCACCTTCGGCAACATAGCCTCCGCTTCGGGCTTCGAACTTATTGAACGCATTTTGCGGATAGCGTTGCGGGTGGTTTTGTGATAGTAACGATTGCGCACCTGCTTGGCATTATTGGAGCGGATTCTCTTGATAGACGATTTATGGTTTGCCATGTGTTTTTTTTAATGGGCGGCAAATATATAAGGAGTTCAGGGTCTTTTGCTGGCCCCTTACTGTAAAAAGTTATACCAGCAGCCGCAGAACCTTGCTTCTGTCGAATGCGTATGACTTGCCTCGTTTTCAACCAGACGATCGCCAATGAGGTATAAAAAATCCAGCCTTTTCGCCATCAGCTTGTTTCAGTTGTTCTGCGTTGTTGCGCAAGATGTGGCAAAAGCCGATAGTTTGCGCCAACTCCTGCCTGGGGCAAAACACGATTCGGTAGTAGTGCGAATTCATTTTGACCTTGCAGACATTTTCATCTTTAGCCTGCCCGACTCAGCCGAAGTATTGGTGGACAAAGCCTTGCAACTGGCCATCGAAAACAAGAATTCATTGTACATCGGACAAGGGTATAATTACAAAGGCATATTAGCTACTAACAGGGCTCACTACCTCACTGCAATCGAGTATTACCAGGATGCTCTGAGATGGTATCGGTCCATAAATGACAAGGCGGGCTGCGGTCTTTGTGCCAACAATATCGGGGTGGTTTATGGCTATATGCAGGATCATGAAAATGCCGTCCGCAACTATCTGGAAGCATACGACCTCTCGCTCGAGCTTGGCAAAATCGAGAATGCTGGCCTGAGTATGTTCAACATTTGTTCGGAGTACCTTGAACTGAAACAATTTGACCAGGCAGAGAAATACCTCCATGTGCTGGAAGGATTAAGAGCAGGGAACAGCAGTGTGATTTCAAGCGCAGCTATACTGGCCCAACTCTTTCTGGAAAAGGAGGTAACCGATTCAGCGGAACACTATCTTGATATTGCCATTGCAGAATTCAAGGCCCAGCCAGATGATTATATGGTAACAGCCTTGAATGTGCAGCTTGCCGAAGTTCGCATAAAGCAAAAAAGATATGGCGAAGCCGAATTCATTATTCAAAAGGCGATGATCTTCGCCCAGGCCAACGAATTCAATGAAATTATAGTGGACCTCCTTGAACAAAAGGCAATTCTATTTGAAAAACAAGGGAAGCTGGACAAAGCTCTGGAAGTACAGAAACTTTATCTGACCACCAAAGACAGTTTGGATATGCTCGGTGATTTCAATCGCGTTTCGGAATTGAACATGAAATACGAAACAGAAAAGAGAGAACTAGAAATTTCCAGAAAGAACCAGCAACTTCAACAGAAATCATCTTTCCTGCTGCTCACTCTCATCAGCTTGAGCGGGCTTGTCATCATTGGACTACTGGGGCTGTACAACCTGATAAAAAAGAGAAAGCTGAACCACATACTGCGAAGGCAGAATTCTGAAATCAGGAAACAGCGACAAAAGATTATTTCGAGCATCAACTATGCAAAACGCATCCAGAATTCCATACTGATGCCAGAGGAAGAATTGAAAACTTTCTTTGATGATGGATTTATCTATTTCAGGCCGAAGGATATTGTTTCGGGAGATTTTTACTGGTTTCACCGGGCTGGCGAAAAAATCCTAATTGCTTCTATTGACTGCACCGGGCATGGAGTGCCGGGAGCTTTTATGTCCTTGATTGCAAACAACAAATTGCGCAAGGTTGTGGATGAAATAGGGATTGAAGACCCTGCAGCCATTCTTTCAAAAGTGAATGCTGAGATTATTGAGTCGCTGCATCAGGACCTTGACTATGCAACAACGCATGATGGAATGGAAATGAGCCTATGCGTGGTAGATCGCCACTTAAGAAAAGTATCGTTTGCCGGTGCCCATAATGGTGCACTTCTGTTGGAGCACGATGGGTTCACCGAAATGAAAGCAGACAATCAGAGCATCGGTGGTTCATTGAGCTTAAAACCAATCAAAGCTGGCAGCAGCCTGTTTCGCACGGTTGATTATTCGTACCATGAAGGCGCACTGCTCTACATGTTTACTGATGGTTTTATGGACCAATTTGGTGGAGATCAAAAAAAGAAACTAAACAAGTCGAAATTCAAGGAAGTACTCGAACACCTGAACACAGAAGGCCTTACTAAAGCCAAGGAAATGTGCGATCGCTTTCTTCAGGACTGGCGGGCTGGCCAACCTCAACTTGATGACATTCTGCTTATCGGGGTGAGATTGTAAAGTAGTTTTCTTAAAAACGATCACAGCTTTTCTGAACGAACAATTTCAAGTGGAAGACTGATGAGTTCTTTTAGCTCCTCGCCTTTTTCGATCATCAATTCGTCATCATGTTCCACTTTCCAGTAGATACAGCATTCATGGTGCGACTTAAATCGCTCTTGCAATACCCCCAACAATTCCAGCAAGTACCTTCCTGATGACGAATTGTAGTATTCGAGTTCAACAAATACCTGGAATTGCCGCGCCATGTGCTGGCTATAGAATTTAATGTGCTCGATCACCGGGCCGTAAAATCTAAAAGCATTTTCAGGCAAAGACCTGCCGCTTATGGTAAGCTCGCATTTCACCACATCGAAATGAATGCAAGGTGTTTCATCTGTAGCTTCTATATGAAGTGATTTCAATTCCATGGTGTCAGATGACTACGCTGATGGCGAAGAAAGGCGTGTCGTTTGTACGCGTAATGTGATAACTAATTTTGCTTTTTGTGGCCATAAAAATTTCAATCAGTCCAAGACCGGAATTCAGCTTATTTTCAAATTTCAGGCTTGCAGCCAGCACTTTGCGGTGTAATTCCATCAGTTCACGCAGGCTGAGTTGAGAAAGGTATTTGAGCTTGTCACTTAACACAGCAATTTTCTTTTCACTAGCCACATTGCCAGCTTCAATAATGAATTGTTTGTGTTTCTGTCCGATTATCATGTATCCCTCACTACCCTTTTCATGCAGTTTTGCGTGTTTACTAATGTTCTGTAGCAACTCGATGAGGGTGTGCGTCATTCGTTTCATAGCCTTTGATTTCGCAGCACTTTTAACAAAAAATCCTTTGGACATTTCCAGGAATTGGATAAGTATCTGCTGCGATATTTCCCCTTTGTACTTCAAACTTGAATTTTCTGACTTCATGGTTTTGAAAAGTGCGTGACACTCTTCAATCCAACTGCGCTCCGCGGCTGTTGTACCTCCACCATCTTCAATGGTTATCTGTAAATGCACCAGGTTATTGTTTTCATCAAAAGAAGTGAGTTCATGCAAAATTTTACGTCCTGATTTTCTTGCCATCTCCAGCAAGCCGAGGCCAGCTCCACCACGATTATTTATCACTGCATGTTCAAGCCTTGAGAGGTATTCACGCTTGAGCGAATCATTGTCCAGCGTATTAATCTTCTTTAAGAGGGACACCAATGCAGGTGAAGCATCTTTTGAAATAAGATTAGCCGTATTCAGGTAATAAATGCCCTCAACTTTTCTGAGGCAAAAGAAATTGTCGCTGTGATCCAAAGTATTCATTTGGTCATTTCCACCATGGCGAATTATGTTTTGGAAACATTCGACCAATAGAAGAGACAGTCGTTTTCCGATTTTCTTATCATCACCTTGTAATACCGAGTTCTGCCGACTTATTTCCAGGATGTGCGCTGTTAGCATGTCTTTAAAATCACCTTGATAGCACAATAGCAATTCATCCCCGCTATGCAAGCGAAACATGTCGAGTAATGATTTCTGGGAAAGTTTCATGAAACCAGGGTTGGTAACCATTCTCACTTTCCTTCAATCGGAAAAATGGAATGCGGATGTGTTACGCAATGTCCATTCTCCGGGTTAGGTTTTGAGGCAAAAAAAAGCCCGGTGCGTTAATCACACCGGGCATTGAACTAACTACAATTTTCTTTCATGCCACACTTGAAAGGTTGGTGACCAGGGCATGTGCCTCAGCGGCAATGTCCTTTACCCAACTCTCTTCCAGGTAGTGAATCACCTTTTCAGAAATCTTGTTCTTTGTATTGGATTCTCGCAACTGGAGCAGAATAAGATCCTGACCGTTGTCAATGGTGAACTTGATTTTGAGCGTGTGCTCAGCATCATCTTTTATCACCACATCTTCTTCAAAAAGCTGGCTTGCCAATGCCTGTTTGAGGTCTTCAAGCGGGTGTTTCAGACCTTCTTCCACAATTTTAAGTTGTACTGTAACCATGGGTTTTGGAGGTGTTAAAGGTTTATTAGATGGTTTGATTCGGGGATTCACCATGGGTGGTCTTGTCTGCATTTCCCGAAGTGCCGTGCAACTAAAACCTCCTTCTGATGAACGTGCGAAAGATAGTCGGATTTGAGCAGAACATTGTTTTTACGTAAAATTTTCGGTTGAAATAAAAAACCGATATGCTAATTGCAAAGTTTTCTTATTTGACGGCTAAAGACTCTTGCCACCAAAGCGCTGGCACCTGTTAAGACCTTGATGATTTATTGACCCAAGATTTGCACATGATACCAAACCAAATCATTTTCAAACTGCGTAATCTGTGTGAAATAATTAACCAAATGTTTGGCGAAAATTATGTCTGAATGGCCTGAATGCGGATGAATAAAATCGCTGTAATTGAATGGTGGGCAAGTCGTGAAAAGGCATCACACTTTGTAAGTGCGCAACAACCAGGCTCGCCCCAAAGTGCTCTTGAAGTATGTATCGCGCTTTTTTGCCGCGGGTCGCGACTCGCATTCTTCTGAGTGGATTAGTTTCCAGGGTTTGAATGCTGCTGTGGACAACATCCTGCCGGAGTTGTGCAGCTCCACGATTTCTTCAAGATCCTCGCAAATTCCAACGTGATTCCGCTGGTGGGTGGTGCTGTAAATCACATACACAATGTGTTTTTCAAATTCGCTTTTTTTCATTAAAAAAAATGGCTGCCTGTTAGGAGGACAGCCATTACGTGTGACACCGTAGGGATTCGAACCCCAAACCTTGTGATCCGTAGTCACATGCTCTATCCAGTTGAGCTACGATGCCATTTTTTTTGAGCGGGCGCAAATATAGAAGCACCATTGCCAGAAAGAAGGTGGATAGAATCAGGCAACTTAATCACTCACGGGCCTGCTTCTTCAACTTCAACTCTGTGAAATCAAAATCGGGATTGGGAACATCCACTTTCATTTCTTCCACTTCACCTGCCGCATTCAAAACGAATGTCACCTTTCCTTTCGGCAACATCATTTGTGTGCTCCAGGACAGTTGGAAAGTGTCGTAATGCCAATGTGAAAGAGTTCCCTTAAACAAAGCGGTGGGAAGAAAATCTATGACGAGACCTGCATCGTTCACAGCCATTTTCACCACCACTTCACCGTACATCTCGCTGGAATAAGTGCCACAATACTCACGAAGCAAAAGTGATGGCTCGGTGTCTTTCTTCCGCTTCTCTTCTTCTTCCCTCTGTGCTTTGGCGGTTTCTTCCTCATCTTGTTTTTTGAATTCAAGAAAAATTTTCTTCCAGTCCTTTTTCTCTTTCACGCTGGTGAATTCATCCAGGATTTCGTACGTAAGATAACCGGGAAGTGAATTGATGTTGTTGGTGAGAATCACAAAGCCAATGTTGAGTTCAGGTATCAAAACTGTTTTTGAAATCATACCATCATACCCTCCTCCATGCGAAACAATTTTGTAGCCACCGTACTCCATCAATTCCCATCCGAGGCCATACCCATTCCAATGTCGTGAGGGCATGTTTTCCCTTTGCCACTTCCCAACAGGGCGCGGAGTCTGGTTTTCCCACATCTCCCAACTACGGGCTTCACTCCAAAGTTTTGTACCTCTGTAAGTGCCTTTGTTCAACTGAACACGAAGCCATTGCGCCACATCATGTGCGCTGGAATTAATACTTCCCGCAGCACCTATGTTGTCCCAGTTCACATATTCTATTGTCACGTTTTTGCCTTCAACTTCATTGTGAGGTATGGCAATGTTTCCAGCTTTGGTGAATTGAGTGATGGAAGTGTTGCTGTTTTTCATTACAAGTGGATCGAAGAATTTTTTCTTCATGAATTCATCCCAACTCAGACCGGAAACGTTGGCAACCACTTCGCCCGCGGCAAGAAACATGATGTTGGAATATCCCCAAGTGGTTCTAAAACCTGAGGTGGGTTCAAGAAACCGTGCGCTGCGAATCACATCTTCTCTTGTCTTCGCAGTTCCGTACCAGATAAGGTCTCCGCTAAATGTGGCAAGCCCGCTTCGGTGACACAACAAATCGCGGATAGTCATTTCCTCGGAAACAAAAGGTGAGTACAATTGGAAGTAAGGCAAGTGCGAACGCACTTTATCATCCCACGAAATTTTTCCTTCATCCACTAACATGCCCAGCGCTGCCGATGTGAATGCTTTGGTATTGCTCGCAATGGCAAACAATGTGTTTTCATCGACAGGGGTTTTACTTTTCACATTCGTCACTCCGTAGCCGTTGCAAAACACGAGGCTGTCGTTGTGCACTATGGCGATGGACATTCCCGGTACGTTAAAATCAATGATGCTCTGCTCAAACAAAACATCTAGCGACTTTAGTTTCTTCTCCAATTCCTTGTCTCGCTTTTGTGAAAGAAGCGGATGGAATGAAACTAAAATTGTGAGTGACAGCAGGAAGATTTTGTTCATAAAATTTTTGTTGGATGTTGGTGGTCAAAAGTACCGCTGCCAAAATTCTACTTTTGCCGCTGATGGAATTTAAACAAGGCGACCAAGTTCGTTTTCTCAATGACGCAGGCGAAGGAAAAATAATTGAATTTCCCGGGCCGGGCATTGCGCTGGTGGAAGATGAATCTGGTTTTTCCTACCCTCATCCTATCAGCGAATTGGTGCCCGTTGGCGACTGGTGGAAAGAGAATGCTGCTTACAACGAAGTGCAGCAGGATATACGCGATATGTTGGAGCGAAACATTGATCCGGAATTGACAAAGAAGGCCACCGATGATTTCAATCTTCTTTACAAAAACCGAGAGGCCACTAACATTAAACGCAAAGGCGAAACGATGGAAGTGGATTTGCACATTCATGCACTATTGGACAACCACCGAAACATGACTAACTCGGAGATTGTGGAAGTGCAAATCATCCATTTCGAACGGATGTTGCGCATTGCTGAAAAAAAAAAAATCCCGCGTTGCATTTTCATTCATGGTGTCGGTCAAGGTGTGCTGCGAGCTGAAATCAGGAAACTCATAACTCAATACTATCCGAATGCCTCTTTCATGGATGCTTCTTACACCCAATATGGTTATGGAGCCACAGAAGTGAGATTGAGGTTTTCATGAATTACGATTTACGAAGTAAGGGGCCAACGTCCTTCGTAATTCATATCGGGTGGCTAGTCACTGCCTCCTCGGATCAACATAAGGCCTGTCTTCCTCTTCTGAAAAAGTGCCTACATCAATGTTGGATTGAAATTCCCACTTTCCTTTTCGGAGTTGGTATGCATCGTAACTACCATCGGGGCCATAGTCGGCATAGATGCCTTCCATCATGGAACTCCTGGGTGAAAGATGATCCACCACGATTGTTTTTTTCTTCGAATGATATTTCACCGACATGCTCACATCATTGCTGTATTCGAAAATGATGCGCTTCCTCACCCTGTCCTTTTCATCTTTAAAAATGGGCGCTCCCAGCCTCACGTTTCCATTGCTGATGCTAAGGGCATCCATCACCTTGCAAGTAGTAAGATTGTCTTTGCTTTCCCAACCAAGCAAAGTGTAAGTATCACTTCTCTTCTTTTTTCCCATCGGGATTATGTCGAAGTAGAGTGTGCCAAACCATTTCTCCGCATTCAGGTATTTGTCTTCCAGTTTATCCGGCCTGTGTTGAGTATCTGTCAACTCCTGCCAACTGAGTTCACCTGTTTTCAAATTCTTCCAAAGAACAAAACAGTAATATTTGCTTGAACCATCATCAGCAGGTTGGTTCCAGTTGATAAGGCGGACACGGCCATCCGATGAAGTGATTTTGCAGAGCTTCAATCGCTCAAAAGGAAATTCGAAAATGCCAGGGTCGCCAAAACTTTGCACGAACAATTCACGCATCCTGTTGCTGGCAGAATTGCGATCATTTTCCGTTGCTGAAGTTTGCAGTTTCGTGTAATAAACATGGATGGAGTCCTCAAGAATTTGCAATACCTGCGAGTGCGAGTTTTGAAAGAATACAATAAATAGAAATGCGAAATAGAATTTCATCCTGTGGGTTTGTTCAGCAACAAATGAAAATGAAAAAAATTGTGCCGCGCGCAGGAAATCGCTGGTGATGTTCACAAATGCATGAACGCTTTTTTCGCCTTGAGTTGTTCGTCCGTTTCGCGGTGGTCGGGATCGTCCACACAACAATCCACCGGGCAAACTGCAGCACACTGCGGTTCGTCATGAAAGCCCACACACTCCGTACACTTATCCGAAACGATGTAGTAAACATCCATGTTCACAGGTTCATGTATTGCATCCGCATCTACTTCCTTCTCTTTATTCGAAAGGATACCGCGCAATGCTGTGCCGTCTGAAAATCTCCATTCAGCACCGCCTTCATAAATTGCATTGTTAGGGCATTCGGGTTCGCAGGCTCCGCAGTTAATGCATTCATCAGTAATCATTATCGCCATCGTGCTGTTCTCCTCTCTTTGGTGCGTTTTAATTTCGCGCGGCAAAAATAGAATTGCTACATCGCTTTGAATACTTTACTTGAACACAGGCAGAAACTTTTAGTACAATTGGGATTGCTTTGCCGTGCTATGGCTGAAAACAAGGGCTGGCAGGGCTTTCACACAGGCATAACAGAACATGAGTTCAATGCTTTTGATAACCTTATCAAAACCGTATTTCACCATAATGGATGGTTTATTGAACAAAATGTCAGGGAAGCCTTGGAGGCATGGGCCGATGCTCTCACGAATGAAAACATCCATCGCTGGCTTGCACCCTACAGTTTCAAATCGGAAAAAGCTGTCCGAAAAAAAATTGCTGTTATCGGGGCCGGAAACATCCCTATGGTAGCCATGCACGACATCCTCTGTGTGTATGCTTCCGGTAATGATGCGCTGGTAAAACTTTCAAGGGATGATGATAAATTGCTTCCTGCCTTGTTTTCATTATTGCAAAAATCAGACGATGCCTTGGACAGTCACATTGAATTCACCGATTCGAAACTTGAAAACTTCGATGCGGTGATAGCCACAGGAAGCAACAACAGTGCGCAATACTTCAATTATTATTTCGGGAAATACCCCCATATCATCCGCAAAAACAGGAACAGCATTGCCATACTGGATGGCAATGAAACTTCTGAAGAGTTAAAGAAACTTGGCAACGATATCTTCGATTATTTCGGATTGGGTTGTCGCAATGTCACCAAACTTTATGTTCCTGAAGATTACCGCTTCGACTCTTTTTTCGAAGCGATTTATGATTTCAACCCTATTGTTCATCACAACAAATACGCAAACAACTACGATTACAACAAGGCCATCTGGCTTTTGAACCGTCAAAAATTGCTGGACAATGGTTTCCTCCTCTTAAAAGAAGAAACAGCGCTGACATCGCCCACCGCCACGTTGTATTGGCAATCCTACAAGGATGAAAGGGAATTGAGGAACCACCTAGCAACTAAAGAAATTGAGATTCAATGCAAGGTGGGCAGGCTTGATATGGCATTTGGTTCTACACAATGCCCCATGCTTTGGGACTATGCCGATGGTGTTGACACGATGATGTTTCTCAGTTCACTCTCTTAGTTCTGAACTGCAATTTTCCCTGATAATGAGCAACCAAAATGATTAACGGCTTCGTACCCACCTTAAGGCAACTGGTATCTTGCGCCCTTATGAAAAATTCAGTATTCCCATTTATCATTATTCTTTCCATCATCAGTTCATGTTCCACCGAAGTGGACCTCACCGCTGACTATTTGCCAACCACCATTGTTTATAGCTTACTGGACCCTGTGCAGGATACGCAGTGGGTGAAGATCAACAAGACTTTTATCGGTGACGGAAATAATTTGGACTACGCAACTATTCGCGACAGCTCGGAATATGACTTCAGTGATTTCGCTGCGGTTGTGGAAGAACTGGATGCAAACGAAAATGTGGTGAACACATTCGCACTGGATTCCATGACTATTCACAACAAAGAAATCAGTGGAATTTTTTATTCGCCCCACCAAACGGTTTATTTCTTTGAGAATAATGGAGGTCTGAATGAAGAACATGAATACCGATTGAAAATTGATTTTGAGAACAAGAACGATGTCAGCGCAAAAACTGACATAGTGAAGGTAGATGAAATAGTGATGGAAAACCCAATGCAGAATTCAGGAGCCAGTTTGCTGCTGGCACAATCAGTGGGCACAGAGGGTTTCACTTTCAAAACACACACCGTTCGTTTTGTCCCAATTGAAAATGCACCTTTTTATGAAATCACAGTGAGATTTTATTACAATGAACTGGTGTGGGCAGATGCAAATCATACCATCCTGGTTTCTGAAACCATGAAATCCCTGAACTACTACGTAGGATCGTTTGATCAAACCAATGTGAATTCTTCAGGAAAAATTAATGCTGACATTTCGGGCGAATCTTTCTTCGCCTACTTGGGAAACAACATAGTGGCCGATCCACTCATCACGCGTGAGATTGGTATCTATGACCTGGATGCTGAGCCCGAAGCTGGCACACATTGTTACGATGTTATTATCCACGCTGGAGGCGAAGAGCTGAATACGTACTTCCAGGTTCATTCCCCTGTTACCGGCATTGTGCAGGAGCGTCCGTTCTATACCAATGTGAATGGCGGCCTGGGGTTGTTTTCCTCCCGCGCCACCCATGACGTAACGGATATTTTCCTGGTCAACGAAATAGGCAATCCGAATGAAGGCCCTGAACGCGCATTTGTAAACAGCGTGTACACGCAAGACCTCAACTTCTGCAATCCAAATCCAAGCAGCGATTATTCCTGTGAAGATTGAATAGTCTCTCCCGAAAAACAAAAACGCGGAAGATGAATGAATCATCTTCCGCGTTTTTGTTGTGGGGCAATGCTATTCTATTATGAAACACTTGCGAACGAGCGTTGAGCCATTGCGCATAACCAAGTTGTAGTTTCCTCTGGCAAGCATGGAAATATCCATCCTCATCTCCGAACTCAACACACCTGAATACACCAACAGGCCTGATGATGAAAAAACTTCCACATCCGCTCCTTTACTATCTGTACCGGAGATATGAATAAAATCGGAAGCTGGGTTTGGGAAAATTTCAAATGACGAAAATTCGCTTTCAGATATTCCAACAGCAATATCAGCCGTGAGTACAGAAGTGACGAAGCCTCCTGAAGTTGTGATCTGCAACACCGGCACATTGTAGTCGGGGGACAGCCATTTGTATTCTACCACTAGCGGCCTGTCGAGCGATTGCCCGAGTTGAAATGCGGAAACATAGAAAGAATCGGTTGCGGCAATCTCAGTGCGCACCCGCAACACATCGTACTCCACACCCCAAATATCAATGGTGCCCCAGCCATCCACCACATTGCTACGGGTCTGTTCAAGTTTGTAGGCAAACAACTTCGGAACATCCATTTCAAGTTCACTGTAACTGGAAGACTCATCGCTGAATTCGATGGGGAGTTCATAAATCACATCCACAGGATCGGCTTGAGTGGGCAATGGAATTTCATTGATAGTTACCCCCTGCCCTACTGCAGTGTATTCATCAGAATTGTTCTGGTAATACCAATACACATCAGTAAAAGTGATGAAGCCCGCAATGTCAATGTCATCAACACCGAATGCGAAATCAGCATTGTGCTCCGGATCGAAAGGATTGTTGAACAGAAACTGGTACAACAAAGGTGAGTCCGCCACATCAAGGCAAACCGTTTCAGTGGTTGTGCCTAATGGTTGAAGAAGCGCTTCATCAAAAGTCCAGAAATGATCAGCACCACTGTCTTCAAGATCAACAGTGGCCGTTAGAAATGCTGCTTTTTGAATAAGCGTTTCGCCTTCATGCGGAAGGTTATCACTTGTAATGGTGACTTGCGCTGATGCAGAAAGAAAAACACAAACTGAAATGAGTGTAAGGAATTTGGTCATGGAAAATATTTGGCGGCAATGTATTTCATTTTGCCGGAGGAATTCTGGAGCGCGCCATATCTGGCATTTGCATTTCCCTAAAGTTGAAATTTTGTGAGTAAATTATTTAGTGTGAGTTAACATTGTGTTGTGCAAGTCCATCTACTTTCGTCCGCGAAACATTTAAGCGTTGGTAAAGATTGGTGAGAAAGCCGCTTTAGCGAAACAATCAACCTTTAACATCTAAAAGTCAAACCCGCTTATGATCCTCGACAAGTACGATTATGTGATCCTTGACATTATTCACGCCTACAAAAAGGAACACAAAACAGAACTGATCAAACTCACCGGAATTGAGAAAATTTTTTGGACCCGAATCGAGAACGATTCTTCCCACGATATGAACGAAACTCAGATCGGGGAGCGAATCACCAATCTTTACCTGGAAGGTTACCTCTTCAACAAGCAGGGCTATGTGCTTACCAAAAAGGGGCGCATGGAATTAGTGTATCAGTTGGAGGAGCAAGATTGATTTCAGTCTTTGTCATTTTTTCCCAGCGCCCTTTCCTCTTAAGCCACAATTACTCAGACCCGCCCAAAGCGGGGCTTCTGGTTTTTATTAATCGGGCATCATGTCAAAAAATTTTGATCGCATTGAAACACACTTTCAGAACCAAACTTTTTTTCAAATATGAAGAACGGATGAACTCAAAAATTGCCGTTCTCTAATTTCACCCCAAAATTCCAAAACAAAAAAAATGAAATTGATTTTTTCAAGCCTCTTCGTCTTGTCACTTCTCCTTTGCGGATGCAGTGGAGGCAACCACGGGTCCTCGTCATCCAACGAATTGAAAAGTACGCTGGATGCAAAACGAGCCGGCATTTACACACCGGTGAAACTCACCTCCGACCTTTCACAGTTGACTGATGAAGAGAAAAAAGTTCTGAAACTTTTGATACAAGCAGCAGATGTCATGAATGATATTTTCTGGAAAGAGGCCTATGGTAATAAGAATGAATTACTGGATGCTATTGACGACAAGGATGCAAGAAATTTTGCGGAGATGAACTACGGCCCTTGGGATAGACTCGATGGCAATAAACCATTCATTGAAGGGATTGGCGAGAAACCAAAAGGCGCAGGATTCTATCCGGCAGACATGACCAAGGAAGAATTTGAAAAATGGAATAACGACCTCAAGGAAAAACCTTATACCATTATTACAAGAGATACCACAGGCCAACTGAAGGCAACCTGGTACCATGAATTTTTTAAGGAGGAAGTGACAAAGGCAGCAGGGTTGTTAAGGCAGGCAGCAGCCATTACATCCGACAAAGAGTTTGCTTACTACCTGGAGAATAGAGCTGAAGCACTCGAACGCGATTCGTACAACGCAAGTGATGTGGCATGGCTTCTACAAACCGGTAACACGCTGGACATCATTATTGGCCCTATCGAAAATTATGAGGATGCGCTCTTTGAAATGAAATGCGCACACGAGGCTTACGTGCTCATTCGCGACAAGGAGTGGAGCGCAAGGCTTGAGAAATACGTGGCACTTCTTCCAGGCCTGCAAAAAGAATTGCCGTGTGATCCAAAGTACAAGGCCGATGCCGTGGGAAACAAATCTCAACTCGCAGCTTTCGATGTGGTGTACTATGCCGGTGATTGCAATGCAGGTGGAAAAACCATTGCAGTGAATCTCCCAAATGACGCGGGCATTCAGCAAGAGCACGGTACAAGAAGATCGCAATTGAAAAATACCATTCGGGCAAAGTTTGATAAGATTGTGGTGCCCATTTCAGGACAATTGATTGACGAAGACCAAAGAAAACATGTAACCTTCGATGCATTTTTTGGCAACGTAATGTTTCATGAAGTTGCACATGGGCTGGGTCCAAAAAATGTGTCAGGGACAAAAATCATCATCGCTGATACTCTAAAGGAACAACACAGTGCGCTGGAAGAAGCCAAAGCTGATGTGTTGGGTTTATGGCTTATCACCAACCTACGTGCGAAGGGTGAAATAAGCGAAGGTGAACTCATGGATAATTACGTGACCTTTGTAGTGAGTGTGTTTCGATCCTGTCGTTTCGGGGCGAGCAGCGCCCATGGAAGAGCAAATATGCTCACGTTTAATTTCCTTAAAGAGAACGAAGCATTTACAAGAGACTCCAGAAAGGGGACCTACAATGTGGACGCGGATAAAATGAAATCTGCAATTGACAGGCTCGCAGGAGTCATTCTCCAGTTGCAGGGTGATGGCGCTTACTATAAGGTGAAAAGCTTCATGGAAATGCAGGCTGTTATCAAGCCCGAGTTTCAATCCGACCTGGACAAGGTAAACAATTCCGGCATTCCGGTAGATGTGGTTTTCGAACAGGGGGTGGATGCTCTGGGGCTTTAGTAAAGCGATTTTCTTGTCGAATGAAAATCGCGTTGCTCGAACCGTATTTCATCCATTCACATCGCAAATGGGCGGAGGGGCTTCGGGAACATTCTCAGCACGAAATAAAAATTTTCAGCCTCAGTGGCGCACACTGGAAATGGCGGATGCATGGCGGAGCCATCACGCTTGCCATGGAAATGATTGAGACTGGCTTCATTCCCGACTTAGTTCTTGTTAGTGATATGACCGACCTCACTACAGTGCGAAGTCTCCTTCATCAAAAAAGAATAAATGTTCCCTGCCTTGTTTACTTCCACGAAAACCAGTTGACTTATCCGTGGAGTGCCGGTGATGTAGATGTGAAATTGAAACGCGACAGGCATTACGCATTCATCAATTACACATCTGCGCTTTGTGCCGATGCCGTGTTGTGGAATTCGGATTATCACCAAAATGTTTTTCTCGATGCGCTCCCGAAATTCCTGGAAGCATTTCCCGACCACCAGAATGTGGAAACGGTGGAGGAGATAAAAAGAAAGTCCCACACTATTTATCCAGGCATTGATTTTTCGGCACTCGAAAATTTTAAGACGGAAGAGAAATATGATGCACCGCTGGTGCTGTGGAATCACCGGTGGGAGTACGATAAGAACGCGGAAGATTTTTTTGATGCACTCTACCTATTGAGTGAACGCGGAGTGAACTTCAAACTCGCAGTGGCGGGACAGAGCTTTGGCGAAATACCCAATGTTTTTGATGAAGCACGAACGAGATTGTCAGCACACATTGTGCATTGGGGATTTGCGGAAAGTTTTAAGGAATACGCACGGCTGCTTTGGATTGCAGATGTGCTGCCCGTTACTTCAAGACAAGAGTTTTTTGGCTATAGCGTGCTCGAGGCTGTGCATTGCAGTGCATATCCTCTCCTTCCCGATAGATTGGTGTATCGCGAACATTTTTCTGATGATGAATTCTTTTATCATAATCATGATGAGCTTATTTCAAAACTCGAAATACTTCTCACAACAAAAAAGTATGATGCATTTGTTGGAGAGAAATTAACGCAGCATCTTGCATGGGAGAAACTCGTGAAGCAATACGATACGTTCTTCGAGACCTTTGCAATAAAATCATAAGATGAAAACATTGTTTTGTATTTCATTCATCATCATCGCTCATCAATCATTTTCACAACACATCGAGAACCTGCCCGCACGCGGAGTGAAGGGTGAAATGGAAAGCGTGTATGTGGAAAAACTTGCGGATGATTCGCTGGCCACTGCATTTGAAATCTGGATACGCGGTGGAGTGAAACATCACTTCCATGCCACACATACGGAGTGCGTTTACATTCTGGAAGGCGAAGGAAGAATGGATTGGGGTGAAACATCGTTCAACGTGAAAGTGGGCGACTTTGTGATGATTCCAATGGGGACAGTTCATGCGGTAACTGCCACCATACCCATGAAAGTTCTTTCCATTCAAACTCCAAAGTGGGTTGCAGAGGACGGGGTGTTTGTTGCACCGATAAGAAGACCTCATAATGAGTAGGTAGGGGTGCCGGAGGCAGTTGGATGCAGCCGTTGATTACCCATATTTGCCCCGTATTTCAAATGCACTTTTCATGGTGCATTTTGTTTTTTGTGGTAAATGGTAACTGCCCCTCGATAAAATCTTGGGGCAGTTTTTTTTTTCAGATATCCCCCCCGAAATGGGGATGGGATAATTGTTTGGCAGACCACTGGCCGCTCCTATTTTTGCCGCTCCAACAATTTGTTTAATTAACCAAATCAAAAAAAATGTTCAACATGAAAACAATTACTTCTATTGCGCTGGGCGCATTCATGCTTGCTTCACTTGCAGGCACAGCCACAATTATTACAGTAAATAACGCCAACCCATCACCGGGGCAGCACAGCACCATAGCTGCGGCCATAGCCGCTGCCGCAACTGGCGACACGTTGATGGTGGCGGGGACTGGTGTGAACTATGGCGATGCCACAGTGAACAAGTCGCTTACCATTATTGGCCCGGGCCGCGTGGTATCGGGTGGCGGCTACAGCAATGCGGCACAGTTCAACACTATTAATATTTCGGAGGACAACACACGGCTGATTGGTATTCGTGCCGGTCTCATTTATAGCACTAAGGCAGGAATTGCTAACGTGAACAACGTGGTGGTAATGCGAAGCATTATTGACAATACAATTAACCTGAATGATGACGACTGGACTGCGGCACTTATCGAGGGCAACGTGTTCAGCCTATGGAATGACTTCAATTTGTCAAGCAACGGTAGCACCAGCGATTTCCTGAACTGCACCATCCGCAACAATGTTTTTAATGGTGGTATCAACTCGGCAGAAAACAGCAATATCACCCATAACCTTTTTCTGTCTAGCCTTGGTGGCGGTACCATCTTTATTACAACAGGCAATGTGATCAATGGCACTTTCCAAGGCAACATTGCCATAAACCGGCAAATAAACACGGTGCTTGCTTCAAATAATGTTTCGGGCAACCTGAGTTTTGGCGGCAGCGGTGCATGGACTGGCGGTGGAAACATTACCAATATGAATCCACTGTTTGTAACCTACACTGCAAACACATCTCATGCATGGACTTATGATTATCACCTGCAGGCGGGATCACCTGCCATAGGTGCTGGCCCAAATAGCGAGGACATTGGAATTTATGATGGTGATGGCGTGTTCCGCATGGATGGTGAGCCTTCTATTCCTATTGTGCGTGCAGTGAATGTTCCCGGTGGTGCAGTGGTGCCTGCCAATGCTACTTTCAACGTAAACATCATAAGCGTAGCGCACGAATAATTTTTTCTTCCTACTGATTAAAATTTTTCAATCATGAGAAGAAAAATACTAATTGTGCTGGCACTTGCCCTGGGGCAACTGGCAGCACGCTCGCAACTCATAGTTGCGGGAGAATACTTCTGGGATACTGATCCCGGGGCGGGTTTGGCTACACCTTTTGATGTAGCTGATCTGGCTTCCATTGATGCCACGGTTTCGTTTTCGCCTGCGGGTTTAAATGAGGGGAACCACATTTTGGGTGTGCGCACTAAGAACAGCATTGGCCAGTGGAGCGATACGGATACGAAAACTATATACGTACACCAGTTTACCGGGGCGGAATATTTCTGGAATACTGACCCCGGTGCCGGAAACGGTACTCCGGCTGCCCTTAGCACTACGCTTGCGGAATTCAACGGTAACATAACTATAAGTACTGTGGGTGTGGCACCGGGCAACCGATACCTGGGTGTGCGAACAAAAGGAAAGGGCGATGTGTGGAGTGTACCGAAGGTGCAAAAAGTGTATGTTCCTACGGTTTATTCCGAGGGTGAATACTTCTGGGATGCTGATCCGGGTGTGGGAAATGGCACTTCATTTTCGCTGGCTCCGCAGATTGATAACCTTGACCAGGAGGTGGCTGTGAACAGTGGCGAGTCTTCGCCCGGTGTACACTATCTCTTCTCCCGTGTGCGGGGGATAAACGGAAGTTTTGGTACTACATACAAGAAGCGATTTTATATCAGCCGCAACATTGTTGGTGGCGAATACTTCTGGGATACCGATCCGGGCGCGGGCAATGGAACTCCCCTTGGCGTAATTGCAGTGGGCGATAGTGTGCAGGTATGCGGAGCGGTGACCACCAACGGTTTTGCACCTGGCATTTATTGGTTCTATGTGCGCACCGTTTCCGAAGATGGTCAATGGTCGCACCCCAAAGGTGTGGAAGTGACGGTGACGGAAAGCACCGTAACAGTAGGCTGTACTGGTGACTTCGATTTGAACGGAAACATCAACACCAGCGACCTCCTGCTCTTCCTTGGTTCTTTCGGGCAAATTGGTATTTGCAGTTTTGACATTACTGGAGACTATACCGTGAACACCTCGGATTTGTTGTTGTTCCTTGGCGCATTCGGGACAACGTGTGATTAGTGAAGATGTGAGATGTAAGAGAATCCCGATAGCTATCGGGATTAGAGATAAGAGATGTTAGTTTTAGAGAAGTGAGATATGAGAAGCTACGGCTGTCTTATATCTCATTTCTTTTTTACCTGCTCCCGGTAGATTTCAATCCACTCCTTCACGCTCATTTAGTAATGATGCTCAAAGCCCAATGAAATTCATCATCACCAAAAGGTCTTCAGGATGTCCTTAGCCTCTCCACAATGGCTGTGGTAGAAAATCCTTCCAGCAGCGGAATCACCACCACTTTTCCACCGTACTCTTTTACTTCTTTGGAACCCACAATGTATTTTTTGGAGGATGGATTGGATTCATCCGCATCGTAGTCGCCACCTTTTACAAGCACATCGGGTTTTATTCTTTTTATCATTTCGAGCGGAGTGTCCTCGTGGAAAACGAGCACCCTGTCCACCATGCGCAGGGCAGACAATACCGCACACCTAGACAAAATTTTATTGACTGGGCGCTCCCGGCCTTTGTTCAAATGCTCCACGGATTGATCACCGTTGAGGCCCACAATTAACTTGTGGCCTAGCCTGCGCGCACTATCGAGGTAGGCCACATGGCCTGCATGAAGGATATCGAAAACACCGTTGGTAAACACAATTATTTTACCCGTCTGCTTCCATTTTTCTGCCCGCATCAGCACTTGTTCCTGCGTTGGAAAGTTGATCATTATTTTTTCAATTTTGTCTTCCGTTCAATGTTTCCCATCTCCGGCTCCCCGGAGTGTCGGGATTTCCCCCCGCGAAAATGCAGGGTCAACTTCGGTCATCGGTCTGCCGTCATCAATTCATATTCATCCATCAACCCAAGATCCAATTCCACATCACCATCATCATCCACCCTAAAAGCTTTTTTGAATTTTGCGTTCCAGATAATTTCATTGGCAATAAAACTGTGGCGCGAGTGTACGGTTTGGTTAAACGTATCGTCAAATGCCGAGATGAGCACCATGATTTCCGCATCGCGCTTGCGCAGGTCTTCCAGCGATAATCCATAGAGCGGAGAATTTTCATCGAGCTTGTGGACGAGTGTCCAACTGAGGGCAAGAAAAATTACCGTATCAATTTCCAGTTTCAGCTGGAAGTATTGCCGCGCGTTTGAGGTGGATGAGTCGTGCATGGTTACAATGGCCCGCGCCTTCATTTCCATAAGCACGTTGCTGCGTTGGTTGGCCAGCCTGAACATCAAGGCCTGGCCATCTTGAAAATGTGCCACCACTGCACGGTGGCTGTATTTGAGGTTGGCTTTGGGTTTGGAAAAGCGCGCATACAACAATCCTGTGGCAATGGCGAATGTGAGCACTCCTGTAAACGCTTCGAGCGATGCCACAGAGCTGGCCATGATTCCACGCGGGGCTATTGCGCCATAGCCCACGGTGGTAAAAGTTTGGGTGGAGAAATAGAAACAATCGAGAAAACTGCCCAGCGGTGTTTCACTGCGCACGCCCTGCAAATTTTCCGGCCCGATGAAAAAATAAATGAATGCGAAAAACACATTCACCACTATGTATCCCGAGAGCACCACTAGGAAGAAATGCGTGTTCTTCATAAATACCAGTTGCTGGTAAATGCTGCGCAGGCCGCTATCGCCACCTCTGCGTTTTACGTTGAAACTGCCATCATCATTGATGATGCGCCTGGCACCGGCACCCACCTTTTCCCCAAAGCCGGGGTCGTTTATTCTTGTGCTTTCTTTCATAGTGGGGGTAAAACTATGAGGAGTGATTTACGAATTGGGAATTGCGCACCCACCGCAATTCGTAATTCCTGCTTGCTTTGGATTCTTTCCTGAACTGGAATTTGATAGCTGGTGGACCATACATATTTAGGTGGGGAAAGGTTTAGTATTGCGGGCGAAAGGAACTTTAGTGAATAGTGAGATTGCAGAAATTACCCCTTTCAAACAAGGGGCTAGGCTTGAAAAGTATTTGCGCTAATTCATCTGACTACATGAAATGGTATGAGATTGCAATTGTGGTTGTGGCACTTGTGATAGGGGTGTGGCTTAACAGATTCACCTACCGAAATAAGAAATCTGGTATCGCAGTTCAACTTTCTACCATGAACATTCCACTTATTAGTGTGAATGTGAGCAACACCACGGGAATCAAATTTTCAAACAACACCCCGGTGGCCTGGCTTAAACTCTATTTTTACTTCTGCACCACACCGGCAGGGGCTGTAGAGGCGGGGGTTACAGCACTACAGGTGGATAACTCAGCTGCCCAAACAGTGGAAGCACAAAGCCTGGGGAGAAGCGGCTCGCGCATTTACCTCAACGTAAGAAATGCGGATGCTACCAATGATCAGGAATGGGAAGTGATGATTTGATAGTTTGTTGCATCGAAAAAACCCCTTCGCAGAAAATGTGAAGGGGGTTTTTTTTGCCTCCATCATGGAAGAGCCAAGTGCGAAATTCTTACGCATCGTACTTCGCAATTCAAAGCACTCCCACAGACAACTATCGGTTGATAAAACCGTCTCTCAACCGGGCATCATTCCCACTACATTTGCTCATACATAAAACTAGAATTAAAAACACTAATATCCCAAATGAAAATGGCAAAAATTTACCTCCCTATTCTTTCTTCTGGCGCCAACTTTCTTTCAACAATCAAATTTGTTTTTACTGCATTTCTTTTTCTTGCCGCGCTGGGCGGGCAGGAAGCGAGTGCGCAGTGTGCAACTTACATCGTTACATACACCAGCAGTGTGCCTGGCAATGCTCAATGCGTATCCACCAACACCTCAGTGCCCACACCCATGCTTACGGTAGTAAATGGCGCAACGAATCCAGCTACATGTTCTTCCGGTTACACGGCTTCCAATTTTCCAAACACAGGAACTTATGCCACCACTCTGCCTGCCGTGAGGCTAACTATAACCCCAAATGCGGGGTATGCGCTTAGTGTCACACAATTCGAGTATACTTTGAGAAGATCAGTTACCAATGGTCCCACCTCTATCCGAATAGCTTACAGTACTGATGGAGGCACCACATGGATTGCTAAAGCAAGCAACGACACGCCCACCAATACTAATGTGGCTTGTACCACTGCAGGCACCGTATTTACATGGAATGTTACAGATTTTACCACCGCAAACACATTGTTGGTTCAACTATTTGGTTTCGGTGCTGCAAGTACAACTAGTGAATTGATTGTCCGGAATTTTCGTGTAGTTGGAACAGTGGTTTGCGGAACTCCGGGCTGTATTGATCCACTTGCCTGCAACTTTAATTCCGCTGCCGGTTGTTCAGATCTCACATGCACCTATGGAGGCTGCACCGTTGTAGGAGCATGCAACTACAATGCAACAGCCGGTTGCGATGATGGTTCTTGCACCTACCCCGGCTGCCTCACCTTGGGAGCCTGCAACTACAACCCGGCAGCAGCTTGCCTGGGCCCTTGTGTATATACAGGTGCAACTTGTGATGATGGCAACGCAACTACGATCAACGATGTATATAATGCAGCTTGCGTTTGTGTGGGAACAAGTGTGGCCTCTCCACTCACCGGTCTTATTGTAAAAGAGAAAGTAATTCCTCTTGCTACACAGCTAATTATTGACGCCAATCTTACCGACCCATTGGCCGTTGCAAAATGCTGGCAGGTTTTTGCGTGTATTGGCAACCCGCTTTGGGAAATGCAATCCATCTTTTATGGTGGTTCAGCCGGCACTGACCCTGCGTGGCGACTAAACTCAAGCACCAGTTTCTTTCAGGCTCCTTTCGGCAACCAGGTTTATGCAGACAATATAAATCCTGCTTTCTTTGGATTCTTTCCTGAACTGGCTTATGATAGCTGGTGGACCATAAACACTCAACAACAATCCCCCATGAACTTTTTATTTGTGGAATCTGGACCAAGTTGTGCTAACATTACCACTCCACCCCTGCCCGTTACACAGTGGAACAATACTGGTGGCGATATGCTTGTGGACGGTGTCACTTCCTGTTTTGGATCAGGGCTGGTTTATTACCATGGCACTGCAGAAACGTTAGGTTTTCCAGATGTCAATAACGAAATCCTCATTGGCCAGTTTACCACAGACGGCAGCATGGATGGCGCAGTGAATTTGCAACTGCGCCAGATGAATGCAGACGGTACTCCTTACGATCCACCGGGGCCGCAAAATGTGGTTTATACACAGGATTTTAACCTTTATTTTTATGCACCGGGATGGGGTGATCTCTGCCAGTTGCTCTTCTTTCCTATCGAACTTTTAAGTTTTGTAGCCGTGCCCGATGGAATACGCGTGGCCATAAAATGGGTAACTACTTCTGAATTAAATAACGAACTTTTTATTGTAGAAAGATCAGCCAACGGCATAGACGATTGGATGGAAGTAAGCCGCTTGCCGGGAGCAGGCACTTCCGAATCCACCATCTACTACACCTCTTACGATCATGATCCGATACACGGCCTGAACTTCTACCGGCTTAAGCAAATAGACTATGATGGTCAATACAAATATTCCGAGATTGAAGTGGTGGAGTTCATGTCGAAAGATGATATTCTTATCTACCCCAACCCCTCCCACGGGGATGTGGTGAATGTAGGCGGCAATACTGATGCTGTGGTATCACTCACCATGTTTAGCATCCACGGCAAAGTGGTGATGAGCAAGCCGCGGGGCGATGGTGATTTCCGCCAGATTGATTTGCAACACCTGAACTTGCCAGCCGGCATGTACACACTGGAATTTGCTCTCGCATCGGGTGAAAAGATTTTCAAGAAACTAACGGTGCAGTGATGGTCTATAAGGCTGTATCAAAAGCCACCACACTAAGGATTTCACGCATAGACACGAAGTCGCGAAGTTTGATAACTAACCGAATACTCTTCGCGCCTTCGCGTCTTTGCGTGAGATTTATTGCTTTTCAGACAGCCTCATTTATTTTTCACACCACCTCCCCGAAGAGATCATAATGTTCCGCTGAGTGAATTTTTATTTCTGCAAAATCTCCCACCCGCAGGTAACCTGATTTTTTTGGAATGATGACTTCGTTGTCCACCTCGGGCGAATCGAATTCAGTGCGGCCTATGTAGTCATCCCCTTCAATTCTATCTACGAGCACCCGAAATTGTTTGCCGGTTTTTTGTTGGTTGAGTTCGAAAGAAATTCCGGCTTGTAGTTCCATGATGGCTTCGGCACGTTTCTTTTTTGTTTTGGCCGGAACATCATCCACCACATTGAAGGCATGTGTGTTTTCTTCGTGCGAATACTGGAACACACCGAGCCGTTCGAAACGACTGAGTTCAACCCACTGCATCATCTCTTCAAAATCTTGTTCGGTTTCGCCCGGGTATCCGCAGATCAAGGTGGTACGCAACGCAATTTCCGGTACGCGCTCCCGGATGGTGGCAATCAACTCATCGGTTTTTTCGCGGGTTATTCCCCTGCGCATTGCTTTCAGCATTTTGGTGCTGGCATGTTGCAGCGGCATGTCTAGGTAGTTGCAAATGTTGTTTCGCTCGCGCATCACATCCAATACTTCCAGCGGGAAACCCGAAGGAAAGGCATACTGAAGTCTTATCCACTCAATACCCTCCACATCACTCAATGATTTGAGCAAGTCTGCCAGTTTTCTTTCACGATAAATATCGAGGCCGTAGTAAGTAAGGTCTTGTGCAATAAGGATGAGTTCCTTCACGCCTTGTGCTGCCAGTTTTTTTGCATTGGCAACCAATTGATCTTGTGGTGTGCTCACATGTTTGCCCCGCATCAGTGGTATGGCACAAAAAGAACACGGCCTGTCGCATCCTTCCGATATTTTGAAATACGCATAATGCGAGGGAGTGGTGAGCAGGCGCTGGCCCACCAGTTCATGTTTGTAATCCGCCTTTAGGGTTTTGAGCAGGCGAGGCAAATCGCGTGTGCCGAAAAAAGCATCCACTTCAGGAATGTCCTTTTCAAGTTCAGGTTTGTAGCGCTCGCTCAGGCACCCGGTCACCAGGAGTTTGTGCACGTTCCCTTTTTTCTTTTCAGCAGCCCAGGCCAGTATCGTGTTGATGCTTTCCTCCTTGGCATTATCAATAAATCCACAGGTGTTTATGATAACAATTTCGGCATCGCGGTCATCGCTTTCGTGCTCCACTGCAAAGTGGTTGGCCTGGAGTTGCGCCATCATCACTTCGCTGTCGAAAATGTTTTTGGCACAACCGAGTGTCACCACGTTCACTTTATTTCTTTTCAGGGTTTTCGTTTTCATATCAGCCCCGCAAAGGAAAGGCTTCGGCAGTTAGCGGGATGTTGATGAAACAAAAACAACCCAGCGGGGGTATAAAATCATCTCTCAAAAGCGCAATGCACTACACAGGTTTTTCATCGAGAATTTTTTTAGTCTTAGCTGTATGCTACAGCAGTACTATGACTTTTTCTGGTGTTTATGCGCAGGAGCAAAGCAGGAGTTCAAATGTGTTGCTTAGTGATTTTTCTTCCTTGCCCAGGCTGGACAGCATCCATTCGGGTGTTCGTCAGCACACTGACACGGCCTTACACTGTAAAGGCACTATTCCTGAAGCACCTTTATCAGCTCATGAGATAATAATATCGGACAGCACGGCCTGGCAAAAGCTGGAACGGATGAAATTGCTTCAGCAACTTGCCAACGCACATTCGTTAGTCGAACTAAGCAGCTTGCTGTACGAAAACGAACTGGACAAAGCCTCCCTGCTCAATGAACAGGTGGCCAGGGAAGAAGCCATGAAAGAACTTGCATTGCTTCAGGCAGCGCTCAAGGCGGAGAAACAACAGACCATTATTTATTCGCTGGAGAGCGACCGTTCGGCAAGGCTTATGGAGTTTGCACAACTCCATCTTCGACAAGATGAACGCGATAAGGGACTGGTGTTACTCCAAAAAGAAAATGAATTGCTGGAGAGCCAAAAGAAATTGAAAGAAGTGGAACTGAAGCGCAATATGACCCTCAAGAATTTCGGCATCACAGCTGGTTCGCTGTTGATGTGCATTTTATTGATGGTATCCCATGGATTGATAACCACCAAAAAGAAAAACAAACTGATTGCACAACAGAGCCGGAGCATCGGCCTGATCAACCACCAACTAAAAGAGCAGAATGATGGCATACTCTCGGGCATCAACTATGCGCGACATTTCCAGGAAAGCATAGTGCCGGGCGAGGAAGTATTGCGCTCTTATGTGCCCGATGGTTTTATGATCCATTTGCCCCTCGACATAGTGAGTGGCGACATTCCGTATTTCGAAAAGCGGGGCCGCGAATTGTTCATTGGCGCCATTGATTGTATTGGTCACGGTGTGCCGGCTGCCATGCTTTCGTTCATGGTGCATTACAACCTGAAAGAACTGGTGAGTGAAAAACCGAACTTCAGTTGCGGGGAACTGCTCGGCATGCTTCACAAACGGATGTTGCAGGCTTTGAAACAACAAACACAGAAGCCGGACTTCAATGCCGGTGTGGATCTGGCGCTTTGCAAAATAAACCTGGATACCCAGGAGATTCAATACGCAGGTGCTCAAATTCCGCTGCTCATCATTGGTAAAAACAATAAAGAAAGAATAAAAGGCGATGTGTTTTCCATAGGCGATGTGTGTGTTGATAACCTGCCTCATTTTATAACGCACAATCGGTACCTCAGCAAATCGGATCGAGTTTATTTGTGCACAGATGGTTTCATTCACCAGTTTGGTGGAACCAGCGGTGATAAAAAGTTCTCGATGGCAAGCCTGATGGGAAAACTTCAGGCGCTCCACCATCAACCGATGGGTTTTATAAAAGAAGATTTAATACGTGCCTTCAAAGACTGGAAAGGAAGTATTGACCAGACAGATGATATTATGCTGCTGGGTTTGAGCTTTGATCGGTAAGTGAAGGCAAAGAGTAAAGGGTAAAAGAACAAAAGGCAACCAGCAACACACGACCAACAACATTTTCACCGGAAAGAGCCAGGAGTGGCAATAAACAACTTTCAACATTTAAACAGCAACTAGCACCAACAACATTATCAAAACAAGCATACTTAGATATGAAGGGAAGATGAACAGTGAAGTGGGCCTGCGCCTAACGGAATTGCTGCTGGCTGCCATTCCTGTAAATGCTGAGGACAACAACGAGATGAAGAAGTATTGCAACATTGCCCTGGAGCTGGTGGACAACGCGCAGCGCTATAGCAACACGGGCAATATCCTTTTCGATCTGCACATCACTAACGAATCGCTGCAACTGCGGCTGGAAAATATGGCATCGCCTGATGATGCCGCACGACTGAAAGAATATGCTGAAGCCATTGGCACACTATCCAGGGCGGAAATGGATGAAGCCTACAAACGCCAGTTACTGAATCCTGCATTTGGCTACCGCGGGGGTGCAGGCCTTGGCATCTTGCAGATAGGCAGAAAAGGAATTGACCGCTTCGAAGTACAGATAACTAATGTAGATGAGGAGAACTGGTTGTGTACCTGCCTGGTAGAAAAAAAACTCAATAACAAGAAGAGACCATGAACAAACTAAACATTGAAGCCACACGCACTACTCCGCTGGTAACCATGGATCCTGAAAACGGAGTCTATCTGATTCAGGGCATTTCCACCCCGCTCAATGCACTTGAGTTTTTCAACGTGATAGTCCATTGGATTGATGCCAATGAAACACACATAAGCAGCGGAAGCCAATTCGTTTTCCACCTTCCGTATTTCAACTCTGCCTCTTCCAAAGGGTTGGTGTTTGTGCTCAAGGCTCTGCGAAAAGTAATGCAGGCGGGGCGCAACATTCATGTGCTATGGGAGGTAGAGAAGGATGATGAGTTTATGATGGAAGCTGCCCAGATGTTTGCGGAGTATCTGCAAATGGAAATAAGCATCCACGAGGTTGTTCCCGTGGGGAGACTTTGAAAAATCAATGGGCAGAGTAAAATGCAAAAGGCAATAACGATAGTTATCTTTATTCAGAATATACGCATTTTCAGTTTACTGCCCCGGTTGTTTAGCCACGACATCAAACCACCTGCTTTGCCCACATACCCGCGCAGCCATCACGATAAACCACGTGGTTTACCTCAATGCCCACGTAACCCTGCCACCCAACTGAGTGGTTTACTGCCATGCCAGCATAACCATGTCAGTAAACCACTCACTTGGGTGGCATACCCGCTTCCCCGAGACAGTAAACCACGTGGTTTGCCATAAAGATAAGCAGCCATGACAGTAAACCGATTCTTTTGCCCCAATGGCAAAACGCATAGTCTTGAAATTCAATCATTTATTCAATAGGGCTATCCACTTAGGCCGCAGCGTTTAGAATTGAACAACGCGTTTTTGCTAAATGACGGCTTTCCCATTACACGCGGCCCAATGCCTGGGCACTTACTGCAGAATTTTTTCCCCAAAGAAAAACCCCCACAGCGC
>JAWXCI010000012.1:0-28962 GCA_034408895.1 Flavobacteriales bacterium
GTCGTCAAGCGAATGAAGAAAGGAGAATCCATCCTCGCCCGGCATCATAATGTCAAGAAAAACAAGGTCGGGATTAAAGTCTTCCACCTGATGCCGGGCATCGCGGGCGCTGGCAGCGGTACCGGTCACCAGCACATCGGGACAAAATTCCTCCAACAACATTTTCAAGTTTTCCCTTGCAAACTCCTCATCATCTACAATGAGTGCATTCATTTTCCGGTTCATAAAAATGGATAGTAACAGGTGAGGCAGCCAAAGTAGTTGTGCTCACGCATCAACAGATCCTGAATGAGTGAAATGCCCCTTTGGTTGAGGGAACTGAAAAAGCAAATGGAGGCAATCAGCGCTTCAATCGAGAAAGAAACTCGCTGAGTTTGTTGCGGGAAACCGGCACATGGTAGCCATCTTTCATTACCGCAAGGCCACCATCGTGAGACAAGTATTCGCTGATGCAATTCATATTGACAATATGCGATTTGTGTATCCGCATAAAGTCATCATCTGGCAATGTCTCTTCAAAAATCTTGAGTGTTTTAGTATCGAGGTATTTCGTTCCGTCACGAAAAAAGAGCATGGTACAATTGTTTTCTGCCTCCAGGTGCACAATGTCCTCCTGGTTTACAATTCGAAACCCACGGGTATGATAAAGTGTGATTCGCTGTGGCTTTTTCTGGCTGCGAACCATGGCACTCAACTCGCTGATGGATTGCATGTATCTCAAAAAATTTTCATGATTTTCAAGAAATGATTCGTGATACTCTACCAGCTTATTCACTGCACTTTGCAGGTCTTCGATATCAATAGGCTTAAGTATGTAGTGGATGGCATTGGCATTAAATGCACGAATGGCGTAGTCCTTAAATGCAGTGACAAACACTACCATAAAATTTTTTTCTTCCAGGCTGTCGAGAAGATCAAATCCTTCCGCTCCGCTGGGCATTCGGATGTCGAGGAAAACAATTTGCGGCTGCAGCTCAAGAATTTTTTTACGACCTTCTTCAACTGTTCCGGCACTTTCCAGCACGTTTACTTCGGGGCAAAATTCTTGAAGCAGCATACGGAGGTTTTCACGGGCGTGAAATTCATCGTCCACTATAAGAGCTGTCAGTTTCTGCTGGATGGCCATGTTGCAGGGCGAAAATAGAACCAGCTTCAGCAATCAGCCCTCAATATGCGCTGGATAAAATCAAAACAGCGGGCAGGGCATTCAAGATGGCCCATGTGCCCGATACCCTGCTCGATTTGGAACATTGATCCCGGCAACTCCTTCAACTCATTCTTCATTTCCTGTATGGGAATGCGGGAATCCTTTTCGCCAAGGAAATAGTAAAGTGGGAAGGCACGCTGCCTGAGAAAGGAAACATGTTCAACCCGTTTTCTCATGGCTTCGATACATGCCACTATGCTGTCCACAGGAAGTTGTATTGCATCGTTAATCATCTCCTCCAATTTCGCTGATAATTTACCCTTGGATTCCTCGCTGAACAAAGAAGCAATTGCAGTTCGAATGTAAAGTGTTTTGTTGCTGCGGGCAGCATCAATAGCACGAAGCCTGTCTTGTTTTTTTGTGGGTGAATCTTCTGCTGCAGTCGAATGCAGCAGACACAATCCACTAACTTTATTTGGAAATTGTTTTGCGAATTCCAGTGCAACATAGCCGCCCATGGAATGACCAATAACAAAACAATTTTCGGGAACCGACTGAGCCAGTGAGGATGCTTCTTCCCTAATTGAAATAAGTGGTTCAGTGGATGGAATGCACCCGGAAAGATTGGGTGCCAAAACTTCAAATTCTTTACCCAAACCGGCTACAAAAGAATTCCACATTGACTGGTTTTCGAGAAACCCGTGAATGAGCAATACTTGTCTTTTTTTCTTCATGAAATCTTTGGGGCTAGTAATTACACATGGTGCCCACCAATGCCATAAATAATAGAAGATCGAACACATTAAAAACTCCATCCTGGTTTATGTCATCGCAATTTCCGGATATGCACCCGTAAAGAGCAAGCATTAGTAGCAAGTCCCCGGAGTTCACAATTCCATCATGATTGAAATCACCCGGGCAGAATTGTTTATCGGCTTGTTCGAATCCCTGATTAATCAAGCGGTAAGGTCCCGTTTCGGTAGTGTAATTAGGTTGTCCTACGCATATTGAATAGTAGTTGCCCTGAGTATCCTGTGCCAGCATATTGAATGGACTGATCACCTGCTGTGCAATTTCAACCTGCGCCTGGGTAAGCTGGATTACAAAAAGGCTGCTACAAATTAGCGTCAACTGTCTAATTGTTTTCATGGGCATTGTGTTGCAAATAATGATGAAAGAATAAGGAAATCACCGATGTCAGTAAAGTCATCACCCGTCAGGTCAGCGACACATGAAGAGGTGCATCCGTAATCGGCAAGAAACAGGAGAAAGTCTAAGATGTCGGTTTGATTATCTCCATTAAAATCTCCCGGACATTCACATAATAGGGGTGCCGCGAAGAGAGAATTTACCGTGAGAGCACATCCTGTATTAGCGGTGAAAAAAGCAGTGATGTTCATCGGCAAGCCATCTGAATCAAGCCCAGTGAGCGTTACAGTTTGCGGACTTGAAGCAACAGAAAATAACTGGCCATGCACCGACAATTGCCCTGATGCGGGAGGGGAAATAAAATTCACTATCACCTGCTGAGTATAGGTATTGTCCGGTTCATTGCATGGGCTTTGCGTTCCTGTGGTCAGGGATTGGATAGAACAAGGGGGTGTAACTCCATCCCAAAATGCCACACCATAATTAATTCCGGATCCGGTGAAGTTGAATGGCGGCAAGTCAGTAATGAAAGTTCCGGCCACCCATTTCCCTGCGCCATCCGCAGTTGACTCCTCACCTTGTCCCGTCATTCCCCACTGCATAAAATCAAGAATTTTTGTTGCATCACCTAACAGTGCTCCCGGTTCGTGAAGGCTGAGATTTCCAGACGAATTAGCTCCCGCAAATGCATTCCATTGAACAGTTAAAGTGGCATTGGCGGAGAGAAAAATATTTCCGCTGATTAATGTCATTGTACTGATTGTTGCACACGCACCATCATTGCACAACTGGAAGGTGCCTGTTAGAACAGGACACGTTCCGAAGTTCTTAATCTGGATTTGATCCGATGCTGAATTCACAGATACGAGGCGTAGATTATCACAACAAGCCGTGGGTGCCAACCATGCATCATCAATCGAAAAAAGACATGCCGATGCTTCAGTGAAGGAAACGTTGCAGTCGAGGGTCAATCCATTTGATGCAAGCGTGAGCACACAGGTTTGAGGTGAAGAGGTAATAGTGAATACGAAGCCGTTCACAGTTAGCGAACCATCGGCAGGAGGATCATCATAAGTGACAATAACTTCTTGTGTGTATTGGTTGGTGGCAGGATTGCATGATGTCTGGGTCCCAATAGTCACGTTACTTATTTCGCACGAATTAAATGTCCAGCCCATGTCCTCGAACATGCCCGCCATGATGGGGCCGGGATCGTGAATAGCTTCTGCACTCCCAAGGAAAGGCGTCATCAATGAATTGACATTGCCCGCGGGATATGTTGCATCGTTGAGATGAGAATAACTTGATCCGCCATCCCAACTTCCGGGAGCATAAAGGCGCGGACGAACACCACTGTTTCCATCCAAGCCGAGCGCTCCGTTCCAATACACATTATTACTGGTGAGAGCAGTGCCGAGCGTAGCTGAATTGTTCGGCATGGAAGTGAGATCGGTTCCTGCATTGTCTTCGGTGAACTCATCATAAATAACTGCATCACCTGAAAAACCAATAGAACCCAATGCCCCGTTTACGTCTGCTGATCCAATGCATCCAAGGCCGTGACATAACTCATGCAGCACCACCGTTACAAAATCATATTGGCCACCTGGACAATTTCCATCCGTTCCGAAATACCAGGAAAAATCAGAACTGAAAGTGCATTCAACATCCGTTTGCGATGGTTCAAGATCGCTGCCATGAAGTTTGTTTGCCAATGCAATGGGATACCATGTGCCGGACATTGGAGCGCCTGTGAAATTTCTGCGATAGGTAGTTGCCCCTGCAAATCCTAAAACCCCTCCACCAATGGAAGTCCAGTTCGCATCAATCACGATGGGAACATTGGAGGAGAGCACACTTGCCCAAACATCCACTGCATAATCGAAAGCAGCTTCGGCATTGGCAGGAAACCCGCTATAATTCACATTGACGATGACCGTGCGCTCACCACCGAATTGAAAGTTGGAAGGAGGTGAAACAAAACTGAATTGATCTTCTTCAATGGCATAAAGTCCACAACTGCAATTTGCAGCATGACCCAGATTCTGCATTCCACAGAACTGTTGAGCATCCATTGAAAAAGAAGTAGAAGCAAGAATGAAAAGCAGGAATAGCCTTAAGCAATAGGCAGTTCTCATAAGGTAGAAAAGATTAACGGTATGGGTTGAACACGCCAACCGATGATTGGTGTGGTAAAAGTAAGGGAACGGGGATGAGAGCCGAATCGAAGGTTAGACCGCCTCCGCCACCACTTCCTCAACTATCGGCAATTTTGATTTAAGCAGATTTTCGATACCACCTTTCAAAGTCTGGGTGGAAGAAGGACATCCACTACAAGAACCTTTCAATTGAACATACACTTTTCCTTCATTGAATGCTTTGAAGTCAATGGCTCCCCCATCCGATTCCACTGCGGGGCGTACATATTCATTCAGCAGAAAACGAATTTCTTCATCGTGCTCAGTGGGTGGAAATTTGGAATAATCCACTGAAGCTTCTTTTTGAGATGTTGATGACGCATCGTTTAACTCATTGGCACGGTTCATCAATTCCGAAGTCACCGCGCTAACCGCCACTTCATGTTCCATCAACCACTCGCGGATGTATTCGCGCAATTGCATCACAATCATTTCCCATCCCAATGATTCATCTTTCAATACGGTCACAAAATTTCCGGAAATGAAAACTGATTTCACAAACGGGAAATTAAAAAGCTCTTCGGCAAGTGGTGAAGAGTTTTTTGCTTCACCTTTATTTCTGTACTCCACTTGCATGCCACCGGAAATAAGTGCACGGTCAGCCACGAATTTCATGGCTGCCGGGTTGGGGGTCATTTCAGTGTAAAGGGAAGTGGGGATTTTCTTTACCGGAGGCTGTGTCATGCTGCTGTCTTTGGAAAGGCAAATATAGCCGGCTGCATGAGAGGGATTTTGTTGAAAAGCCCTATCCCTCCCACGCCCCAGCGTGGAAGTGCATCCGTAGTCCACCGGTGCCCTTCCCTTGGGGCACACGCGAGTCCACCGTCTGTAGCGGGCAGGCTGGAAACTGGCGTCAGCGGGGAATCGGGTGAATTGTGCAAAAGTCTCTTACCCTTTGCTCGTATACGTCATTTGAAACCAAAACTTGTGCAAATTGTCTTTGCATTTTTGAATTTCTTCCTTAATCTTGATGGTTGGGGGCAAGAAAAAAAAGCGGAATATGGGCTTGTTTTACAGGTCTCTCCGATATTTATTCCATTGGGTCGAACCTCTTCCGATTTTGCAAATGCTCCGTTGTACTCCTATGAATTGAAGAATAGTGTGGGACAGCGTTTGGTACTGGGCCTTCAAAGAAGCAAAAATAACTGGGCAATAGGGCTTGGCATGGCCTGCTATAGGATGAGCCAGCGTTTTCAGATGAATGTAGATATTCTCAAACCCAATGCTTCAATTCCTCAGTTAAGTTCATCGATTGATAAACTTTTTTTCGCAATAAATGGGGAAGTTTCTTTGAGTTCAAAACACGCCAGAACAAACTTGAATTCGTTTTCGGCCTTGGACTTTACGGCACATTCAGGCAAAACGAAACACCTGAGTTCTTCTTCCAAGCCTCGAGTACCATTGGCTCAAGGACACGCACATTCAAGTGGCATGAACGTTTTTTTGAAGCTGGAAGGCCATGGGCTGACGCTTATACTAGCATTCAGTTCCTTTACAAACGTTCCCCTACAACGGTGTAAAACCAAAGGATGTGACCAGTGTTGCCATCACTCATGCAACAATTTTTTCCGACTACCAAACCAAGATGGAAGATGCCACTTTGGTATTTGAAAAAGGAAAAGTGATTGCTGTTGGAAAAGATGTCGCGATTCCAAAAAATGCCGTAGTGATAGAGGCAAAGGGAAAATTTATTTATCCATCATTCATTGATTTGGACAGCGATTACGGAATGCCGAAGGTGGAACAACGCGAAAGGCAATTCGGGGGCAAACCACAATATGAAAGTAATCGCAAAGGAGCATTCGGTTGGAACGATGCCATACGTTCCGACATCAATGCATCATCAGTTTTTTTTACCAACGAAGATGCCGCAAAAGAGCTGCGCGGCCTGGGTTTCGGCACTGTACTATCACATCAGCACGATGGAATCACGCGCGGAACTTCTGCGCTTGTTTGTCTTGGGTTGGATGAAAACATTGTACTCATTAGGAGCAATGCAGCCGCACATTATTCATTCAACAAGGGAAGCAGTTCACAAACTTATCCATCATCGCTCTTGGGTTCTATCGCATTGCTGCGGCAGACGTATTACGATGCGCAGTGGTATGGCCCTCAAACTCCCAAAGCTGGCAGCACTACAGAGAGAAATTTATCACTCGAAGCATTCAATTCCTTTCAGGACTTGCCGCAAATTTTTGAGACCGGTGACAAATGGAGTGTGCTGCGCGCTGACAAAGTGGGTGATGAATTCAACACACAATACATCTTCCGTTCAAATGGAAATGAATACCAGCGGCTGAATGAAATCAAAGCAACGGGAGGTTCTTTTATCCTGCCACTCAATTTTCCGGATGCATACGATGTGAGTGACCCGTACCTCACACGTATGGTGAGCACCGAGGAGATGAAGCACTGGGAACTTGCACCTTCTAACTGTGCGATGATGGTGAAGGAACAAATTCCGATTGCACTCACTCTTTCTGGCTTGCAGGACAAATCGGTCTTCATGAAAAATCTGCGCAAAGCCATTTCACGCGGACTCTCCGAGCAGGAAGCACTGAGGTCTCTCACCCACACACCCGCATCACTTATCAAAGCGGAAAATGAAATCGGCTCGTTGAAGAATGGAACATGGGCCAACTTCATCATCACCTCAGAAAACATTTTTGAAGAAGGTGCAGTGATTCACGAAAACTGGGTGCAAGGCGAACAATACATTATTGAGTCATCGGACAAAATCAACCTGGCTGGCAACTACAATCTTGGACTTCCCAAACACACCTACGAATTAACAGTAACCGGAGAACCCGGAAAACCCAAAGCAGAAATTTTGTATTACTCCTTGAAGAAAAATGATGATGGAACGACAAAACCTGACACCACAAAATACTCCGTGAACATTTCGCAAAACGGTCAACTCATCACCTTGACATTTGAAGCAAAAGACGATTTCTACAAAGGCGTTTTGCGACTTGGTGGTGATGTGGATGTAACAAATAATGTGTGGAAAGGAAAAGGTCAGGCTCCGGAAGGCGAGTGGTTCGAGTGGATTTCCACCCCTTCGACAAGTTCAAAAGCAATTCCAAAGAGCGATGAGAAAAAAGATAAAGCGAAAAAGGATTCAACAGCGGCAGCAATGAATGAAAAATTCGGTGACATTATTTATCCGTTCGTTGCTTACGGATGGAGAGAAAAACCAAAACAGGAAACCGTGCTCATCAAGAATGCAACGGTATGGACATGCGAAGCAGAAGGGAAAATTGAGAATGGCCAGGTGCTCATCAACGGAGGAAAAATTGTAGCCGTAGGAAAATCCGTAGATGCTTCTGCATTTCCTAATGCGAGAATTATTGACGCCAACGGAAAACATGTGTCCCCGGGAATCATAAACGAACACTCACACATTGCACTTGAAAGCGTGAACGAAGGCGGCCAGGCCAGCAGTGCTGAAGTGGAAGAAGCATCAGTCGTTTGGCCTGAAGATATTAATATCTACCGCCAGCTTTCAGGAGGAGTCACTGCATCACAATTGCTTCACGGTAGTGCAAACCCTATTGGTGGCCAAAGCGCACTGGTGAAAATGCACTGGGGTGGAAATGCTGACGACATGTTGATTGATAATGCAGATGGTTTCATCAAATTCGCATTGGGAGAAAACGTGAAGCAGAGCAACTGGGGCGACAATGTGAACGAACGCTTTCCGCAAACGCGCATGGGAGTGGAGCAGATTTATTACGACCTCTTCATTCGTGCCAGGGAGTACGGTGAAGAGTGGAGAAACTACATTACAGGCATAAGTAAAAAAGGAAAGAAGGGCACGTTGCCCAATACTCCAAGAAGGGATTTGGAACTTGAAACACTTTCTGAAATTCTACGGAAGGAAAGATTCATAACCTGCCACAGTTATGTGCAAAGCGAAATCAATACGCTGATGCATGTGGCCGACTCGATGGGCTTTACCATCAACACCTTCACGCATATTCTTGAAGGATACAAGGTGGCAGATAAAATGAAAGCACACGGTGCGGGTGCTTCGTCATTCAGCGATTGGTGGGCATACAAAATGGAAGTCAAAGATGCTATTCCACACAACGGTGCATTGTTGTGGGAACAGGGAGTAATAGTGGCCTTCAACAGTGATGATGCAGAGATGGCTAGGCGCCTGAACCAGGAAGCAGCCAAAGCCGTGAAGTATGGCGGAGTGCCAGAAGAAGAGGCATTGAAATTCGTAACACTGAATCCCGCGAAACTTCTTCACCTTGACCACAGAATGGGAAGCATCAAAGTTGGAAAAGATGCAGACCTTGTGGTTTGGAGTGACCATCCGTTGAGCATCTATGCCAAGGCAGAACAAACTTTCGTGGATGGAATTTGCTACTACGACATGAACAAAGACAAAGAGATGGATGCATGGCTAATTGCTGAACGAGCAAGACTGATTCAAAAAATGCTGACCGCAAAAGCAGGCGGGGAATCCACCCAGCAACCGAAGGTGAAAGAGAAAAAACATTTTCATTGCGATACGGAAGACCAGACATCCATCGGGATAATGAATCACTAAATAGGAAACAGATTTCATGAAGAAGAAACTCAACATATCAATTCAACTTGCGTTGTCAATTGTCCTTAGTCTCCCGATGACTATCGGGATAGCGATAGCCCAACAAAATCCAACCCCATCTCCCCCCCAATCAAAATCCATTTTGATTCTTAATGCAATTGCGCACATTGGCAACGGAGAGATGATTGAAAATTCAGCCATCGGGTTCAAGGATGGAAAGATTGAATTGATGGCGGATGCACGGTTGATTCGTTTGTCAGCAGATGCGTATGACACGACTATCTATGCAGATGGAATGCATGTCTATCCAGGATTCATTGCATGTAACTCGACACTTGGGCTTCTTGAAATTGATGCAGTTCGGGCCACCAACGATATGAGTGATGTGGGAACATTCAAACCTTCGATGCGTGCTGCCATTGCATATAATACAGATTCGGAAATTATTCCCACAGTGAGAAGCAACGGTGTGCTGATGGGACAAATCACACCGCGTGGTGGTACCATCAGCGGCACTTCCAGCGTGATGCAATTCGATGCATGGAACTGGGAAGATGCCATTATTCGTGAAGATGATGGAGTGCATCTCAACTGGCCACAGGTTTATCACAAACATTACGACAAGGGTAAAGTGAATATTGAGAAGGTAAAATCTTATGACCAGCAACTGCGTGAGATTGAAACCTTTTTTGATGAAGCAAAAGCATACTTCGCATCGAAAACCGGCATTACTGAAGTTCGTTTTGAAGCCATTCGCGGGATTGTTGAAGGAACTCAAACACTCTACGTTCATGCCGATGAAGCAAAGTCCATAACAGAGACTCTCAATTTCAAAAAGAAAAATGGAATCCGGAATCTGGTGCTTGTCGGTGGATACGATGCGTGGATGGTTTCCGATGATTTGAAATCGAACAATGTTGCGGTGATGCTTCCACGCACCCACTCACTTCCGCAATACAGCGAAGATGATATTGACCTTCCTTTCAAGATTCCGAAAATGGTTTTTGATGCAGGCCTCACTTTTTGTTTGCAGAACTCCGGGGGAATGGAACGCGCAGGTGCTCGCAATCTTCCGTTCCTTGCAGGAACCGCTGTTGCTTACGGTTTGCCTTATGAAGAAGCGGTGAAAAGCATCACACTTTCACCAGCGAAAATTCTGGGTATTGATTCTACATGTGGATCATTGGAAACCGGAAAAGATGCACACTGTTTATTTCAGAAGGCGATGCACTTGACATGCGCACCAACAAACTGACCCACGCATTTATTCAGGGAAGAACAATTGACCTCAACAACAAACAGACGGAACTTTACGAGAAGTACAAGAAGAAATATGATGAGGAGAAACAGTAATTTGTTTACCCAATTTTTGAAACATAGATTTGCGCATAGATAAAAAACACATTCACGAACCAGTGAGGAGAAGCTGGAACAGGTTCAACACATTCTGGAACCAAAAAAGAAACCAGACACCAGGAAAGAGCGAATGAAGAAAAGAATGATTGAAGGAGCTTGGAAGTCAAACGAGGATATCAAAGCCGGGCGCTTAATGTAAATAGAAGATTTCGAAAAGGAGATGGACGGTTTCATTGAAACGCTTGATGCGGATAAAAAAGAAAAGTTGAACAAAGAAGATGATTTTAGCAAGAGCCAGGCAGATTCCTTTCCATTCATAGGTCAATTTGAGCCTCTACTCAATCATTTGAACCATGCTCACAGAAGAATAATAGTCGGCAACTACAAAATCATTCACCTCGTATTCGAAAAGAAAATTGTGATAACAGACAGCTTCGACTCGCGACAAGACCCGGACAAAATGAAACCTTAATAACCCAATTTCTCCCTTACTCTCTTCAACGTCTTGCTGGCAACCAACGATGCCTTTTCTGAACCCACTAAAAGTTTCCTGTCCAGTTCTGCAACATCATTCATATAGGTGTTGAACTGTTCCCGCTCTTTTGCAAATCGCGAAAGAATCATTTCATACAAATCTTTTTTCGCATGTCCCCAGCCGTAGCCACCGGCTTCCAACTTTGATTTCATTTCTGCTGATTGTGCTGCGGGTGCAATGAGTTTGTAGAGTTGATAGACTACGCTCGCTTCTGCATTTTTGGGTTCTTCAAGAGCCGTAGCATCTGTGATTATTTTTTTGTTGATGACGTCTTTCAATTCTTTTTCCGACAAAAAAATATTGATGTAGTTACCGTAGCTCTTGCTCATTTTTTGTCCATCGGTGCCGGGAACGTACATGGTTTCCTTATTCACCTGTGCCTCTGGAATCACAAGTGTTTCACCCATAGTGTTATTAAACTTCTCTGCCATATCGCGCGCCATCTCCAGGTGCTGCATCTGGTCTTTACCTACTGGAACAATGTTGGCATCGTAAAGAAGGATGTCGGCAGCCATGAGCACAGGATAAACAAACAGTCCCGCATTAATATCACTCAACCTGTCGCTCTTATCTTTAAAACTGTGCGCATTGGCAAGCATTGGATACGGTGTAAAGCAGTTGAGATACCATGTCAGTTCAGCAACCTGCGGCACATCGCTCTGGCGGTAGAGCGTGTTTTTTTCAATATCAAATCCGAAAGCGAGCCACGTTGCGGCCACTGCATAAGAGTTGAATTTCATCTCCTCTGCATTTTTTATTTGTGTAAGCGAATGGAAGTTTGCAATAAAGAGAAATGCTTCATTCAGCGGTTTGTCGCTTGCTTCAATTGCGGGAATAATTGCACCGAGGATATTCCCAAGATGAGGAACTCCGGTGGATTGTATGCCTGTGAGGATGCGTGCCATAATGTGGGAGCAAGAATAGGATGGAGGAGGCAGTTAGCAGCAGGCAGCGGCCACCAAGGCGTGGAGCAGGTATTTATCCTTTCAGTTCAAACGCATGAACAATCGGGTAATCGAATCTAATCCGCAGGATTCATTTTTCAATAATTCCTCTTCACGGCATAACACCTACCTTCAAAACAGATAGGCCATTAGTTCCGTAAACGTTGATGTAATACAATCCAGCAGCTAATGAATTTGTTGAAATCGAAATTATGTTGCCAGCTTGGTTGATGGTGTATTGCAAGTCCACAATTTGTCCACTTGCCGCACACATCTGAAGTATCAATGGCTGTGGAATTCCCGGAAGTAAAAGAACAATGTCGTTTCCCGCTTCAACCGGATTGGGATAAACTATGATAGTTTCCTGACGAACCTCATCGATGCTGACATCCGTGCTAATGTCAAAAAAATCGGTGAGTGTTGAAGGCAATTGCGTATTACCCGCTTCATCCGACAATCCTGAAAAAACTATGTCAACCCCAAAAACATTTTCGGTGGGGGCGGTAACATCAAAAGCAGCTTCAAATGAAAAATCATTCAGCCATGATGAAGAATTCTGATTCAGGGAAATTACCGGTGTTGGATCTTCAACAGGAAAAGTGACAAGTGCATTCACGTTGTCGTTGTTCATGCTTTCATCAAATGAAGCCGTAAGGGAAAATCCAATTGCACCTGCATCGGCAGGTGCTATAGTGTAGGTATTTGCCAGCAGCATGATGAGTTCAGGATTGCGCGTGTCCACACTAAACAGGTTGGGTTGTGAAAATGCAGATTGAAGATTTTCATTTATATCAGCACCAGCTGAAACCTCAACACCTAAATCATCCAACTCAATTCCCGCATCCAACACATTATAGGCAGCTACATACTCTTGGGGCGAAACCCATTGGCTCAAACCGCTATTGAAATTCAAAGTGGACAGCAACAAGTCTTCATCACCGAATGTGATTGCAGGATTTAATGCAGCAACAGGTTCACTATAAACGATGTTCAATGTGAATCCTGTCGAAACATTTTCATCCGAGATCTGATCGTCATTTGCCACCACTGAAATGATAGTCGGATTTTTTGTGTCAATGGAAAATACATCGGCCAACATTTTCTGGAGTTGGATATTGCCAGCAACATCACTGGATGCCGAAACCTGGACAGCAATTTCGTACAACTCCACATTCATGTCTGTGATATTGATTGCAAAATGAAAGTTGGTGGCATCAGTCCAGCCAGAAAAATCATGGTTGATTTCAATTCCGGCTTCATAAAGATTCACTCCGGGAATTTCCAAAACCGGGTTGGAAGAAGTGTTCATGGCTTCATCGTAAACAACATCAATCAGCAAAACGGATTCGCCTACATCATCATCACTGAACATGTTGGCTGAAGGAACAATGGAAATAAGCGAAGGATTTTTTGTGTCAATGATGAACAGGTTTTCAGTATTGAAAATTGATTGAATATTTCCTGCGGCATCGGTCATGCCTTCCACCTGGATGTCAATGTTGTTCAGTTCCACACCAAGATCCTGCGCGTCAAACACCGCGATGAAAGTTTGCGCATCGCTCCACTCACTGTTTGTTGAATTGAAAGCGAGAGTGGAAGACGGATCATCAGCAGTGAAGGAAATGACTGGCACTTGATTGACATCCATACTTTCATTGAAATGACATACCATGCTGAAACTTCCACTCGTAGCGTCCACATCATTCAGAATTGAATCAGATGACATCCATTCCATCTCGGGGTTTTGCATATCCACCACAATGGGTTGTGCAAATGCCGGAACTATTTTCAGTCCATCCAGATCCTCTGCCCATGTCACTTTCATTACACAGTTAGTCTGAAATTCATTGGCATCAACCACTGTGTAGAACATGGAGAATTGGTTGACATCTGTCCAGTACCAATCATAAATCTGGATGGTGGAATCAAGTGGATTGTCAAAAGGAAAAGAGGCAATGGGATCTATCTCGATGTTCATCTCTTCAGAAAAAGTGATGCTCAGCCAACCCAATGTTTCCGCATCGGCATCAGTATTCAGGTTGTCGCTCCACTCAATGGAAACCACATGAGGAATTCCTGCATCCAGGTATTCGTTGGTTTTGTCCACAGCCTGCGGCCCGATGATTAAACCTGCTTTTCGCCCCGGGATATCACACTGTGGAGGGATCACGCCACTGTAAATTCTTGAGAGTGCGCATTGGTCTGCAGCATCGCGGTAAGTAGCCCATTGCAATGTGAGCGGAATAGATGGTCCTTCACTAGCGATAAAATCATCTTCATCCAAAGGCACTTCGTAAAGCCCGCCAGGGAAATATGGATTGCCAGTTATGCCAGTTAGAATTTCAGCAGCAGCTCTTGCAATAGTGGCATGACCGGAGTAGTATGATTGATAGGGCGGAGTGACAAACGTGGAGGGCTGGTAAGAAACTATGTTTTTCGCAAGAATCCATTGCACAGCTTCTTCACCAGTCATTTGTACAGGTCCTGCAAAAGTGAAAATCTTGATTTCATCCAGGTGCTCATTAATATCGCCTACCAACGGATCACCTTCTTCAATCAACTCAATAAATCCTGGAATAAGCGGCAAGCCACCAGGATGATAGTGCGGCAAATCTTCATCGGTTGACTGACCGAGGTGAGCCATAAACCGGATTGCAGAAATAGGCCGCGGATAATCATAATAACCTTTTGCGCTCCAACATGCAATGGCTGCATCATGCACTCCGCCTCCCAGTGCGAGGTAGGCGCGAACGTCATATTCAAGATCATCGAGTATCGGGCCCTCACCCTCCCAGCGTTTTTCAAATCCGGGTGTTGTCATCACACTATTCAAAATTTCAAACCAATGGCCTGCCGGTGTTATATCGTTGGAATAAGACCAGAATTCTGAAATCGCGCGGGTATAATCTCCTCGCGGAACCGATTGCGATTGGTAGGGGAGATTGGTAACTGGATTCATGTCATAGCCCTCTCCCCAATTTCCTCCTTCCCACACATTGTAAAATTCCTTGTACTCTTCAAATGTTGTTGGCAGTTGATCAATGTTGATGATGTCAAGATTGCCAATTGCCGAAGGGGATATCTCCATCATCTGCTCGTCTTCTATTACATGAAAAGATTGCCAGATGATGTCGGTAGTGAAGCCCCATTTATCAAAATCATCTTCAAATCCGGTTTGAAGAGTGGTGTCGAGTAAGGGTGGTGATCCCGGATCGAGATATACATTCCACAGTGGTCCCTCACCATCATGAATTGTTTTTTGTTCATCAGTCAGCCCGAAAGGAACAACGTTGCCCCACTCCGGGGTCAATGCCGGAACTGTGCTTTGAGGAGGAATCGCATTATCATTTAATTGAGCAACAAAGTCCAATGGTTGCCAGCGATTGGGATCAGTCATAAGCGGATTGCCAGTAAACGCAGGCCACAAAGAACCATTCACTGGCTGATAGTAGGTACTTACATAATTATTCACCTGGTTTGAACCATCACCAATGGCAAACTCTTCCATTTTCGCTGCGATGTAGTTTCCCAACTTAGCCGGATCTCCATCCGCATAGTTAGTAGAGGTGATGGAAGAATCGTATCCCAAAGCAATCATCTGCGCATTGATCAAGCCCTGGATAATAACTAGCTTGGCCGGAGACGCTGTGAAGTTGGTGTATCTGGTCCAGAGGAATCTATACATGGCATAACTGATGGCTTCTTCTCGTGCTGCCTGCACATTATCAGGAATGGTAATCCCGTTAAAAGGACATGAATAACCACCCCATGTATTTCCCAGAAAGTAAGTGTCGGCATCATCATCATACGCAGCCCAGCAATCATACATCAGCACTGCTGCATGACAAAGGTTGCGGGCATGCACAGTAGGTTTAGGAGAATAATTTCGGATGCAGTTGAGTTGGGTTTCATTCCACAATATGGCGATTGAAGAGTCCTGTGACTTGATCGTCATCCCACCAAAAAGAAGAAAAGATACAAGCAGAATTTTGCTTTTCATAATCAGGTGTTGTTAGTTGAAATAAACCAGCCCTAAGGTTGAACAATTGAATTTGTCGTATTGCATTTCACTGTGCAACCGACAGGAATTTTGGTCTTTGTAAAAGTAGGAGAATTTGAATGCGGCAAATGCATTCAACCGATGCACGGGAATGGCAATAACCTGAACTGAACCTGATGTCCGCTGTTCAATTGCACACAACAGACATGGCCTGTACTATGAAAGAGCAGGTGTACATTCGCGCTCCTTTTTTTTCAAAAACCTGTTTTGAAATACCTGCTTGCCCCTGTTTTCCTGTTGTACAAGCTGTGGATTGGAATTGTGTTCTGGTTCACATTGGTATTGCTCTACCCTGTTTTTTACATTTTGCTTTCAAAAGAAAAATGGTATCCCATCGCATTTGAGATGAAAAAGTTTTGGTCCATTTTGATTTCGTTTTTGATTTTTTGCCCGATTCGCGCGAAGTACAAAGCAGACCTTCCGAAGCGTCCGTACATAATTTGCTCCAACCACAGTTCTTATCTTGACACTGTGTTCATGTATTCAATCTTCAGCGATTACTTTTTGTTTGTGGGCAAGGGAGAATTGCTGAAGTGGCCTTTGTTCCGCATGTTCTTCAAGACGATGAACATTCCTGTGCACCGCAACAATTCACGAAAGGCATTTAATGCACTCCAGAAAGCATACGAAGCCATTGAACGGAAAGAGTGCGTGGCCATTTATCCCGAAGGTACCATTCCCAATTCAGCACCGAAGATGAAGTTGTTCAAGAACGGTGCATTCCGGATGGCGGTGGATAAACAGGTTCCTGTTGTGCCGGTTACATGGCTCACCAATTACCTCATCATGAAAGACCCGGGCAAAATTTTCAGTTACTCGTTGCCCAAAGTTGTTCGTGTAATCGTTCATGCTCCCATCCATCCTACCGGAACTGGTGATGAAGATGTATCAAAACTTCGCAATGCTGTGTTCGCAGCAATTGATTCCGCATTGCCGGAAGAGTTCAGGAAACATCATGGAGAATAACCTAAGTGCTCACCAAGATTAGTGGTTAGCAAAACTCCTCAAACGCAATCTTGAGATTATCGGCAATCATTTGGGGTGTGCGTCCCTCGATGTGGTGGCGTTCGATCATGTGCATCAGTTTGCCATCTTTAAATAACGCGATGCTGGGTGATGAAGGTGGATAAGGTAGCATGTATTTGCGTGCACGTTCCACTGCCTCGCTATCCACACCAGCAAATGTCGTGGTGAGTTTTGCAGGAATTTTTTCGCTGGTGAGCGAAAGTTTTACTCCCGGGCGCATGCTTCCAGCAGCGCATCCGCACACGCTGTTGAGTACAACGAGTACAGTGCCTTCGCTATTTACTGCAGTGTCAACTGCTTCTGGTGTTTCAAGTTGCGCAAATCCTGCTCGGGTAAGCTCGTCACGCATGGGGGTTACTAGTTCTGGGGGATACATTATTTTGAGATTTGGGATATGAGATGTGAGATGTGAATTCTTGAATCTTCTATTGTTTTTGTGTACGAATGTTTTTACGGTGCAAAGTTCACTTCTTCATTGTTGGTTGGGGATGACTTGTATCAATCATTCAGCACTGAATCAATGAGGGCATGAAGTGTTTCACCACTCGATGGGCGTGGTGCATTGGAACTTACAATTTTTCCTTCCTCGTTGATGAGTATGAAGCGTGGAATTGAGTTGATGATAAAATGTTTGCTGATGGTTTTTTCGACATCATCGCTTTGGTGAAGTTGGGTGCCGCTCATGGGAGTGAGTAAAAGAAAATCTTTCCACTTCTGCACTTCCTGGTCGGTGGAGATGGAAACAAATTCGATGTTCTGTCCATGATAATGTTCTTCAAGAGTTTTGAGATGAGGAATTTCCTTTTTGCACGGCCCGCACCATGTAGCCCACACATCAATGTAAACTGCTTTTCCATTGAAACTATTCATCGTGAACGTGTTGCCCGTTGCATCATAACATTCAATTGCAGGACAAGTGCGGCCTGGTTGAATCGCATCGTATTGCGCCCACACTTTGCGCACACGTTTTTTCATCGGCTCGTTTTTGTTGTGTTCCTCGAGGCGCTGCATTACCGCGCTGATGTCTTGTGTACCCGCTTCGCGCATCGCTTCCATCATTATTTCTTTCAGGATGTAATCAAGCACTTCCTGTGTAGTCATCAGCTTTATGGTTTCATCCATTTGCGCGAGGTAGAAGTCGGGTAAATCCTCCGGAGTATCAAGAATCATGGTCTGGCTCACGTTGCCGCCAATCATGGTGCGAGCGAACATCTGGTAGTGTTCGCTGTAAAGAATTTCTGCGTTGTTCATCTTCACTGATGCGAGTTTTTTGTCCATCGCTATGCGCTCCTCAACAAATGCTTCGCTCTTGAAATTGGCTGCTGTAGCGCGGTACGTAGCCATCTCGCCCATGCACTGATAAGTGATGGCTTCGGCCATGTAGTTACGAAAATCTTCGTTGAGACTATTTGCCTTCACATAGCCCTCGAGGGTGGCAGTTCGCACCTTCATCACTGAGTCTTCAATTTCCATAACGCGCTGAGGACTTTTCATGGCCAGCACTTTTGACGAAGTGTTGCGCATCAATTGAGCGTCCAGCGTTGCTGCGGTTTTGTAATAGTTGCAGTATGCAGTGCTTTTACCGGAAAACTCTCCCGGGTCTTTCATTGCCTTCGCATCAAAATTTGCCGTGAGTTCATCACCGGGCAACACGTAAAGTTTCAGGGTTATCTTATTGTTTAGGATTCTGCACTCCTCACCGCGATTTAGTTTTATCGTGCGCGAAAAATTTCCTACTGCATCGAGTTTCAATGTGTCGAGTTGGTCGCGGTAACGGAGCAACATAAACTCGCGGTCGGGATTGGTTACTGTGCCCTTGATGGTGGTGGCTACTAATGATTGCGCATTTATTGCGAATGAAGCAATCAGCGTGAGAAGCATAAAACACAAAGTTGTTTTTTTCATTTTTAAAGTTTGATTTCAGTTGATGAGATTGCAGTTAGAGCGCTTACTTTTCTTTTGACCATTCATCTATCAGCTTATGGATTCGCTTTCTGGCCGCAACGAATTTCTTTTTTTCAATGGTTATTGTATTCATGAAACACAAAGTTATTTCAACTTCAGTTCGATGCTCAGTTCTTCCAATTGCTTCTTATCAATTGCCGAAGGCGCATCTATCATCACATCTCTTCCTGAATTGTTTTTCGGGAAGGCGATGAAGTCGCGGATGCCATCCTGCCCACCAAACAATGCGCAGAAACGGTCGAAGCCGAATGCAATGCCTCCGTGCGGTGGCGCACCGTATTCAAATGCGTTGAGCAAAAATCCAAACTGGTTCTGTGCTTCCTCGGGTGTAAAGCCGAGGAGGTTGAACATACGCGATTGCACATTGCGGTCGTGAATACGGATGGAGCCTCCTCCTATTTCCACACCATTCAATACAAAGTCGTATGCATTGGCATTTACCATTCCCGGATTTACATCGAGCATATCTATATGTTCCGGTTTCGGTGATGTGAAGGGGTGGTGCATGGCATGCCAACGTTTGGTTTCTTCATTCCACTCGAGCAATGGAAAATCGAGTACCCAAAGCGGCTTGAAGTCATCCGCATTTCGTAAACCCAAACGTGTACCCATGAGCAATCGCAGCTCTCCCAATTGTTTTCTTGTGGTATTGAAATCACCACTGAGTATGAGGAGAAGATCGCCTGCACTTGCTTTTGAAAATGCTGCGATGTTTTTCCAATCATCCTGTGAATAAAATTTATCTACAGATGATTTGAAAGTTCCATCCGCGTTGCACATGCAATAGACCAAACCCTTTGCGCCAATCTGCGGACGCTTCACCCATTCAGTGAGTTCGTCCACTTGTTTGCGTGTATAGTTGGAGCATCCTGGAACTACGATTCCAATCACTGCTTCGGCACTATCAAAAACATTAAATCCTTTGCCTTGCATTTGGGTGTGCAACTCCACGAATTCCATCCCAAAACGGATGTCGGGTTTGTCGCTGCCGTACTTGCTCATGGCATCGCTGTACAACATGCGCGGCACCGTAGCGATGTCAAGTCCCTTCACCGATTTGAAAAGATGGCGCACCAATCCTTCGAAGGTGTTGAGAATATCTTCCTGCTCCACAAAAGCCATCTCGCAGTCTATTTGTGTGAACTCCGGCTGGCGGTCGGCACGCAAATCTTCATCACGAAAGCATCTTACAATCTGGTAGTAACGGTCGTATCCCGCCACCATCAATATCTGCTTAAAAGTTTGCGGTGATTGTGGAAGCGCGTAAAACTGTCCGGCATTCATTCTTGAGGGCACCACAAAATCGCGCGCACCTTCGGGTGTGCTCTTTATTAAATAAGGTGTTTCTATTTCCAGGAAGTTGAGCGAGTCTAAATACTTGCGCGTTTCGATACTCATGCGGTGGCGCAGCTCAAGATTCTTGCGCAATGGATTTCTGCGAAGGTCAAGATAACGCCATTGCATCCTCAAATCATCACCACCATCACTTTCATCTTCTATGGTAAACGGTGGCGTTTTGGATGCATTGAGCACTTCGAGTTTCTCCACTTTTATTTCAATATCGCCTGTAGGAATGTTTGGGTTTTTGCTGAGGCGCTCTATTACGGTACCGGTGGCTTTGAGTACAAACTCGCGCCCGGATTTGCGTGCGAGTTCCATGAGACTCGCATCGGTGGTGTCATCAAAAAAAAGCTGGGTGATGCCGTAGCGGTCGCGCAGGTCTATCCAAAGCATGGAGCCTTTGTCGCGCTGGCGTTGCATCCATCCGCTCAGTATTACTTTTTGGTTGATATCTGTGATGCGGAGTTCTCCGCACGTGTGCGTTCTATGCATGGATTTTTTTTGAGGGGCGCGAAGGTAATGGGAGCGCCAAGGAGAATTACGAATTGAGAATTACGTGCGCATGCACTTCTTAATTCATAATTCTGGCCTAGACGGAAAGCGGAAACACCAAATAAAACGAAGCTCCCTTTTTATTTTTTGAGCGGAAAAAAACTTCGCCCCGGCTTTGCTTCATTATGTTCATCACCATGGCAAGTCCCAGGCCCAGGCCGGTGGTTTTAGTGGTGAAATTGGGAACGAAAATTTTGTCCTTTTCTGCCTCGGCAATTCCCTCCCCGTTGTCCTGTATACGCATCATTACACCCTTGCGGCAATCGCGCAATGCGACATCAATCTTTCCTTCCCTTCCTTCGGGCAGTGCCTGCAGTGCATTGGTGATAAGGTTTACTATGGCTCTGCGCGCCTGGTCTTTGTCGGCAAGAACATGGGGTGCGTTCATCGCATAATTGCGATAAATAACCTCGGCCTGTCCGTTGTCCTGGTATAAGCCGGTTACTGTTTTGGCAAGTTCGCCCAGGTCCAGGTTCACCAGTTCCGGTTTAGGCAGTTTGGCGAATTGGGAAAATTCTCCAGCTATGTGCGAGAGTGATTCAATTTGCTCGCTCATACTCTTTGTAAAAGTCCGGAGCTTCTGGTCGAAGTCGGGTGCACCATCCTGCCAGGCGCGTTCCAGGTGTTGCACCCGAAGTTTCATGGGTGTTAGAGGATTCTTTATTTCGTGTGCCACCTGTTGGGCCATATCGCGCCAGGCACTTTCACGCTCAGTGCGGGCCAACTTGGCCGCACTTTCTTCCAGGGCATCTAACATGCGGTTGTATTCAGTAACCAGTGTGCCTATTTCGTCATCCTTGGTTCCCTCAAGTGGCTGGTTGTGGCGACCTAATTGAACCTGCTTCATTCGTTCACCTATCGCTTTTAATGATCGTGTGATATAGCGCGACAAGAGGTAGGCCACTACAGCGGCAATGATGAAGAGGATAATGTAGCTGCCCCCCAGTTCGGAAAGAAATGCCCAGAGGTCTTTGCGGTCGTTGTCGGTTTTATCGTAAAGCACATTGGTGATGGCAATGGGCTTGCCTGTGGCATCCACAAAGTACCAGTAGGCCTGAGTGTATTCTTCATTGCCGAATTTTCTATCCAGCACCGCTCGTTGGTTTCCGGTGGCAAGTTGTTTAAGGATGGTATAGTCAATCCTGTCGGGCACACCAAGAGAGTCCAGCTTAATGCCCGCTGATGAAATGAGGTAGCCACCGCGCAAATCGAAAAGAGTGATAACAAGATTGTGCACATCGCCCAGCTCGCAGATTTTATCGGTGAATACAATAGGTACTGAATCGGTTGAGATAAAGCCTCCCTGTTGTTCCAGAAAGTAGGTCATGCTTTGCTTCACTGCATCTTCCTTTCGGTGAAGTCGCTGCCCGTTGTAAGCATCCGTTTGCTCGCGGTGATCGTATATGGCCACACCACCTGTAACCAGGAAGGTGAGTAATACAATGGCCAGCATCGAAAAGTAGATGCGCATACGGAGTGTGAGGCGGAAGGGCATACCTGTTCGGATTGCTGATTGGTTCCCGATTGCTATCTGGATGTTGAGTGAAACGAAGTCCCGCAAGGCGGGATTGATTTGATACTTCTAGTTGACAATTATCATGCGGCAAAGAAAGTTGAACCCCAAGTGCACTGATAAAATTCTTCCTTCGCCATTCAAGAGGGCATTGGATTGAATGATAAACCGTCCCAACCAAACTGGCTGATGCACCTTGCAATTTTTTGTGCGTTTGACGTTCCATCTTTACCCGTGATTTGCATCCGAGAAAAATTACTACATGATTAACGAAAAACTGGACAAGTACCAGAACAAGTCCGAAAGGGAAGCAGGAGCCCATTCCGCCAAAGCATTTATGCCACTGATGTTCGCGTTGGTGTTGTTGCTCGGCATTCTCATTGGCGGTGCAATAAACGGTAGCGGAAATTCATGGTTCAGTTTCAAATCAAAATCAAGCTCCAACCCAAGCAAGTTGGTGAGTGTCATCAATTTTATTGAAGACCACTACGTGGACAGTGTGCAAAAAGAAAAATTGATTGATAATGCCATTGCGTCCATGCTGCAAGATCTCGACCCCCACAGTTATTATATCAGTGCCGATGAACTTGCTGCCTTTACTGAACCACTGGAAGGCGCATTCGATGGCATAGGCGTTGAATTCTTGATACAGCGCGATTCACTTTTTGTGGTGCGAACTATTGCAGGCGGCCCATCGGCAAAGGCAGGAATAAAAGCAGGGGACCGTATAGTGAAAGTGGACGACCGGGACATCACCGGTGCCACCATCAACAGCGAGTCGGTAACAAAACAACTGAAAGGCCCAAGCGGCACAAAAGTGAAAGTGAGTGTGATGCGAAGAGGCGAATCGCAACTCCTGGATTTTATGCTGGAGCGGGATGGTATCCCCATTGAAAGTGTGTCCGCATCCTTCCTTGTAAATCCTGAAACCGGGTATGTAAAACTCGAACGTTTTGCAAAACCCACTTATCCCGAATTTATGAAAGCGGTTCACCAGTTGAAAGACCAGGGCGCAAAAAAACTGGTGATTGACCTTCGCGGAAATGGAGGTGGCTACATGGAACCTGCCACTAAAATCATAGAAGAATTTCTGACACCAGATAAGCTGATTGTTTACACCGAAGGTGTTCACCAGAAAAAGGACGAAACACGATCCACCAAAAACGGTTTGCTTCGCGATATGGAAGTGGTGGTGATCATTGACCAGAACTCCGCATCGGCCAGCGAGATTGTGGCAGGTGCGCTGCAGGATTGGGATCGTTCCATTACCGTGGGCCGCAGATCGTTCGGCAAGGGACTGGTGCAGCACGAGCAGATGTTGAAAGATAAATCTGCTATTCGCCTAACAGTGGCGCGCTACTACACACCCACGGGACGCTGCATCCAGAAACCCTATGGCGACACCATTAACTACAGCGCTGATGAACATGACCGTTTGTTGAATGGCGAACTGCTTACTGATACTAATATTCGTTTTTCTGATTCGCTCAAGTTCACCACACCGGGGGGCCGCACGGTATACGGTGGCGGAGGAATAATGCCCGATGTTTTTGTTCCGTTGGATTCTTTGTTTTTTGATTCCAAACTGCTGCGCCTTAGTTCAGGTTCGCTCCTCCGCGATTTTGCTTTTAACTACGTGGACGAAAATCGTGCACGGCTTGAGCGTGATTATACCGAAGAACAAATGGTGAAGAATTTTTTGATAGATGATTCCATTATCTCAAAATTTCTTGCCGCAGCAAAAGACCGGGGCGTTACTTACTCAGGCGCGGACGTCATACCTTTCGAGGCCGAACTGAAATTGAGAATCAAAAGCCAGATTGCAAGAAATCTTTTCGGAGACAAAGCACAACAACAAATCTTGCTCAGCAAGGATGACGACTTTTCCAAAGCACTTGAAGTGTTCGGAAATTTTGATGGCTACGTTCTTCGCCCTCGTTAAAAAATGGGTAAGAGGCAATGATCAAAAAGCAATAGACAAACAACTAAACAAACACTTTCAACCTGATAGCTATCGGGATAATAAATCAACAAATAAAAAAAACACAATGTCATTTACACTACCCCCACTACCCTATGCATCCAATGCGCTGGAGCCGCATATTGATGCCCGCACCATGGAAATTCATCACGACAAGCACCATGCTGCCTACACCAATAACCTGAACGCTGCCATTCTTGGAACAGAACTCGAAAGCCTGAGCATCGAAGAAATTCTGGTAAAAGGTTTTGAAAAACCCGCCATAAGAAATAATGGCGGAGGTTTCTACAATCACAACCTGTTTTGGGAAATAATGTCCCCAAAAGGCGGTGGCGTACCATCAGGAGAACTTGCCGAAGCGATAAACTCAGCGCATGGTTCATTCGACAAATTCAAGGAAGAATTTGCCAAGGCAGCCACCACAAGATTTGGCTCAGGCTGGGCGTGGCTGTGCGTTCACAATGGCGGCAAGGTCGAGATTTGTTCATCGGCCAACCAAGACAATCCACTAATGCCAGGCATTGGTTGCGGTGGCAAACCCATCCTTGGACTCGATGTGTGGGAACATGCCTACTACCTCAATTACCAGAACCGCAGGCCTGATTATATCACTGCATTTTTCAATGTGGTTAACTGGAAGGAAGTGGAACGCAGGTATCAGGTTGGGAAATAAACGTTGGGAAATATCAGTAAAAAAAAGGGCTGCCGGTACTTCACGACAGCCCTTTTAATTTGGCGCAAATCAGGATGGAAAAGCTGGAAAAAATTCTATTCCTTAATCATGATTCTGGTTGCAACCACCACTCCGTCAATCACCAGTGCGTAGGAATAACTTCCTGAGGCAAGGTTGTGTACATCAATGTTTAGTTGGCCTATGCCCGTTTGTGTTACAGGTTCAGTGTGAATGGCGTTTCCATACATATCAAAAAACTGCACTTCGCAATTTGCATTGAATTGCGGCACGAAGTACTTGATGGTGCATTCGCCCTTGTGTGGGTTGGGTGTGTTTTGATAGAGAATGGGTGTGGGCGTGTTGGTGAGTTTTACGTTTTGCTCGTAGTCGGGATTGGTCTGGAGCATTTTGGCCTGATCGGTGGCAGCCGGTTGGGCTTCAAGAGTAGAAACTCTTGCGCTAAGTTCTTGGTACCCGGCAATCAGGTATGGAAATAAACCAGTGTAGTTGATCATGTCCATTTGCAACTCCGGGCTTATCATATTACCATCTTCATCTACTTCGGCCGGCACAGTGGTAGTTTTCACAAGGTGTGGTAGTATGGGTTGCAAATCAGTTGAAAGCAAACCAGACTGCATTCCAAGTGGAAGATTCACTTGAGGTGCAGCATCGGAATTGAAAACATAAGTTTTAGGTTACAGACTCAATAGAACATCTGTTGCGTCTGTGATATCGTTAATTTCTATCTTCAAATCAGTGTCAGAAGGCTGCCAGAAGTTAGTTGTGATTGCGCCTTCGCCATTTATCCATGCCGCCCATGAGTTGTTGCCAGCATCGATTGCAGCCGTTGTATGAAGTCCATAGACAAGACCTTGATTGGCAACGGCGCAGCCCTTACACCAAAAGTGAACTGGCTACCATTTAGTCCTCTTGCATCAAGACCATAGGCAGCGTTTCCCTCATGGCCATAAAAATAGCCACCAAGGTTTGATAGTGCCCCTGTTCCGGCATCTCCATAAAATGCAAAGTTGGTGGGCGCACCGGAAAGGCGTACCTCAAAGCCACGGTTGGCAATCGATGCTGGCGACCCCATTTCCAGAAACACTCCTCGCTGGTTAGGTTGTGCATCGGTAGGTGTTTTTACAATGTGCAACTCTGCTGCATCGGGGTTGCCGATGCCAATTCCAACATCGCCATCAGGACAGTTCGTGCCTCCAACAATAGTGCATACATCAGTAAATTCATTATTGAACAAGGTCCAGTCGCAGTTCAATGCGTTGGGGCTTATCTCCTGATAGTACACTCGGTTATGATCGGTAGAGTCAATCATCAGCACTCGTGTTAGCGTATCGTTTTCCAACACCTGACGAATGCGGAGGTCACCATCAATGTCGAGTTTTGCGCCCACATAATTAGCGGTGCCTGGTCCTTGTAAACTATTGGATGAGTAGTTTCCAATGCCGACATTACCCACGAAAGGCTCAATTCTAAATACTTCCATGCCCTGGACAGTCCCGGAACTGTCCGGATCCATGCCTGTTGGTTCAAGAAAAATGATTCTGAAATTGTCTGCTGAGGGATTATTCAAGGTTGCGCCTTCCTGGCAACCCCACGAAATGACCGCATCAGTTTGCAGAGTGCTACCAGTGGGGTTGGCACGTTCCATAAGTCCCACATACATGGCATCCGCGTTACCACCGTAAGTAGTGCCTATGTTCTGCCAGGGCCGTGCAATACCTCCATCCGCTATTGTTCCCAACTGCATCATTGACCCGGGAATGGTAGGGGCGTCTGCATTTGTCAGAGGTACCATAATGCGGTTTGCGTCTGCGTACATCATACCATTAATACCTGTCCAAGTATCAAGGTCGCGAAACCTCATGCGTCTGGAATTACCTTCAAGAATATCTAACCAGCGGTCCGTATCGAGCGAGCCCAACTCCGTGGTGCCGGTGGTTTGATTCAGCCCTATTCTTAGTCCGTCCGTAGCAGCACCGCCTGTGGCTAAATTGGTAAATTGCATATAGACATTTGCATTGCCATCATCATTCAAATGGAGATTATAGTTTGGAAGTATTCCTCCGGTCTCTGCAAAGTTGCTGCCCACACCAAGGAAGCCGTTTGTTCCATGATAGAACAGCCGCTTGTTGGTACTTGAGAGTGCAGTGAAATTCACATCTGTTCCATCTCCCATCACCACTTCATCTGCCAGTGCACCAGCCAATTCGCAAAATTGCCCCAGCCTTTTAGCAAGCGGATGTCTGCTTCGCTTCCTAGTTGTGTCCGCTCCAACCATGTGTCGAAGCTATTGGCAAAGTTTCGAATACGGAATCGTTCGGTTTGCGAGGTAGCGGAACTACCAGTAAACAATTGCCAATTGTTAGCTACCGCTTGGTCACCATCGGTACGGAAAAGCCGACCGTTGAAGTTACCAGCGGGATCATTGCAGAAGAAATTGTTGACATGCAACCTTGCGAGAAGGTTTGCACTGTTTGTGAATTCACCAATTCAAATTGACCGAATCTCATCATTGGTCTGGCCGAAGTTGGTGCCAAACTGATTGAATTGTGCGTGTGTAAAGATTGAGATGGCACACACGGCCATCATTAGAATCTTTTTCATTTGAAATGATTTTTAATTTGTAAAACCAAAATGATCTCACTAATTGCACTAACCTATTCCTTCACAAAACGAACTTGCTCTACACTTTCATCATTCCTGATTTCAAAAATGTAGCATCCTGATTCAAGCCACTCCAGATTGAGTCCATTCATGTCAAATTCTTGGTCAAATAAGAATCTCCCTTGTGTATCATACAATCGTCCATTCACATTGCCATGACTAAAACCAGTAATAAAGAGGTTATTGCTGACCGGATTTGGATAAATTCTATAACCTGTTGGCGTTTCCGAAGAATCGGCAATGCGGACAGAACACTCCTCAGTAATGGCAACAGAAACGTTGTCAACCATTATGTATGCAGCATTCCAGAAATTGCTTTCTTCATTGAACACTTCGATGCAATCAAGTTGATCATTGGGTGTATTGCTTCCCACATAGATGTATTGTTCGCCACCTGTTGCCAGGTATTGCGCAGTGAAGTTGGTCCAACTCAAACTATCAATTCCTAAAATATCGAAAGCAACCTGATTGGGCAGATTCATGCTACCTGCATTCTCCGGCTCATACAGTAGCTCATTGGTGAAAGCAACTTGCAAATCACACGTTGTAAGCCCGGTTTGTCCGAAAGGTTGACCCAAATGCTCACACAGTAGGTTACGCTCTGGAGCAACGGCTCAGATAAGAATCCCTGTGCGTACTCCTTGGTTGGACCAGTTGACTCGTAAATATCCAAACCAAGATATGCCTGACCATCCTGAGCAACTTGGTATCCCAAGTATTGTGATTGTGGGGCGTGTAATACCGAGCCAGAACCAGACCCCAGTTCCTCATCGAAAGGCGAGAAGTAGTCTGCCGTTGACCCATTCGGATTCAACCAGTTTGAGGTAATCAAATACGGCCAACCATCGCCCATACTTGCCGTATCCTCCAAACTTGGGTTGAGCACCAGATTCTCCTGTGCATAGGCACCTCCCCAGCCCTCCCCAAAAGAGAGGGAGAAAACAAAAGCTAAAAAGAAAAAAGGTTTGTGCAATTGATAAGATGATTTCGTTTTTGAAATTTTTGTTTGTTGTCGCAGTTCCGCCTGCTTCTGTTGTTTTCGGGAACAGGCGATGCGTGTCTGCGGGTTAAGCAAGGTTCATCTAAGAACATCAAATTGCCATACAACAATGCGTGGCAATTCCCGATTTTGGCCATGTGCTGTTTGTTCAACACACAGCCCAACAGACAATGCCGGCCAAAAAAATGGAAATGAAAAAGTGAAATCTTGAATCACCTACTGCATTGTACTGCAGCTTTATCTTCAACAATTTTGTTAGCTCGAAGCTCGAAGCTCGAA